>NZ_AKJZ01000012.1 GCF_000282055.1 Flavobacterium sp. CF136
ACCAATACCTGGACAGTTAAAGATGATTGTGGCAATACCTCCGATACTTTCACTCAAGTGATTACTATTGAGGATACTACCAAGCCAATATTTACAGGAAATCTTCCTACAGATATTACAGTTTCTTGTGATGCAGTTCCTGAACCTGCAATTGTTGAAACTTCTGATAATTGTAACAGCAATTTATCGATAGTTTTCTCAGAAATCAAAAGTGATATTCAAAACGAATGCGCAACAAATTACACATTAACACGTACATGGACTATTACTGATTGCAGTGGAAATACCTCTTCCTATTCTCAAATTATAACAGTAAGAGATACAACACCGCCTACAGGAACAGCTCCTTCTAATATTGCTAATTTACAAAGTATTGCAGACATTCCTGTTGGAAGTCCGACAGACATAAAAGATGCTTTAGATAATTGCAGCGAAAACGTAAACATTAAGATAATTGATTCTAATAATGGAGGAAGTGGCTGTGAAGGAAATGCATATGTCTTAACCAGAACTTATACTTTAACAGATTGTGCCGGTAATAAAACAGAATTAGTACAAACGTTTACTGTTGAAAATAAAGTTTCAGTAACTGCAATAGCATCAAATGCAACTTGTTTTGAAGCAAATAACGGTTCTATTTTAGTAACTAATAGTCCAGGCTCTATTGTAACTATAACAAATGGAAATAATGAAGTTGTTGGAAATACCAATTTACCAGCCGGAATGTACACAATTACAGCAACATCATCTGTAAATAATAACAATCAGGGCTGTACAGCGACAACAACAGTGACCATAACACAACCTCCGTATGGTGTAACCAATGTAACCGGAGAAGCTTGTACTTATGATTCAACACCTGTTAACTTATTAAGTTTATTACCGGAAAATACTCCGGCAACAGGAATCTGGATTGATACAAATGGTACGAATGCCTTGCAGGGAAATATTCTTAATGCATTAGGTCTGGCACTGGGCAGTTATACATTTGAATATCAAATAACAGATGAAAATTGTCGAAGAAGTATTATGCTTAATTTGACAATAAATGATGATTGCAGGGTATTAGCATGTGAAAATATTATAATCCATAATGCTTTTTCTCCTAACGGAGACGGAATAAATGATGTTTTCAAAATTGATAATATTGATCAGACAATCTGTTATCCTGAAAATACTGTAGAAATTTATAATCGTTGGGGAATACTGGTATTCGAAACTGCTAATTACAACAATACTACCAATGCATTTGACGGGACTTCCAGAGGCAGAACAACTATTAAACAGTCTGACGGGCTGCCAACAGGAACATACTTTTATATTATTAATTACACCTTTCTGGATGGTAACGATGTAATTCAATTTAATAAAAAAGCGGGCTATCTCTATTTATCAAAATAATATAAAAATGTAATTCACTATAAAACAAAACCTTATAGTGAATTACATAATAATTGATAAAAAATCATTAGTAATAATTGAAATAATAAATATCTACTATGAGAACAAAATTATTTTCCCTCGTCATTATGTTTGTAACCGTTGCAAGTTTTGCACAGCAAGATGCTCAGTTTACGCAATATATGTACAATACTATAAATATTAATCCTGCCTATGCGGGCTCTCGTGGAGCTTTGAGCGTTTTCGGGTTACATCGTACCCAATGGGTTGGACTGGATGGTGCACCCGAAACGAGTTGTCTATCTGTAAATACTCCTATAAACAACAGTAATTTAGGAGTAGGAGTTTCATTAATCAATGATAAAATAGGACCAACGAATGAGAATAATTTCTCTGTCGATCTCTCCTATACAGTTCAGACATCAGCAAATTTCAAACTTTCCTTTGGTATTAAAGGAACAGCAAATTTATTCAATCTCGACATCAATAAACTGAACCCGGAAAATCAGGGAGACCCCCAATTTCAGGATTTTAACAGTAAATTTTCTCCAAATGTCGGAGCCGGGGTTTACTGGCATTCTGATAAAGCATATATAGGTTTATCGGTACCAAATTTTATTGAAACCAATCGTTATAATGACAATAATGTTGCCATTTATAAAGATAAAATCAATTATTATTTAATGGCGGGTTATGTATTAGACCTGGATCATTATCAATATGTAAAATTCAAACCGGCTGTACTCACCAAAATGGTTGAAGGGGCACCATTACAAGTAGATGTTTCAGCAAACTTTATGTTCATCGATAAATTTGTTGTCGGTGTTGCTTACAGATGGAGCGCTTCATTAAGTGCTATGGTTGGATTTCAGATCACAGAAGGCCTTTATCTGGGATACGGTTATGATCGTGAAACTACCAACTTAAACAATTATAATTCAGGATCGCATGAAATATTCCTGCGTTATGAATTCTTCAGAAAAAATGATAAAATGACAACTCCACGTTTCTTCTAAAAATATTTATTATGAAAAATTTTATACTCCTTTGCCTAACAATGGTAAGTGTTTTTTCATTCAATAGTTATTCTCAACAATCGAAAGTAAATGCTGCTGATAAAAAATACGATGGCTATGCCTATGTTGATGCCATAAAGACCTATGAAAGAGTAGCCAAGAAAGGATACAAGTCTGAAGATATGTTTAAAAAACTGGGAAACTCTTATTATTTCAATTCTGAATTTGAAGGTGCTGCAAAATGGTACGGTGAATTATTTGCCATGAATAATACAACCATTGAACCTGAATTTTATTACAGATATGCCCAGTCTTTAAAATCAATAGGACAACCTGAAAAGGCAAATAATATCCTGGAAGAATTTAACTCTAAATATAAAGATGACAACAGAGGTAAACTTTATAAACAAAATGTAAATTATCTGGATCTGATTAAGGAAAATTCAGGACGTTATAAAATTGAAGATGCCGGTATCAACTCTAAATATTCTGATTACAGCACCTTTGTATCCAATAACAAAATATATTTTGCTTCAGCCAGGGATACCGGTAATTTTTCACAGCGTAAACATAAATGGACAGGAGAATATTTTACAAATCTGTATGTTGTTGATATAGATTCAGTAAAAGTAAAAAGATTCAGAACCGCTTTAAATACCAAATTTCATGAATCTTCTCCTGTTCTTTCGAAAGATGGCAAAACAATCTATTTTACAAGAAACAATTATATTGATGGAAAAAAAGGAAAAAATGAAGAGAAAATTACTTTAGTTAAAATATACAAAGCAACTCTTGAAAATAACAATTGGACCAAAATAAAAGAACTTCCATTTAATAGCAATAATTACAGCGTTGCCCATCCTGCACTTAGTCCGGATGAAAAAACTTTATATTTTGCGTCAGATATGCCAGGAAGTTTCGGCCAATCTGATTTGTATAAAGTCAGTATCAATGAAGATGGAAGTTACGGTACTCCTGTGAATTTAGGAAAAACTATTAACACGGAAGGCAAAGAAACATTTCCTTTTGTAACCAGCGAAAATGAAATTTATTTTGCTTCTGATGGTCATCCGGGACTTGGAGGTTTAGATGTTTTTGCAGGCCAGATCGATCCTGACGGAGGCATAAGTGATATCCAAAATGTTGGTGCTGATATCAATTCACCAAAAGATGATTTTGCTTATACAATTGATCCGGTTTCAAGAAAGGGGTATTTCAGTTCTAACAAAGATGGCGGAAAAGGTTCTGATGATATCTATAAGTTTTTAGAAACCAGAAGATTAAAATGCGCACAGGAACTTTACGGACTTATTACTGATGCTGAAACTGGTGCAATCTTACCCGGAGCAAAAGTAAGTTTATACGATAGAAATTTAAATCTGAAAACCTCAACCATTGCCGATGCAACAGGAAATTATACTTTTCCGGTTGAATGTTCAGAAGTATATAATGTAAGAGCCGAAAAGACTGATTACACTACTAAAGAAGTAAATATTGAAATTCCTCGTAAAAATGGCCGGACTAATCTTCCAATTGCTTTAGATAATTCAAAATGCAAAGTAGCAATTGGTGATGATTTAGGAAAATGTTTCGGTATCAAAATGATTTATTTCGATCTTGACAAATCTAATATCAGAGAAGAAGCAGCTCTTGATTTAGAAAAAATATTAGATGTATTAAATGAAAATCCGACTATGAAACTTGATATTCGTTCTCATACCGATAGCAGGGCAACACATAAATATAACGAAGCTTTATCTGACAGAAGAGCAAAATCGACCATAGGCTGGCTCATCAAAAACGGAGTGGCAAAAAATCGCTTAACTGGCAGGGGCTACGGAGAAACCCAGCTTGTAAATGAATGTTCAGATGATGTAAAATGCACCGAAGAACAACATCAGGCCAACAGACGAAGCGAATTTATTATTACGGCTTTGTAAAGAATAATTTAGTTATCGACACACACATTCGCTTTTTTATAAAAAATAAGCCGTTGTAAATTCATAATAATCTACAACGGCTTATTAACTAAACAATGAATACTAACTATCTTTTAAATTTTTGCAAATATATTGGTATAGTATTTTTTACCTGTTTCTGCATCAATTTTTACAGCAATACCAAAATGAGTATAATCACCTTCTATGTTTTGTTTATGTGACGGACTTTCTAACCAGGCCTTCAGAACAGCATCAGCTGTTTGATAATTATATGCTATATTTTCACCTACTTTTGTTGCTCCCAGAACAGCAATAATATTCTCTGAGCGGGCTACAAAATCATTATGGTTAACAACATTATTTTCAATCATGTAGACATCATGTTCTTCTGATTTAAAAGAAATATGATTCACTCTTTGTAAAGTATTGAGACCAATACTTACACGATATTTATTAATTAACTGCAATACCTCTAATTCTGTATCATTATAGGTATAATCTGTTACAAGTTTCGCAGATGTAGTTTCATTAGTATTCGCCTCAGCAGAATCCGATGAACAGGAATTAAAAATAACAACAACAAAAAAAAGTACAATTGTACAAAGCAATTTCCTCATAAAATTAAATAGATTTATATATAAAGTAGATGGGGGGCCAAACTATTTTAGATAAATGATTATTATAGGGTTTAAAAATAATCAATTTACAATCGAACTACCAAAATTAATCGATAAACTGCACGTTTTAAGTGTTTTACAAAATAAAATTCTTACGACTAAGGGGCTAATCTTTGAATTAACCAACTGTAATCAGACTGATTTGTATAACGAATTCTGTCATGAAGTCTGTTAGCTCTTCCCTGCCAAAATTCTACTTCTGAAGGAACTACTAAAAATCCTCCCCAATGTTCCGGTCTCGGAATTGGTTTTCCTTCAAAATCATTTTCCAGCTGTTTTAAATTCTCTTCTAAAAAAGTTCTTGACGGAATTATTTCGCTTTGGTTCGAAACAACAGCTCCTAATTTGCTGCCGTCCGGACGGGAATCAAAATAATTATCAGATATATTTCCTGATGTTTTTTGGGCTATTCCTTTTATAATTACCTGACGCTCCATATTTGGCCAGAAAAAAGACAAACAAACATGTGGATTTTGAGCAATTGCCCTACCCTTTTCGGAATTATAATTCGTATAAAAAATGAATCCTTCTTCAGAATATTTCTTTAATAAAACAACTCTTGACTTAGGGAAACCATCCAAACCAATAGTCGAAACTGTCATAGCATTTACTTCTCCGGTCCCTCCAAAATCTTCCACTTCATGAAACCATCTGTTAAAAAGATTAATCGGATCTTCAGGAATTGTAGTTTCCAGCAATTCGCTTTTTTCGTATGACTTCCTATAATTACTTAAATCACTCATGATTTATTATTTTAGATTATTGATTTTAGATTTCAAAAAACTTAGCAACTTAGAATCTTAGTACCTTAAATTTACCACTCAAAACTTCTACCGTCATCTGCTAATAATATATGTGGAAAAACTGTTTGTGCTTCTTCTTTAAAAATATTGATATCGCCGTAACGTGTAGAATAATGTCCTAAAACAAGATTTTTCGCATTGGCTTTAAGAGCAATAGTTGCAGCTTCTTTTGCTGTTGAATGCAATGTTTTTTGGGCCAAAGCCTCTTCAGAATCTAAAAAAGTAGATTCATGATACAAAACATCTACATTCTCTATGATCGGAATTATTGCTTCATTATAAACCGTATCTGAACAAAAAGCATAACTCATTGCGGGAATAGGATCAAACGACAATTTGTCGTTCTCAATAACAGTTCCATCATCAAGCGTAACATTTCCGCCTCCTTTTATTTTTTGGTAATAGCATTTATCAATATTGTAGTTCTGAACAGCATCGACATTTAATTTTCTGTCTCCTGGTTTTTCCTGAAATAAAAATCCATTAGTATATACACGATGTTTTAGCGGAATCGTTTTTACGATTACTTTTTGGTCCTCAAATATAACTTCACTTTCTTTTGATTCCAATTCATGAAAAAACAAATCATAAGTTGTCCATGAATTCGATAATTTCAATTGTAAAGTAATGATTTCCTTAACGCCTTTTGGACCATAAATATGCAAATCGGTTGTACGCCCTAAAAGTGCAAAAGTCGAAATAGTACCAATTAACCCAAAAAAATGATCGCCATGCAAATGCGAAATAAAAATGTGATTGATTTTTGAAAATTTGATCTTGTTTTTACGCAATTGTACCTGGGTTCCCTCTCCACAATCTATTAAAAACATTCTGTTTTTTATTTCTAAAACCTGCGAAGTCGGATTGGTGATCGTTCTTGGTGTTGCGGCATAACAGCCGAGTATAGTTAATTTCATTTTAGATATTAGATTGTTGATTTTAGATTGAGGAACTTAAAATTTTCAGATTTAGTATTAAAAAATCTAATATCTAAAATCAGAACTCTAAAATCTAAAATCCAAGGTCTCTTTCAATTTCTTCCATTTCGATAATATCATGAGCTTCCAAAAGTGAAGGCACTACCGTTAATTTATCAGAGACTGCATTAAAATCAAGTTCGGAAACTACAATTACAAATGATTTTTTAGCTTTTTTTTGTTGCTTGGAAAGCGGTAAAAACAGCTTTAAATCTTTTTCAGACAATCTGGAATCTAATGATAAATCAATTATAATATTTTGTTTTTCAAAGGTTTTAAACTGCTGCGTTACTTTTTCCAGGAAAGCATTAAAATCTCCCTGAGTATCTTTAATAGTAACGGTATGTCCTTTTTGATCTACTTTCATCTTATAATTTATTGGGGCTTACATAAAATTAATAATTCGAGAGCTAAGGTACAAAGTTTTTTTCTAGTTTTCAGTACCCGTTTTCAGTCTCAGTGTTCACTTTTGTCAGACTGAGGTGGAGTCAAAGCCCTTTTAAACTAACAAACCTTCGACTTCGCTCAGGGTGACACCTCTTAAAAGCTCTGTTGTCTGGCTGAGCGTAGTTGAAGCCCCTTTTAACTAACTAGCCTTTGACTTCGCTCAGGGTAACACCTCGTTAGAGACAAAGTTAGACCTGGAAACTGTGACTGCGACTGGAAACCAGAACTATTGAATTTTAGAAGCCAAAAGATAAATTACAGCCATTCTAATCGCTACACCATTTTCTACCTGATTTAAAATCACGGAATGATCTGAGTCAGCTACTTCCGAAGTAATTTCTACTCCTCTGTTGATCGGTCCCGGGTGCATAATTACGATTTCTTTTCCAAGAGAATCTAATAATGGTTTATCGACTCCGTATTGCTGCGCATATTCACGTGTTGAAGGGAAAAAGTTCACATCCATACGTTCGTTCTGAACACGAAGCATATTGGCTACGTCACACCATTCCAGGGCTTTGCGTAAATTTGGTTCAACCGTAACACCAAGTGATTCAATATATCTCGGAATCAAGGTTTTTGGTCCGCAGACTTTTACTTCGGCTCCTTGCATCTTCAAAGCATAAATATTGGACAAGGCAACTCTTGAGTGCAGAATATCGCCTACAATAACTACTTTTTTTCCGGCAACATCTCCCAGTTTTTCTCTGATCGAATAACTGTCCAGTAAAGCCTGAGTCGGGTGTTCGTGTGCACCGTCGCCTGCATTTACAATACTTGCTTTGACATTTTTGGATAAAAAATAAGCCGCTCCGGGATTGGAGTGGCGCATTACGACCATGTCAACTTTCATGGAAAGGATATTATTTACAGTATCAATCAGGGTTTCTCCTTTTTTAACCGATGACTGGGCTGCCGAAAAACTAATAACATCTGCCGATAATCGTTTTTGGGCTAATTCGAAAGAAAGTTTCGTTCTGGTACTGTTTTCGAAGAAAATATTGGCAATGGTAATATCTCGTAATGAAGGAACTTTTTTAATGGGTCTGTTAATGACTTCTTTAAAATGATCTGCCGTTTCAAAAATTAGGTTAATATCATTCTCGTTGATGTATTTAATTCCTAATAAATGATTTACGCTTAATTCTTTCATTTTTGTTTGTTTAATTGTTTAATCGCTGAACTGTTTAACTGATTTTGAATTTATTAACTGTTCAACTTAATTTGTAACGAGGTAAACGACATCTTCGCCTTCATTTTCCTTCCAGCTTACCTTTACTTTTTCATTATTTATGGCATCTACCTGACGGCCGCGATAATCGGGCTGAATTGGCAGATTTCTACTAAAACGTCTGTCGATTAACACTAACAATTCAATTTCTGAAGGTCTCCCGAAAGACTGAATTGCAGTCAATGCAGAACGAATGCTTCGTCCGGTAAACAAAACGTCATCGATAAAAATGACTTTTTTGTTTTCGACTATAAAGTTTATCTGAGTTTTATTGGCTTCCAGCGGTTTGTCCGTTCTACGGAAATCATCCCTAAAGAAAGTGATGTCTAAATATCCCAAAGAAATTTCCGGAGTCTGGTATTCGTTTTCTAGTATTTGTTTTAAACGTTCCGCTAAAAAAACGCCTCTTGGCTGGATTCCGACTAAAATAGTATCAGAGAAATCAAGATGTTTTTCGATTAACTGACAAGCCAAACGATGGAGTATGATAGTAACTTCTTTTGAATTAAGTAATACTTTTTGGCTCATAATTAAGTGTGATGTTTGGTTGGGCAAATATACGAAATCAGAATTTATTTGTTGGGGTGTTAAGCATGGAAATATTTTTTTTGAAATTGGTAGGGATTTTGAGAATGGAAATTTGACTTTTTTAATTCTTAAATTATAGTCTTGGAAAATAAAATCTTATTTATAATGATAGTTTTAGATTAAAATTATAGTTTAGCTAATTAACTATAAATTCACATTTCTTATCAAATAAATCAACATAATAAAAATATTCTGTGAATCCTGATTTTAACAAAAACACAATTGACACTTTAGCAAAAAGAGCTGCTTTTATGTGCTCCAATCCTGATTGCAGAGTACTTACTGTTGGTCCAAATTCTGATCCAGAGAAATCTACGAAAATAGGAGAAGCAGCCCACATTTATGGAGCAAGGATTGGTTCTAAAAGATATATCCATACAATGACAGATCCAGCGAGAGCAGAGATTACCAATTCAATTTGGTTATGTCGAAATTGTCACAAACTTATTGACACCGATGAACAAAAATATTCTGCTAATATTTTATTTGCTTGGAGAGAAAAGCATGAAGAATTCATTTCTACTTCTTTAGGAAATAATACAGACCATATTATTTATAACGAACAAATTTCTATTCTTAAAGACTTTAATAATTATTCACCTATTATAAAACGAATTATCATTGACAAACCTGACGGATGGGAATATCGTTTAACAGCTGAATTAATGAGATTTCTAAATGACCCTCTTTTTAGAAAACTTAATGATTTAAAAGATGGATTATATTTAAAACCACCAGAAAATATCGATTCCGGAAAGGCTTTCAATTGGATTCAGGATAGGCTGAATGAATTGTCAAGAATTGTACCTCCTGCTGTCGGCTTACTAGACCGGCTAACAAAGAGTTGGGGAAAACCAGGGGAACCGGGAGATATAAAAGAAATTCATCATGTCACTAAATTGATTAAAGAATATCTTGAACATATTATAGAATTTGAAGAGAGAATTCAATTTGTAAATGTTCCTCCAGAATATCAAAAAGCAGTTCATCTACTTAAAAATTTAATTGGTTCGCAAATTGCAAAATTATCTTCTATTCCTGCCGATCTTGATGAAATTCTTTTATTTGCAGAGAATCAACAAAAAGGAAATGAAAATCCTAAAGAAATTAGAAAAGAATTTATAATTGAGATACCTGATTCTTGGCAAAAAGAATTTAATAAAGAAATCAATAAATTACAAAATAAGCAAGATTATAACACCAGTAGTTCATCTGGATGTTTTACTGCCTTGATAATTATGATAGGAATTATAATGTTTTTATTATTCTAAATCCGACCGCTCAGATATGCTCAACGATAGCGCGGAAATCCTTTCCGTGCCCGCAAAGTATATCAATTATTAAAATATTCTCCCCGATATTAAAAAACAAGGACCTTGGACTTTAAATTCCGGAGGAATGAACAATATTGTAGCAACGGATTTTAATCCGTTGTAAAATTAAAGATGACCAACAGAGTTCCATCGGAACGATTCATATTAAATACCGTATCAATATGTACCGAACCTACGGCTCTTTTCATCTTGCATATCTATATAATAAACTGGATTAAAATCCAGCCCTACAATATTGGTCGAGCTGATGGCTCTTTTTTCTGCTCTTTTAAATTAAAATTAATATTTTCGATCGATATTAGAAATGTTTTCTTTACCCAAAACATACAATATCAACGAATTGTATCAATATTTTTTTATATTTTCTTAAATTTGAGAAAAAACAAAAAACACCAAACATCATGAGAAAAATAATCGTCGTAACCATGATTACAATCGATGGCGTAATGCAGGCACCTGGTGGCCCTGAAGAAGATACTTCGGGCGGATTTGAATATGGAGGTTGGGTGGCGCCTTTTGGAGATGAAGAATATGGCAATGTCATGCAGGAACAAATGAAACCTGCAGATATTCTTTTGGGCAGAAAGACATTTGACATTTTTGAAGAATACTGGCCAAAACATGCAGAGGGGTGGCCGGGAATTAATGAAGTTACCAAATATGTTTTGTCCTCTACCAGAAAAAACTCTTATTGGGAAAACACAGAATTTCTCTCAGCTGTAGAAGACATCAAAAAACTCAAAAATTCAGAAGGCGGAGACATTAAAGTTTGGGGAAGTGCAACACTTGTTCAGCTTTTGCTTCAACATGATTTAGTTGATGAACTTGGGCTCTTAATTTATCCTATAATTCTGGGTAAAGGGAAAAAATTATTTGATGATAGTGCTACTCCGGCAGGGTTTACGTTAATTGAAAGTACGGTTACCTCAAGTGGTGTAATTGCAGTCAGTTATAAACGAGCCGGAGAAGTGAAGACTGGTACTATTGGAGAGTAAGGTTTTTGAAATATTCTGCTACAAAACAGTATTATCAAATTGTAAGAAAATAACACTTAAATTGTTAATAACTTTGAAAACAAATAAGTACTTAAATTCATTTTTAAACTATTTTAGCTGACTTATTTTAAAATTCAGGTATTTGAAAACTCTTCCAATTTATGATACTGAACAAACTCAGGATGAAATCAAAATTCAGTATTTGTTTGCCAGTGTCGGTCAAAAAACAATAATTAAAGTTATTGAATATTCACCTGTAACAACTATTGGCACCAGAACTGTTTATAATCTTGGATTTGGAGATTATGATGAAACAAATAGTGCTATTATTGATGATAGTAACAGTAATAATGGAGACATTTATATTGTTTTTAATACGGTATTAAGCACAGTACCCATATTTTTTGAAACTAATCCTGATGCTGTAATTATTGTAAGCGGAAGTGATAGTCATGATGATTTTATAAATAATTGTCTTCCAAATTGTAGAAAGAAATGTATCGAAAAATGCAAAAATCACCAAAGAAGAATAAAAACGTATCGATATTATGTAGATAAAAACTTTGATGAACTGTGTAAAGATTTCATTTTTTTTGGACGTAATAAAAACAAACAAAGCTCCTTCGTACAATATATTCCAAACCAAGATTATGATGATATTTTGGTTTACAAGAAAAAATAACTAACTTTGTTGATAATTAAGTGTTTATTATCAATCGAATACTAAATAATAGTCATAATTATGAAAACAATTAAACCAACTTTAAAAGCTAAGGTAATTGCTACATCAGCTGTAGCCAAAGAAAAAATGACTACTGTTGCTAATAACCTTAAAGGGAAAGAATTGTTTACTGACAAGATAGAATTAGCAAAAAAGAGTTTAAGTGATTTAAAATCATTACCTATTTAATTCATAATATAAAATATAAAAAAGTCGATTTGGTTCATTCTAAATCGACTTTTTTTATGCAATGCATCTAAATACAGTCTTAAATTGTAATTTATAACACTACAAATCATAGAACTTTTCACTAAAATTATATAAAACATTTTTTTGTTGTTTAAAGTAATTTTATTCCACGAGAATTAGAATACAAATTCTTTTTAAAACATTTAAAACAGCAAAATCATGCAAAAAAACATTACACGTTTGTTAATGGTATTCGTAATACTATTTTCATTTACAAGCTGCGAACTTATTGGAGATATTTTTAAAGCCGGAATGGGATTCGGAATATTTATTGTAATTGTTGTGGTTGCGGTAATTATTTTTGCTTTCGCTAAGCTCTTCGGCAGGAAATAAAAAACATAAAAATCCCGTTATTTTTAAAGTAACGGAATTTCTTTTTATATGTTGGCTGTAATTAATTTAAACACATAGAAAATATAGATTTGCTGTACTTAAAAAAGGCGTTTCACTAATTTAAAACACACAGAGCTAATCATTTAAGTTAAAAATTACAATATTACAAATTATACATTTTCTTTCTTAATTCCTGAATCTTTTCATCATCAAGATATTCATCAAATGTCATGTAACGATCGATTGCTCCGTTTGGTGTAAGCTCCACTACTCTATTACCTACAGTTTGTGCAAACTCATGGTCATGTGTAGTAAAAATCACAGAACCTTTAAAATTCTTCAATGAGTTGTTGAAAGCGGTAATCGACTCCAAATCCAAGTGATTTGTTGGTTCGTCAAGCATCAAAATATTAGCACGCTCCATCATCATTCTGGACAACATACAACGTACTTTTTCTCCTCCTGATAATACACGACTTGTTTTTAAAGCTTCTTCTCCGGAGAAAATCATTTTTCCTAAGAATCCTCTAATGAAAACCTCATCACGCTCTTCTTCTGTTTTTGCGTATTGGCGTAACCAATCTACCAAAGTCAAATCATTTTCAAAGAAAGAATGATTTTCTGCCGGCAAATATGCCTGGTTGGTTGTAATTCCCCAATCAAAAGTTCCGGCATCTGCTTTTTGGCTGTTGTTCAAAATTTCGTAGAAAGCGGTTGTAGCACGTGAATCTTTAGAGAAAAGAACAATTTTATCGCCTTTTGCCATATTCAAATCAACATCTTTAAACAAAAGATCTCCCTCTACAGAAGCTGCCAAACCTTCTACATTCAAAATCTGGTCTCCTGCTTCGCGATCCTGATCAAAAATAATCGCAGGATAACGACGGCTTGAAGGTTTGATTTCAGAAATATTCAGTTTAGAAATCATTTTTTTACGAGAAGTAGCTTGTTTAGACTTTGCAACGTTCGCACTAAAACGACGAATAAATTCTTCAAGTTCTTGTTTCTTCTCTTCTGCTTTTTTGTTTTGCTGTGCACGCTGTTTCGCCGCTAATTGGCTGGACTCGTACCAGAAAGTATAGTTTCCTGAATAGTGATTAATTTTTCCAAAATCGATATCAGAAATATGTGTACAAACCGCATCTAAAAAGTGACGGTCGTGAGATACTACAATTACGGTATTTTCATAGTTTGCCAAAAAGTTTTCTAACCAGGCGATTGTCTCGAAATCCAAATCGTTGGTAGGCTCATCCATAATAAGCAAATCAGGGTTTCCGAAAAGTGCCTGCGCCAAAAGCACACGAACTTTAATTTTTCCTTCCAAATCGCCCATTAAAGTATAATGATGTTCTTCGTTGATTCCTAAGTTAGACAACATCGCAGCGGCATCAGAATCGGCATTCCATCCGTTCATTTCTTCAAACTGAACCTGAAGTTCCCCTATTCGGTCAGCGTTTTTGTCGTTGTAGTCTAAATAAAGTTCATCCATTTCTTTTTTAACAGCGTACAAAACTTTATTTCCCATCAAAACGGTTTCCAAAACAGTATGCTCATCAAACATGTTGTGATTTTGGTTTAAAACCGACATACGTTTTCCCGGCTCTAAATGAATATGTCCGGAAGTTGGGTCGATATCGCCCGAAATGATTTTTAGAAAAGTAGATTTTCCAGCACCATTGGCTCCAATAACGCCGTAAATATTTCCGTGTGTGAATGTAGTATTTACTTCGTCAAACAAAATTCGTTTGCCAAATTGAACTGATAAATTATTGACTGTTAACATGAATGTCTTTTTAATTAATTTGGTGCAAAAGTATGAAAAAAGGTTCTAAGATGCAAAGGTACTAAGATGCTAAGTTTTTATGTTGTAAGTGTATGTTTTCCCGTCATATAAGTGATATAAGTTCATTTAAACTAAACTCATACTCTACTGTTATGGTTTAAATTGTGAAAAAAATGCTTTGAACTTTTGAAACTAAAACTTACATTCACTTATATAACTTATATGGTTTAAAACTACAATTTGCTTACCTTCACTTTTTATTCAAAAATATGCAGGCACCCATTTTATTATATCAAACATCTGAAACTAACGTTAATGTTGAAGTTACTTTTTTGGATGAAAATTTCTGGCTATCTCAAAAAGCAATGGCTCAATTGTTTGCTGTCGATACAAGAACTATAAATGAACATCTTCAGAATATATTTAATTCATTAGAATTAGATAAAAATTCAACTAACCGGAAAATCCGGATAGTTCAAACAGAAGGAAAAAGAGAAGTTAACCGAGAAATTGATTTTTATAATCTGGATGCAATTATCGCTGTTGGTTACAGGGTAAACTCAAAACAAGCTTCGCAATTTAGAATCTGGGCAACAAAAACACTTAAAGAATTCATTATTAAAGGATTTGTCCTGAATGATGACATGCTAAAAAACGGCAAAGCTTTTAGCAAAGATTATTTTGAAGAATTACTGGAACGTATTCGGGAAATCCGCTCTTCTGAAAGAAGATTTTATCAAAAAATAACCGATATCTATTCTCTTTCTGCAGATTATGAAAAAGACAGTATAGAAACAAAAACATTTTTTGCAACAGTTCAAAACAAACTGCATTGGGCGATAAGTGGAAAAACCGCAGCTGAGATTATTTATTCAGAAGCCGATGCTGCCAAAATTCATATGGGACTTTCGACATGGAAAGATGCACCGGATGGAAAAATTCAAAAATCAGATGTAAGTATTGCTAAAAATTATTTGAATGATGCACACCTGCAAGAATTGAACAGAATTGTTTCTGCCTATTTAGATTTAGCCGAAAATTATGCTAAAAGACAAATTGTGATGAAAATGGACGACTGGACTGTTTTTCTGAACAATTTTCTTCAACTTTCAAGTTATCCGATATTAAATGACAAAGGAAAGATAACGCATTTAGAAGCTAAAATTAAAGCAGAAATGGAATTTGATAAATTTCGAATTATCCAGGACAGAGAATATCTTTCTGACTTTGATAAAGAAATATTAAAGCTAAATAAAAAATAAAAAATCACAATTTACTTTCTTTCTCCAAAGCAACGTCTAAACTTTCAAAATCATTGACTACTTTGGTTATTATGCCTTCTTTATTCAGGATAAAATGCGTTGGAAAAGCATTCAAATCTAAAGTCTCGTTCATATACACTTTCAGGTTTGGAATCACTGAATATGACAATGGTTTTCTAATTAAAAATGCTTTTAATTGTTCGGGAGTATCTTCGGCGAGACTTATGAAAAGAATATCTTTTCGATCTTTATATTCTTCCACTAAATGATTTACCTGCGGAAATTCTTTGATACAAGCGGCACAGTGAATATACCAGCATTTTACAACAATGATTTTGCCTTTCATTGTTTCGTTTGAAACTACATTTCCATTCAAATCTTTAAAGGAAAATTTAGGAAAAACCGTGCCTTCCATTTTATAGTTTTTAAGGGCGTCAAAAGCAATTTGATTGATTGTGGCTTTTATACTGGTATCTGATTTGGGCTGGATTTTAAACAGCTTGTAACAGTAAATTGAATCAGCTGATTTTAATCGGATTGGAATAAAATTTCCGTTAACCAATTGATCCAAAAATGATTCTTTTGAAATTTCTTTTGAAAGAAGATCAAGCGCTGTAAAATCTCTTGAAAGCATAATATTTTTGCTTTGATACGTCCACCAGTCCATAAATTTATTTTGAATCTGAATCGGGTCAACTTCCGGATTTCCAAATTTTGTTTGACCTGAGCAAGAAGTAAAAATTAAGACTAAAACTATAAGACTGATTAGTTTTTTCATGAAATTTAATAGAATAATTTAGAATTCAAAAGTACTTAAAAATTAGTTTAGAAATCTTTAAATAGATTTACCTATATTCGTTAAAAATCCTAATTAAATGACATTTCCTTTTCAATTTGAAATCTTTGAAAAAACCTTTTACTGGCATTTTATATTTGAAACTTTAGCTTTTTTTGTTGGCATAAGAATCTATTATTTTCTAAAAAAAAGAACAGACGATCCTATATCGGACACTAATCGTTTAATTATTATGATTGGCGCCATGATTGGTGCTTTGATTGGATCGAGAGTAATTGCTTTATTAGAAAACCCTTCACAAATTGCCAATCAGACTTTTCTAACTTTCTATCAAAATAAAACCGTAGCAGGAGGATTTCTGGGAGGATTATTTGGTGTTGAAATCATTAAAAAAATCATTGGCGTAAAAATAGCCTCCGGGGATTTATATGTGATTCCAATTATTGCAGCTTTATTTATTGGTCGAATTGGGTGTTTTTCCATGGGAATTGCTGAACCAACTTATGGTAACGAAACTACCTTTTTTACCGGAATGAATTTAGGTGATGGACTGCTAAGACATCCTATTGCGCTGTATGAAATGCTATTTATGATCTTACTTTTTATCTTTTTTCAAAGCATAAAAAATAAAACGCTGATTAATGGCGATCGATTTAAACTCTTTATGGTTTTATATTTTTTATTTCGCTTTTTAGTCGAATTTATAAAACCTTACGAACCTTTATTTCTTAATTTAAGCAGTATACAATGGAGTTCGATTTTTATTTTTGGTTATTACTGGAAATTTCTTTTCAGAATGTTTGCCTTTAAAAATAAATAAATTCTTAATTTACACCATAAATTAATTCTAATGAAAACCCGCGATTATATATTTTACGATTACACTAAAAGTTTATGCCATCACTGTCTGGCACTTGTAGATACTAAAATTGTATTTCAGGATGACAAGGTCTGGATGCTGAAACATTGTAAAACACATGGCGAAACAAAGTCTATGATTGCTGATGACGTCAATTATTATAAGCAATTGCGTAATTACAATAAACAATCTGAAATGCCTTTAAAATTCAATACAAAAGTGCATTACGGCTGTCCTTATGACTGTGGATTGTGTACAGATCACGAACAGCATTCGTGTTTAACCATTGTAGAAGTTACGGATCGCTGCAATTTAGCCTGTCCAACCTGTTATGCCAATTCAGCTCCCAACTACGGAAGACATCGTACTCTTGAAGAAATTGAAAAAATGTTTGACACAGTTGTGGCGAATGAAGGCGAGCCGGATGTGGTTCAGATTTCGGGAGGCGAACCAACAGTACATCCTGAGTTTTTTAAAATTCTGGATATTGCCAAAAGTAAGCCTATCAAGCATTTAATGTTAAATACAAACGGTATCCGAATTGCAAAAGACATCAAATTTGTAGAAACACTGGCCACATACATGCCTGACTTTGAAATTTATCTGCAATTTGACAGTTTTAAACCCGAAGTGTTACAAAAACTCCGCGGTGAGGATTTAACGGAAGTTCGCAAAAAAGCAATCGAACATCTTAATCAGTTTAATATTTCGACTACATTAGTGATTACGCTCCAGAAAGGAGAAAATGATGATGAAATTGGAAAAATAATTGAATATGCCTTACAGCAAAAATGTGTTCGCGGTGTTACGTTTCAGCCTACACAAGTTGCCGGAAGAAATGACAATTACGATGATTTTTCAGGAAGAATAACCCTGACTGAAGTACGCAGAAAAATTTATGAGCAATATCCTCTTTTTACACCACAGGATTTAATTCCGGTTCCTTGTAATCCGGATGCTTTGTGTATGGCTTATGCATTGAAAATTGATGGGGAAGTTTTCCCGATGACGCATTTGATAAACCCTGAAGATTTATTGAATAACTCTAAAAACACCATTGTTTTTGAGCATGATGAAAAACTAAAAACCCATATGCTGAATTTATTCAGTACCGGCATTTCTGTTGATTGTGCAGAAGGTGAATTTAATGAATTAATGTGCTGTTTGCCAAGGGTTCAATCAGATACATTAAATTATAACAACTTGTTTCGAATTTTGATTATGAATTTTATGGATGCTCATGATTTTGATGTCAGGGCGGTAAAAAAATCATGTGTTCATATTGTAAGTGATAAAATGAAAATCATTCCTTTTGAAACAATGAACCTATTTTACAGAGATCATAAAATTGATCAAATACGAGAAGAATTGAATGTTTAATTTTTAAAACGATTAAATCATGGGCTTTTTAATATTTCTTGGATTCATTCTTGCGGTAATGTTTTTTATTGGTCTGATTGGCTTAATTTCGGGTAAAGGAAATAAAAAAGTTTTTTTAACACTTCTATTGGTTCCAATAGTCATTGCTGTAATAGGATTTGGAACATGTGTAGTGATTTTAAATAATCTGTAATTCAAAAACATAATTAAAATCATTCTTAAAAAACATTATAAATCAATATATTAAATTCAAAATAATGGGAGAGTTTTTAGTTTTTGCGGGGGCAATAATTGCTTTTATGAGCGTAATCGCTTTTTTATTTGGTATTGTGCGTTTAATATTTATATCCGATGATAAAAAATTATCCTTGAAAATTATTTTATATGCTGTGATTGCCTTTGTAATTGGTTTTGGAACTTGTGCTGCAAATTTTTCATTGGGCGGCATGCATTAATTAAAAAAACCTGACAATTTCTTGCCAGGTTCATAATGCTCTCCTTTAAGCAAAAACCAAATAACAAATTACCTAAAATCGATACATTTAGGAAATATAAATCAGATTAAAACATAAATAACCAAACTCAATTTTAACCGTCCCAATTTTTTATTTCCTTATTTTTAAAACATTTTTAACGGACTTAATTTGGTCTTAATTATCCCTGCCAGATTAATTCTCCGGCAGAGATAAAACCACTTCTAATAATCACAATTTAACTTAAACTACACTTACTCAACTATATTAATTTCTTTAAGCTTGCATAAACCGCCAGCTCAACATCGGCATGGTCTTTTGTATTGCATTGTTCAATCAGACTTTTTAAATCGGTTGTTTTTAAAGTTGATTTATTATCTAAAACAAGCAATAACTCTTGCGATACATTGCTTAATTTTTTAGCCAAAGGCAAAATGGGCTGTACTAAAGGCGCATTGGCACTTAGCGCAATCAAACCTTTATTTATGACAATCCATTTGTTGAAAAATGCGGCAACTTTTTCCTTATTTTCAAGAGTTTTATTCGCTAAATATTGATTTACGGCGTCATCAAAAGCCAATGCATCTTTGGCGTCCGGAGTACAGGCATCTGCAAAAAGTGTGAGCGGAGAATACATCTGATATTCGGTTCCGTCCTTATTTCGTGAATATCCTTTTAAGGGTTCGCAAATATTAGAGAAATCATTAATGTCCTCAATATTTTGATTATTTACAATATTTCTAAGGATTACCGCTTTGTTACTAATATGTGTCAAACCTAATTCTTCTAATCTAAAAGAAACGGTTTCAAGACGTTTACGCATATTAGCCACATCTGTAATATTTTCTGCAGACCAAAGCCTTTCAGCAATTGCAGCTGTTCTTGGCCAAAGTCTTGAATCTATTGTCGTTGATGATACAAGTTCTGTCCACATTGTTGCTTCTCCACCCAGGATTCTTGCCTTTTCTTCCGTTGTTAAATTAGCGCCTTTTGGCATTGGATCATTCAGATAATGGCTTTCAACCGGATACATCAAATCAAGATAATATCCGTTTGACAATACTGTTTTATAACCTTTTTTAACTGCGTCTAATAATGACTTACCTGCAGCCACTCCTTCGTTTGGTCCTCTCCAGGAATGAATAATAGCTTCTTTTGACATATTTTTTGTCAAAATTTCTTCCCAACCCATTAATTGCTTACCATGTTTTTTAAGCATTGGAATCAACTGCATGGTAAAATAAGTTTGCAGTTCATGATTTGTAGCTAACTTATTTTTCTTTTTAAACTCCTGAATTTTAGGATTGGCATCCCAGTCTTTTCCTTCGTTTTCATCTCCCCCGATATGAAAATATGCACCCGGAAACAAAGGACAAACCTCATCAAAAAGCTCACTCAATAATTGGTATGTTTTAGGATTTGAAGGATCTAATGTTGGTGAAAAAATACCGGCATTTCTTTCAACTCCATAGGTCGCAATTGCCGTTCCCTGAATATTTTTTTCAGAAGTTCCACCTGTCAGTGTAATCACTTTACTTCCAATTTCAGGATAAGCTGTTAAAATAGCAGATCCGTGACCGGGAACATCTATTTCCGGAACAATTAAAATTCCGCGCTCATCAGCGTATTTTACGATATTTTTAATTTCCTCTTGTGTGTAATATTGTCCATCTGAAGCTAATTCAATTAGTTTTGGATGTTTTTTCATTTCGATTCTCCAACCCTGATCATCAACCAAATGCCAGTGAAAAACATTCATTTTCATAGCAGCCAATCCGTCAATATTCCTTTTAATCACATCTACAGGCTGAAAATGTCTTGAAGCATCTATCATTAATCCTCTCCAGGTAAATCTTGGAAAATCTGAAATTTGTGAGTTCGGAAAATAAAATGACGTACTATTATTTTGCAGCATTTGCAATAAGGTTTCAAGACCATGCAAAGCGCCTAAATCGCTGGTAGCATTTATTGTAATTTGCTTTTGTTTAATATCTAAATGATAGCTTTCATCTTCATACAAACCAATCTTTCCACTTTTTGTACAGTTTATTTGAAGTACAGCATCCGGAACTTCGTTTAGTTTTGTAATAAAACCCTGTTCGAAAAAAATACCGGTTCTACCATCTAATCGTCTTAAAAAACGAGTGACACCTCCAAAAATTCTCGGATTTGGATTTCCTGTAATATTTACTTTAAAATTTTTAGTCAAAGCAAAGCTCCCATCGTTTAAAACAATATTCTGAGGCCATGGCATAAGATTTAATTGCTCTTTTTGAATTTGAGCATTAGATGTTAAACCTGCTAATAGTAGGACTAATATATATTTCATTTTATGTTGGTTGATAAAATGTTATCCTGAAATAACATTAATAATATAAATAAAATCCAGAAAGATCTCTATTGACTCCCCACTATCGTTATGGATCAATCTGAATTTTGAAATTTGATCGGTTTCTAAACCGAATCTTAATAAATAATCTTAATAATCAAAACGTTTAAAAGCCTCAATCGCTTCGTATTCTGCCAAACCTAAATCATCATATAAAATGGCTGTATTTTTATTACGGTCTTCTGCCCTAACCCAGAATTCCCTTGAATCATTGCCCTGAAACATAACCCTGTCTTTTTGAGATTGATGGTACAAAATTGCATGGCGTTTCAGTAATACTTCTGATGGACTTAACGGAACAGCCATATCAATTTCGTGAATGTCCCATTCGTGCCACGCTCCTCGGTACAACCATAACCAGCAATCATTCATATAAGACTGTGGCTTAAGTTCTTTCATTGCAGCAAATATTGCATTGAGACAAACTTCATGCGTTCCGTGCGGATCGGCAAGATCTCCTGCAGCAAATACCTGATGTGGTTTTATTTTGGCGATAATATCCTTTACGATAGCAATATCTTCGGGACCTAACGGATTTTTCTTAACTTGTCCTGTTTCATAAAAAGGAAGATCTAAAAAATGAGTATTTTCATCTTTTAATCCAATATATCTTGTAGCGGCATACGATTCCCTTCTTCTGATAAGTCCTTTTAATTTTCGGACTTCCAAAGAATCTACCTGATCTTCTGATTTGTTATTCAGAAATTTAATTACAGATTTAAAATTTATTTTGCTCTCTACATCACCAACAAAATCGTTACCTACTTCGGCAAATTTTAATGCTTCATCATCAGTAACAGCAATATTTCCGGAGGTTTGGTATACAACGTGTACATCATGCCCTTGTTTTATCAATTTTGAAAAAGTTCCTCCCATAGAAATCACGTCATCATCAGGGTGTGGACTAAAAAGAATCACTCTTTTTTTAGCAGGATTGGCTCTTTCCGGACGGAATGAATCGTCAGTATTTGGTTTTCCGCCTGGCCATCCTGTAATCGTATGCTGCAATACATTGAACATATTGATATTCAAGTCATAAGCAGAACCTTCCAGTGCCAATAGATCTGACATTCCGTTATTATTGTAATCACGGTCTGTTAATTTTAATATTGATTGTTTTGTCTTTTGGCATAACCAAACAATTGCTTTGCTTTTTAATTCCTGTGTCCAGATACATTCTCCAACTAACCAGGGCGTTTTAAAACGGGTTAATTCAGAAGCGGCAGACTGATCTAAAACGAAAGTTGCATTTGGGTGATTTTGTAAAAATGTAGCAGGAACTTCAGAACTGATATCACCCTGAATGGTTCTTTTGATGATATCGGCTTTGTTTTGCCCCCAGGCCATTAATACAATTCTCTTAGATCTCATAATGGTCGAAACTCCCATGGTAATTGCTCTTTTGGGAACGTTATCTATACCATTAAAATCTGAAGAAGCATCTACTCTTGTAATGTGATCCAGTGTAATAATACGTGTACCGGAATTAATATGCGATCCTGGTTCGTTGAAACCTACGTGACCTGTACGACCAATTCCTAATAATTGAAAATCAAGGCCTCCAGCGTTTTTAATATTCATTTCGTAATCAATGCAATATTGATTCAATTCATCAATAGCTATTGTACCATCCGGAATATTTATATTTTCAGGGTTGATATCAATATGATTAAAAAGATGCTGGTGCATGAAATAGTGGTAGCTCTGATTGTTCTCTTTGGTCATTGGATAATATTCATCCAGATTAAAAGTGATTACATTACTAAAACTCAGTCCTTCTTCTCTGTGCATTCTAACCAATTCCTCATATACTTTTACAGGAGAAGAACCTGTTGCCAAACCTAATACACAAGATTTATTTTTTTCTTGTTTAGATCTAATTAACTGAGCAATTTCATGAGCTACAATTACTGAAGCTTCTGCCGAATTTTTGAAGATTTCATTGTGAATTTTTTCGAACCTGGTTTCTTCAAATTTCCCTGCACTTTTATAGCTGATATCAGGTTTTATTTCTAAAGCACTTTTCATTTTTTTCTTTTTATAGTATTATAAAGATAAGTTTTTTAAGTAATGGCATAGGCAATTTGCACCGCCTATACCATTTACAAACCACACTTATATTGTTTTTAATCTTTGCTTATTTTATTAGAAGTTAGCTCCGGTAGTATCCCACCAAACTCTGGTTCCACCATTATCCGGGCCACCTAATTTTGCAACTCCTGTAGCTACACCACCGGAATTTCCAGCTTTTTCTGATTGTACAAAATTTATTCTTCGTACACCAAATTGAGTAGTAATTGTTCCGCCACTGTAATTTTTAAGTACAGGGAATAATTTAGGGTATCCTGTTCTTCTGTAATCAGACCATGCTTCCTGGCCTTCCGGGAAACCGGCAATCCATTTTTGAGTAATAATTTTTTGCAATTTAACTTCATTAGTTGCAGCTGCATCCCAGGCAACTGTTACATTATTAACGGCAACTGCATTATTTTGTGCTCCATCATAAGTCACATCTCCTTTATCATCTATTATTAAAACAGGATCTACATAATTCTTTGGAGTTTTTACATTATCCGCTATATATCCAGATGCCCCTGAAACACCACGCTGATCAAATGAAGCTTTAATACCAGCTTCATATAATTCCTGAGCTGTACCATTCATATTCCATCCTCTTAATGCTCCTTCAGCTCTTAAAAAGTAGGCTTCAGCAGTAGTCATTAAGACAATTTCTTTGGATCTGACAACAGCCCCAATTCCTGAAAAATCCTGATGATCTGATTTTGCCGCAATATTGATACCTGTACGAACACCTTTGTATTCTCCTGGAAATTGAGCAGAAGTATCAAAATAAGTTGATAATCTTGGATCTTGATATCCACCCAAAATTGATTCCATATCAGCTGACATACGAATATCTAACCAGGAATCACTAATTGTTGCAATTGGGTTTGTATAAACCGGAGATACAATTTTAAATAAATCGGCATTTGTAGTAAAGACACCAAACTTTTGTGCAACAGCTTTTTCAGCTTCTGTTTTTGCCAGTGCCGGATTAACTTTAACGATACGCATAGCTAATCTTAAACGCAGTGTATTGGCAAATTTAACCCAGGCCTTGTAATCTCCTTTGTATCCGGACATATCTGTTGAAACAAAAGTTGATGGCTCAGCTGCATCTACTCTTTTTGTTAATTCGGTTACAGCAATATCTAATTCACTAAACATCAGGTTGTACACTTCTTCCTGAGAATCATAACCAATAGTTGCATCTGATGTACCAAATTGAGAATATATTATTGGTCCAAAAGTATCAGTCATTCTGTGCATGCCTTCAACTTTCAAAATCAATGATAAAGCATAGAATTGATCATATTTACCTTTAGATTTATTTGCAATATCGTATGCATTAAACATTACATTTTTATATCCATAATCCCAAATAAATCCATTCCAACCATCAACTAATGAATAAGTTGTATTATTTATACCTCCGGCAAAACCTGTCGGAGTAGCCATATACCCGGACCAGATATCACAATTTAGTCCTTGTTGTAATTGATAAACCCATTCCGGAGTTAAGACCTGAATATTATTAAACATTGGAGCAAATCCTCCTTTAATGTGATTAAAATCCTGTTCAAATAATTCTGGTGTGATACCATTTGGATTGGTATTAATTTCCTCAAAATTATCTGTACAACCTACTGCAGCAAGTAATGACATGCAGATAGCCGCTTTTGTTATTTTATATAGTTTCATGTTTTTAGTATTAGAAAGTTACGTTTAAATTAAGACCGATACTTCTGGTAGATGGTAAACCATAAATATCTACTCCTTGTAAACCTTGCCCGGTACTTAATGCAATATTTGGATCAAAAGGGGCATCTTTGTAGATAAAGAATAAGTTTCTGGCAATTAACGAAACACTTGCTGTTTGAATAAATGGCAATAATTTAGGATTAAAAGTATACCCAACAGAAACTTCTCTCACACTTACGTTTGTCGCTTTATAAACATATTCTCCAGTAATTCCAGCTCTTCCGCCAACCTGAGAATAATAAGATTGAGCATCCATAGTAGTAACTGTCGTTCCATCCGGTTTAACAGCATTTATTTTAACTCCTCCTGCATTTCTTGCGTCGCCTGTTGCTTTAGATACTCCAAACGAATCATTCTGTGCTTCTGTTAAACTCATTACATCACCACCGAAACGGCCATCAATTAATACATTGGCAAAGAAAGAACCAAATTTGAAAGAGTTAGAAAAACCTAACATAAAATCCGGATTTGAATTCCCTACTTCTTCAAAATCTGTTCTTTGAATTGTACCGTCATCATTTAATAAAATTCTTCCTTGTGCATCTTTTTTAAAGTTGATCCCTTCAATTACACCATATGGCTTGCCTTCAACCAAAGCATATCTGTAACTATTTACACCTGCTTCAGTTAAATTAACTCTTCCTCCTAATTCAGTAGGGATTTCTTTTACTTTATTCTTATTTTGTGAAAAGTTAACAGCTGAATCCCATGAAAATTTATCTCCTCTGATAATTCCGGCATTTAACACAACTTCAAAACCTTTATTTTCAATACTTCCTGCATTAATACTATAAAAATCAACACCTTCCTTATTTCCAACCGGTGCTACAACTTGCAAATATTGATTTTTGGTTTCTGAATTATAATAAGATACCTCAAAACTTAATCTGTTATTAAACATTCTCCATTCTGTACCGAATTCATATTCTGATTTAAGTTCTGGTTTCAAAGTTGTTCCCTCTTTTGGACCTGCAACAGGATTATATTTTGTTCCGGTTCCCGGAAGGTAATAATTAGACGGAATACTTATATAAGGATAAATATCATTACCTACTTGTGCGTAAGTAGCACGAACTTTACCATAATTAATCCACTCAGGCAAAGTTGCCATTTCACTAATAAGTGCTGTTACACCAACTGAAGGATAAAAGTAACTTGGCGTACCTGTATTTACTAATGTAGACGACCAGTCATTTCTTCCTGCAAGATCTAAGAATAGCATATCTTTATAACCAAATGTTGTAGCAGCAAATACAGATTGAATTTCTCTTTGAGAATCAATAGTTTGATAATTACCATCGTTATTATTAAAATTATGCAATGTAAACCAGTTTGCATATTTTAATCCACCTCCAATACCTGAATCTAAAATTGTTTTTTGATTTATTAGTGTATTGTTAATACTAGTACCAATGTTAGCATTAAAACTAAAATCAGAACCAAATTTTGTATTTATGGTAGCAATTAAATCTCCATAACGTTGTGTGCTTAGAGAGTTCTCATTGATATATCTACCATTAATATTTGAAAGAGTACCTTGAGTTGTAGCATATATTTTTTTATCAAAATTACTTGTTACCCTATTATAACTATATCTGGAAGCAATACTTAACCAATTATTCACTTTATAAGTAAGTGACAAAGCTCCATTGAAAAAATCATTTTTATCTTCTGATTTATTTCTGTTGATTGCCCAGTATGGATTTTGCATAATATCTCTATTAGTCATCCAGTTTTGAGCCATTAAATTTCTTGAAGAATCAAAAACCTCAAAATTATTTTTGTAATAATCAAAATCGTTTCCTCTTGGCATTAAATAAACTCCTGTTAATGGATTAAAATAAAATCCGTTTACCGGTTTATTTGCAATTGTTTGTGAAGTATAATTTGCATTGGCGGCAAAAGTCAATTTATCATCAAAGAATTTAGCTGCTTGTCTAATCCCAAAGTTATTTTTCTTTAAACTGTTCCCTGGAATAATTCCTGTAGCAGATGTATTGGCATAAGAGAATCCTGTAGAAGAATTTTCAGAACCAATTGAATATCCAACTGAAGTAATCTGAGTAGTTCCTGTATTAAAGAAATCTTTTACGTGATCTGTTGATTTTTGTTTAGCTCCCCAGGACTCATCAGCGCCTGGAGCAGCAATGTAATCTGTTTGAAATTTAGGCATGTAAGCCGCTTCCTCGAAAGTAGTAACTGAAGAAGCCGAAATATTTGCTTTTCCGCTTTTTGCTTTTTTGGAAGAAAGTAAAATTACACCATTAGCTCCCTGAGATCCATATAATACTGAAGCTGCTGCTCCTTTAAGAACCGTCATTCCTTCGTAATCGTCAGGATTTATTAAAGATACAACATCTCCACCATCACGATTACCCCCAGACAAACTACCAAATGAGTCATTCGGTTGACCTGAACCTGAATTCAGCATCGGGATACCATCAATTACATATAATGGCTGGCTGTTTGAAACTGATGAATTACCCCTAATAATCACTTTTGTAGAACCTCCGGTACCTCCTGCACTTTTCGTTACAGCAACACCTGCAATTTTACCAGCGATAGTATTAATAACGTTAGCATCTTTTACACGGGTTAACTCTTCTCCTTTAAGCTCTTGAGCTGCATAAGTCAAAGACTTTCTTGTTTTCTTGATACCTAATGAAGTTACCACAACTTCGTTCAATGCATTTGATGCTGCCTGTATCATTTTAACATTAATTGTAGCAGCATCCCCTACAACTATTGATTGTGTTTCAAGACCTACATAAGTAAAAACTAAAGTTTGTCCTTTTTGCACTTCAATTGCATACAAGCCGTCAAAATCGGTAGTCGTACCTCTTTGACCTCCTTGTACAGCAACAGATGCCCCTGGTAACGGCATCCCATCAGAATCTGTAATCACTCCCTTGACACTTTTTACCTGGGCAAGCGAAACCTGCGCCGTAAAAACAATCATAAAGATTAAGAAAAATTTTTTCATGTTTATTTATTTTTGTTAGTTATGGTGTAAATTTATTCTTAAGGTATTGTTAAAAAAAATAATTTATACAAACTGCTTTAAATTTTAAACCAACGACATAAAACAATCAATAATACGTTTTACGAAAACGTTTTTTAAATAAAAAAATATATCAAATGTTCTTTTATTTAAAATTTTATTCAAAAAAATTGTGTTTTACCAACTAATTGTTTAAAGTTGCATATAAATTTAAACCTTCCATTAATACGTCTAAAACGTAACTAAATTGAGCGAAATTCAAAAACTGAACTTTGACATTAAACTTCAAAATCATATTTGGTTCTGGGGAGGTTATTTTACATTGAACTTTTTAAGATGGGGCGCTTACTTCAATGATTACCCGTATTCATTCAAATCCAACTTAATTGAATTTTCATTGCACATCCCTTTAGTATATTTTAATCTTTTTATTCTGGTACCTCGTTATGTCCTGAAACAAAAATATATTCAGTATACTATTGCTTTGCTTATAAGTCTTTTTGGAATCTATTTATTAAAAACAGCTCTGACTTATTATCTTATATCCGAGAATATCTGGCCGGAAGCCAATCGGGAATATCATCCGTTTGAAATTAATCATATTGTAGCAGTTTGCATTGGTGAATTATATGTCTTAGCTATGGCATCGTCTGTTTATCTTACTTTAACATGGTTGCGTGAGCGCGAAAGAAACAGATCATTGAGGGAAAATCAATTTAAAATCAAATTAAAATATCTTGAAAATCAAATTCAGCCTCACTTTTTCTTCAATACATTAAATAATTTATACGCATTATCACTAGAATCTTCCGATAAGGTTCCGGATGTAATTATTAAGTTATCAAACCTGATGGAATATGTACTATACGATATAAAAGGAACCAAATTTGTACCTCTGATAAAAGAAATTGATTACATTCAGAATTATATTGAAATTGAAAAACTTCGCTTTGAGAATGTGGAAGTTACCATTAACTTAGAATCAAATATTGAAGATATCAAAGTGCCTCCTTTAATATTTATTTCATTAGTTGAAAACACTTTTAAGCATGGAGGATTAAATAATAAAAATTTAAAAATTAAAATCAATTGTAAGGTTATTGATAATAAATTCCTGCATTTTGAAATCCTGAATAATTTTGTAATTTCACAAAACCTTAATCCAAAAAGTGGAATTGGCCTGGTCAATACCAAGAAAAGATTAAAATTAATTTACAGAAATAATTTTAGTCTGGAACACAAAACAAAGCTAAATTACTATATAATCCGTTTGCAAATACCTATTCATAATGAAGATTAAATGCGTGTTGATTGATGATGAGCCTCTGGCTATCAAAGTCTTGCAGAATTATTTCACCAATTTCACTGACTTTGAAGTTATTGCCACATTCAATAATTCTTTAGAGGCGCTTGATTTTATAAACAGCACACCTGTTGATGCAGTCTTTTTAGACATCAATATGCCTATGATGACAGGATTTGAATTAATTAGTTTAATCGAAAACAAAACTAAAGTCATCATAACAACCGCCTTTAGGGAATTTGCTGCCGAAAGCTATGATCTTGATGTTTTAGATTATTTGGTAAAGCCTATTCCCTTACCAAGATTCATTAAATGCATTAACAAAATTACAACCGAATACAATTTAAAAAACAATATTAAAACAGAAGCTTCCAAGGGTGATTCACATATTTTTATTAAAGTAGATAAAAAAATGATGAAGATTAATATTGAAGAAATCTTATTTGTCGAAGGAATGAAAGAATATATAAAAGTAGTTACCCCGGACAAAACATACATTACCCACAAATCGCTTACCTCATTATCGGAAGAATTGCCTAATGATAAGTTTTTACGCATTCACAAATCGTATGTAATCGCTCTTAACAAAGTAAAATCAATTGAAGGAAACAGAATTCAAATTCTAAATCATATCATTCCTATTGGAAGAAATTACAGCAAAGAGGTAAAAAATAAAATTTTAGAGTAGCTTATTTGCCCCTGAAAGCTTCATAATTATAAAAAAAAACGACACTTTGTTGAAAAATTTGTGTTGTTTGTTTAATTTTAAAATTATTTGTGTTCTTTTATTTTTTTTTGAAAAATGTAACAAATATATTTACGCACTTCAAAAAAACAATAAACAAAAAAATTAACCTTAATTATGAATTCAGAAAATGTTCAAACCAAATGGGGACAATTTATCTCTTTGATAATAGTCTTCTTCTTTTGGGGTTTTGTTGGCTCAGCCAATGACATCCTTATTCCGGTGTTCAAAAAAGTATTTACATTATCTCAGGTACAGTCACAATTAGTTGCATGGGCCTTTTATGCAGCTTACTTTGTAGGATCAATTATCTTTTTTTTAGTATCACTAAAATCAGATGTTTTACAAAAATTCGGATATAAAAAAACACTATCAGCAGGATTAATTCTTTCTGCAGTTGGCTCATTTTTATTCGTTCCTGCAGCAACAATGGAAAGCTTTCCTTTCTTTCTAACAGCTTTATTTACTGTAGGTTTAGGATTTTCTATTCAGCAGATTGTTGCTAATCCGCTTGCTATCAAAATGGGAAGTCCAACAACCGGAGCCCACCGTTTAACTTTGGCAGGAGGTGTTAACTCTTTCGGAACAACAATTGGCGCAATCTTACTTGGAATTGCCCTGTTCGGAATGGGAGACAACAAAAAAACCAGTCTTTCTCTGGAAGATATCAAATTACCATTTATCATTTTAGGACTTGCTTTTATACTTGTTGCAGTTTTCATGTACTTTTCTAAAATTGAAGACCCGGCAAAAATAGATGAAGAAGAAGCTAAAATTGAACATAAACATGCAAAATTCAATATTCTGGACTATCCACAGTTATATTTAGGAATGTTAGGAATCTTTATTTATGTTGGAACAGAAGTTACTATCATCAGTAATTTACCGGCATTACTAAAAACAAAAGAATTTGGCAGTATCCTCGAAGACGCGATTTCTCCATTTATTGCACTTTATTGGGGAAGTTTAATGATTGGTCGCTGGAATGGCGGAGTGAATGTTTTCAATACATCAAACTTAGTAAACACTGCTCTTAAATTTATTGTTCCGGCTTTAGCTTTTGGAGTAATTATTGGAGCTAACATTTTTGCTGCACACGACGTTTCTTCATTTTACATCTACCCATTTTGGATCTTACTGTTTATAGCAATTAGTTTCATTGGTGGAAAAAATGCAGGAAAAACATTAATGCTTTTCGGAGTATCCGGTTTATTAATGATGGTAATGGGATTAGTATGTCCAGACACAGAAATTGCTAAATTCTTCTTTATTTCAGGTGGATTGTTCTTATCGATCATGTGGCCATCAATTTTCGATTTAGCGATTGCCGGTTTAGGTAAAAATACAGGAAAAGCTTCCTCTTTCTTAATTATGATGATTCTTGGTGGTGGTGTAATTCCGCTTGTCCAGGGGAGTATCTGTGATTTAGACGCCACAGATCCAAACGGAATATTAGGCATCACTTATACACACTTCTCATACATTGTACCGCTTCTTGGTTTTGCATATTTAGCATTTTATGGTTTCTACTGTCCTAAAATATTAAAAAGACAAGGTGTAAGCCATGTAATAAGCGAAGGCGGAGGGCATTAAAAATCTTCCGAAAAACAAAAAGTCACCTATTTCAAAAAATGTAATAGGGGACTTTTTTTATTCAAAAAAACGCTGTTTCTCATTATAGAAAAACAGCGTTTTTAAATCATTATTCAGTAAAAATTACTTATTACCTTTCTCAAAATCAGCAACAAATTGTGCCAATCCAATATCTGTTAATGGGTGCTTTAATAAACCGTAAATAGCAGAAAGAGGTCCTGTCATAACATCAGCACCAATTTTAGCGCAATTTACAATATGCATTGTATGACGTACAGAAGCAGCTAAAATTTGAGTCTCATAACCATAGTTATCATAGATTTCTCTAATCTCCTGGATCAGGTTCAAACCATCAGTAGAAACATCATCCAGACGACCAATAAACGGAGAAACATAAGTTGCACCCGCTTTTGCAGCCAATAAAGCCTGTCCAGCAGAAAACACAAGAGTTACATTCGTTTTAATTCCTTTATCAGAAAAATATTTAGCAGCCATAACACCTTCTTTCGTCATTGGCAATTTCACCACGATTTGATCGTGCAAGTCAGCCAGCTCCTCACCTTCTTTAATCATTCCGTCATAATCCAGCGCATTAACTTCAGCACTCACATCACCTTCAACAAGATTACAAATGTCAACGTAATGCTTCAAAATATTATTTTTTCCGGTAATACCTTCTTTCGCCATCAATGACGGATTTGTAGTTACACCATCCAAAACACCTAAAGCCTGTGCTTCTTTAATCTGAGCTAAATTAGCTGTGTCAATAAAAAATTTCATATTTATTTAAATTTAATTGTGTTCATAATTTGGGCGTGACCCAAGGGTCGGGCTATTCACTATATCTTTTGTTTTTTAAAGAAAAAACAAAAGGATGCCGTTTTTATCCCTCACGCAAAATCGGTGCAAAATTACAAAATGAATATCAATAACAATTAATAATTTTAAATCAAGTGATTAATTCAGCTTTTCTTTAAAGCTTATAATGATTCATTAACATTTTTTCATATACTGTATCAGGAAGAACCCGCTTTAATACAATCGAAAATTTCTGCATAAAAACACCTACTTTATAATGCACCTTAGTTTTTTTAGCCTGTATGATTTTATAGATCGCTTCAGCCATTTCGTTTGGATTACTTCCGGCATCAACATGTTCATTCATTGTAGAAAGCGTTTCTCCATACACCTTTTCGTAAGCAGAACCGGAAATTACCGGCGCATGATAACGTCCTGCAGCGATATTCGTAGCAAAATCCCCTGGTGCAACATTGGTAATATTTATTCCGAAAGATTTTACTTCCATACGCAATGCTTCAGTAATCAATTCCAGCGCCCCTTTTGAAGCCGAATAAACGCTTCTGTACGGCAACCCCATATAACCTGCGATAGAAGTAATATTGATAATTAAACCCGATTTTTGCTCACGCATTTGTGGCAGAACTGTTTTCATAACCTCAATTGGTCCAAAGAGATTAGTTTCAAAATTATTCTTGATTTCTTCCATCGGAATTTCTTCCAAAGGTCCCGTAATTCCAACACCGGCATTATTGATCACAACATCAAGTCGTCCGGTAGTAGCAATAATTTTTGTCACCGCAGCTTTAATTGACTCCACATTTCGAACATCCAAAGCAACAAGAGGAAAAACAGAATTAAGTACTTTCTCAGGATTTCTGCTGGTTCCATAAACAACGAACCCTTTTTGGTGTAAAAATTCTCCAATAGATTTTCCGATCCCTGATGATCCTCCGGTAATTAAAACGACTTTGCTCATTGTGCAGGTTATAAATTTATATTGTTTTAGTAATGTCCAAAAATAAAAAAATCCTCCCGAAGGAAGACCACTTTTGCATTAATTCTAAAAGAATTTCGATAAAATAAAAAATGGCAAGCGACCTACATCGCACCGCTCAACCACGTACCCTTGCTATGTTCCCATCCTGGGGGAGTCTGCAGGAGCTGGTCGTGTAGGACTTGCCGGTGCAAATATACAATCTTTTTATATTTTTGCAAGAGCTTTGTTGCTATAAAAATATCGTCGTATATTGGCTTATTCAAAATTTTAACTATGAAAAAATATAACTTCCTAGCTGTCATTTTATTAGGAATCACATTAATTGGTTGCAACGGTGCTAAAAAAGGTGAAAATTCTTTATTTACGATCGATGATTCGACTTTTCCTGCACATTTTACATCTAACGAAGCCGTTTCTATAGCAATTTTAAATCCAAATTCTAAAGAAATTGATAGTATTGTATACTTTGTAAACGATAAAAAAGTGGGAAGCACAAAAGGTGCCGAAAAATTCAAGTTTGAGTTAAAAGACCAAAAATTAGGATATCAATACCTAAAAGCGACTGCATATTTTGGTGGAGATTCTTCAGATGCTACTAAACGTGTAGAACTGGTTTCTAACGTTGAACCTAAATTATTAAAATACAAAATTGTAAATAAATACCCTCACGACACAAAATCTTTTACAGAAGGATTAGAATTTTATAATGATACATTATACGAGAATACCGGTCAAAAAGGATCTTCTTATTTAAGAAAGTACAACTATAAAACTGGGAAAATTTTTAAGCAAGTAAATATGGATTCGAAATATTTTGGCGAAGGAATTACTTTCATCAATGGAAAATTATTCCAGTTAACATGGCAGGAAAAAACAGGTTTTATTTATGACGCTAAAACTTTGAAATTGGAAAAAACCTTTACATATGATAAAGATATTGAAGGTTGGGGAATGACAAATGACGGAAAATATATTTATCAAACAGACAAAACAGAAAAAATCTGGAAAATGGACCCGGCAACTCAAAAAATGATAGATTATATCAATGTTTATTCTGGTGAATCAAAAATAAAAGCTATCAATGAATTAGAATGGATTAACGGAAAAATCTATACAAATGTTTGGCAAAAAGACGCTATTGCAGTTGTAAATCCAACTTCTGGAGCAGTTGAAGGAATTTTGAATATGTCCGGATTAAAAAAATTCGTTAAAAATACTGACGCAGATGTTCTAAATGGAATTGCCTACAATCCAAAAACCAAAACCATTTTTGTAACAGGAAAATATTGGGACACATTATTTGAAATAACAGTTTCAGAATAAAAGAATTAATTCAAATTTTTCAAATTCCAATCAACACGAATTTCACAGATTTTCACGAATTAATTAGTGTCAATTTGTGAAATTTGTGTTTTAAATCTATTCAAATGATCACTTTAATTAAAAACATAAAAGAACTGCTTCAGGTACGTGAAACGTCTGTTTCTAAAGTTTCCGGGGCTGAAATGGCAATTCTTCCAACCATACAAAACGCTTTTTTGGTTATAAAAGATAATCTGATTACTGATTTTGGACCGATGAAAAATATTCCCGAAATCAAAGCTGATAAAATTATAGATGCAACTGGCCGAATTATTTTACCTTCCTGGTGTGACAGCCACACCCATATTGTATACGCAGGTAATCGCGAGCAGGAATTTGTAGACCGAATCAACGGATTTTCATACGAAGAAATTGCAAATCGCGGCGGCGGAATTCTAAATTCTGCAAAAAAAATAAACGAAACTTCTGAAGAGGAAATTTATGGGCAGTCAAGGCTTCGCTTAGAGGAAGTAATGAATTTGGGAACCGGAGCAGTTGAAATAAAATCAGGTTACGGATTAACAACAGAAGGAGAATTGAAAATGCTTCGCGTTATTAAAAAACTCGCAAAAAATTATCCAATTACAATAAAAGCTACTTTTTTGGGAGCTCATGCTTTTCCACTGCATTATAAAGAAAATAAAGCGGCGTATATTGATAAGATTATAACCAAAATGCTTCCTGAAATTGCTAAAAACAAACTGGCAGATTATATAGATGTCTTTTGTGAAACAGGCTATTTTTCTGTAGAAGAAACCGAAAAAATCATGGAAGCCGGAATTCAATTTGGTTTAAAACCGAAAATTCATGTGAACCAATTTAATTCTATTGGGGGAATTCAGGCTGGGGTTAAATTTAAAGCCCTTTCCGTCGATCATCTTGAAATCATGAAACCTGAAGATATTGAAGCTTTAAAAAACACAGAAACGATGCCTGTTGCTCTGCCATCGTGTTCCTATTTTTTAAGCATCCCTTACACTCCTGCCCGTGAAATGATAAAAGCAGGTTTACCTTTAGCCTTAGCAACCGATTTCAACCCCGGTTCTACTCCATCCGGAAACATGAATTTTGTTGTTGCCACTGCCTGCATCAAAATGAAAATGACTCCTGAAGAAGCCATAAATGCAGCCACTATAAACGGTGCCTATGCAATGGGAATTTCAGAAACACACGGAAGTATCACAAAAGGTAAAAAAGCCAATTTAATCCTGACTAAACCTATCTCTTCTTATTATCAAATTCCCTATGCTTTTGGGAGTAATTTGATTGAAAATGTTTTTGTAGAAGGAAAAATTTTAGCATAAAAAAGAGGAGTTTTACACTCCTCTTTTTTATTTTTAATAAATGTCTTTCTTATCTTAAAGAAAAACTAGTTTTAGAAACTAATTCGTCATTATCAAAAATGTTAATGAAGTAAGTTCCTTTAGCGAAATCTTTACCAGGTAAATCTTCAGAAACATTTACAGTTTTGTTTTCGTACTGTACAGTTGTTTTAAAACTATAAGTTAAAGAGTTATCTCCAAAACTTTCTGTTTTCTTATCTCCTAAGACATTGTTTTTCGCATCAATAACTTGTACATAATACGTTTTATCACCAGATTTAGCGATTTGATTTTCAGCAATAGTAAAGCTTACTTTTAAAACATCAGCACGACTGGCTTTGTCCGTTTCTACTTGTTTTCCTGAGCTTTTTAATTTGTAAGCAGCAGTTTTTGTATTTAAAATAGATAATTTAGCTCCTTTTTCAACTGTTTTTGATAACTCCTCGTTTTGACCAACTAAAACTTCATTGAATTTTTTAGATTCTCCCAAGACAACAATAGTACTGTCTCTCTGAACTGTTAAAACTCCATTTTGTTTTTTCAATTCGTCATTTTCTGCAACTAAAACTTTCATTTTACCTTGCATTGCCTGCACTTGAGATCTGAATTTAGACACATCTCCTTTGGATTTATTCAAGTCATCCATCAAAGCCACAACTTTGTCTCTTTCCTGAATTAATTCATCAGACATTGAAGTATTTTCAGCAATGGCAGCATCGTAGGTTGCTTTCAATTCCTGAAGATCTTTCAATACGGATTCTTTTTCTGTCAAAGTTGTTGTAAGTTCTGTTTTTACAACATCAGTATCAGAAGAAAGTTTAAAAATGTACACTAAACTACCAATTAGTAGGACTGCTAAAACTGCGATAACTGCCTTTAGGCTTGAGTTGTTTTTGTTTGGGTTTTCCATATTTTAAATAATTTTCTTAATAACAAATTTAATAATTAATATAAGGTAATAACGTAAGTTAACACAATTATATTATTTTTGGAGAATATTTTTTTTTATGGATAAATTAATCCCTTTTACTATTAACGATTTGGCAAAAGTCACTAATCACCGAAGTGGCGAAATAAAATTTGGGGAGAAAATGATTATTATTCCTAAAGGAGCCGATAAAATTAATTTCCTAAAAGAAAGTGATGCTAAATACGTGCTTTTGGGTATTCCGGAAGATATTGGCGTACGGGCTAATTATGGAAGGCCCGGAACTGCTTCTGCCTGGGAATCCGCCATAAAAAGCATTGCAAATATTCAACACAATCGCTTTAGTAAAGGAAGTCAGATTATTGTATTAGGGCATATTAATGTATCTGAAGAAATGCGTGATGTCGAGAATCTTGATTTCAATGATATTGACGATCGGTCAAAATTAAGTCAGCTTGTCGAAAAAATCGATAAAGAAGTTTCGCATATTATTTTCACTATAATCAAAGCGGGAAAAACTCCTATTATAATCGGCGGTGGCCATAATAACGCTTACGGAAACATAAAAGGTTCGGCCCTTGCCCAGGGAAAACCCGTAAATGCTATTAATTTTGATGCCCATTCTGATTTTAGAATTCTGGAAGGACGTCATAGCGGCAATGGTTTCTCCTATGCATATGAAGAAGGTTTCCTGAAAAAATATTTCATTTTTGGCTTACACGAAAATTACACTTCAAAAAGTGTTCTCGATATCATAAAAAAACTCGAAGACCGCGTACGTTATAACACTTATGACAGTATCAATATCCGTAAAGAAAAAGACTTTAATAAAGAAATGGTTGCTGCTTTGGAATTCATAAAAACAGATTCGTTTGGAATTGAAATTGATCTGGACGCCATTCCGAATATTGCCAGCAGTGCCATGACAATCAGTGGTTTTTCAATTGAACAATTACGTCAGTTTATTTCGTTTTTCGGACAACACAGAAACGCTGCTTATTTGCATATTTGCGAGGGAGCACCGGATTTGGACAACTCGCCAAACAATCATTTGATTGGTAAATTAATTGGTTATTTAGTAACTGATTTTATCAAGGCAAATCATGAAAAAATTTAATTATAACTGGTATTAATAATTTGGAATCGGCACTTTTGCCAAATAAACCAAGATTCAATTAAACGATTAACCGAATAAACCTATCTTTGCACAGAATTTTAGTACTTAAAACTAAGTTCTTAATACCTAAGATATGTTATTCGAAGATTTATCACTTTCAAAAAGTATACAAAAAGCCGTATTTGAAGAAGGCTACCTAAATCCAACTCCGATTCAGGAGCAATCAATTCCGATAGTTTTATCCGGCAAAGATTTAATTGGATGTGCTCAGACAGGAACTGGGAAAACGGCAGCATTTGCTATTCCAATTATACATCAATTACACCGCATTGTTGGCTCAACAAAAAAAGCCAAACAAATTCGTGCCTTAATAGTTACACCAACCCGTGAATTAGCAGTTCAAATTGGACAAAATTTTGAAACTTATGGCAAATATACCAACTTAACACAGTTGACTATTTTTGGCGGCGTTTCGCAAAATCCTCAGGTTGACGCCTTAAAAAAGGGGGTTGATATTTTAGTAGCTACACCGGGACGATTGTTAGATTTGCAGAAACAGGGTTTTCTTGACCTGGACCATTTACACACTTTGGTGTTAGATGAAGCTGATCAAATGCTGGACATGGGATTTGTAAACGATGTAAAAAAAATCGTAAAACTGACACCTAAAAACAGACAGACTTTGCTTTTTTCGGCGACTATGCCTATTGCTATTCGTGAATTAGCCGAAATGTTTTTAACAGATCCTGAGACGGTAACAGTATCCCCTGTTTCATCTACAGCTGAAAATGTGGAACAACGTGTTTATTTTGTTGATAAAACCGAAAAAAGAAATTTACTTTATCATTTAATAAAAACAGAAGAGTTATCAAATATATTGGTTTTTTCTAGAACGAAACATGGTGCTGATAATGTTGTAAAAGCGCTTCGCAAAAACAATATCGCTGCCGAAGCAATTCATGGGGATAAATCTCAGAATGCAAGACAACGTGTTTTAGATGCTTTTAAAAATAAAGAAGTCGGCGTATTGGTCGCAACCGATATTGCAGCAAGAGGAATTGATATTGATCAGCTGCCATTTGTTATTAATTTTGACTTACCTAATATTCCTGAAACTTACGTACATAGAATTGGAAGAACGGGACGTGCAGGAAATGGTGGAATTGCTATATCCTTTTGCAGCAAAGATGAACTTCCGTACTGGAAAGACATTCAAAAATTAATAAAAGTAGATGTAAAAACTATTAGTGATCATCAGTACCAATGGCATGCCGGCAGTCCTGAAGCAGGGGCAACTCCTGAAAAACCCAAAAATTCAAACCGAAGCGGAGGTGCTCATAAATCGAGGAAATCAAATGCTTCAAAACAAAATAAAAAACGTTGGTATTAACAACCAACGTTTTTTTCTTCTAAAATAAGATTATTTATAATCTTAAATAATTTTTCAGATTCAAAAGGTTTAATGATAATATCATTCATGCCTGAAGAAATAGCTTCATCTGCAATTTCATCTTTATCAAAAGCAGTAAGAGCTACAATTGGGGTTAAAATTCCAATCGAGCGAATTCGTCTTGTGGTTTCAAATCCATTCATTAAAGGCATATTAATATCCATCAAAACAACATCAAACTCTTCCTTTTTCAATAAATCAATTGCACTAAATCCATCATTAACAACACTGCATTTATAATTATTTTTTTCTATAATTTTTCTGGTAATTAATTGATTGATAATATTGTCTTCTACTATCAGAATTTTGTATAGATTATTTGATTCAAAATCAATTTCGTCAATAATTATTTGAATTTTCTCAGTACTATATTGAAATGGGATTGTGAAAGTAAATAATGTCCCTTCACCTATATCACTTTTTAAGGAAATTGTGCTTCCAAACAGCTGCAAAAGTTTTTTTACAATACTCAGTCCTAAACCTGTACCCTGGTAATCTTCTTCTTTTCTTCCAACCTGTACAAATTTGTCAAAAACCTTACCTTGATCAGCTATTGCTATTCCAACTCCATTATCTTTTATCTGAAATTCTATAAAATAATTATCCTGTTCAATTTTAACCAAACTAGCCATTATTATAACTTCGCCATTTTTGGTGAATTTAAGCGCATTACTTACCAAATTCATCAAAATTTGACCAAATCTAAGTTTATCACCAATTAATTCCTCGGGAATATCTGAATCTATATTTACTAAAACCTGATTATTATTTTTTTTAGATAAAAATGATAATGAATTTTTAATCATATTGATTTCATCCCTCATGTTGAAAGCTGAATTTTCAAGGACAACCCGGTTTTCTTCTATTTTATTAATCTGAAGAAGATCGTTCACCAAAGACAATAAATAACGGGCCGAGAATTTTAATGAACTTAAATACTGGCTTCTGTATAATTCTTTATGTTCATCCAGCAGCATATCGGTAATTCCTACTACCCCGTACAAAGGAGTACGTAATTCATGACTTATGGTCGAAATAAACTGTGTTTTTAACAACGATGCTTCCTCAGCAATTTCTTTAGCTTTTAAAAGCTCTTCATTTGCTTTTTTCTTAATAACAATATTTTTATATAAAGTAAAAATCAGGATTAAAAAAATAAACGATATTAAAATAAATAAAACAACAATTATCTTAGATTTTTTAAGGCTTTGAGATTGTGTTATTTTTTCATTTTCAATTTTATCTATCTCTCTTTTGTATTCATCCAGCTCTAAATTAAATCCTGCAACAGAAGCTTTTTTTAACTTTTCCTGACCATACAACTCTTCAGTAATTTTATTATAAAGAGACAGATTCTCATAAGCTTCTTTATATTTTCGGTTTTTAAGCAAAAAATTGGAGTATTCTAAATACGCATAGGACAAGTTGGATTGTTCATCACCTTTTTTTCCTGATTCAATTGCTTTTTTAAAATAGGTATCTGCCCCTTTATAATCATTTTTATAGCTGTAAAACATACCATTAAGCATATTCACAATAATTGGTGATGATTTATCCCCATCCCTTTTTTGATATGAATTTATAAATTTCAAAAAAGGAGCTCCTTCATTAAAATGCCCAATATCAAAATAAACCCAGGCAATATTCATGTTTGTAAAATACACGTGTTTAAAATTATTGACTTTTAAACCGTAAGCAATTGATTTTTTGTAATAACGGATACCTTTATCTAACTGTTTTTTTTCAAAACAATAGATATTTCCCAAATTATTATAAATACCATACCTTATTGAGTCATTATTTGTTTCATTAGCATAGGACAAGGTTTTGTTGTAGAAAAAAATAGCTTTATCAAATTCTGACAATTCATTATAATTATCGGCTATAATTCTATAGCATTTGGCAATTAAATAATCATCTTTTTTTAAAAAAGCATAATTTAAAGCTGCCCTGGAATTAATTAATGATTTTTCAAAATTTGATTTATTTAAATGTAAACATGCCTGATTAATTAATTCATCAATTTTAGCGTCTGAAATTTCTTCAGATTGTGCAATCGCCGAATTACAAAAGCAATTCAGTAATAATAAGAGTAAAAAAATCCGTATTCGGGGCATATTCGGCTAATTTTTTCAAATATACACTTTAAAATAAAAAGAGTTGCATTTGATAAACAAATTGCAACTCTTTTTTTTATATAAACTATCTGTAAAAAACTAAACCTAAAGTATTTAAACAATTAAATATCGTTTTGTATAGTAGTTTTTAATTCTTTATCAGCTTCCCATTGCCCAACTACCGAAGTTGCTAAAGCATTTCCTAAAACATTTGTTGCACTCCTGAACATATCGCAAAAATGGTCAATTGGCAGAATTAAAGCGATTCCTTCAACAGGAATATCAAACATACCACATGTTGCTGCAACAACAACCAGACTTGCCCTTGGAACACCTGCAATACCCTTACTGGTTAACATTAAAACCAAAAGCATCACCATTTGTGTACCTATATCTAAATGCACTCCATAGGCTTGTGCGATAAAAATACTGGCAAATGTCATATACATCATGCTTCCGTCCAGATTAAAAGAATATCCCAGCGGTAACATAAACGATACTATTCTGTCTTTTACACCAAATTCTTCTAACTGTTCTGTTAATTTAGGAAAAACAGCTTCACTGCTTGTTGTCCCAAAAGCAATAACCAGAGGGCCAACAATACGTTTTAGTAATTCGTTCATTCTTCCTTTCAGAAAAATATAACCTATAACAATCAAAATAACCCATAATGAGCTGATTCCAATTAAAAATGAGCCAAAAAATTTGAAATATGTAATCGCCAGTTCCTGAAAATCCCTAACAGCAAACACACCTGCAATGGCTCCAAAAACTCCAATTGGAGCGAAGTTCATTACATAGTTTACCATTTTCAAAACAATATGTGATGTTTTATCTAAAGCATTTATAACCGGCTTCACAGTATTGCCTAATGAAGCAGCTGCCAATCCAAAAAAGATAGAAAATATTACAATTTGTAAAATTTCATTGGTTGCCATAGCTTCAATAATACTCTTAGGAACAATATGCTCTACAAAGTTTTCAAAAGAAATTGATTTTGTTTTAGCTGTAACCTCAGAAGCTGTTGCTAAATCAACATGTCCTAATTTTAGTCCTACTCCGGGTTCTAATATGTTTACATAAAACAATCCAATCAATAATGATATAAAAGAAGCCGTAAAAAACCACGCTAAAGCTTTACCTCCAATTCTTCCTACTGCTTTAATATCTCCTAATTTTGCAATTCCTACTACCAAAGTGGTAAAAACCAGCGGTGAAATAATCATTTGAACCAGACGAATAAAAATAGTCGCCAACATTTTTATTTTATTGCTAAACGATTGTGCCGCTTCAGACGAAATCGAATTATGCAAAATGATGCCTAAAATAGCACCCAGAACCATTGCAATTAAAATTTGACCTGTCAGTCCGGAAATAAATGATTTCTTTTGGTTTTGAATTGTATTCATTAATTGTTTATTTAATTAAAATTAAGACCCTCACTGCCTGCTTTTAAATTAATATGTTTTGTTGATTAAATAAAAATCAGCCAAAACAATTGCTGCCATTGCCTCAACAATAGGCACAGCACGCGGAACCACACACGGGTCATGACGGCCTTTTCCGGTCATTGGAGTAATGTTTCCTTTATTATCTAATGAATCCTGAGTTTGCATAATAGTAGCAACCGGTTTAAAAGCTACCCTGAAATAAATATCCATACCATTACTGATTCCACCCTGAATTCCTCCTGAAAGATTCGTTTTTGTAGTTCCGTCAGGATTGTATAAATCATTATGCTCACTTCCTTTCATTTCTGAACCTGAAAAACCGCTCCCGTATTCAAAACCTTTAACAGCATTAATAGAAAGCATTGCTTTACCTAATTCTGCGTGTAATTTATCAAAAACAGGTTCGCCTAAACCAACCGGAACATTTTGAATTACACAAGATACAATACCTCCAACGGTATCTCCCTGTTTGCGAATATCACGAATATATTCTTCCATAATTGCTGCCGATTTTTCATCAGGACAGCGAACAGGATTACTTTCTGTTTTTGAAAAATCCAATTCCTGATATGGCGTTTCTAAATGAATAGGTCCAACAGACGAAACGTAGGCATTAATTTTAATTTCAGGCAGCATTTGTTTTGCAATTGCACCTGCTACTACTCTGCTTGCAGTTTCTCTCGCTGAGCTTCTTCCGCCTCCGCGATAATCACGAAAACCATATTTTTGATCATATACATAATCAGCATGACTTGGTCTGTAATTATCTTTTATATGCGAGTAATCATCTGATTTTTGATTGGTGTTTGGAATAATAAACCCTATTGGAGTCCCTGTAGTTTTTCCTTCAAAAATACCGGATAAAAACTGAACTGCATCCGGTTCTTTTCTTTGGGTTACAATTGCTGACTGCCCTGGTTTTCTTCTGGACATTTCAACTTCAATTGCTTCAAAATCAAGCTGAATTCCAGATGGACAACCATCAATTATTCCGCCTAAAGCTTCCCCATGAGATTCTCCAAATGTGGTAACTTTATATAGTGTGCCGTAGCTATTTCCTGCCATTATAATTAGTTTTGAGCAAATGTAAGTTTTATGAATTAAATTAAAAAATTTAAAATTAGTATTATTAACTAAAGATTAACTTGTTTAAAATCACAATTTATTAAAATCAAAGCCAAATTGATAACCTTTTGATAAAGCAAAACCAATTTGAGTTTACTTTATTTGTTTAACTTCAAATTAAGAAAAATTGAAAAAAAGAAATGTCGAATTGGTCATCATTTCCGATGTGCATTTAGGTACATATGGCAGTCATGCCAAAGAGTTAAACAACTACCTTTCAAGCATTAAACCAAAAACATTAGTTTTAAATGGTGACATTATTGATGCCTGGCAATTTAGAAAATCATACTTCCCTAAATCACATTTAAAAGTCATTCAACGAATAATTGGAATGGCTACTAAAGGCACAAAAGTGTATTATATTACCGGAAATCACGATGAGATTCTAAGAAAATTTAGCGACATGAACATGGGTAATTTTGCCTTGGTTGATAAATTGATACTGGAATTAGACGACAAAAAAGCATGGATTTTTCACGGAGATGTTTTTGATGCATCTGTACAACACTCTAAATGGATAGCAAAATTAGGCGGTTTAGGTTATGATTATTTAATTTTAACAAACCGATTGGTAAATTGGTTTTTATCCAAATTAGGAAGAGAACCGTATTCATTTTCTAAAAAAATAAAAGCCAGTGTAAAAAAGGCTGTCAAATTTATTTCTGATTTCGAAACTACAGCTACTGATTTAGCAATCGAAAAAAAATATGATTATGTGATTTGCGGACATATTCATGAACCAAAAATTATTACAAAAGAAAACAAACATGGCTCCACTTTATACTTAAATTCCGGAGACTGGGTTGAAAACCTAACCGCTTTGGAATATCATAAAAAACGATGGAAGTTAGTTTCATATTCAGAAATGAACATTACCGAAGAAGAAAATCTTTTTGAAATGGAAGATATTTTAACTTCACAATTAATTACTTCAATTATTAAATAAATGACAACACATTAATTATAAATACATTATAATTAGTTTAGTCTTCCTTCATTTATAAAATTATATTTTAGTGTAAATTATATAACAATTTTAAATAATATTATACGTTTATACATAACAGTAATTGTAATTTTGAAAAAATTAATAACCATTTTATGAAAAAAATTATTTTATCAGCCTTTATGCTACTAGGCTTAGCATTTTCGGCACAATCACAAGAAATTGCTAAAAATGCTCTGGGTTTACGTTTAGGAGACAACAACGGATTTGGAGGAGAAATATCTTACCAAAGAGGTCTGTCTCAAAAGAACAGACTAGAGTTTGATTTAGGATGGAGAGACAGCAGGGATATAGACGCTATTAAAGGCGTTGTACTTTATCAATGGGTTTGGAACATTGATGGTGGTTTCAACTGGTACGCTGGTGTTGGTGGTGGTTTAGCTGCTTGGGATGACAATCATTATTACGACAATAATGATTATGACCATAATGGTGTGTATGTTTTTGCCGCTGGTGATATTGGTATAGAATATGGTTTTGACAAAGTGCCTATTTTATTATCATTAGACGCAAGACCAGAGATTGGATCAGGATATTATAATGATGATAACTTTGGATTTGACGTTGGTTTAGGAGTTAAATTTAAATTCTAAAATTCAAAATCATCTTACTTTATAAAAAAAATCCTGTCACTTCAAAAACGACAGGATTTTTTTATTTAATTACGATTTCTTTTTTCGAATGTATCCTTACAACTGTATAAGGATAAGAGATCACCTGAGTTACCATAGCATCCGGCGAAGGATTATTTTCTTTTATAGTAATTATAATATTCTTATCAGTCTCTTCCACCTTTTCAACTCCTATCGAATATCCTCCTGAATTCTTCTCTCCCATATTCAAAATTACATAATTTGAATTACTGATATCTGACTGCTTCATTTTATCTTTTAAAAGCGGGTCATTTTCCAGCATTTTAATTTCATTGGGTTCACTCAGGATTTCAAAAAATTTAATATTTCCGCCTCCGTCAGATTGCTCCGTTAAAATTTCATATAATCCTTTTGAATCTGATGTTTTTTTTGTCCCGCTACAGGAAGCCAGAACTATGACTATTAAAACCAAAATTATTTTTTTCATTTCCTTCTATTTTAAAGTTAAAAACTTCTAATTTTTATAATCATCTATTGCTCTCTGATATAACGCTTCATATATTGGTAATATGTTTTTAATATCGAATTTTTTTGCAACTTCTAAAGCATTGTTTTTAAACTCATTTAAAACTGCATCATCTTTAAGGATTTTAATCGCATTTGAAGCCATTTCATCAACATCTCCAACATTACTTAAATATCCTGAAAAACCATCAAAATTTACTTCCGGCAAACCACCGGAATTACTCGAAATTACCGGAACCCCACAGGCCATAGCTTCTAAGGCTGCCAAACCAAAACTTTCTGTTTCTGATGGGAGTAAAAATAAATCGGTCAAAAGTAAAATTTTATCAATTTCATTACTGTTTCCAAAGAAAATTACCTTATCATGAATTCCTAATTCCTGGCATAAAATTTCAGCTTTTTCTTTTTCAGGACCATCACCGACCATCATTAATTTTGCCGGCATTGCTTTTTGGATATTATAGAAAATCTTAATAATATCCGAAATGCGTTTCACTTTTCTAAAGTTACTTATATGCGTAACAATACGTTCATTTTCTTTTGCCATCACAGAGCGGTGACAAGGTGCTAACGGATCTTTTTTAACTTTATCCAGCTCGATAAAATTTGGAATTACCTTTATTTTATTCTTGATTTTAAATAATTTCAATGTATCATCTTTCAAACTCTGTGAAACCGAAGTTACATAATCTGATTTATTGATACTAAAAGTCACAGCAGGTTTATAAAACGGGTGATTTCCAACCAGAGTAATATCCGTTCCGTGAAGCGTAGTAATCATTGGCAGATTAATTCCTTCATTTTTCAGCATTTGTTTCGCCATATAACCTGCATAAGCGTGTGGAATTGCATAATGCACATGAAGAACTTCAATCTTGTATAATTTCACCATATCAACCAATTTACTGGATAATGCCAATTCGTAAGGCTGATAATGAAAAAGAGGATATTCCGGAACGTTTACTTCGTGATAGTGTACATTCGGATTTAAAAGTGCCAACCGTACAGGCTGACTATAAGTAATAAAATGGATTTCGTGTCCGCGTCTGGCTAATTCAAGGCCTAATTCTGTGGCTACTACCCCACTACCGCCAAAAGTCGGATAACAAACTATTGCTATTTTCATGTATTAAATTTAGTACTACGAAAGTACTCAAAAATAGCGTTTAATTAAAGCTTTGGATTGTTAGATTTTTTGTAAATCTTTAGATTTATCTGACTATTAAAATCTGATTATATCTGTAATATTAATCGAGTTAAAGCAATTACAACTCCTGATTCATAACTTATATTGATACTTTTTATAAGGAGCAGAAACAATAATTTTCAAAAGAACCACCTGTCCCGCTGTCCGCTGTATCTTTTATGGCAAACCCCGCCATAAAAGGATATCACTCCCATCGAGGCTAGATTAGAGGTTTTCGCTTTTTAAAGTAAAAAAAAGTATTACTTATATAGTTCATAAAAGTTCATATAAATATTACCTGTCTCACTAGCTTTTCTCCTTTTTTTCAATAACAGATCTGGAAACGAAACTCTATTGTCCAAAATTGCCATAATATCAACACCATCCATAATTATTATAGATTGAAAGTGAGGAGAAATTGCCTCTGTAGTTACACCGTCCATTGTAATGAGCAAACCTGCTGCAGTTTTAAACTTAGATTCAACTTTGTAACAAAAAGTTGCCAAATCAGTTCGACTAACTTCAACTTTCCATTTTGCTTCCAAAAGAAAATCAGTATTTTGAAAAGTAAAAGCCCCATCAATTTGCTCGCCATGAATTTTAAAAGAACCTTTAGGATCTAAGTCATAAAGCATAAATAGATCATATAGAAATTTTTCAAATTGAAATCCACGTTGTTGAAAATTTGTATTCGTTGCAATTTTATTAAACGCTTCTTTTAAAATAACTAATTCACTATCTAGAGAAATGACTTTTTTTAGTTCTTGATTAGTTTTAGCTTTTCTTATTTTTGCTTCTTCTTGCTCTTTAGTTATTTCAATATATCCTTTAGTATGAGTTCTTAAATTTCTTACCGCTTCTTTGGCTTTTCTTGTTTTTGAACCATCATCATCCCAAAATTTTAAATTATCAAAATCGGTAAAATCGGTTACAGCTAACAATAAATTCATTAAATCTTGTTCATAAATATCCAAACGATTAGTCATTCTTGATATTAATTCCTTAATACTTTCCCTCTTAGTACCTTGCCAATTTATTGTACTAACAATCGTAGAATTATCAAGAACTAACTTCAAATAATCTTGTAAATTCTCTTTTTTCCAATATATTACTGCCAAAGCTTCTTTTAAAGAAAGGATAGCTTGCGGAGAAATTTTCTTTTTCATTTAAAAAATATCAATTATAATTTTATACTAATTAGAGCTTATCAAAAAAAAAGGCATAAAATCTAAATTTCATGCCTATCAAATATAATATAAATTTCTCTTAGAAAAACCTGCTATGCCAGCTATCAGCCGCAGGAACTTCCCATGATTCGTTAAACTCTTCAATATTATTTACCAGATTATTAAAAACAATCGTATTCTCCGATACTGATTTATCTTTAACCATTTTCTTAAAATCTATTAATGGTTTGTGTGCGATATGTTCACCAAGTTTAAAAGTAACATTCATTTTATCCAACAAATCAACGTTGTATTTTTTCTCTAAACTCTGGATAAATTCAACCGAACTATCAATAGAACAACCCGTCGCTGCCTGCACATCCTGATTTACAGCCAAAATAATAAATCGGTTGTATTTTAATAAATATGAAGCTTCTAAACTTGTTCCGTGTGCAGCCCAGCCTTCAATAAAAGATTTTAGATCAGACTCTATTTCAGAAAATTCTTCCTCAGAAAATTTTCTGTTCGATTGGTAAATCCAGATTCTGGATTCACCAGGTAAATTTTCAAAAGGTACGTACATTTTAATTTTAGATTATAGATTGTTGATTTTAGATTGCAGGATTTAAAAGTTTCTGGTTTCAGGCTAAAAAACCTTTACACCTTAAGATCTTTTAATTATTGCTTTTCTAATTTTGTAAGAATTTTAAAATATCTGAATTCTTTAGCTTTTGAATCAAATAATTCAATTTCAGTATAACTTATTTTAAGTTTATCTTTTTTCTTTATATCATTGTTAGTCAACAAAGGAGCCGTGTCAAAGTAGGTTAATAAAAGAAAGCTGTACTTCCTTCCGTTTTGATCTTTCACCTGCAAAGTAATGAACTGTTCTGATTGAATGTCAATTACTTCACCTAAAATAAAAGCATCTTCTTTATCATCTGCAATTTCATCTTTAGAATTTTTCCCTAGTTCCATAATCATATTAGGACAAAAGGCAAGCATTTTTAAAGCTACGGTTTCTCCCAATTTTCCCATTCCATCAGTATCGTTAAATTTTTCTTTTTCCTCACTATTCAATTCAGACTTATGATCGGAATAACTTTTAATTATACATATACCAACATTCCTTTTTAGTTCATCACCTGATAAATTTGGTTCTTTAACTTTTTTGGCATCTAAACATTCACAGGTTTCTTTTGCGATAAGATCTAAACCACCACTTTGAGAATAGGTGTTAGCAAAACACATTAAAATAAAGAACAAAAATATTTTTTTCATTATAAATCCTGTGCGTTTGCGATTAATTCAGCAATGTCCATCACTTTAACCTGTCCTTCTTTTTCCTGATGTTTAATACCATCTGTCAACATTGTATTACAGAAAGGACAACCTGCGGCAATAATGTCCGGTTTAGTTTCAAGAGCATCTTCAGTTCTTTCAACATTCACCTCTTTGTTTCCTGGCTCAGCATCTTTAAACATTTGTGCACCACCGGCACCACAACATAATCCATTTGCTTTAGAACGCTTCATTTCGACTAACTCAACATCCAATTTTTGAATTAGATCCCTTGGTGCTTCATAAACTTTATTAGCTCTTCCTAAATAACAAGGGTCGTGAAAAGTGATACGTTTTCCTTTAAATTGTCCGCCTTCAACGGTTAATCTGCCATCATCAATTAATGATTTTAAAAATTCCGTATGATGAATTACATCATATTTACCTCCCAATTCAGGATATTCATTTTTCAAAGTATTAAAACAATGCGGACATGCAGTAACTATCTTTTTTGCTTCATATGCATTCAGGACCTCAATATTCATCATAGCCTGCATTTGAAACAAAAACTCATTTCCTGCACGTTTTGCAGGATCACCAGTACAACTTTCTTCGGTACCAAGAACAGCAAAAGAAACGTTTGTACGATTTAAAATACGTACAAATGCTTTTGTAATTTTCTTCGCTCTATCATCAAAACTTCCTGCACAACCCACCCAGAATAAAACTTCCGGCTGTTTTCCTTCGGCAAGCATTTCGGCCATTGTTGGTACTACTAAACTTTCTGACATTTTCTCTCTATTTCGTTTAAAGTTTAAAGTTCAAAGTCTCATGTTTTTAATCTGAAATCTGAATCTTAATTTATTCCTGAGAATTTTTAATTATTAATTCTCATTCTTCCAATTCAATCTGTCCTGTTGATTGTATTGCCAAGGTGCTCCATTATTTTCGATATTAGTCATCATCGCATTTAATGACATAGGTGCCGCACTTTGTTCCATTACTAAATAACGGCGCATATCCATAATAATAGACAACGGACTAATATTTACCGGGCATTCTTCTACACAGGCATTACATGACGTACATGCCCATAATTCTTCAGGCGTAATGTAATTGTTCAGTAATGTTTTATTATCCGGAACAAAAACACCTTTATTTACATCTATATTTTTTCCTACTTCCTCCAAACGGTCTCTTGTATCCATCATAATCTTACGGGGAGACAGTTTTTTACCTGTTTGATTTGCGGGACACGATGATGTGCAACGCCCACATTCTGTACACGTATAAGCGTTTAATAATTGTACCCAGTTTAAATCCTGAACATCACTTGCCCCAAATTTTGCAGGAGCAGCATTTTCATCAACCGGAGCAGCAGCAAACGGATCAGCGTTAGGATCCATCATTAATTTTACTTCTTTGGTAACTGAGTCTAAATTATCAAATTGTCCCTGTGGTTTCAAATTGGCAAAATAGGTATTTGGAAAAGCCAAAAGAATATGCAGATGTTTTGAAAAATACAGGTAATTCATAAAAATCAAAATCCCCGTAATATGCAGCCACCAAAAAGCTTCTGATAATAACATAACCAACTCATTTGACATTCCGTTAAAAATCGGTGCAATGAATTGACTCACTGGAAAACTCCCTGCTTTTATAAAATGTGAAAATCCTCCGGGAACATTTTGCAAATGCAAGTCTGAAGCATTCATCAATAAAAACAAAGTCATTAAAACCATCTCAAAATACAAGATGTAATTGGCATCACTTTTAGGAAATCCATCCAGATCACGATTAATAAACCTTTTTAATCTGACAATATTTCTTCTTATCCAGAAAGTAGTTACAGCTGCCAGAACCAAAAGTGCCAAAATCTCAAAAGAAGCAATCAGAACATTATAAACTACTCCTAAGTAAGGTGCAAAAACTCTGTGTGTTCCAAATAAACCATCGATAATAATTTCCAGTAATTCAATATTAATGATAATAAAACCCAGGTAAACGACAATATGCAAAATTCCGGCAACAGGACGTTTTACCATTTTTGACTGCCCAAGAGCAATCATAGCCATGTTTTTCCAACGTGCTTTAGGGTTATCTTTTCTATCAACATCCACTCCTAAATTGATGTTTCGAATGATTTTTTTAACACTGGATGCAAAAAAACCGAAACCTGCTATCAGAAGTATAGCGAATAAAATATTATCTAAATAATTCATTCCTTTTATTTTTTAGTAGATGAGTTCTCATCTTCAGTTGGTGCTGTATAAGGTTTATTTTTCTTTCCAAAAACCGAAACATTTACGTAACGGGTCGGATGAAGACGTACATCCTGCAATAATAACTCTAACTCTTTTGAAGTTTTAGACAAATTATTATACAAAGCGTCATCGTTTAATAATTTTCCGGCTGTACCTTTTCCTGAGTTTAAATTACTCATCATACCGTCCACTTTAGCTAATGTCTGATTAAGATTTCTAACTGTTTTACCTAAACCAGCTTTATTTAGGGAATCAGATATTTTATTGAAATTACCCGACATTTTATTAAAGTTAGTCACTACTCCATTAATCTGAGCTTTATTTGTATCTAAAATAGAATTGAGACTTCCTGAAGCTTTATGAAACTGCTCCATTGTCTGACTCAATTGTGTCAATGTTTTCTTGATGTCCTCTTGCCCTTTTTTATCTAAAACGTTGTTTAATCCGGTAACCAGGGCATCAATATTTACAAGCATTTTTTCCAGCTTTTGCTGAATTGGTTCAATTTTGCCTCCTAATGATTCTGTCAGACCCAATTGTACATTAGATTCTAAAGTCTGTCCTTCTTTTGCGGGATCTTTATCTGCTAAATTAGGCAGAATTGCAATTTGTTTTCCGCCAATTAAACCTGGAGAGTATAAAGATGCTTTACTCGTTTTGGAAATTGGAAAATCAGTTTTTAATTGTAATTCAACTAATAATTTTCCTGTTGTTTCATTAATTGTAATTTTATTTACTTTACCAATCACGAGTCCGTTTAAAGTAACCGGAGCAGAAGCTGCTAAGTCCTCAACATTATCATATTCAACATATAATGTTTTATAATTTGTAAAAAGGTCTTTGCCTTTTAAAAAACTGTAGCCCCAAATAAATAATAAAATTGACGCAATGACTAAAATAGCCGTTTTAATTTCTCTTGTTAGTTTCAAAATTGTAAGTGTTTGTACAAAATTAATATAAATATTCGAACTTCCCAGTATTATTTGACAGCGTCCTGAATACTGATTTTTTCACCATCTTTAGTTGCAACTAAAAATGAAGCTCCATATCCTTTACTTTTAGCTTCTTGCAAATATTTTTTAGCACTTTCGTAATCTGTAGTTTCCTGATAGAAATATTTATAAATATTATTTTCATATATCATGGTTACATTTTTTAGGCCTTTAAAATTTTTAGGTTCCAATGGTGTCTTTTTTATGCTGGCGATAAGCTGTACCTTAAAAAAAGTTCCTTTTGGAGCAGTTTTAACGACTGTAACAGGCACTGTTGTTTTTGGTTTTACCGGTGTTGATGTATCCTTTACGGGTTTAACATCATCAGCATCAGAGTTACCATTTCCAAAATACTCTCTTTTATAACTCAAAATAGCCTGGGCAATGGCTTCTGCAATATCATTTTGTCCCGCCTCAGAGTTCAGGAGATCTCCTTCTGTAGGATTTGAAACAAATCCTGTCTCAACTAAAACCCTTGGCATATATGCTTTATGAAGTACCATAAATGGAGCTTGTTTTACGCCTCCGTGACGAAGTTTTTTTCCTAGCTTGTCAAAATTAGCTTCAATTTTATCAGCAAGTGAAATACTATTATCAAGATATTCTTCCTGCATTAAGGTCAAACCAACCATTGATTCGGGAGAATTTGGATCGTAACCTTCATATTTACGCTTATAATCTTTTTCCAGGGTAATAACCGAGTTCTCTTTCTTTGCCGCTTCAAGATTTGATGACGTTTTACTCAAACCCATTACATAAGTTTCGGTTCCGTCTGCCGCAGTATTTTTATTGGCATTACAATGTATAGAAACAAAAATATTAGAATTTGCCCTGTTAGCAATATTTGCCCTTTCAGCTAAATCAATAAAAACATCTGTTTTACGTGTATATATAACATCTACATTTGGATTAAGCTCTAAAATTTTCCCAACTTTTAAAACAATTGCCAAAGCTATATTTTTTTCAATACGACCACTATAGACCGCTCCAAAGTCATGATCTCCATGTCCGGCATCAAGTGTCACTTTAAAAACATTGGATTGACTGTATGCACAAAAAGACATTATATTTAGAAATAAAATAAATATAAGTTTAGTTTTGTTATATATGTTCATAAATATAAAAGTTAATTTTAATAAACCACAAATGCTATAATTTTTATAATTGTTTATTTTTGCCAAAAAATTATATGTAAGTTTGACATGTCAAAAAACAAGCCATACTTTTACAAAAATAGCATTTAAACCTTTGCATACAAACTTATTTAATATCGTTTTAATATCATTTTTCCTAAGCTTAGGATATGGTAATTTATATTCACAAGATATAAAAACTAAAAAGACTTCGTTACCAACTGTAAAACAAACAGATAAACCTAAACTGACTACAGCAGATACCGTAAAGGCTGATAGTATTAAACCTAAACTAACTGTAGTTGATACTGTAAAAGTAGACAGTATTAAACCTAAAAAGGCTTTTCTTGATGGGAAAGTAAAATACAAAGCAAAAGATTATGCTAAGATTGATCAAAAAAAGAAAATAATTACGCTTTATAACGAAGCCGAATTATACTATAAGGATGTAGAACTTAAATCGGGAATAATTGTCCTGAATTATGAGAAAGACGAAGTATATGCCGGCCGAATAAAAGATTCAACAGGAACTTTATATCAATATCCAAATTTCAAGCAGGGTCAAAGCGAAGTTCAGCCGGATTCTATTCGTTTTAATTTTAAAACAAAAAAGGCTTTAATTTATAATTCAAGGACAGAACAAGGAGAATTTAAAATAAAGGCTCCTATTACCAAAAAAGAAAATGATTCTGTATACTTTTTAAAAGGTGCACGTTTTACAACCTCTACTGATGTTGACAATCCTGAGTATTATTTCAGGGCCAGTAAAGTAAAGTTCGTTCCCGGAAAAAAAGTAATTACAGGTTTGACCAATATGGTTATTGCTGATGTTCCAACGCCCATAGCTTTACCTTTTGCTTATTTCCCGATGAGTCAGGAAAAAAGTGTTTCAGGAATCATTATACCAAGTTATAATGACTCAAACACTCGTGGATTTTCACTCCAGAACATGGGGTATTATTTTGCTTTAACCGATAATTATGACTTAACCGTATTAGGAGATTATTATACCAATGGTAGTTACGCCATGCGTTTCGAGTCTTCTTATGCTGAAAGATACAAATACAGAGGGAATGTTAATATCCGTTTTGAGAATTTAATTTCAAGTGAAAGAGGGTATCCGGATTACTCAAAACAAAACATTTACAACATTCAGTGGTCTCACTCACGGGATTCTAAAGCAAATCCTAATTCAAGTTTTTCTGCTTCTGTAAATATGGGTAGCAGTAAATATTTTAAACAGTCTATTAATCAGGCAAATATTGGATCAAGCTTAAACAATACGCTTAGCTCTTCTATTTCATATAACAAAACATTTAATACTATTCCGCAAGCCAGGATAGCATTAACTGCAACCCATTCTCAAAATACACAAACAGAAGAAATCAACATGACATTGCCCTCATTGCAGGCAAGTATTGATCGTATTTATCCTTTTGTCGGGAAAGATGGTGTTAAAAAAGGAATAATAAAAAATATCAATTTACAATATAGCCTGAGTGGAAAAAATAGTTTTGTAACTAACGATTCTTTATTTTTCAAACCTCAAATGTTCGATAATGCAAAAATAGGTATGCAACACAGTATTCCTATCAGTACCAACTTTAAAATATTCAAATATTTTAGTGCTAGTGCGTCTACAAATTATCAGGAAACATGGGTAACAAAAACCATTAACAGATCTTATGATCAGGATTTGAATAAAGTTGTTGATAAAACAGTCGGCGGTTTTGATGCCTTTAGAACATACAACTTTAGTTCTAGTCTGGGAACTACTATTTATGGTACTTTTAAATTTGGTGATGATAAAAAAATACAGGCCATACGCCATGTCATGCGTCCATCTCTATCATACTCTTACACTCCCAGTTTCGAGAAATATTACGATACTTATGCTATAGATGCTACAGGTACAACCATGAAGGAATATACGCGATTTGAAAATGGAGTTTACGGACAGCCGGGACTATCAAATTCAAATATAGTAGGATTTGATTTAAGCAATACTTTTGAAGCAAAAGTAAGAGACAGTGACAGTACTAAAACCGAGCCTAAAAAAATGATGCTGCTAAACAATTTAAACTTTAGCACGAGTTACAATTTTAATGCTGACGGTAAAACAACATTCGCTTTGGAACCGGTTCGTGTCAGTGGAGGAACTCAGTTATTTGACAATAAAATGAATGTCAATTTTGCAGCTACATTAAACCCTTATGCCATTGATAATTCAGGACAGCAAATTAATGTCTTCAATATCAATAATGGAGGAAGTTTATTTAGAATGACCAGTGCTAATATGACTTTGAATTATTCTTTTACAAACAAAAACGAGAAAAAGGATGAAAATAAACAAAGCCAGCGAAACGGAGGACGTAGCGATGATTTGTTTGGTACAAATACAGATTTGAATGATCCCAGAAAAAGCCAATTTTCAGAAGAAGATAAAGAAAATGTTATTACTGAGTTCTTTAACTCCAAACTCCCGTGGGATATGACTATGGCCTATTCATTAACTTATTCAAATACAAACAGGGAAAATAAAATTACAGGAAATTCTGTGATGGTTTCTGCAAATATGGATATCACCCCTAAATGGAAAGGCGGAATTTCAACAGGTTATGATTTTGTTCAACAAGGAGTTACTTTTACCCAGTTACGTTTTGAAAGGGATTTGTTAAGCTGGAGGATGTCTTTTAACTGGACACCACTTGGAGCATATTCTAACTGGAATTTCTTTATTGGAATAAAATCAGGGATGCTTAGCGACATAAAATGGAATAAACGAAGCACTTCTAACCGATAATCGTCAAATTAAAATTAACCATTCTTTGAGATATGAAAAAAATAATCTTTACCGAAAAAGCTCCGGCTCCTATTGGTCCTTATAATCAGGCTGTATTATCAGGAAACACACTTTATGCTTCCGGGCAAATAGCTATAAATCCAGCTTCCGGAGAACTCATTACTGAAAACATTAATGATGAAACTCATCAGGTCATGAAAAACATTGCTGCAATCCTTGAAGCTGCAAATATGACTTTTGAAAACGTTGTAAAAGCATCTATTTTTATTATGGATATGAATAATTTTGCAGCTATAAATACAGTTTACGGATCTTATTTTAACGAAAAAACCGCTCCAGCTCGTGAAACGGTTCAGGTGGCTTGTCTGCCAAAAAATGTAAATGTTGAGATTTCTATAATTGCTGTGCAATAGCATCTAATAATAATTGTGCCGTTGCTTCATTTGTTGCCAGCGGCACATTATGTACGTCGCAAACACGAATTAACATATTGATATCAGCTTCATGGGGATGGCTCGACAAAGGGTCTTTAAAAAAGAAAACCATCTTTGTAATTCCTTCTGCTACTCTTCCGGCAATCTGAGCATCACCTCCCAATGGTCCTGAAAGCATTCTTCTTGTTTTAAAACCTGCTGCTTCAGCTTTTCCTCCAGTAGTACCAGTACCAATCAGACTTATATTTTCATTATGTAAAACGATTGTATTTTTAATTAAAAAATTAATCAAATCCGCTTTTTTACCATCATGAGCAATAATTGCAATTTCCATTATAAAATTTTATTTATTAGCAACGTGATACGCTATTAACCCGTCAATCGGACGTCTTAAAACATTCCCTAGCTGAAGTTCATATTTATCAAATGTTTCCTGTAATTCATCTTTTAAATAAAAAGCAATTGAACCTACAAAATGAACCGGAACTTCTTTGCAATTCTCATATTGTTTGATATAATTTTTAACGAAAGATTTCATTCCCTTAAAAATGATTTTTCTACAAAATTCAGAATCTTTATGCTTTATTAAAAACTTGGCAAAAGTGGCTAAATATGCATTAGGATTTGGCTCTTTATATAATTTATTTTTAATAAAATCAGGATCTAAATTATATTCTTTTTCAAATTCAGATGCCAGTTCTTTAGGCATTTTATTAAAATAGTACTTTCTGATTAATTCTTTTCCAAAAACATTTCCACTACAATCATCCATAGCAATATAGCCTAATGACTGTACCTTTTGATGCAATACTTTTCCATCAAAATAACTGCAGTTAGAGCCAGTACCTAAAATACTGACAATTGCTTGTTCTCCTTTTGGGGTAGTTGCGTAAACAGCAGCATATGTATCTTCATGAACTTCAACAATAGCATTCTCAAAGTATTCCTGAAATATTTGTGAAAGTGCGGTTTGCATTCTCTCAGTACCACAACCTGCTCCATAAAAAAACAAATGTGTGGCTTCTTTTCTATTTTGTAAAATATCAAAACGGTCATTTAATCTCTCGATAATCTCGGGACCGTCAAGGATTTCAGGATTTAATCCTAAAGTTTGTGTTGTGAATAATACCTTTCCATTATCATCAATTGCAATCCAATCGGCTTTAGTAGATCCACTATCAACTATTAATTTCATTTTATTTCAGTTTTTGGATTAGTTTTCTTTAATTAAAAGTGTGTTTTTTACATTAATTAAAGAGGTAACAAAATAAGAAAATCCCGTTACTTTGAAATAACGGGATTTTCTAAAATTATAAAATATTATTTTAAACCTGCGATATGCACAGATAAATCAATTAATTTACTAGAGTATCCGTACTCATTATCATACCAGGATACTAATTTGAAGAAAGTTGAATTTAAACCAATTCCTGCAGTAGCATCAATGATTGAAGTTCTTTTATCAGAGATAAAATCTTGAGATACAACTGCATCTTCAGTATATCCTAAGATACCTTTCATTGTAGTTTCAGAAGCTTTTTTCAAAACAGCCATAATTTCTTCGTAAGAAGTCTCTTTAGCTACTTTTACAGTTAAATCTACTGTAGAAACGTCAGCAGTAGGAACACGGAAAGCCATACCAGTTAATTTTCCATTCAATTCCGGAATAACTTTTCCAACAGCTTTTGCTGCACCAGTTGATGAAGGAATAATGTTTATGCTTGCAGCACGTCCACCTCTCCAGTCTTTTCTGGAAGGTCCGTCAGCTGTCATTTGAGTTGAAGTTGTTGCGTGAACAGTTGTCATCAAAGCTTCTACAATTCCAAAGTTATCGTGAATAACTTTAGCTAAAGGGGCTAAACAGTTTGTTGTACATGAAGCATTAGAAACTACAATATCTGAAGCTTTTGCTGTTTCGTGGTTTACACCCATTACAAACATTGGAGCATCTGCAGACGGAGCAGAAATAATTACTTTTTTAGCACCACCTTTAATGTGCTCATTTGCAGTTTCGATAGTTGTGAAGATACCAGTACATTCTGCAACTACATCAACATCAACTTCGTTCCATTTTAAGTCAGCCGGGTTTCTTTCTGCAGTGATACGGATATTTCTTCCGTTTACATAAAGTTTTCCTTCTTTAACTTCTACAGTTCCGTCAAAACGACCGTGAACTGAATCATATTTTAATAAGTAAGCTAAGTGATCTACATCTAATAAATCATTGATTGCTACTACTTCTACATTATCTCTATTGAATGATTCTCTAAAAACGATTCTTCCAATTCTTCCAAATCCGTTAATTCCTAATTTTACTTTTGACATTTTACTTGATTTTGCTTTTGTTTTTATTTAACTAATTTAAAGTCTAATTTCCTCACTTATAAACTTCGTTTCCTTTTATGTTATGTTGACATGATATCTGATACTCTCAATAATTCTCTGTCGATTTCCGATTTTCCTTTAATCGCTTGCTCCAATGGGGTCAAAGTTACTTTATCCTGTTGTAAACCAACCATATAATTTGACTTACCATCTATTAAGGATTCTACAGCCTTTACTCCTAAACGGCTGGCTAATACACGATCAAAACAAGACGGAGAACCTCCACGCTGCATATGACCAAGAACTGAAACTCTTACGTCATATTCAGGCAGATTAGCTTCAACGTAATCTTTTAATTCGAAAACGTTTTTACCAATTCTATCACCTTCGGCAATAACTACTATACTTGATGATTTCCCTGAAGCTTTACTTTTTTGAAGTGAGTCTAAAAGTCTTTCAAGACCTAAATCTTCTTCAGGAATAAGAATTTCTTCGGCACCGGCACCGATTCCTGCGTTAAGGGCAATATGACCGGCATCTCTACCCATAACCTCTACAAAAAACAATCGGTTATGTGAACTTGCTGTATCTCTGATTTTATCAATACAATCTACAACTGTATTTAAGGCAGTATCATATCCTAAGGTGTGACTTGTCCCAAAAATATCGTTATCAATTGTCCCTGGAATTCCCATTACCGGAAAACCAAATTCTGAATTAAATATCAAACCTCCGGTAAAACTTCCATCTCCACCTATAACTACCAAAGCATCTACTCCGGCTTTTAATAAGTTTTCATGGGCTTTTTTTCTACCTTCAGGTGTTCTGAATTCAGTTGAGCGTGCCGATTTTAAAATCGTACCTCCTTTATTTACAATATTATTCACACTTCGAGGTCCCATTTCTTTGAAGTCTCCTTCAATCATTCCCTGGTATCCTCTATAAATTCCCAAACATTCTATATTATGATATGCGCATGTTCGAACAACTGCTCTTATTGCGGCATTCATTCCTGGCGAGTCTCCTCCTGAGGTAAGAACACCTACTTTTTTTATTGTTTTTGGCATTATTTAAGTATTAAAGTGTAAAATTAGCAAACATTCATCACTTTTCAGTGGATGCTTATAATAAATTAATAAAAAAACTAAATTCAAACGTTTTCGGTTAATAAGTTTTACTATACCAAAAAATTCATTTAAAATAATAAAAGGCACATTTTTTAATTAAAAATGTAAAATTAACAATCTATAAATGAACTGTTATAATTCTCTGGATTTCAGGTTGTTTTTTATAAAAGCAAATCACTAAAATAAAAAGCATTTAAAAAACTGCTTAAACAATTACAAAATTAATAATCATCATCCGGTATTAAACCTTGGTTATTATTATTGTTTTCTTGCTGTTTTTCTTCTTCTTTTTTATCCGCATCTTTTTTATCCTTTTTTGATTCTTTTTTAGAATTCGAAAAATTTATATAATCCGGATTCAAATTAGAATCCTGCAAATCATCAGAAGAACTTTTAACTTTTTCTATTTTATGCTTTTTAAAAATTTTATTGACTAATTCACTAAAAGTATCAAAATCTACTTCATACGTAATACCGACACCTTGCGTGTAGCCAATTCCCTGACCTATATAACTAATATCATTTTCTTTATTGAACAAACGCAAATTGGCAGTCCCATCTTCATTGATTCGATATTGTACTTCTATATTTCCAACAATTGCTGATTCATTAATACCTCCAACCGGCACCCCTACTTTTCCATTAATGGTAATTTTTTCATTGATTTGAGATGAAACTGTAGCCACAACCTGACCATCTGCCTCCTGTCCTATTCTTTTATCAGCAGATATGTAATTCAGTCCTACATTTATTTTATCATTATCAGATTTAATGATCCCTCCTAACAAACTCGATGCAGTTTCTGCAAATGTTCCTGATAAATCTCCCTGACTAAAACCATCTGTACTCATGAAAGAACCTGTCGATAATAAATATAAAGCTTGTGTCTGACGAACATCCTTATCATCTAATTTATATTGGATTTCCGATTTTAAAACACTGCTTACAGATGGAAATTCAATGTCAAAATTCGGATCCGGACTAGCTAAATCCCCTTTTAACCCTATGACAACCTCTACAGGAACCTTTTTATTAAAGGAAGAATTCTCTAATAAAACTGCCGGATTTGCAATTGTTCTATAAACGGCTTCCAAATTTAGCTGTGCTTTCATTGGGTTTCCTTCCCAAATGATCGAACCTCCTTTTCTGACAGCGAATTTTTTATCAATTAATCCACCATATTTAAAATTGTAGGTTCCTTCATATGCCTGAAAATCCCCCCACATGTTAAACTTACCTAGTGTATTAATTTTAAACAGCAATGATCCATGACCTCTTCCTTTCATACCATGACCTGAATTCCGGTCCAGGATTACCTCTACTTCAGCATCGGGGGTAATATCAAAATCAAATTCTAATTCAAGACCGTTATAATTTTTTGTTTTTTCGATGATACCATTAGCCAAATTATATTTTTCCTTTGGTGTCACAAAATGAATAAAACTATTTTCCCCTACACTCTGCACATTATTAATAGGTATTTTTATCTCTGTACCTTTCTCTGATTTGGCATCTACTTTAATAAACAACCCTTCCGTTGGTCCTTTTATACTTGCCGTACCATTGATAAAAGCGGTTCCAAAATAAGCAGCATCTTCGCTATCTTTCGTATCTAATGCCAATAATCGTTTTGAGGTTATCGTTAGGTCTAATTTCCAATCTCCAAAATTTTTATGTTCTATACTTCCATTCAACAAACCTTTTGTTTTAAACTTTGTATCTGTTAATTGATTGTTTCTGAACAAAAACTTTTCATCTGTCAAATCGATAACGGTACGATCGTTTAATTCATAATCTGTATTAAGATAAGTAACCGTCATACCCGCTTTTTCTACATAAAGCCTTCCATTGATTTCCGGTTTTTTAAGGTTTCCTGCTATTGCAGCATTTCCTGATGCAGTTCCTCTTATATTTGACAATACATTACCTCCAATAGTTCCTAAAGTTGCCAAATTAAAACCATCAAGTTTTAAGTTTAAGTCTAAAATTGTTTCTTTATTTTGAATTGCGAAACTTCCTTCAGCTTTAAAAGATTCAGTAAAACCATTTTCTATAGAAGAATTTATCGTGAATTTTTTAAATGCTTCATCTCCAGCTATATCAAACTTTAAAGTCCCTAACTCAATCTTGTTTAAATTCAGATGATCAATTTCAATTGAGGCAGTTGGCTGATAGACATTTTTATTCTGTTTATAATTTATACTTCCGTTTAAATTCCCGTTTACTACAAACTTATTGTTTAAAGGTGTTATTTTATTAATATCAACATCTTCAAAATTTAGAACGACGTCTTTATAATCTGTTCCTTTTATAACACCATTTAAATCAATTTTTTGGTCCTGATGAGACAATATAATGTTGTCAATAGTGAAATTTTTAAAATCTTTATCAAAAACTACTTGATTATTGTGTTCTTCATTTTCGTTCAAATACCATAAATAGTCTTTAAATTTCATTTCGGATTTATGAATTCCAACTATATTGTTTTTATTTTTATCTATGGTATGATATAAATTCAGATTGTAGTAATCCTCACCCTTATCCCCTCCTTTAAATTCAGAACGGACAAATAGAGTGTCTTTTGAAGTAACATTTACCAGACTAAAATCCCGAACCTTATAATAAGGCGTTTTGATACTATCCAGTTCCACAAAAGCATTATATAGCGGATTTTTATTATCAATATTGATTCGGATATTATCAAATGTATTTTTAGAGGCTGTTATTTTTTGTGAATTAAATTTAAATTTGAATTCTTGTTTGTCAGAATCAATTTTACCTCTAAAAACAGTACTTGAGTCAATTTTTATATCCGGATACAACATTTCAACCACTTTATTGTATACATGGAAATTAAATTTCAAAAATTGCCCTTTTTTAACTTTATATGGTTTGTAATTCGTATAAAGACTTCCAACAGAATTCAATACTAATTTATCTAACTGATCAAATTGGAATTTACCAACTATTTTTCCATTTATAATATCCGTAGAATTGACGGTTATTGTTCGTAACCTATCTGCATCAAAACTGGAATTTATTGTAAGCTCATCAAAGGCATAAATTGCTTGTGGATTTTGATAAACGGCATCTTTTATATAAATATTACCCTGAAGGGTTTCTATAGAATTTCCTGTAACGGCGACAATAGCATTCCCTTTAAAGTAAGAAATAGAATCTTTTACTAATTTGAGTTTTCTTAAATCGGCATTTTCAACATTTAAATGAAAATCATATTTATTCTCACGTTTGCTTAAATCGACCAAACCATCAAAAGTCAAACTCAAATTAGGATCGTTTACAGAAAGCTGTCCTTTATAATAAGGCAATTTAAAATTACCGTTTACAACAATATTATTATAGGTGTAATTATTATAATCAAATTTGGCGATATCTCCTTTTACAATAGTGTTTAGATATTTCTTAGAAAAACCAACTCCGTCAACATCCAGATTTAAAGTTGTTTTACCGATATCTTTTCTGTTCAGTAAAGCGCCTATATCAAAATTATCCAAAACAATATTGCCTGAATAGGATGCCTTATCTATAAAATCAATATTATTCATATTCAATTCTACCTGACCGTTTCCTAAATCAGTAACCATTTTAAATTTAGTTTCTAAATCTGTGGTCGATACATTTGCAGTTCCTACAATATTAAATTTGCCAATTCTTTGCAATTCTTTAGGCAATTTTTTCCCTAAAACATTTGGTAACAAAACAACCAGATTATCATAACTTGAAACCAGTTTGTTAAACTTTCCATACATAGAAAATTTTTGAGATTTATTTCCTAAAAGATTTCTGAAATTAATATTCCCTACAATTCTCGAACCGTTTCTGTCACTCAATCTAAGACCATTAAAATTAAGATTATTCAGAGGCCCCTGTATTTTAGTTTTAATTTTAAAATGCTGGTTTTTACCTAATCCATTATAAAAATATCGAATATCATTTGAAGCTAGTGAAGCTGAATCTAATGTCACATTAAATCTAACTTTATCCGTAAATTCTAAAAAATCCTTGACTTTATAATTTAAAATTGCCTTTCCATAAATATTAGATCTTTTGGTCAGTATAGTTAAATCTTCAAGTTTTATTTGTTTTTTGGTATAACTAAACTTAGATATTAAGTTTGAAACATATAATCCCCTATGATCTAAAAAGGAAAATCTGTGAATATTCGTATTTATTTCAGAGCCATATAATTTGAAATCACTGATATAAGCATTTAATTTCTTAAAATCTATAATCCTTGGCGTCTTTTTATTTTCGTCAATTACAGAAAATGTCCCTTTAGAAATATAGGCATTTTTAGAAGTTAATAAAAAATGCTTTTTTGATTTGGTTGGTTTGCCCGATTCAAATAATCGTATAAACACATTGATATTATTTTCGTCTTCGTTTTTGTACGTTTTTAAATTAAAAATCAATCCCGTTAAACGAACATCCCCAAAAATTAAGTCTCCATCAATTAATCTGGTCACACTTAAAATATCAGTGGTAATAATATCTGAATAAATTAAAGTTTTTTTGTGATGGTCTAAAATCAATACTTTTTTGAGCTTAACACCTCCAAAAATATTTATTGCCACTTTATCAATACTGATATTGGTTTTAAAATCGGTATTGAGCGTTTCTGTAATATAACGGGCAATTTTAGTCTGTACAATAGGTAAAGACAAAACAATAGCAAGTACTAATAATAGTAAAATTAGCCCAATTAGGGTACGAGATACTATTTTTTTTACTTTTTTGATAACTGCTTTTATTTTAGTTTTCTTTTAAATTTATTTGAACAGGTAAAGAACAACTGTTTCTGATAAAAATTCTTTAATTTTGGCTTCTATTTTTAATCAAAGAAATTTAAAAATTTGATTTGTCAAATATAATTCAAAATTTGTGCCTTTATATGCAAAATTCAGAGGTTTTTATTCTTGCCATCGAAAGTTCATGCGATGATACTGCCGCCGCGGTTTTACATAACGATAAAGTTCTCTCAAATGTTGTAGCCAATCAGTTAATTCACAATCAATATGGTGGTGTAGTTCCTGAATTAGCTTCCAGGGCGCATCAGCAAAATATTGTTCCGGTAATTGATGCAGCACTTCGAAAGGCAAATGTACGAAAAGAACAGCTAACAGCCATTGCCTTTACCCAGGGACCCGGATTAATGGGTTCCCTTCTGGTTGGAAGTTCTTTTAGTAAATCATTATCATTAGCCCTAAATATTCCGTTAATTGCTGTTAATCACATGCATGCACATATATTGGCCCATTTTATAGACGAAGAAGGTTTTGATAAACCGGAATTTCCTTTTCTGGCCCTGACAATTAGCGGAGGACATACCCAAATTGTGAAAGTAAACGGTTTTTTTGATATGGAAATTATTGGAGAAACTACCGATGACGCCGTTGGTGAAGCTTTTGACAAAAGTGCTAAAATACTTGGACTTCCCTACCCTGGCGGACCTTTGATTGATAAATATGCCCAATTAGGAAATCCTAAAGCTTTTGCTTTTACAAAACCTAAAGTTCCCGGATTAGATTTTAGTTTCTCCGGATTAAAAACAGCAATCTTATATTTTATTCAAAAGAAAAAATTAGAGAACCCAAATTTTATTGAAGAAAACCTGAATGATATTTGTGCTTCTATTCAATATACAATTATTGAAATTTTGATGGATAAATTAAAATTAGCCGTAAAAGAAACCGGAATCAGACAAATTGCAATTGGCGGAGGAGTTTCGGCAAATTCAGGAATAAGAACGCGATTAAAAGAAAGTGAAAGCAAATACGGTTGGAAAACCTTTGTTCCAAAATTCGAATATACTACCGACAATGCTGCAATGATAGGAATTGTAGGATATCAAAAATACTTATCAAATCGTTTTGAGACTTCTGCAGTTGTTTCGAAAGCGCGAATTCAATTTTAAATTATGCAATTATTTTACAATCCGGATATAGACGAAACTACCGAAAGCTTTTCTTTTGACAAAGAAGAAAGCCGTCATATTATAAAGGTTTTACGAAAAAAAGATTCGGATATCTTACACGTTACCAATGGTTTGGGATTTTTATTTGAAACTAAAATTACTTTGGCTTCAGATAACAAATGTACCGTTCAGGTTCTTTCCGTAAAAAAAGCTGACGAACCAAAATTCCGTTTGCATTTAGCTGTAGCACCAACCAAAATGAATGATCGTTTTGAATGGTTTTTGGAAAAAGCTACCGAAATTGGTATTCAGGAAATTACACCGGTTTTTTGCGATCGATCTGAAAGAAAAGCAATTAATCCGGAACGTTTTGAGAAAATTATTCTTTCGGCAATGAAACAATCAAATGAAACATTTTTACCAAAATTAAATCAGGCAGTTTCATTTAAAGAATTCATTAAACAAAAAAATGAGGGCTTAAATTTGATTGCACATTGTGAAGAAACCGATAAAAAATCGTTGAAAGAAATTTTAAGATCAAACGAAAATGTTACAATGCTGATTGGCCCTGAAGGAGATTTTTCGGAAAAAGAAATTGCATTGGCTTTAGAAAATAATTTTCAGCCTGTAACTTTAGGGAATACTCGTTTAAGAACTGAAACTGCGGCTATTGTCGCTTGTCATAGTGTTGTTTTTTTTAATGAAATAACTAATAAATAAGCCTAGTTTTGTCATTTCGACGAATTAGTTTTATCATTTTGATGGCTTAGCTTTGTCATTTCGACGAAGGAGAAATCACACGCGGGATTCGACAAAGATTGACGACTTTCTGTGCGAAGTTTCTAGTATGATTTCTCCTTCGTCGAAATGACAAAAAAATATAAATTATATGAAAAAAATATTTCTTTTGTTTTTATTCGTTTCAGTTTCATCATTTTCCCAGGAAATTGCTTTATTAAAATATAGCGGCGGCGGTGATTGGTACGCTAATCCTACCTCATTGCCTAACTTAATCAGATTTTGTAATGCTAATATCAATACCAGAATAAAAGCTAAACCGTCTACGGTTGAACCAAGTAATCCCGATTTACTTTCATATCCTTTTGTTCATATGACCGGCCACGGAAATGTTGTTTTCAGTGACGCTGATATAAGTAACCTTAGAAATTATTTAAACGGCGGCGGTTTTTTGCATATTGATGATAATTACGGAATGGATCAATATATCCGAAAAGAAATCAAAAAAATATTCCCTAACAATAATTTAGTCGAAATTCCGGCCAATCATGCCATTTTTCAAAAACCTTTCCCTTTTCCAAACGGATTGCCAAAAATTCACGAACACGACGGTACCCGCGCACAGGCATTTGGAATTTTTATTGAAAATAAATTAGTGCTTTTATATACGTACGAATGTGATTTAGGAGATGGCTGGGAAGATCCGGAAGTACATAACGATCCTGCAAACGTCAGGGACAAAGCGTTAAAAATGGGCGCTAATATTATCAACTATATATTCACCAATTAATTTCTAAAAAGTGCAGCTTACTCACGAAGAAAACCAATTTGAAAGAAAAACATTTCCGATAACACTCGTTTGCGATCATATTTACTTTCAACAAAATATTGGTTCCCTTTTTAGGATTAGTGAAGCTTTTGGAGTCGAAAACATCATCTTTTTAGGAAAAGATATTCCGCTTACTCCCCGTAAAATAAACAAAACATCAAGAAGTACCCACCTTTATGTACCTCATCAGATAATCGAAGAAACATCTGAATTAATTACTTATTTGCTGGAAAATAAGTTTGAAATTATTGCCTTAGAAATTACAAACAACAGCAAACCTCTAAAAGAAATCATAATTCCTGAAAATAAAAAAATTGCAGTTTTAATTGGTAGTGAAATTAACGGGGTTTCTGATGAACTTTTAAAAATTTCGAACCAAATTGTTCATATAAACATGTTTGGAAAGAACAGTAGCATGAATGTTTCGCAGGCTACAAGTGTTATTTTGTACGAATTAACTTCTTAAATTATTTTTTATTTTTTTGTAAGAACTAGACTATACAAGGGATTGTTAAATTTATGCTAATAAATTGTTTAAAAAATTTGTTCAGGTGTTTTTTTTGTTATAAAATTGCATTAATGTTAACGAATAAACAATTTTATAACAAAAAAACCCCTATTATTATGAAAAAAGTTCTTTTATCTGCAGTGGCCGCACTGTTACTGTTTTCTTGTCAAAATGACCAAACAGCTGAATCTACAGATTCAAACATGAGTGCAATTACCCATCGCAGATGTGCCTCTCAGGAAGTTTTAGAAGCACAATTAAAAGCTGACCCTATGTTGGCTATCAGAATGAATGAAATCGAAGCTTTTACTTCAAAACAACTTCTTAATGGTTTTACTGGCCGTTTAGTAAATGGAAAAGTCGAAATTCCTGTTGTCGTAAATGTTTTATACAAAACTACTGCACAAAACATTTCGACTGCTCAAATTCAATCTCAAATTGATGTCTTAAACAAAGATTTCAATGCCTTAAATTCAGACTACAACAGTGTACCGGCATTATTTGCAGGTGTGAAAGCTAATGTAGGAATCACTTTTGTTTTAGATCAGGTAATTAGAAAATCTACAACAAAAAGTTCTTGGGGTACAAATGATGCTATGAAAAAAACTGCTCAGGGTGGTTTGGCACCAACTTCTCCTACAACAAAACTAAACTTATGGTCTTGTGTTATTGGTGGCGATATCTTAGGTTATGCTCAATTTCCTGGTGGAGCTTCTGCAACTGATGGAGTTGTAATTGACTACAGATTTTTCGGATTATCCGGTTCAGCAAATGCACCATTTAACTTAGGAAGAACAGGAACTCACGAAGTAGGTCACTGGATGAATTTACGTCATATTTGGGGAGATGCAACTTGCGGAAGCGATTTAGTATCTGATACTCCAACTCATAACGATCCTAATTTTGGTGTACCGGCTTACCCACATTACAGTACATGTTCCGGAACTCCTGTAGAAATGACAATGAACTACATGGACTATACTGATGATAATGCAATGTACATGTTTACAACAGGTCAGAAAAACAGAATGGCTGCCATTTTTGTTTCTGGAGGAGCAAGAGCTGCTTTTGGAATCTAAAAAGTAAAAAGTTTAAAAAAAATAAATGCCCTCTAAAAATATTTTTAGAGGGCATTTTAAATTTGGTTATAAAACCTATTATTTATATTTGGAAATTATTTAACGATTGCTTTTTTATTGTTTTATGAATATATTTTGTCCGGCATTTAAATACGATATTTAGAATTAATCCTCTCAGCCAAAACGAATTAAAATAGTATTTACTTTTTTGGCACCCACATATTGGCTCTGTTTTTCTAATAATGAAACATGTTTCACATCGGCAATATAATATGAAATTCTGCCCCAATATTTTCTTCTGCTTTGGAAAAAATAATTCCCAGATGATTTTCTACAATTTTTTTACCAATCGATAGTCCAATACCAGTACCCATATACACTTCATTACTGTGAAGCCTTTGAAAAATTGTAAAAATCTTATTTTCATACTCTTTATTAAAACCTATACCATTATCTTTAATTATTATCTCACAATAATCAAATCTGGTATCTAAAACAGGATAATTTTTAACTTGTTTTAAGGTAAGTTTTTTTGAACTTATCTGCACTTTAGGAACTGAACCATCATTTTTATAAAACTTTAGCGAATTGCTTATCAAATTATAAAAAAGCTGATTCATTTGCAGCGGAATGGCATTAATAATTGGCAATTGCCCAACTTTTATTTCAAACTTATGTTCATGAATCAACAGCTCAAAATCAATGAGAATATTTTCTATGACCACATTTAAATCTGTAGCTACAAATTGCCTGTCCGGATTATTAAGAGAGGAATAAGCCAGTAAGTCTTTGATAAGCGTGTTCATCCTAATGGACGATTTGCTGATTTTTTCAAGTAAAACAAGTGCCTCCTCAGAAATATTTTCTTCCATTCCTAAAAGCCTGCTTATAAACATTAATATCTTGCGCAATGGTTCCTGCAAATCATGACTTGCTATATATGCATACTCTTGTAATTGAACATTGGCAACATTCAAATTCTTGAGAGAACTTTCAAGCTCTTCATTAGCTATTAACAAATCTAAAGTACGTTCCTCAACTTTGGCTTCAAAACCATCTGACAATACCTGCAATCTCTTTTCAATAATTCTCCGTTCCGTAATATCTTCAATAGCGAGCAGAATCAATTGTTTTTTACTGGTTTCATTGGTTACTTGCCTGACATTTAGCAACATGATACTTTCACCATAAGGTAAAAGATTTACAGATATTTGATAATCATCAAGCTGTGTTTTTTCCACAAGTACTTTTTCAAGCATTGCACGCATGGGAAGATTGTCAAAAAGATGATTTTGGATTTCATAAATGAGCTTGCCTGCAGCTTCCTCTTTTGCAATATTATATTTTTTAGAAAATGCCCTATTAATGTTTTTTATTCTCAGCATGCTATCCAGGACTACAATAGGTTCCCTAAGAGTAGCCACAATAGCCTCTGTATAATTTTTTGAAATATTAATCTCTTGCTGCTTGTTTAAAAGTTCCTGGTTAATTTGCAAAAGTTCTTCGTTACTGGATTGTAATTCTTCTTTAGAAGTTTCCAGCTCTTCATTAAGACTTTGCAATTCCTCACTGCCGCTCAATAATTCTTCATTAGCACTCTGCAGTTCTTCGTTAGATGCTTCATGCTCTTCGCTAATAGCATTTACGTCATCGTGTATTTTGGCTAATTCTTTTTCAAGTTGTGCAATCCTTCTTAAATTTACGTCGTCGCGTATTTCTTCAGCTGTAAACCCATTTGTGGGCACATTTTCTTTTCTAATAATGCTTTTGTAAAACAATACTAAAAAATAAGGATCAGAGGTATCCTCCAATGGTTGTACTTCAATGGTGATTTCACTTATGCTTCCTTTATTTTTAATCTGAATGCCTTCTTTTATTATTGATGATCCTGTTTCCCTGGTTTTGTGCCAGGCATTTCGCAGTTCAAAAGCGAGTCCTTCGCGAGCCATTTTGAGCAGATTAAATGTAGGTTTTCCAGACGAAAGCTCAATAAATTCTGCAATAGTTCCATTTATATGTACAATATCCATTTGTTCATTTACAATGACACTCGCCGGCGTATATTTTGAAAGCAGTAGTGATTCTGCACTTTTTCTAAAATCCTCTTTGATAATTTCTTTTCTTTGAATATCAGTTTTAAAACTTTTTAATTTGTCATTAGCTCCCAAACCTGAATGTACAAATCTTCCGGAAGCCATTTTTCGGGTATATATTTTTCCTGCTTTATCAAATGGCTGAAAAAATTCAGCAGCCGGAACAGCAGTTTCCGATTTCCCTAAAAGTAAAAATCCATTTTCTTTTAAGGCGTAATGAAATGTAGTTAATGCCTTTTTTTGCAAAAATGAATCCATATAAATGAATACATTCCTACAGGTAATTAAATCCATTTTAGCAAATGGCGGATCTGTCAAAAAATTATGAACAGCAAAAATGCACAAATCCCTAATTTGTCTTTTTATTTTATACCCGTTTATATTTGGAGTAAAATATTTGGTAAGAATAGTTTCGGAAACATTCCGCATTTGAGACTTTCTATAAAAACCGATTCTTGCTTTTGCAATTGCTACTTCTGAAATATCGGAGGCAAAAATCTGAATTTCTTTTCCTTCAAGGTTCTCTCCTAAAAATTCATGAAGAGCAATGGCTAAAGTATAAGCTTCTTCGCCGGTAGAGCAGCCTGCAATCCAAATACGTATTGAGTTTCCTTCTGTTACCCTGTTGGTCAGTAGCGGGAAAATTTTTTCTTTCATTATCTGAAAAATTTTGATATCCCTAAAAAATTCCGTTACAGGTATAAGCAGGTCGTTAAATAAATCTTCAGATGCTAATTTATCTCCTCGCAAAATTTTAAGATAATCCCTAAGACTGATAATTTTGTTCAATGTCATTCTTCTGGCAATACGCCGGCGTATCGTAGTTTGTTTATAATAGGTGAAATCAACCCCGCTATGATGACGTAAAATTTTAATAATTTCCTGAAATACCGCTTCATCATCTGATTCATTTTCTTCAGCTGCAAGAGCTTCCGCTTTTGAAAACTCAATCAATTTCTCTACTATTTTTGCTGGCGACATTACATAATCAACAACTCCGGCATTAATAGCATTTTGCGGCATTTCATTATTAGCAGCATCAATATCCTGGGCAAAAGTAATACCTCCGTGTTTTTTAATTGCTCTTAGGCCAATTGTCCCGTCAGATCCATTTCCTGAAAGCAATATACCGTATGCCAAGTCAAGATGAACTTCGGCCAATGAAGTAAAAAAAATATCTATTGCCTGATTTTTTGTGTCTTTTATACGGGGGCTTAATTTTAGAACTCCATCAAAAGAGGTCAGCATTTTATTTTCCGGAATGACGTAAATATTATTTGGGGCTAAATGAATATCATCCGTGATTTCATTAATTGGTATTTTAGCGACACGGGAAAGAAGTTCTGTGAGTATGCTATCGTGCATTGGATGTAAATGCTGCACAATGACATACGCCATTTGGGAATCATTAGGAATCGCATCAATAAACTGGCTAAAAGCTTCAAGTCCGCCTGCTGAAGCTCCTATACCTACTATAGGAAAATCTTGTCTGGTAGCCGTAGGCAGAACGTTTTTTTGGGTATGCATGATTTCTAATATTAATTATATTGGGTAGTATGCAAGGAGTATAAATCAATGCAAAACAGTACAGTTATTAAATTCTTTAAAAACCTAGATCGTAATTATAAAAGATTCTAATGCTGAATGTTTCAACTTTTCTTTCCAATCCATTTCGATAACCTTCCTTAATAATTTCTTTAAATCATCAAAATCAACAGGTTTAACAATATAGGCATTGGCACCTAATCCAAAAGTGTTTTTTATACCTTCTTCAGATGCTGAAGTAGAATAGATTGCTATAACCGGAATGTCTTTAAACAGAACATCTTCTCTAATTTGCTGCAAAGTTTCAAAACCGGACATTATCGGCATATTAAGATCTAAAAAAATGATGTCCGGGACAAAAAGATTTTTATCATAAAGACGATTTAAAAGTTCCAAACCATTTTTACAAAATTCAACAGGGAAATTAAGGTGAATATCTTCTATTGCATAAGCAAAAAAATCTCTGTCGTCCTGATCGTCATCAGTGAGTAAAATCCTTATATTCTCTTTATTATCCATTAGTTTTTCATCATTTACTTCAAATGTACGCTTTAATAAACAGCAAGAGATCAATTATAGTGATTTACTTATTAATTTAACTCGTTGGTTAGAATTGATTGAAACTCTTATTTGATATAAATCAAAAAGTATAAATTTGAGCAAAACATTTTTATACTTCCAGAAATCATTGTCATCTTATGCCCATTCGGCTTCGCTCATGATAAATTTTACACGGAAAGGGCTTCGACTCCTCTCAGCCTGACATCTATTTTGAATTACACCCTCTTCATCAGTTTAGATTCTTTTTTAAAAAATGAATCTAAACTATAAATTGTCATGCTTTTTTAGCTTCAAATCTGCCCTCAATTTAGAATAATTAAGATTTTATTTCGTCTGAATTTTCTTCAAAATCATCAATTATTTATTTTACACATTCTTTTTTTATGAATTTCAAAAAAATATCATTTTTTTTCGAAGTGTTCTTTTTACACCAAGTACAGGGAGAGTTTGGCAGGTCAAAGCCTTACAAATACTAGATTTTGTACATTATTAAAATATTAACTAATAGATTATGATATTAATATTTAATCACAGATTAAAAAACACATATCAAAAAAAACAGGATACTACAGGATAGAAATAGCAACATAACCTTTTAGGTTTGATATGTTAATTATTTACAAAAAAAAAGTTAAGAAGATATAACCAGCCTTTTTCAATTTTATAAATTAAGCAAGAATGAAGAAAAAAATACACTACTGTTTACTTGTCTTTTTATTTCTAACCTTACTGACCAGTTGTAGCCGGGACGTCTTTGATGAGTACTATGACCGCCCTGAATCTTTAGAGCCTCCAATTTATCAACAATTGGAAGCACGAGGCAATTTTAAGAATCTTTTAATCTTAATTGAGAAAGCCGGATACAAAGACATTTTGGGCAAAGCGGGTTATTGGACAATGATGGCCCCAAATGATGAAGCCTTCTCTAAATTTTTTCAGGAACAGGGTATTACAGATGTAAACAAAGTTGATCCTGAAACTGCTTCAAAAATTGTTCGATATGCACTTATATACAATGCCTTTCGTACCGAACAGCTTTCAGACTACCAATCTGCAGCCGGATGGGTACCCGATATGGCTTTTAGAAGAAGAACCGCTTTTTATGACGGATTTCAAACTAAGACAATTAACAGTAAACCAATGATTGTTGTAGGATCTAATCGAAATGGAGGATATGCTTCAGGAGATAACAACAATAAGTACATTTCTTATTTTGAAAAAGAATATTTTGCGGCACAAAGTTTAAATTCTAATGACTATAATTTTTTCTTCCCAAATTCAACATACACAGACTTTAATGTATTAGCCGGGACTATAAAAGAAGCTGATATTATTGCGGAAAATGGTATTATACAGGAAGTTAGTCAGGTTTCACTTCCCTTAGTAAATCTGGATCAATATTTAGAAAGTAATAGTGAGTACAGTGAGTTTCGCAAGTTGATTGAGGATAATTTGGTCACTTATGCTTTTGTCCAGTCTGCAACTACTACCTACCGTAATTATACAGGCAAAAACGACGATGTTTACGTAAAGTTTTATGACCCCACTTTGCCTTATTCCCTTAATAATGAAAACTTTTTAAAACAAGCGGACAATGATGGGCAAAGTGATGCTTATACTTTGTTTGCTCCTGATAATGCGTCTTTAGAAAAATTCATCAACGAAGTTTTACTTAAAAACTATACTCGTGAACAACTTCCTAAATATATTTTTCAGGATTTGCTTAAAGCACATATGGTAGTTGGTGCGGTATGGCCATCTAAATTGAGCTCCTTTAATAATGGACTTGATGAGGATTTAAGGTTCAACTTAAGCACTGATGTAAAAGAGGCTAAAGTATTAAGCAATGGTTTCTTTTACGGAACTAACAAAGTACAGGCATCTAATTTGTTTTATAGTGTTTATACCTCAGCTTATCTGGATCCTAAATTTACTTTGGCTACACGATTATTCAATGACGGTTCTTCATATAGGGAAATTATCAGTAATATCAATCAAAAATTTACTTTGTTCCTTCCATCGGATACCGTGTTGCGTGCTCTTGGGTATGAATATAACACGGCCAGATCAGAATGGAATTATGTTTCGCCTATAAATGGTGCAACCTTATCAGGTACTCCTGCCCGATTACGTTTGTTACGAGTATTATACAATTGTATTGTTCCTACTCCTGAAGGAGAATTAAATGATTTATCCGGTTCCGGAATTATACGTTCAGGAGATATGGATATTCCCGGTGAATACATCAAATGGAGTAATAATAAAGTGTATGCTGCAGGAAATGAAGTTTTGGGAAACATGGCTAATATTCTCGGATACGAAGATCAGCAAAACGGACGTACTTACTATATTGACAAATTACTTGAATTTAGTGAGGAACCACCAGGTGTGGATCTTAAAAATTTAGCCGTAGCCGGTTCTGAATATTTTAATTTTTACAGTTATCTGAAAAACTCTAATATTTATTTTGCCGGTGATCAAATCAGAGGAGTAAGCGTTGGAAGCTCATACACATTTGTAATACCAAATAATGCAGCTATTGTACAAGCTGTAAAAGATGGAAAACTTCCCGGCAATACGACAACAGGTGTGCCCAACTTTACCCCGGCTACCTTAGGAGAACAAGATTTAGTAGCTGATTTTATTCGATATCATATTTTGGTTAACAAAACCGTTTCTGACGATGGCCTTTTTGGAGGGCAGGTCGAAACTCTAAGAAAAGATAGTCGTGATGAAAAAACTTATGTAGGAGTAATGAGTGATAAAGGAGTATTAACCTTTACTGATAAGGCAAACAGATCAGCCAACTTCGTCCCAAACAAAAGTAACAACCTCGCCGACAGAACCTTAATCCATTTAGTAGACAACTATCTTTTATATACGGAATAAAATGAAACAAAAAATAACCAATTTGCTTTACCGTTTTTCATTTGCCTTGCTTATTATGGCAGCATTACCATCTCTGGCACAAGAATCTAAAAATAACTTAGTGCGTGGTCAGGTTGTAGATTCAGAAGACAAATTGCCTATACCCTCAGCTACTATTGTTGAACAGGACTCAGAAAATCGTACCGTTGGAGGTGTTTTATCAGATATCGATGGAAATTTTGCCATACACCTTAAAGACCCTAACAATAAATTATTAATTACAAACATTGGATATAAATCTAAAGTGGTTTCTATTAATGGTAAAACCACAATAAAAATTTCTTTAACATCTACTATTACTTCTTTAAATGCTGTAGTTGTGACAGGACAAAAAAAGGTAGAAACCGGTTTACTAAACATTGCAGACAGAAATAAAACAACCAGTTCTGTTACCATTAAAGCAGCCGATATAGCCAACTCTCAAGCCGCTTCTATTGACGAACAATTGCAGGGACGTGTTGCAGGTGTGGATATCATTGCTTCTAGTGGTGATCCGGGTGCCGGAATGCAAATCAAGATCAGGGGAGCTTCTTCTATTTCCGGATCTTCCAGTCCTTTAATTGTTGTTGACGGAATGCCTTACGAAACCTCTATTCCTGCAGATTTTAACTTTGGAACCGCAGATGATGATGGTTATGCGGCATTGTTAAATATTGCTCCTTCGGATATAGATACTATTACTATTGATAAGGATGCGGCTGCAACTGCTTTGTGGGGTTCCCGCGCTGCAGGTGGTGTTATTATCATCAATACAAAACGTGGAGGAGTCAGTGCTCCAAAAATTAGCTACACTTTTGTAGGTACCCGTTCAAAAGTTCCGGATGCAATCCCGATGTTAAACGGAGATCAATATTCACAATTGATTCCAGAAGAATATATGAATCGAAACGGAATACCTTTAAACACACAAAATATCAAGGAATTTCAATATGACCCTCAGGAAGTTTATTATTATAAAAACTATAGCAACAATACCGACTGGACAAAAGCAATATCTCAAGTTGGTCTGGTACATGATCATAACCTTTCTTTACAAGGTGGCGGACAAAGAGCAAGATATTTCAGTTCTGTAGGGTATTACAATTCTAAAGGAGTTACTATTGGCACCGGTTTTGAGCGTATCAGCACCCGTTTAAATTTAGATTATGTAGTTTCAGATCGTATTCGTTTTAAAACGGATATAGCCTACACTTTCTCAAGTACAGACCGTAATTATGTAAATAATTTCTCAGGTACTGATAAAGACTTACTTAGAAGTGTTTCTTATGGCAAAATGCCGAATATGGGAATTTTTGAATATGATCAATCAGGAGTGCTTACCCCTAATTATTTCTCACCTGCACAAAACGTTCAGGGAGGCTATCCAGGTACTTATAACCCCGTTGCAATGGCAGAATTTGCAACAAACAATCAGGTAAGCAATAGAGTTGTTCCACATTTTAATATAAATGTTGACATTATACCAAAAAAATTCATCTCTACATTTGATTTGCAATTTGATTTTAATAGTACAAAAGCCAAATCTTTTTTACCTCAAAATGCCACAGGACGTCCCATTACAGAAACTGTAGTTAACCGTGCTTCAGATGTAGATGTTGATATGGCTAATATTACAACCAAAACTAATTTTATATATACCCCTGATCTTGGTGAAAAACAAAATTTATCCGTACTCTTATCTTTGCAATCTAATGACTCCCGTTATGAGTCACATCAGGTAATAACCTCTAATACAGCATCTTCATTACTTACGGATCCATCAAATCCGTCCAGAACACAAAATTCAGAATTAAATTTATACACCAGTAATAGCCAGACAAGAACTTTAGGCGGCTTGTTGAATGCACAATACGGATTATTAGATCGTTACATTTTAAACGTTGGTTTACGTGGTGATGGTAATTCAAGATTTGGCCAGGAAAACAGATACGGATTATTTCCTTCGGCATCTGCCCGTTGGAGGGTTTCGGGAGAATCTTTTATGAAAAATGTGAGTTGGGTAGATGATTTGAGTGTGAGATTTAGTTATGGACAATCGGGAAAAGCTCCCAGATATGACTACCGTTATTACAATGTATATGGAAATTTCCCCTCTGAATACTTAGGCCTTAATGGAGTATATCCTCAAAATATTGAATTGAGTAATTTCCGTTGGGAAACACTGACCGGAAAAAATTTAGGGTTCAATCTTCAAATGTTTAATAAACGGGTTCAACTGGACGTAGAAATCTACCGAAACACTACAAAAGATATGATATTTCAGGATCTTGATATCACCACAGTTTCAGGATACAGTAAAATGGATCAGAATGTAGGTACTATGGATAATCAGGGCTGGGAATTAGGTCTTTTTACAACCCCGATCAAGACAGACAAATGGAAGGTAGAATTCAACTTTAACATTGCCAGTAATGAAAACATGATTCGTGAGATTTCAGAATATTTCCCAAATGAAAGCGGAAATACGGATCGTAATGGAGAATACAAGCGTTTCCTTCAAAAAGATAACCCGTTTGGATCTTTCTACGGATACCGTTTCAAAGGAGTTTATACGGATAAAGAAGCAACTCTTGCCAGAGATGCAAATGGAAATGTGATTACAGGTCCAAATGGTCAAACGGTTTATATGCGCTTTAATTATCCAAATACCGATTATACTTTTCAGCCTGGAGATGCTATTTATGAAGATATTAATAAAGATGGTAATATCGACAGTCGTGATGTGGTTTATTTAGGAAACAGTAACCCAAAACTTACTGGAGGATTTGGCCCTAATATAATATTCAACAATCAGTTCAAATTATTACTGTTCTTTAACTTCCGTCTGAATTATGATATTGTAAACGGAACTGATATGACCACAACAAACATGTACGGCTGGGGTAATCAAAGTACTGCAACATTATCCAGATGGCGTAATCCGGGTGACAAAACGGATATGCCAAGAGCAGTTTATGGCGCAGGTTACAATTGGTTAGGATCTGATCGATATGTAGAAGATGCTTCTTTCCTTCGTCTTCGTTCAGTTACTTTCAGTTATTCTTTGGGAAAAAAATTATTGAAAAGCTTAAGAATGGACGAAGTAAGAACTTATATAACAGCTGATAACTTGCTAACATTTACGAATTATAGAGGACAGGACCCGGAAGTAAGTATGAAATCCGGAGATCCTTTTGGAATTGCGATCGATAACTCCAGAACTCCTCCTACAAGTCGTATATCATTAGGTATCACATCACGTTTCTAAATAAAATTGATTATGCAAACTAAAATAAAATCCATACTGGCAATCCTTCTAATCTTTGTTACTGTAACATCCTGCAGCGATTATTTAGATTTACAACCTGAGGACGGAATCGTACGCGAAGAGTTCTGGAAAACTAAAGAAGATGTTCAGGCTGCCGTTATCGGTATATATTCTTCTTTACTAAAAAGACCTCCTGCAGCACAAACTCCAACAGATGGAACTGATTACAATATCAGTGAGTATTTGTTTATGTATGGAGAAATCAGAGCAGATATGATATCGCCTGCTGGAAATACTACTCCGGATCAAAGAGACATCACGACATCAAACATATTGTCTTCTAACGACTTGACAAGCTGGGCAGCATTTTATCGAACTATAAATTACTGTAATACCGTTATTGAACTGGCTCCGGCAGTAAGAAGCAACGACCCTACTCTGACACAGACCCAGTTGAACAATTATCTGTCTGAGGCTTTGGCTATCAGAGCCTATTTGTACTTTACGCTGGCTCGTACTTTTAAGGATGTGCCTCTTAAATTAAGTGCAACACTTTCAGACAACGATAATTTCCAAATAGCTAAAACACCGCAAAATGAAATTTTCGAACAGGTAATCAAAGATTTAGCCTTAGCAGAAGAATATGCTGTTGTTGATTATGGAAATATACCTTCCAACAAAGGCAGAATTACTGTTTATACTGTTAATGCAATGCAGGCCGATGTTTATCTGTGGATGGATAAATATACAGAAGCTTTGGCTGCAACCAAAAAGATAGAAGAATCAGGTAAATTTGAACTAATTCCTGCTTCCAACAGTTGGTTCAACAGAGTATTTGCTACAGGAAATACTACCGAAAGCATTTTTGAATTTCAATATACCACACAAAACCTGAATCCGTTTTACGATATGTTTCATCAAAGACCGGAATTTATTGCTTCTCCTGTGGTTACGGAAGATATATTTGGAATTGATTTTAACAATCCAAATAATTTTGACATTCGTGGTGAAAGATGTTCTGTCATGCCGGGAACAAATGAAATATATAAGTTTATTGGTCTTAACATGCAAGATATTAAAACATTCCAGGAATCTAACACACACTGGTTTGTTTACAGATATTCAGATGTTTTACTTTTACAGGCAGAAGCCTTAATTCAATTAGGAAGAGGAGAAGAAGCTCTTCCTATTATCGAAGATATCCGTACTAAGCGAAGAGCAATCAGCCAAACCGCTCAAAATGTAAATCCTGCTAATAAAGCACAAATGACCGACTATCTTTTAGCAGAACGTGCACGCGAATTTGCTTTTGAAGGAAAACGTTGGTTTGATGTTTTACGAAATGTCAGAAGAAATAATTACGAACGATTGGATTTATTGATTAGTATGGCATTGATTAGTGCTCCGGCTGATCAACAACAATCTATCATAGCTAAGCTTCAGGATCCAAATAGTCATTATTTACCAATTAATGAATACGAATTATATACCAACAAAGCACTAGTTCAAAACCCATTTTATAAATAATTAAGTCATGAAAAGATACTCCGCATTACCAAAATTGATGAGACTTACTTTAGTGGTTTTTTTAACCCTGGCATTTCTTAACTGTACTTCTGAGAAAATCAATGAACGTACAGATGAAACAGTAAACATTACTGATTTTTTAAGACAAAATGATGAATATTCCATGTTTTTGGAAATGTTGGAAATTACTAACTATTCTTCGTTTATGAATACTTATGGCACATACACCCTGTTCCTTCCAACCAATACTGCGATAAAACAGTATTTAACCGATATTGGTGCTGCTTCTGTTAAGGATGTACCATTAGCGGATTTACAGGATTTAGTAAAACTTCATATTCTTGATCAGGAAGTAGCTACGACATCATTTACTGATGGAAAGATTGCAACACCCAGCCAACAAGGGCAATTCATCATTACTGGTGCTGCTAATATTGGAGGCGTTTCCAGTATTACAGTTAATAAAACTGCCCGAATTATATCGTCAAATGTAAAAGTAGGAAACGGAGTAATACATATAATAGACAAAGTGTTGCGTGTTGCCAATAAAACTTTAGCAAAGACTATAGAAGAAAATGAATCATTTTCTTTGTTTACCGAAGCGCTAAAAGCAACAGGATGGTATGAAAAATTAAACCAACCGTTAACCGCCACAACTGTTGATGGAAAAACTACTCTTACAGGACATTTAACCGTATTAACTGAAACAAATGAAGTATTTAAAGCTGCAGGTATCAACAACCTTGAAGATTTAAAAGCAAAATACAGTCACCTGCATGACCCTATGAATCCTCAAGACAGTTTGAACCTTTTTGTGAGCTACCGTATTTTGCCTAAACTTCAATATTTAGCTGATTTAGCCGTTTCTCCATCATTAGAAACTAAAGCGCCACTGGAAGTAATTAGTGTAAAATTAGCTACAGGTAATATCTTATTAAATGAAGAAACTTTCAATGGCGTTTTAGAAAAAGGGGTTCCTGTAAACCGCGCAGCAAGTGATGTTACCAGCTCAAATGGAGTAGTTCATACTGTTGATCAAAATTTCTTTATTAAAAAAAGAAACCCTGCTCCGGTTTATTTTGACCTGGGTGATCAGCCGGAGTTTAGAAAATTGAGTGCGATTTTTAGAAAACCGGGTAATTTTGTGTCTCTTGCAAAATCTCTTTTTAGTGAAGTAACCTGGGATGGAACTGATGCATTAACTTATGTTTGTGCTGCTAAAGGAAGTTCAAGTTACCAGGACCGTGCATGGAAAGGGGATATAATTGAAATATTCCGTTTTCGAAATAACAATACTCAAAATATTGCCTTTAAAACACCGGTAATTATAAAAGGAAAATACAAAGTTTGGGTATCGTACAGATGGAAAAGCACTAAAAACCCTACTGTTAGAGCCTATTTTGATGGCGTTGCACTACCTAGGCTTATTAACTTTCAAGAGCAAGGGGTTAATAATATTGACGAGAGAGTTTTAGAATCACAAGGATATAAAAGTCATATCAGCCCATTTACCAATAGGTTCAATACCAGACTTTGTGGTGTTATAGATGTACAAACAACAGGTCGGCATACTATAACATTTGAGTCGCTTTCTAATCCTGGTGATACGGCCTGGATGGATACGGTAGAATTCCGCCCGATAGACATGGATCAGCTATATCCAAGATTTCAATCAGGTGGGGAAGGTTTTGCACCTTAATAATCCATTCATAAATCGAAAAACATTCTAACCAAAACTTAATCACCTAAAAATGATATTATTAAAATTAATTAATAAAAAACTCTTTGTTGGTATTCTGACAATGGCATTGGTTTCGTGTTCTGATCCTTGGTCAGATCGTGAAAATAATGGAGACGATAATCTAAATGCTACTCTTACCGAAGCCATTACAAATACATCTGAAACATCTAAGTTTGCAGAATTGTTAGTACAATCGGGTTATGACAAAATTTTGTCGGCTTCTAAAACTTATACTGTTTTTGCACCAACAAATGCAGCTATGGCCCAAGTTGACGCTTCTCTTCTGGATACTCCACAAGAACTTGAAGCTTTTGTACAAAACCATATTGCGCTCACAGCATATTCTTCTATAAGAAATAAAGCTTCAGAGCAAATAAAAATGCTTACCAATAAATATTTGTTGTTTAACGGTGCAACAGCAATTGGCGACGCCATGATTGTTACTGCCGATAAATATGCCGCCAACGGAGTTTTCCATATAGTAAATAAAGCATTGAGTCCAAAACAAAATATCTGGCAGTATGTGAATAGCATAACAGCGACCTCTGCAATGAGTAATTATTTAGTAAGTCTAAATGAGTTAAACATTTATGATTCAGATATTATTGCCAAAGAAAATGCAATACCGGGAGCATTGGCAGATTCCCTTAGTAACTCTTTTTTAAAAAATGTATATAATGTAAATAACGAAAAGAACTCTTATACACTTTTTTTGATTGAAGATGAAGGTTATACTATTGAGGTAGATAAACTTAAGCCTTATTTAAACAAACCTACTGCCGATTCAACTGCCACATATTCAGGATATTTTACAGTTAGGGATATGGTTTTTCCAAAAGCGTATATGCCAAGCGAATTGCCAAACGAATTAACTACTCGTTTTGGTGTAACGGTGCCAATAGACAAAACTCAAATCGTGGGAGAACCTATTGTTTTGAGTAATGGGGTTATATATCGTATGAAAAAAATGGATGTTCCTTTGATCAATCGTTTGGTAACAACTAAAATAGAAGGAGAAAAAAACACCTCATTATTTCCAAATTTACGCAGCAAGGTTTTTTATCGTGAAGTAAGAGATCCTTTTGGCGTACTCTTTAATGATATTATGTCTCAAAACTCTACAGTTTCCACTTTTTTAATTAATTATAAAGCTGCTGATTTGTACAGTACTACTTATAAAGTTTACTGGAGGGCCATTAACGATGTTCAAACCAATGTATTTCAGCAAAGGTTACTGATAGGAACAGTAATCAGAGATAATGTTATTTATGTTAATGAATCGATCAAAGCGTTTCCTTATACCAATGTAGAGGTAAAAAATTATAATGAAGTCTATCTGGGAGATTTTAATTTGTCACAAGCCGGTAATATCGATATGATTTCGTTAATGGCTTTCAATACAACTACAAATGGTAACAATTCCCTTACCCTTGATTATTTAAAATTTGTTCCTGTCGTTAAATAATATTTTATTAAAATATAGATATGTTAAAAAATTTACAACTAACCTGTGCGATAACCATCTTCTTTGCCGGAAGCCTTAGTGTATCCTTATACGCTCAAACCGATCAGGATTCAACTGCAACAACTGTAACCGCGGCTCCAAAAATAAAAAATGGAATTATAGTTAAAGGTATTGTTAAAGATGCTAAAACTAAAGGAGGCTTATCAGGGATAAATGTAGTGGTGAAAGACTTTTCGGCAGCAATTACAAATGATGACGGTAGCTTTGAAATAAATGTACCTCATTTAGAAGCACTTCTTACTGTAAGCGGACAGGAATTTCAAACTAAAGTTTTTCCACTTAAAAATAGAAATACAGGTTTAGAAATCTTCTTATACGAAGCATATTACTCCCCTGCTTACCAAGTAGCCAATATGCCTACAGGAGAAGAACTTCAATACGGAAGTACAAAAGCTGTAAGTGTGGTGAATTTCAAGACCAATCAATGGTCAAGTCCTGTTAAAGAGTCAGTTGGAGACTTTCTTCAAGGGAGAGTTGCCGGACTAAACAGTATCAGAAGATCCGGAGTTCCGGGTTCTGGTGCTTATCTGAACCTGCGTGGCTTTACTTCTTTATATGGATCAAACAAACCGTTGATTATTGTAGACGGAATGATTTATGATGATGAAGATTATGGTTCAGGAATTATACAAAACAATAACTCTTCTCCTCTGGACAATCTTGATGTTAAAGATATTGAGAACATTACCGTTCTTAAAGACGACAGTGCCCTTTACGGAGCCAAAGGAGCAAATGGTGTATTGGTTATCAACACTACACGCCCAACAGAATTGACTACAAAAATTGATTTTACCATGTATGGAAGCGCTAATCAAACCCCTGACCAATTACCGGTTATGGGCGCAGATGCTTACCGTACACATATTTCACAATTAGAAGCTTCGCGTGGACTTTCGCAAGATCAAATTGCCAATCTTCCTTACATGAACGATAATCCCCAGATTCCGGGATATTACAGATACCATAACGAAACTAATTGGCAGGACAAAGTTTTCAAATCGAGTGTAAGCCAAAATTATTTCCTTAAAGTTCGCGGAGGTGATGATATTGCAAAATATGGTTTATCTGTAGGTTATCTTAACAATCAGGGTATTGTAGAGAATACCAAATCAACTCGCTACAGTACTCGTTTAAATGCTGCTTTACGCTTAACAGAAAAATTATCGGTAGATGCCAATATGTCTTTTATCAATAATCTTCAGGATCAAAAAGACCAGGGTTTTGCTTATAAAACCAGCCCTATATATCTGGCTCTTACAAAATCTCCATTTTTAGCTCCTAATGCTATTGGCGACGATGGAAATGTTTCTCCAAATCTTGCAGATACAGATGATTTTAATATAAGTAATCCAAGAGCCATCATCAATGACGGAATTGGAATTAACAAAAACTACCGTTTCTTTGGTAACCTTAATTTTAAATATAACATTAACAATGCATTCAATGTAAATGCTCTTTTCGGACTTACCTACAACAAAGAGCGCGAAACTTTCTTTATTCCCGATAAAGGAGTAGCCGACGTTATTCTTCCTACTGCAATAGCAAAAAACCGTTCAGGTAGTGAAGTGCAAATTTATAATAGCATTTATACCGATATTTATGCTAACTATCTTAAGAGATTTAAGGAAAATCATAAAGTAGATGTTCGTTTTGGTTTTAGAACTCAAAGCAATCATTCAGAAAGTGATTTAGGTTTAGGATACAACTCTGCTACAGATGATTTTACCAGTGTTGGAGCGGGATCTAACCTATTGCGTCAGGTTGGCGGAGCTTTGGGAGAATGGAATTGGCTAAATATCTATGCCAGTGCCAATTATAATTATCTTGATAAATATTTCCTGACTACAAGTTATGCTGTTGATGGTTCAAGCCGTTTTGGCGATGATCTGGATGGAACTAATAAATTCTCTTTAATGACAGCCCTAACAGGAGCATGGATAGTTTCTGCGGAAAATTTCATGAAAAATTCTCCAATTATTGACTATTTTAAATTGAGAGGAACCATTAGCCAGGGTGGAAATGATGATATCGGAAACTTTACAGCTCAAAAATATTATGTTTCTCAAAACTTATTGGGCGTACAAGGTTTGGTAAGCGGCAACATTGGAAATCCAAACCTGGAATGGGAAACCGTTAAAAAAATCAATTTTGGTGCTGACTTAGGCCTGTTTAACGAACGTGTCAATCTTTCTATGGATTTTTACGGAAAGAAAACAGACAACATGATTGTTTATGAATCTGTTAGCGGCTTAAGTGGTTTTGATTATGTAGTATCTAACAGCGGCCAAATGCGAACTTTAGGAACTGAAATGTCTTTGAATGCCCGTGTTGTCAGTACGCCTGATTTCACTTTTGATTTTGGTTTGAATTTAGCTACTTATAAAAACGAAGTACAAAGTCTTCCAAACGGCGATATTCTTACTCAATTTGGCGGAGCTACCTACATTACATCAGTTGGGCATGATGCTAACTTATTCTATGGTTTAAAAACGAATGGTATTTATTCAACTACTACAGAAGCACAGGCAGACGGATTATCCAGACGTTTGACTAATGGACAACTTGTTCCTTTTCAAGGGGGAGATATGCGTTTTACAGATACTAACGGAGATAAGGTTATTGATGATAAAGACCGTATGAATATTGGTAATCCAAACCCTGACTTAACCGGAAGTTTTACGACTAATTTTACCTACAAACGCTTCAGCCTTCAGGGTTTGTTTACTTTCTCTGTAGGAAACGACCTTTATAACGGCGTACGTTACAACCTGGAAAAGATGAGTGGTTACGAAAATCAAAGCGTTGCTGTATCAAACCGCTGGAGAGCCGAAGGGCAACAAACTGATATGCCAAAAGCAACATGGGGTGATCCAATGGGAAATGCAAGTTTTTCTGACCGTTGGATTGAAGATGGTTCTTATTTAAGGTTAAAAACTTTAGTACTGGGATATGATTTTAATGTTGAAAAAATGAATTATATCAAGGCTATAAAAATTTATGCTACTGCCAATAACTTGTTTACCCTGACAGATTATCTTGGATATGACCCTGAATTTAGTCCTACCTCCTCTATATTTGGGCAGGGAGCAGATATAGGATTAGCTCCTCAGTTCAGAAGTTTTCAGTTAGGATTACGCTTAGGCCTTTAATTATTTTACACTATAGAAAGAACATACAGATGATAACAATTAGTACAAAAACAAAAAAAAGCACCGTATTATGGGTGTTGGCTCTCGTATTTAGCCTGAGCTCCTGTTCAGACTATTTAGATGTACAGCCTGAAGACAAGCTTGTTGAAGAACAAATGTACCGTAATATATATGATGCCGATGCAGCCGTAATAGGTGTTTATGGAAAATTTATGGCGCTTGCAGAGAAAAACGTTATTTTGAATGAAATGCGTGCCGACCTGATGACGACAACCCGAAATTCAAGCCCTTTCCTAAAAGAAATTTCAGAGCACAATGTTTCCCCAAATAATCCTTATGCAAATCCTAAAGATTTCTATGTGGTGATTCAGAACTGCAACAATGTGCTTAAAAATTTCGATATCATGCTCGAAAAAAAGCGATTTACTCAAGAACAATATGACCAGCGTTATTCTGATATTGGAGCAATTCGCAGTTGGGTTTATTTACAGTTAGGAATTCATTACGGAAGTGTTCCCTACATCACAGAACCTATTGAAACTATAGAAGATGTCAAAAATATTTCTAAATATCCTAAATTGTCATTTAACCAACTGCTAGACCAACTGGTTTTATTTACAGAAAATTTGCCTTACAAGGATTTATATGCGGCAGGAAGCTCTATGGTAATTAATATTGACGGTTACAATACTGCAAAATTCTTTATCAATAAAGAATGTTTGTTGGGAGATTTACAGCTTTGGAAAGGAAATTACATGGAAGCTGCTGCCCATTACAAAAACGTTATGGAAACAGGAACTAAAGGAGGTGCTGATACAGAATTGTATAATACTTACCGTGTAAAATTTGCTGAAGTTACAACACATGATGATTTAGCCGTTGGTTATTTAAGATATTCTGAACAGGATGCTACTACTTTAATCAATAGCAATACTCAGGGATGGAGATCTATTTTTGCACGAGACAGAGATGCATTGTGGAATACCGAATGGATTTGGTCTTTGCCTTTTGAAAATAATTTCGCCCCTAAAAATCCATTTATTACTTTGTTTTCCAACAAAAATGGAGACTATTTAGTTAAACCATCGCAAAGCGCTATTGATTTGTGGAACAGTCAAATCCAAAATAATAATATTCCTTACGATGCACGTGGGCCAAAATTCACTTACAATATTGTAAATGGTGATCCTGTTATTATGAAATATCTTTATAGTAGTGAAGCTGTAGCTTCAACTGGAATTGCTAATACAAAAGGACAATGGTTTTTATACCGTGCGGCAAAATTACACCTGCGTTATGCAGAAGCATCCAACAGGGACAACCAGCAAAAAGTCGCCTATGCCATTTTAAACTATGGCATAAATGATACTTTTACCATAAGTCCGGAACCTACAGACGTTACCAATATTCAACAAACTAAATTACCATTTCCTTATGATTTCGATGCCCGTATGGGAGATTATCCGTTTTTTAGAGGGAATTGGCATCGTGGCGCAGGAATTCGTGGTCGCGCCTATACAAAAGCTGTCGGAGCAGTGGGAGATGATATGATCACAACTGAAAACCACATCATTGAAGAAGATGCACTGGAACTTGCTTACGAAGGAAACCGTTGGGAAGATTTGGTTCGTGTGGCTTTACGCCGAAATGATCCTTCTTTTTTAGCTGATAAAATATATGACAAACTTAGCAAAGAAGGAAACGGAAAAGCAAGTGAAGTACGCTCTAAATTAATGAATGTAAACAATTGGTACCTGCCTTTCACTTGGTAACATCCCTTTGAAACTCAATCTATACAAGTTAAAACTCTAAGAATCAAAAAGCTTTTAACAATATAATAAACTGCCCCCAAAAAGCTAGACACTATTTGGGGTATTTTTATTAACTAAAAATCTAATGGCTTTTCCTTATATTTATGGTCTAAAAACCAAATATGATAACATCAAGAATTATTTCTAATGGAATTCTGAGAGCTTTAACTACAATATTAGTCGTTGGAGGCATTTTATATTTTTTATATGAAATTCAAACAGTAATTGTTTATTTATGTATCTCCCTAATATTATGCTTAATAGCAAATCCATTAGTTCAATTTTTAAAAAATAAATTAAAGTTTAGTAATTCGTTAGCAGCCTCAACAACTATAATTCTTTTTATATTAGCAATGGTTGGGTTTATTTTACTTTTTGTTCCGCTAATCATTTCTCAGGCCAACAATTTATCATTATTAGACACCAATCATTTGCGGGAGCAATTTATAGAAACAGAAAAAAGTATCGAAAGCTATTTCAACATTCAACATGTAGATTTAAATAAAGTCCTTAAGGATTCACAAATAACTTCTATGTTCGATTTTACTTATTTCACAAGATTCATAAATTCTATTATGGGATTTATGGCAGACATGGGAATGGGCTTGGTTTCTGTATTTTTTATTACTTTTTTCTTCATCAAAGATCAGGAAATCTTTAAAGATCAGGCAAGAAGAATTCTTCCGGACACTAATGAAGATAAAATCTTAAACTCGATTACTAAAATTAATCATTTACTAACGCGATATTTTGTTGGTCTCTTACTGCAATTAATGGTTGTTTTTATCCTCTATCTAATTGTTTTAATTATTTTCGGAAATAAAAATGCATTCGTTATTGCATTCCTGTGTGCCATCTTAAATATAATTCCTTATATCGGACCAATTATAGGAACAACCTTAGCCGGAATCCTAACCATGATTAGTCTGATTGGAAAAGATTTCCAATCAGAAATTTTACCAACTACAATTTATGTAATTATAGGCTTTTTAGTAGTTCAGGCGATTGATAATAATATCAGCCAGCCAATAATTTCATCAAAAAGTGTAAATTCGCACCCGTTAGAAATATTCTTGGTTATTTTAGTCAGTGGTATTACTTTTGGAATTGTCGGAATGATTATAGCAATTCCGGTTTTTACTATGGTCAAAGTAATCTTAAAAGAATTTTTTCCCAACAACAAAATTGTCTCCGTATTAACTGAAAGGATTTAGCATTGAACACTTCTATTTTAAGCAAAAATATTCAGAACTTTATAACTCAAAATAGCAGTGCTTCGATTTCAAAATTAGCACTTCAGAAAAATCCATTTCCTGAAGTCGATTGGATTTTAATTTTAAATCAAATTGAAGCCAAATCAAAAGCAAAAGATAAATTACCAACCTGGTTTTCAACAGAAAATATTATTTATCCGGGCAAAATTTCTGTAGAACAAACTTCTTCCGAAAAAACAGCAGCCTACAAAGCTTCTTTACTATCAGGAGAAACCCTAATTGATCTTACAGGAGGTTTTGGAGTTGATGATTATTACTTTTCCAAAAAATTCAAAAGCATTTCACATTGCGAAATCAATGAAGATTTATCGGCAATTGTAAAACATAACTTCAAACAATTAGAAATAACAAATTGTGAATTCTATGCTGATGATTCTACAAATGTTTTAAATAAATTAAATCAAAAATGGAGCTGGATATATATTGATCCATCCCGCAGGAATGATGCAAAAGGCAAAGTTTTCATGCTTAAAGACTGTTTGCCAAATGTTCCGGAATTATTAGATTTTTATTTTGAAAAAACAGATTCAATTCTAATAAAAACTGCTCCGCTATTAGATATTTCTGCAGGTTTATCCGAATTAAAATTTGTAAAAAACATCCATATTATTGCACTCGAAAATGAAGTAAAAGAATTGCTTTTTGAAATTCACAATCAATATTCAGGTGAAATAACCATTAAAACAGCCAATATCTTAAAAGACAAAACAGAAACATTTGAATTTGTTTTAGATAATGATTCCAATTTCCCCTCCTATCATTTGCCTCAAAAATATCTGTACGAACCCAATGCTGCGATTATGAAATCCGGAGGTTTTGATGAAGTCAGCACAATTTTCAATATCAATAAACTCCATAAACATTCTCACTTATATACTTCCGAAGATTTGATCGATTTTCCGGGAAGAGCCTTTGAAATAGAAAAAGTCATTTCATACAACAAAAATGACATGAAAACTGTACTGGCAAATCAGCAGGCAAATGTTACTACCAGGAACTTTCCGGACACCGTAGAGAACATCAGAAAAAAATGGAAAATAAAAAATGGAGGAAATCTGTATTGTTTTTTTACAACCAATAAAAATGATAACAAAATAGTTTTAATTTGCAGAAAAATAACTTAAAAATGAAACAACTAATTACACTTACTTTTTTTCTATTAACCATAGCCGGATTTGCCCAAAAGCCATGTGAATACAGCACTAATGTAACAGATTCAATTGGTACCTACAAAGTAACAAATGAATATCTGATGAGTGAGAAATATTTTGGGGGAAGCTTTAGCTACATCTTCTTTTCATTGGCACAAACAGATGGTTTACCTACATTAAATTTGCAGCTTATTCAGAAAAGTAAAGATTTTATAAAAGCGAATTGTTTTGACAAAAATTCAAAAATTTTTCTACAATTAGAAAACGGAAAAATAGTTAGTTTAATGCATATCAATCAGGAGAATTGCGGCACTCTTATTCGTGACGACAAAGGTTTTGACAACCGTGTAAATACAGGAATTTTTATGTTCATGAAGGATAATTTTGAGGAACTGAAAAAATCCCCAATTTCAATTATGCGAATTAAATACTTAACTGATACTGAAGATTATATTGTAAAAAGGGAATTAACATCAGAGTTAACCGGCAAAGTCACTCACCCAAATACATATTTTATGGAAAACATCAGATGTGTCGAGTAATTAATCACATTTCCATTTTTGGTTAGAAACTTTATCTTGTAAACCGGTTTTTAAATTGTAATGCCACCACTCAGAATCAAAGGAATTGAAGCCATTTTTGACCATTACTTTTTTAAGATATTTTCTGTTTGAAAGCACTTTTTTTGAAAGTTTAGTATAATTATGACCTGCCTGAATTCCAAAAAAATCAAAAGGAGTCCCCATATCCACTTCTTTTCCGGCAGTATCAACTATAGAAATATCAACGGCTCCTCCTCTATTATGGATGGAGCCTTTTTTTGGATCTGCTACATACTCCGGATTCGACACAATCTCCCACATTTTTTTCTGAATAGATAAAGGTCTGTAACAATCAAAAAGTTTGATTTTATATCCTTTCTTCATAAAATCTTTATTGGCTGCAATTAAAGCTTCAACAGTCTTTAAGCGCAAAAAACATTCAGCACAATCATATACTTTTGCCTTTAAAAAATTATCGTCTGTAGCATATTTCATATCATAGACAAAATCTTTACTGTAATCTTTTAGGTTCACAAAAGTTGTGTCTGCGATTACTTGTTTTATTGGGTCTGAATAAACTTCATTTTGTGCATCTACAGAGAATAAGCAGAAAAAAAAACAGCCAAATAATATGAATTGAGCAGCTGATGAGTTATTTATTTGCATAGTGTGATTTATTTATAGAGTAAATATAAAACTAAATCATTATTAAATAAACAACTTTATTTTTCTGACTCAATTATTACGAAACCCCAGGCTGCTAAATCTATTTTTTCATTTTTTGAAATCTTTTTATTGCCTAAAAGCTCTGTTCCATTATTATGCGGATAAGTAAAATTTACCGGAGCTGCAGAGTAATTAAAGTAATAACGGACAGTTTTTCCATTCCGGTTACTACCTGTTTTTACTATAATAGGAAAACTTATTTCCTGGTCAGCTTCCCACAGTCCTGCCTTTTTTACTGCATTTTCAATAATTTTAGCTGTAAGTGCCGGACTTGTATAAGCTGCTATATACGTTGCCGTTCCTTTACCAAATTGATTTTGGGTTACAGCAGCATATTTACCCCATTGAGGATGATCATAATAGGCAAGTACTTTTGCCGTAACCGGTTCTACAAGCTCCATCCATTTCTCAATATAATTATCTTTATCTTCAACCTTAAAAAAATCGCTTTTTAATCCTATTTTATCAGGAATAGTAAACTGACTGTATTTAATGCCACAAGCCTGATCTATGATACCTGGCTGAATAGTATGCCTTACTTTTGCATACTCATTTGAAAAACCGCTTTTAAAAGTAAAAACTACATTGCCGCCTTTTTTAATAAATTCATCCAGTTTCTGAAGAAGGCTGTCAGGAGCTGCATATAAGGCCGGTACAATTATAAGTTTGTAATCATTTATGTTTACTGATGAAGGGTCTATCAAATCAGTTTCTATATTCATATTATAAAGCGCATCATACATTCTGCGTAAAACACCATTATAGCTATCTCCTATCCAAAATGAATTAAAGGCTGTTAAAGCTTCATTGCTAAAAAGTATTGCAACCTTATTCTTTTTCTTCAGACTGATCAAATGATCACTAAGCCTGCTAAAATCAGCACCAATAGTTTTAGCTTCTAAATAAGTTGGATTAGGTTCAAAGTCATGGCTTAATAAACCTTTCCAATAGGTTTCGGCAGAATTATGTATAGAGTGCCAATGCCAGTATGAAACCATATTGGCTCCCGATGCCAAATGACTAAATGCCTGCAGTCTTAACTGTCCCGGATAGGGAACCCATTCCGGAAAACCTTGTGCCTCGGTTTCCATTACAAAATAGTTTTTACCTGCTTTCATAGACCTTGTAAGATCGCCTCCAAATGAAATTTCCAATCCGGTAAGTTTATCTTGAGTGGGATGATAAATATCAATTCCTGCTACATCCAGTGTTTTGGCAGCAGCAAAATGATCCACTTCGGTTTGTATCCCAAAAGAATGACCACGCCAGTCCATATCGAAATTTTGAGTAATAAACTGATCCTTTTTTTTGTATTCCCTTACTATATCAGCCTCCCAGTTCAAAAATTTAGTAACAAGCCCACGTTGAAAACGGGCAAACTCGCCGCTAAGGCTTGCATTAATACTACCATTAACAGAAGGAAAATCATTCCAGTTATTAATTCTGTTACTCCAGTAATCAAGTCCAAATGCATTATTTATACTATCAAGGCTTACAAACTTTTCTTTCATATAAGACACAAATTGTTTTTGAACCTCAGGTCCACTGGTATCATATGCTTTTGTTTCATTATCTACCTGATATCCTATTATTGCCGGATGATCTTTTACGTGCTCAAGAAGCTTTCGTATAGCAATCTCTGCATGATGTAGATAATGGGGATTTGTTATGTCCATATTCTGTCTCGGTCCATATTGGTTCGGACCTCTCTTAGTAATAGCCAGAACATCAGGGTATTTTTTCACAAGCCAGGTAGGTACCGCATAAGTGGGTGTACCTATTATTACTTTTATGTTAGCTTTATTCATTGCATTTAGTACGCGATCAATATGCGAAAAATCAAATGTTCCTTCCTGAGGTTCCATTGTACTCCACGTAGACTCCGCAATTCGTACAACATTTATGCCTGCCTCTTTCATCATTTTGACATCCTTATCAAGTCGTTCATATGGCATATATTCGTCATAATAAGCAACACCATATAAGAGTTTCGGTTTATTTTGAGCTTTAAGATGCGAAGTAAAAATTAGTGATATAAATACGATTTTAATAAACAGAAAAAAGTTAGCTTTCATAAGTTAAAATTATTTCCGGTAAATATAAGTGTTTATTTTACATTTTTAAATTATGCCTGCGGAAAATTGGAGATAGCATTTTGCCTCTAACCTATTAATGCTTCTCTAATTTACTGTATAGAGCTCATAAACTATCTACTTTGAAGTCATAAAAAAAAACCTGTAGTATAAAATGCATACTACAGGTTTTATAACAAATCTGTTCATAAATTTAAACTTCATCACTAGTTTCGGGAATGAAATAACCATCGGTAAACACTTCCTACATTAATTTAAAATCTATGGACACATTAACTTTCTTTGAAACTTTTTTACTTACAATACTTGGAATCTTAATATCAAAATCATCAGCATTTACATTGAAATTGGCTGCAATTTCTACTTTATTATCATTTTTTCTGATTTTTGCCGGAACTGTAATTTGCTTTGATTTTCCATGTAGCTCTAATACTCCGGTAATTTTAAAATCTTTGGCGGTTTTGCTTAATGCTGAAATATCAAAACTCTCGATTTTTCCTCTAAAAACTGCTTTTGGATATTTATCACTCTCAATGTAATTTTCATTAAAATGTTCTTCCATTAAAGCAATTTTAAATTTGTATCCTTTCATTAAAGATAACGATGCAATTTCTCCGGTTGCAGTATTTAAAACACAAGAAGAACTTTCATTGACAGCTTTTACCTCTTCGAAAGCAGGTACAGATGCTTCAAAAGTAATTTTTCCAGTTTTAGTGATTAATTTATCTTGTGCATGAATGAATCCAAAAGATAAAAATAAGAGCAGGGTGATTTTTTTCATAACTAATTATTAATTTATTCTTGTAATCCGTCAGTATTCCATTTAATAATAATATCTATATTCGTTTGCGAAAGCCTTGGCCCTCCAAAAGGCATGGCACCAGACGTACCTTCTGCTCTGGAAATTCGATCTAATAGTCCTCTGTTAATAACAGCTTGCTTAACAAATGTATATGTAGTTAAGGACATTGGAGCTCCATTGGTGGGAGTTGATGCGTGACAAAAAATACAATTGTTATCAATAATTGGTTTTACGTTTTGAGTATAGGTAGCTGATTCGATATCATCTACAGTTGTTAAATCTGATAAACTATCATTGGTACAACTATTCAATAAAAGGCTGAAAAGTGCCGGAATAATTAATTTTATTGATTGCTTTTTCATTTTTTTAATATTATAGATTAAAAAACACGAACTAAATTGAAACCGAAAGCAATTTCTCCTTTACTCCAATCTCCCGAAGTTTGCCCTAAGTAGCCACTTTCATGCATTGCTCTTGAATTAGTAAAATGCATTTGAAAGACGTGACCGCCTGTTTCTAAATCAACACCTATCGATAACGGATTTTTATATATAGATTCAGAGGCTCTGTTCAAATGTGCAGCATAATCAATATTTACCGACCAGCGCTTTGCGAATTTATAACGTCCTCCTAAACCAAGGGCAAATTGGCTATTGTTTTGCGGATTTGGAATGATAGGCTGGTTATTAGTATCCAGAATATCACGCACCGTATTTTCATGGAAATAAGATGGAGCGATTTCCAGCGATAATTTTTCAGTAAATTTTCTGGATATTAAAATTTGTGTTACATAGCTGAGCCTGTTTGCAAATTTAAGAAGCGGGTAATCTTCCTTTTTTAATTCAGAATTAACAGCTACACTGCTGAAACCTACAATGGCAAAAGGGAATCCATTTTTTATTTGTGATTTCAAGCGATATTTCACGCCCAAATCATAGGTTTCCTGAAAACCACTGCGTGCAGCATGTACAGTCAGCCAATCGTTTACGCCATACAAAAATTTAATTTGTGTATTAGCATTATCCATTCCAAAAAAATCATCAAAACCATTTTTTACATAATCAAAACGATGTGCAACAACAAGATAAAAATCGCCTTTTGCTGCCAATTTAGTTGATTCTAAATTAATAATTTTTAATGATTTAAAAGCTGATTCAACTTTTACATTTGTTTCAACAGTATCGATTTCCTTCAGCAGGTCATCTTGTGCAAAAATTGATAAGGGTAAAAAAAGTAGAAGTAGAATTAGTTTTTTCATAATATTAAATATTTAAATCTAGTTTTACTGTCATTCCAGAAACAGGGAGTGTTACTATTTCTGTTGATTTTGTTTGTACCTGTGCACTTAAAAAGTAAGTATAATTTTTTTAACCCATCTGTACCAGTTTTGTCAATGTCAAATACCCTTTTATACTAATCCATGAACTGAAATTAGTATAGTAAATATGATAATAATTTTCTTTCAATTTAAATTAGTTTAATATTTTACATTGATCCATTTTTAATTCTTCCAATAAATCATCATAACCAACAAACCTTCCCTTAATTTTAATTTTTTGATTGACTTTCAAATCACCGGAAATTTTATCCACCATTGTTGCAGATAATTTTTCATCCAAAACAATGGTGTTACTTTCTAAATCTAATGAAGTGATAGTCCCATAAGTTTCAATAGTTTTATCCGCGTATTTTTTTGTGCCGGCATTAGCATCTTTCAAAAACTCATCATGAAGCTGAGTCACTGATATTGTGAAACTTGCTGATTCTGAATTTATATCACGGTGATCTTTGTAAACATAAAAATTGATGAAACAAAAAACTACTAAGGCAATAAAAGAAAGAATCAGGAGAACTTTTTTTATAACAGATGATTTCATATCAAAAAAAGTTAATTTATTTATTTTTTATTTAGGGTATTTTTTACTTAAATATATTGTGATGATACACAAACCCATCTTATTCTGATAGATTAAAAAATTATCAGACTAACATTAAATATGTATTGAGGCAGAAAATAGCCTTTTATTTAGAATTACAATTTGAATTTCCCCTGAATGATGGTACTCTTATTTCAAAAGTCAAGATGACTATATAATATTCAAATATAATAAATTTATACGTCTTAATAACACATAATACAATATTAATGAGACTATTATGACGTTTATTTATTTTTAGATCAATGTTTAAGCCAAATCAAAAGCTTTCCTTTTTTTTCTTTACTGACAATTATATCTTTATTAAATTCAAAATTTAAATTGATTTTAAGCTTTCTTGGAAAATAATCAGTGACATACTCAATAGCATTTCGGTTAACCAAAAATTGCCGGTTTACCCGAAAGAATATCTTATGCGTTTTTTTCTCCATTTCATCAAGGCTTTCTGTTATAATATAAGATTTACCAGTAAAAGTATACAAGTACATTAATTCATTTTCCAGAAAAAACATTGCGATTTTATCAAATGAAAATGGTAATATTTTATCCCTGTATTTTATCATAATAGTATTGCTGGTTCTGGATTCTATTGAATTCAATGCTTCCATTGCAGCTTCATATCGTGCTGCAACAGTCGAACTCATAATCTTTTGCAAACTTTGAAACTTGATCAGTGCATTCTCAAGAGATTCAGCGTTAAATGGCTTTAATATATATTCAATCCCATTAGCTTTAAATGCATCGAGTGCGTATTCATCAAATGCTGTACAGAAAATAACCGGAACGTTAATGGCTACACTTTTAAAAATTTCAAAACTAAGTCCGTCACCAAGCTGTATATCGCTAAAAATCAGATCGGGCTGTATATTTTTACTGAAATAATCTATTGCTTCAGCAGCAGATCCTAAAACAGATACAATTTCTATATCCGGTTTAATTTGTTTAAGCGTGTTGGCAAGATCTTCGGCAACAAGCATTTCATCTTCAATTATTACTATTTTCATGCTGGATGATTTTAAAACTTACTGAAAAAGTAACACCGTCGTTTTTAATATTTATTGTATCGCCAGACCATAAAAAATAGCGTTCAGATAAATTCTCAAGACCACTTTTAATAGAACTCTCGCTAAATTCTTTATTGCTGATAGAATTAGATACACTTATATAATCCCCATTTTGTTCTATTACAATTCTTAACGGTATCAGCTTTGTCAGCTTATTGTGTTTTATTGCATTTTCCAATAAAGGCTGTATGGAAAAAGAAGGCACATAACCTTTAAGCATAGCTTCATTTTCAATTTTTAATTCCCAATCCAAAGATTCATTAAAACGTATTTTTTGCATTTTCAAGTAATTTATACAAAAAATCAATTCTTCATCCAGTGTCGTAGCCTGGCTGTTATTATGAGAAACTGCCGACCTTAAAAAATTGGCTAATTGAATGAGATATTCTTCTCCTAAAACCAAATCTTTCTTATATAACGCTTTTAATGTATTAAGTGAATTAAAGAGAAAATGAGGGTGAATTTGTTGTTTTAATAATAAATTTTCAGCTTCGGTAGTACGCATCTGCAACCTTGCATTCTCCAGTTCTGTCTTTGCTTTAGCATATCTTAAAATGGCAAAATCCTGCAATAAAAGAACTAAAGTAGCTAATATTAAGCCCTCTATAATAAAAATCAAAAGCAGTTTATAATTACTATAATCCCAACTTATACTGCCAAAATAGGCAAATACAGGCCAGATTAGTAATTGTAACAGTATTGCGCTAAAAAAACTTACTGCAATACGCCACAATCTGTATTTTATTAAACTATCCTGAAAGCGTCTGGCTGTTTCATTCAAAACAAAAGAAAGTGTAAAAGTCAGCAGCAACATATAAACACCACTTTTGAATGCCATTGAAATTAAAACCACCATTGGCTCATCAAACATTTTAAGGAAAAACATTGAAAAAATGAAAGCAATAAAACTTAATCCAATATTCATCCTATAAATTTCCCGTAAAGTTCTGGCAGTGAGATTACTTTTTACATTGTTTATCATTGTTTTTTATAGCGTATTTATTCTTATATGTTCTAGGCCGGGTCTATACTCTAAACATTGTCATCCTATGTCCATTCGGCTTCCCTCAGGATAAACGTAGTCGAAGGCTTTTTAGATGTAAAGAGCCTCGACTCCGCTCAGCCTGACACCTATTTTGAATTACACCCAACCTCCTAAGTAAATATAGTTATATCATTTTTAACTATTTATCAGAATTAAAATAGTTCTTTTTTAAAGCATCGGATTTCAACTTTATATCAAAATATTTATACAAAAAATCCGGTTACATCATATAACCGGTATCCTTCATGCATTTGCTGGTTAAAGCAAATTTACTATACTATTGCTTTGTTAGAAAATATAAAATATACTGACCTGTGCAACATTGTTTTGAAAATCTGTCTTAACAACAGATGTTTTGCTTTTACTCACATCTGTTAATCCCAAATAGTATCTTGCACCAATTCCGAATCCATTCTTAAATTGATAACCAACTCCGGCTGCAAAACCACCATCGATTTTTTCTGCAAATTTATCCGAAGAATCTATACTTTTAAAATCTTCAGAAGCAAGAATTCCAATTTGAGGACCTGCTTCTGCATAGATACCAATACTGGAAGTGTATTTTAACAGAATAGGAACTGATATATAAGACATTTTCAGTTCTTGTCCTTTATATACTCCGTCTTTAATTTTACTTCCCTGTGTAGAGAATAAAAACTCTTCCTGTACCGAGAACTTATCATTAATTTCAAAATTAACGATCGCGCCTGCATGAAATCCGATCAAACCTTCGGTATCAAAATCTGCATTAGTAAAGTCACTATAATTTGATCCTGCTTTTAATCCAAAATGAAATCTGTCAAGAAAACTTTGACTAAAGGAATTTGTTCCGGCTAAAACTAAACAAATAAGGGCTAATTTTTTCATAATAATTTAATTTTAAAAAATAAGTTATAAAACCATTTCTGGTCACATTTATATTATACTAACGCAAATGTAAAAGTGAAATTTTCATTTTTATTAGGATATCAGGACCAAACGGACAAAAAGAAAGGTGAAGCGGAAAACCTCAGTAAATAGGTCTCAAATAGATTGTTTTTTATTATAAAACGATCTTCAAAGTAATCTTTTTTAGTATAGGCAACTCATGACAGCTTTTTAATCCATAAAACCGTTTCATTTACAAAATTGTCCGCTTGCCATTAATAATTCCCTCTTTTTGATAATTGCCGAACTACTTTCGTCGAAGCAAAACAATAAAAATAAAATTAGCATTAAAGTTAAATACATGTAATCCATAAAAACAATTAATTAAAATTAAAACTATGAAAACTAAAATTATGAATAAATTTATAAACGGCTTCTTGATCGCTGCATCAGCTCTTGCATTATTATCTTGTGATAACAATAATATCGATCCGTTCGGTTCTGCAAAACTTAAAGTGGTAAATGCCGCACCAAACTCAGGCTCTCAAAGATTTGCCTTGGCAAACATACCTTATATTAGTGATCTTGATTTTTTAGATAGTTCCGTTTCTTATCTGACTGTCAGTTCCGGAAATGATTTAATCGCACAATACAGAGATGAAAATGATAATGATAAATATGCAGAAGCAAAATTCAATCTTGATGATGATCAAAACTATACTGTATATTTAACCGGTGAGTCAAGAGATGAAGCTGCTGTACGATTATATCAGGATAACTTATCTGCCCCGGCCAGCGGAAAAGCAAAAATAAAATTCATTCATTTGAGTGGCGGCGCACCATCTTCCTTAACGTTTAGTGATGATAAAGGTACTGTTCTGACATCTAATCTGGAACGTTATAACCAAAGCGGTTATACAGAAATTAATGCCGGTTCGCTGACAATACAGGTTAACGGTGCAGGACAATCACAAATCCTGGCTACTTTAGAATCTGAAGAATTTACTGCCGGTAAAATTTATACAGTTTACCTTATTGGATCTACCTCTTCCACATTAAGTATCCATACAATCACTCATAATTAGGAGTAAAAACGGAAAACGTTTCACTAATTCTGTTTAGGATTCAACTAAATTACTTCAAATCCTGCATAGCATAGTTTGAAATTTGTACCATGGGGGCACAAAACTAAAAGCTCAATTCGTATGAATTGAGCTTTTTATGTTTAACAAATAAAACTTTAATGATTTTAGTCAATAAACCAAATTCATTATTTTTTCAAACACTGCATTAATAATCATAAATTTGTATTTTAATCAATAGACATTATTTTGAGAAAAATTCTAATCATAGACGACGAAGAAAAACTACGAAGTCTGTTGGCTCGCATTGTAAAATCGGAAGGATTTGAAATTATCGAAGCCAAAGATTTAAAAACCGGTTTTAAAAAACTCGAACAAACAGATATTGATGTCGTTTTGTGTGATGTAAAATTGCCTGACGGAAATGGCGTTGACTTTCTACAAAACATAAAAGGAAGTTTTCCGCTTACCGAAGTTATTTTGCTTACTGCTTTCGGAAATATTGCAGACGGCGTTCAGGCGATGAAAAATGGGGCTTTTGATTATATTGTAAAAGGTGATGACAACGATAAAATCATTCCGCTTCTATACAAAGCGGTCGAAAAAGTACATTTGCAGAAAAAAGTTCAGCAGTTAGAAAAACGTATTGGCGATAAATATTCTTTTGACACTATTATAGGAAAATCAAAAGGGATCGAACAAGTTATTGATCTTGCCAAAAAAGTTGCAAAAACAGATTCAACGGTTTTACTTACTGGTGAAACCGGAACCGGAAAAGAAGTTTTTGCTCAGGCAATTCACGAAAACAGCAATCGTGTCGGAAAATCTTTTGTGGCTTTAAACTGCAGTACTTTCAGTAAAGAAATACTGGAAAGCGAACTTTTCGGTCACAAACAAGGTGCTTTTACCGGTGCTCTGAAAGACAAAAAAGGTTTTATTGAAGAAGCGAATGGCGGTACTTTATTTCTGGATGAAATTGGAGAAATGCCAATCGAATTACAGGCCAAATTATTACGGGTTTTAGAAACCAGCGAATATATTCCGGTTGGTGATACGACTTCAAAAAAATCAAATTTCAGATTAATTGCAGCAACAAACAGAGATTTAAAAACGGAAAGTGATGAACATCGTTTTCGTTCCGACTTATATTTTCGATTGAATATTTTCGAAATAAAACTTCCTCCGTTAAGAGAAAGAATTAAAGATATTGCAACGCTGACACATTGTTTTGTCAAACAATTCTCTGAAAAAACCAATAAAAAAACGTTAGAAATTTCAGATGATTTTCTTCAGAAATTAGAAAACTATTCCTGGCCGGGAAACATCAGGGAACTCAAAAATATCATTGAACGCTCGGTTATTTTAAGTAATGATGTTATTTTAACTTCTGACGTTTTGCCCTACGAAATGCAGCATCAACCTGAAAAAGCATCCAAAACTATGTCGGCTTTTTCGATGCAGAGTGTCGAAAAACTGCATATTCAAAAGGTTCTAAATTATACTAAAGGCAATAAGGCCGAAACTGCCCGTTTGCTCGAAATCGGAATTGCGACTTTGTACAGAAAATTAGATGAATACAACATACAATAGCAGTATCAATGGCAAATTCAATAGCAATTTCAAATTTCAATCTCATCAGCAATGGCAAATTTTAATTTTTAATTGAGTTCCCCCCTATCATTTCAATAAAAGCTTATCATTTTGATAGGCTTTTTTTATACCTGATTTTTGGCAAAAAACTACATTTCTTTTATTCACAGCACTTTAGCTGTAACTAGACTTTTTCGGAACATCTTTTGGCATAAGAGAGAAGAACATAAAAATTCATTCTTATGAAAAATCAAGTCACCTCAATCTACAAACAAGCCGAACGCTTTGCCGAGATTACCAAGAAATCAATCATTTCCGGTAATATCGTACGGGCAAAAAAATGTTTGGCACTTGCTGAACGTTTGTTTATTACAGGAAGCATCGAAACTAAAAATGCCATTTCTAATGTGTATGTATTCTCGGTTTCTTCTTTTATGGAAATGCGCCATTGCAACATTTCACATCTTTTTCCTCAAACGCTTAAAGCGGAATATATCAAACAAATTAACACTTCAGGAGTATGATGACACTAATCTTAATCGCGGCAGGAATTGTACTTTTTGCCAGCTTCTTTAAAATGATTTCATTTTTCGAAAAAATCTAAATTATGACACTATTATTTATCATCGCTATCGCCGTTTTTATTTACATCGGTTATGTTTTAATCAAACCTGAAAAATTTTAACCAGAAAATTTAAGACTGTTGATTTTGATTCGTATAAAAAATTTAGCCATCAATTGCACAAATTCTCTCTAATTTATTTTAAAAAAAATCGTGAATAATTCGCGGAATTAGTGGCAAAAAAATCTAAAATCCACATTCTAAAATCTAAAATCAAATCATGAACACAGAAATATTAGGAATTATCGTTATGTATGGATTAGTTATGCTTTTAGCTATTCCGTTAGGTCGTTACATCGGCAGGATTTTCAATTATGAAAGTACTTGGCTCGATAAAATTTTCGACCCAATTGACAAATTATTTTATAAAGCCGGAGGTATTAATCCAAACATCGAAATGACATGGAAACAGCATTTAATAGCGCTGTTGTCTATTAATTTTATTTGGTTTATTATTTCGATGCTGGTTTTAACCAATATGGCCTGGCTGCCTCTAAATCCGGATGGAAATCCATCAATGACAGGCGATTTAGCATTTAATACTACCGTAAGTTTTATCACCAATACCAACTTGCAGCATTATTCAGGTGAAACAGGATTGTCTTACTTAGGGCAATTATCGCTTATGCTTTGGCAGTTTATTAGTGCCGGCTGCGGGATGGCAATTTGTGCTATGGTTTTTGTTGCCATGAAAGAAAAAACAACCACTCAGCTAGGGAATTTCTACAGCTTTTTTGTTCGTTCCTGTACCAGAGTTTTATTGCCTTTATCTATTATAGTTGCTGCGATTTTAGTTTTTAACGGAACACCAATGACTTTTGAAGGAAAAGATAAAATCACAACTCTTGAAGGTAACGAGCAAAACGTAAGCCGTGGGCCGGTAGCTGCTTTCGTAGCCATCAAACAATTAGGAACTAACGGCGGTGGATTTTACGGTCCGAACTCTGCCAACCCAATGGAAAACCCTAATTACTTAACCAATATTGTTGAGAACGTTTCGATAGTTTTGATTCCGATTGCGATGATTTTTGCACTTGGATTTGTCTTAAAACGAAAAAAATTATCATGGACAATTTACAGTGTCATGACTTTAGGATTTTTGTTCTTACTGATTCCGACAATTGTTAGTGAAATGAATGGAAACCCTGCCATTTCTCATATGGGAATTGCCCAAAATATGGGAAGCATGGAAGGAAAAGAAGTTCGTTTTGGATCTGCTGCTTCGGCCAATTGGGCAACATATACCACTTGTACCAGTAACGGTTCTGTAAATGCCATGCACGACAGCATGACTCCAATTGCGGGAATGACAACACTTTTAGGAATGATGATTAACTGCTTTTATGGCGGAATTGGTGTTGGATTTTTAAACTTCTACATCTTTATTATTCTGGCTGTTTTCATCAGTGGATTAATGGTTGGAAGGACTCCCGAATTCCTCGGAAAGAAAATTGAAGCCAAAGAGATGAAAATCGCTATGATTATTGCCTTGCTTCACCCCTTCCTGATTTTGGTTGGAACTGCTTTGGCCAGTAATTTATATGCAGGAAATCCTCAGGGTTTATCCAGCTGGCTGGCAAATCCGGGTTATCACGGATTCTCAGAAATGTTGTATGAGTTTACCTCATCATCTGCCAATAACGGAAGCGGTTTTGAAGGTTTAGGAGACAATACTCCTTTCTGGAATATCTCAACCGGAATTGTAATGCTGTTAGGACGTTATTTGCCAATCATTGGTCCTGTTGCGATTGCCGGAATTTTAGCTTCGAAAAAATACATCCCGGAAAGCAACGGAACTTTAAAAACAGATACTTCAACTTTTGGATTATTAGTTTTTGCGGTAATCCTGATCGTAGCTGCTTTATCGTTCTTCCCGGCTCTGACATTAGGCCCAATTGCTGAATATTTTTCTGTGAAATAAAAATAAAAAACTAACAATTTGAATGTCTTTATTTTCTAACACATAGATTTTTTACTAAAGAAGTCGATTAAAAAAACTCTGGTTTTTCACATAGTCTATGAGTTTTTAAGTAAAAATGAAATGCCTTTTTTAGGTTTAAGACTATGTTACTATGTGTTAAAAATCAGGAATAATCTAAATATTAAAATACCATGAGTGCATCTCAAAATAATTTATTTCAAAAAGAGTTGGTCAGCGAAGCTTTCAAACAGTCTTTCGTGAAACTGAACCCAAAAATAATGTTCCGCAATCCTGTAATGTTTACAGTAGAGATTGGAACTTTCGTTATGTTTTTTGTTTGTCTTTGGATTCTGTCCGGAGAAAATTCACAAGGAAGTTTTGGTTATAATTTCACCATCTTTTTAATTCTGCTGGCAACTTTGCTTTTTGCCAATTTTGCCGAAGCTATTGCCGAAGCCAGAGGAAAAGCACAAGCCGACAGTTTAAGAAAAACAAGGGAAGAAACACCTGCAAAACTGGAAAACGGACAGACTATTTCGTCTGCACAGCTTAAAAAAGGAGATATTTTTGTCTGCGAAGCCGGTGATATTATCGCTACCGATGGTGAAATCATCGAAGGCCTGGCTACTATTGACGAAAGCGCCATTACAGGCGAAAGTGCCCCTGTAATCAGAGAATCCGGTGGAGATAAATCATCTGTAACCGGTGGTACAAAAGTACTGTCAGATAAAATAAAAGTAATTGTTACCTCTGAACCCGGTGAAAGCTTTTTAGACAAAATGATTGCTTTGGTAGAAGGTGCAAGCCGTCAGAAAACGCCAAACGAAATTGCCTTAACCATATTATTGGCAGGTTTTACTTTAGTCTTTATTATTGTTACGGTTACACTAAAACCTTTCGCTGATTACGCCAACACTCCTATTACTATTGCTGCTTTTATTTCGCTTTTTGTATGTTTAATTCCAACAACGATTGGTGGTTTATTATCTGCAATTGGAATTGCGGGAATGGACAGGGCTTTGCGTGCCAACGTAATTACAAAATCCGGAAAAGCGGTTGAAACTGCCGGTGATATTGATGTTTTGCTTTTGGACAAAACAGGAACCATCACGATTGGAAACAGAAAAGCGACGAATTTTTACCCTTCAAAAGGAATTTCTCATGACGAATTTATTCAGTCAGCAGTATTGAGTTCTTTGGCAGATGATACTCCGGAAGGAAAGAGTATTGTGGAATTGGCCGGAGCCGATGTTGCCGGTAAATTATCTATTGAAGGTGCTGTTTTAATCAAATTCACTGCAGAAACCAGAACTTCCGGTGTAATCTTAAAAGACGGAACCAACATTAGAAAAGGTGCTCAGGATGCGGCGAAAAATATTGCACAGCAAGCAGGAAACCCTTTCCCTGAAGATACGGCACAACAAGTTATCACAATTTCTTCAAACGGAGGAACACCTTTGGTCGTCATTAAAAACAATCAGGTACAAGGTGTAATTGAATTGCAGGATATCATTAAAACGGGAATGAAAGAACGTTTTGAACGTTTGCGCAAAATGGGTATCAAAACTGTGATGGTTACTGGAGACAATCCGTTAACAGCCAAATTTATTGCGGAAAAAGCCGGCGTGGATGATTTTATTGCCGAAGCGAAACCTGAGGATAAAATGAATTATATCAAAAAAGAGCAGGCTGCAGGAAGATTGGTTGCCATGATGGGTGACGGAACAAACGATGCGCCGGCTTTGGCCCAGGCCAATGTGGGTGTTGCGATGAACAGTGGAACACAGGCTGCTAAAGAAGCCGGAAACATGGTCGATTTAGATAATGACCCAACCAAACTGATTGAGATTGTAGAAATAGGAAAACAGCTCTTGATGACACGCGGTACCTTAACTACTTTCTCGATTGCGAATGACGTTGCGAAGTATTTCGCCATTATCCCAGCCTTGTTTATCACAGCGATTCCAGCTTTGCAAGGATTAAACATCATGGGATTGCACAGTCCGGAAACTGCCATTTTATCTGCAGTAATTTTCAATGCCATAATAATTCCGTTTTTGATTCCGCTGGCGTTGCGAGGTGTTGCGTACAAACCAATTGGAGCTTCGGCATTGTTACGCAGAAACTTATTTATCTACGGACTTGGCGGTGTTTTGGTTCCTTTTATTGGGATTAAACTGATTGATTTACTAGTATCTATATTTATGTAAAATGGTTTTAGTTAAATGTAAAATGTCTCCAAAATCAACATTTTACAAAATCCATCTCACATTTTACAAATAACACTTTACATTAAAACATAAAAAAATGAAAACAAATAGTATGCCCGCCCTTAGATTAACTCTTTTTTGTGCTCTGTTTTTCTCCGGAGTTTACACGATGAGTATTCTTGGTATTGCACAATTTGCGCCTAATCACGGAAAAGGTGAAATCGTAACTTCAAAAGGAAAAAATTACCATATTAATGTAGCCCAGAAATTTACAGATAATAAATATTTCTGGTCTCGTCCTTCGGCTGTAGATTATAATGCTGCAGGTTCCGGTGGAAGTAATAAAGGAACTAACAATCCTGACTATTTAGCCGAAGTAAAAACCAGAATCGATACTTTTTTATTGAAAAACCCAACGGTAAAACGCAGCGAGGTTCCATCAGAATTGGTAACGGCTTCCGGAAGCGGGTTAGATCCCGACATTTCTGTAGCAGGTGCTAAAATACAAGTGGATCGTATTGCTAAGACACGTAATGTTTCTGCTGATAAAGTAGCAGCCTTAATTGAAAAAACGAAACAAGAACCTCTTTTGGGTATTTTAGGAACAGAGAAAATCAATGTTCTGGCTTTGAATATTGCTTTGGATGAGTTAAAATAATTTTTAAGGTCCTGAGATTCTGTGAGGCTAAGTTTATCCTAACAGGTTTTAGAAACCTGTTAGGATAACGAAACGATCTTTTTATCCCAAAAGCCCTAGCCCAGATAGAAGCGGTATCCTTTTTATTCGCTTTTTTTGCGGATGAAAAGATACAAGCGGATAGCTGGAAACAGCTCCTTAAAACCTATAATAATAAATGAGGATGAGATTAGCTTACGCTTAGTTCGCTGGCGCTCAAGTACTTCGTTCTTCACAATGACAAACAAAATGAAAAAAATAATATTTACCGCTTTAATCGCTTTTGGTTTTACCTGTTTACACGCTCAGGAAGAATCTAAAAGCCCATTTACATTTTCGGGATATGTGGACACTTATTACAGTTATGATTTTGGGAAACCGGACAATCATACACGCCCGGGATTTTTTTACAGTTACAACAAAAGCAACGAAGTCAACCTGAATTTGGGTTTGGCAAAAGTGAATTACAGCAAAGATAATGTTCGTGGAAATTTTGCTTTAATGGCAGGAACTTACGCCGAATACAATATGGCAGCCGAGCAGGGTTTACTGAAAAATGTATACGAAGCGAATGTGGGTGTAAAGATTTCTTCCACTCATAATCTGTGGATTGATGCCGGAATTATGCCTTCGCATATTGGTTTTGAAAGTGCAATTGGAAAAGATTGCCAGAATTTAACGAGAAGTATTCTGGCTGAAAATTCGCCTTATTATGAAACTGGTGTCAAAATTGGTTACACCTCTGAATCCGGAGCATGGTATTTGGCCGGAATGTATCTGAATGGATGGCAGCGCATTGAGAAAGCTGAAGGCAATCATACCCCTGCGTTTGGAACGCAGGTTACATATAAACCATCGGATAGAATAGCTTTGAACTGGAGTACTTATGTTGGTAATGAGCAGCCGGATATTGACAGAAAATGGCGTTATTTTAATAATTTCTACGGGCAATTTAAGGCAACGGATAAAACAAATGTTACCGCTGGTTTTGATGTTGGTTCACAGCAATCAGCCAATAAAAGCAACAAATACGACACTTGGTTTTCGCCGGTTTTGATTCTGCAATACAAACCAACAGATAAAATTCAGTTAGCCGCTCGTGGTGAATATTATAATGATGAAAAAGGTGTAATAATTGCCACAGAAACACCAAACGGTTTTCAAACTTATGGATTTTCGGCTAACTTTGATTACTTGGTTACTGATAATGTTATGTTTAGAATTGAAGCCAGAAATCTTTCGAGTAAAGATGAAGTGTTTACAAAAAATAATCTTCCAACGGATACGAATACATTTGTAACGACTTCGCTGGCGATTTCTTTCTAGCTTTTGGCTATAGGCTTTAAGCAATAGGCTTTTGAAAAGTCATATTGCTTAAAGCTTACAGCTTTTATTGCTTAAAGCAAAAATTATGGAAAAAGAAAATAATGCACAGCACTTTCTAGATTTAATTCAGAAATCACGAAAAGGAAAGTTTAAAGTCTACATTGGGATGAGCGCCGGTGTGGGCAAAACTTTTCGTATGTTGCAGGAAGCACATACATTGTTGAAAAACGGAATTGACGTCAAAATCGGTTACATCGAAACGCATATGCGAAAGGAAACGCATGAACTGTTGTTTGGTTTGCCCGTAATTCCGAGACGGACCATTTTTTATAAAGGAAAAGAGCTCGAAGAACTTGATGTGCAGGCAATTATCAACCTCCGTCCGGAAGTGGTTATTATTGATGAATTGGCGCACACAAATGTTGAAGGAAGCAAAAACGAAAAACGCTGGCAGGATGTTTTGGAAATTATTGAAGCGGGAATCAATGTGATTTCGGCTGTGAATATTCAGCATATTGAGAGTTTGAATGAAGATGTAAAACGCATAACAGGCATTGATGTCCAGGAACGGGTTCCTGATAATGTTTTGCGTCTGGCTGACGAAGTCGTGAATATCGATTTGACATCCGAAGATTTGATTGCGCGTTTGAAAGAAGGAAAAATTTATACGGCAGATAAAATCCAGACGGCTTTAACGAATTTTTTCAAGTCGGAACAAATTTTACAATTGCGTGAATTGGCTTTGAAAGAAGTCGCGAGTCAGGTCGTTCGAAAAGTCGAAAGTGAAGTTCCTCAATTGCACGCTTTAAAACACGAAAAACTGTTGGCATGTATTAGCAGTAATGATAAAACGGCTAAAATTGTAATTAGGAAGGCGGCGCGTCTGGCAAGTTATTACAACGGAATCTGGTATGTTTTGTATGTAGAAACCCCAAAAGAAAGCAGTACCAAAATTGCACTGGACAAACAACGCCATTTGATCAATAACTATAAACTGGCGGTACAATTAGGTGCTGAAGTGATTAAAACAGAACATAAAAATATTGCTGATGCGATCCTGATTGCGGTTGAAGAAAAACAAATTACAACTGTCTGTATCGGAAAACCGCATTTGAATTTATTTAAAGTAATTTTGTCTACAACTATTTTTAGGCGCTTGCTAAATAAGCTGTCTTTATCGAATGTAGACCTTGTTATTTTATCTTAAATGTAAAATGTTATTTCTAAAATGTAAAATGGTTAGGGAAGTCGGAGAAAGTACATTTTACATCTCACAAATAACATCTCGCAAAAAAATAAAACAATAATTAAATTTAGAGGATGAGATTGCTTCGTTCCTCGCAATGACGTCATGAGAATTAAAACCAAATTGAATCTGGGAGTTGGATTATTATTTTTAATGATTATCATACTCTCGTTAGTGAGTGCCTTTTATATTTTTTCAATCAAAAAAGACACTGAAAACATTCTGAAAGCCAATTATAATACGTTGGAATATTCCAGAAACATGCTTTTGTCATTAGACGAAATTTCTACCGATGCTGATCATGCGATTATTACTTTTAAAAAAAATCTGCTGAATCAGACGAAAAACATAACCGAATCCGGTGAGAAAAAAGTAACGGATAATCTTAAAGAAAACTTTACTCTTTTAGAAAAAAACACAGCTGATGAAGCAGTAAAAACGCAAATCAGGCGAGATATTTTTGCAATTATGAAACTCAATTTGGATGCGATAAAACAAAAAAGTGATATTGCCAAACGTACCGCCGAAACTGCCAATTTTTCGATTGCTATTGTGGGAACGCTGTGCTTTTTGATTGCTTTTAATTTACTGGTTAATTTACCAAACAATATTGCCAGCCCAATTAAGGAATTAACGCTGAGTATTAAGGAAATTGCCAATAAAAATTATTCGGAACGTGTGCATTTTACCAATCATAACGAATATGGTGATCTGGCAAAATCATTTAATACGATGGCGCAGAAACTTCAGGAATACAACAACAGTAATTTGTACAAATTGTTCTTTGAGAAAAAACGACTGGAAACGCTGATCAATAATATGCACGATCCTATTATTGGACTGGATAATGAAGGGATTGTTTTATTTATGAACGATGAAGCGCTGAAGATTATCGGAATGAAATTAGAGGATATTATTGGTAAATCTGCTTCTGTTCTGGCCTCGTCAAATGACCTGATTCGTTCATTAATTTTAAAAGACGATACTGATTCTCCAAAAAAACAGCCTCTTAAAATTTTTGCTCACGGAAAAGAAAGTTATTTTGATAAAGAAATTATCAACATCACGATAACGCCCACAGGTGAAGAAAAAGAAATTAATATAGGCGATGTAATTATCCTGCGAAATATTACTTTGTTCAAAGAGCTTGATTTTGCTAAAACTAATTTTATTGCAACGGTTTCACACGAATTAAAAACACCAATTGCTTCTATAAAACTAAGTCTTAAATTACTTGAAAATGCCAAAACGGGTGATATGAATGACGATCAGAAACAGCTGGTCGAAAGTATTAAAGATGACAGTCAGCGATTATTGAAAATTACAGGCGAATTACTCAATCTATCTCAATTGGAAACTGGAAATATTCAGTTGAATATTGAAAAAAGCAACCCTTATCATATTGTAGATTATGCTGTCGAAGCGGTAAAAGTACAAGCCGATCAAAAACAGATAAAACTGGTTATTGAAGCCGATAAAAACTTACCGGATATAAATGCTGATAATGAAAAAACGTGCTGGGTTTTGATAAATTTTTTAACCAATGCAATAACGTATTCTCCATCACAAAGTAAAATTACAATTAGATTAAGAAAGATAGATGAACAACATGTTATTTTTCAGGTGATTGATAGCGGAAAAGGAATAGATTCCAGATATAAAGACAAAGTTTTTGATAAATATTTCCAAATCCCCGGCAGTAATAAATCCGGGACAGGCTTAGGGCTTGCAATATGCAAAGATTTTATTGAGGCCCAAAATGGAAAAATAAATCTGGACAGCGAACTTGGCTCAGGAAGTACCTTTAGTATCACAATGAATATTTATAACGAAATATAACGAAGCCTGCTATAATTATGCTGCCGAATGTGAAAAAATGACAGCTTAATTCATATTTAAGATTCAATATTAGATGCATGAATTTCATCATCTAATATTGAATATGATTATAGGCAAAACGTTTATAGTATTATTCCAGCTCTTCACAATAATAACCCAGTGTTTGAATCTTTTCAATTATTTGATCAGCAGTATAAGAATTGCCTTCAGTACGCATGATTTTGTCACAGTCCTCGAGATCGAAAGTAATTAGTAAATCATTAGAAACTTCAAATATTTTTTTAATTTTAACTATATCTTTTTTATATTTTATAGATGTTTTAAAAACTAATATCATATCCTTTTGTGATTTCACGGTTTTTAATTTATAAGTTTTATTTTTCATTTTCTTTTAATCTCATACTTAAACCAATACTAAAGTAAGGTGAAGGATTTAAGTTGTGATTTTGATTTTGTACTAAATCGAAATGTGTATCCAGCATACTATAATCTTTTATTAAGCTAACTCCTGCTTTGGCATTTAGCCATAATATTCCGTCTATTCTTTTGGAAACATTTAATAATAACGGGATGTTAATTGTCCTGATATATTTTGCCTCAGTATTTGAATCTGAGCCTGCATTATAGACTGCTGTCTCAAGGTTAATCAGCATTCCATATTCCCAATTCTGATTTGGTAAAAATGTTAATTGTGCATTTCCGGGAAGAATTGCTTCAAAACGAAGTCTTTTTGATTCATAAGAAATTGCCAATAAAGGAGTTATATTGTTTTTAAAATAATCTTTACTGTATGACAGGCCATATCCAATTTTTAATTTATCATTCCTTTTTAAAGAATGATAAATAATCGCAGAAATAGCAGGAAAAAAATCTTTTGAATCTAGTTTGCTCTGAAGATCTGAACGATAAATAATTTGAGGCAATATAAACAGATACCGTCTTTCATCAAGATTATACCGAAATAAAGCAGACCATTTAGCATCAGTAAGTTGTTTTTTAAACTCATCGGAAGCATTTGTATTATTAGAAAAATCATATTCTGAAAATTTATAGGAAAGAATATTGTTCATCTTCATATTATTTCCAAGTTTAATAGTTGGGGTGATCAAGTAAGTATCTAATGAACCAATAGCCATTTCTGAGTTGCTGTTATTAAACTTTGCCGGAGTTGCCTGTGAATAATTTAATGAAAAGAACTCATTTTTTTCCTGTGATTTGCCTGACAATGAAAATAGAAAGATTAAAATAATAAGGTTAGTTTTCAAAATATAAAAGTTGATTTTAAAGTTTTATGATTATCTAAATTTTTGTTGCTATTTTGTACTTTGCAAATATGATCCATTCGGGATCTTTAAAATGTTGATTTGGATCAATAAAAAATGGAATTATTTAATACTTTAAATGCTATTGTCACAATTGATGAACATCATTGGAATGAGATTTCTAAATTGGCGGAGATTAGACATTTCAAAAGGAATGAATACTTCTTAAAAAAAGGAGATGCATGTACTATTATTGGATTTATTAAAAAAGGCAGTTTTAGATTTGTAATGCATAATGATGGAAATGAAAGAACTTTCGATATTTCAACAGAAAACGATTTTGTATCTGATTATTATGGAATCTTAAAATCAAGTCCTGCCTCCTTTGATATTATTGCCAATCAAAAATCAGAAGTAATTTGTCTTCCTACAGCAGATGTGCTTCAATTATTTGACACAGATATGGTGTATCAAAAAATAGGCAGGACAGTTGCAGAAAATGAATTTTGCCTGCAGCATAAAAGGCTCATTTCGATGATGTATGATAGCCCACAAAAACGCTATGAAGATTTATTAGAAAAACATTCTGATAAAATTTCTAATTTACCACAGCATTTATTAGCAAATTATTTAGGAGTAACGAAAGAAACATTGAGCCGCATAAGATCCAGAATTGTAAAAAAAGCAACCTAATCAATTGATTTGCAACAGCATATCAAACAGTATTTGTATAAAAAAATGAATCAGATAACCAGAGTAATTACAATCTTTCTTTTGTCAATGTCTATTGCTCAGGCAAACAATTTTGTTTTTTCTCCAATTAATGTTTTACAAGGATTGAGTGATAATCAGATACGTTATATACTGCAGCTTCCTGACGGAAGGATGGTTTTCAAAACAAGCGGTAATATTAATATCTATGATGGAGCACGTTTTAAATATATCCACCAAACTTCCCAACATATCTATCCATTAAAGGGTTATGATGGTTTCTATCGGATCTATCAAAGTGGAGATTCTCTTCTTTGGATCAAAGACACTCATAAACTAATGTGTGTTGACCTTCGTACAGAAAAATATGTATCCCGGCTGGACTCTTATTTCAGAAAAAAAGGATTTAAACAGCCTGTTGAAGATCTTTTCATGGATTCAAACCAGCGATTATGGCTTCTGACATCCGGCAGATTGTCACAATATAATTCTTCTGACTTTTTGAACATAGCGGCTAATCATGGGAAATTACAGGATTTAACATCTCAAAATAACAATCTATACCTGTTTTATAATACTGGTGAGATTGTCTGTTATGATTTGAAAACAAAAAGAAAGCTTTACAGTAATGCTGCTTATCCGCCACAGCAACAAATGTTTTTTAAGAATACCTCATTAGTGGTAAAAGGAAATAATGGTTTCTATCAATTGCGAAACGGAAGCAAAGGCGGTTTTTTCTTCTTTGATACCCGAAAACGTATTTGGAAAAAAATACTCAAAACTGACTATACACTTAACACATTAATCGTTAATTCCAATGACACTGCATACATCAGTTGTACCAATGGTATATGGATAATTAATTGCCGGAATGGAGAAAAGCAATATCTTCCAACATTACAAAAAATTGACGGAAGTATTCTGGATACTGAGATAAGCACTCTCTTTTATGACAAACAAAATGGCTTATGGCTGGGAACCATTAATCAGGGGCTGCTTTATTACCATCCTTTCCGGTACAAATTCACTAACATAGGACGTTCATATTTCCATGAATCTTCTACAAAGGATATTATAGTGCAAGCATTTGCCGAAGATCAGGCTGAAAATATATACGTTAAATCTCAATCGGCGATATATCGATATTCCTCTGTAAAAGGCAATAAGATATTGACAGCCCTCTCCCCTTCTTCAGTACCAAAAGAAGTATTAAAAAAACTAAATCAAAATCACACGGCCTCACTTACGGATGTGCGACACTGGAAATGGACCGGAACACAAGACGGCTTAAAGCTTTTTGACCCTGATAAAAAAGAAGAAAAAATCTTTTATACCAAAGATGGTTTGTCAAATAATTTTGTGCATGCCATATTGGAAGATCGCAACAATAATATCTGGGTAACGACCAGTTACGGAATAACGAAACTACAAATAGATTCCACAACTAGAAAAGTTCATTTGACCAGTTTCAGTTCAGATGAGGGAACACTAGAAGGAGAATATACCAATGGAGCAGCATTTGAAGCAACCGACGGCACCCTTTATTTTGGGGGCATCAATGGATTCAGTATATTGAATCCAGGTAACATGGCTGAGCAAAAACTACCCTTCAGGCCTGTCTTTACAAATCTGTTTTTGCGAGGAGAGAGAATCGAAGCAGGAAACAAATATGATGGTCGTATCATTATGCCGGAAACTGCACCATATACTAAGGACATAGAACTTTTTTATGATCAGAACTTCCTGACTTTTGAGTTTTCAGCCGTCAACTATAAAAATCCTTCTCAAACCTATTATCGTTATCAGCTGGAAGGCATCGATAATAATTGGAGGGAAACGTCTATTGGCAGACAAAATGAAAATACGGATATAGATGGTATTCTTAAAACTTCCTATACCAATCTGCCTCCGGGAGAATATAAACTTAGGGTGATGGCTTCGGGCAACAATCGTCAATGGAACGGACCGGTTTCTGAATTGCATATAACCATTCATGCACCATGGTGGAAAACTACTGTTGCCTATATTCTGTTTACATCACTTTTCATAATTATGCTGAGCACAGGCATCTATTTATATATTTATTATAACCGGAAAAAGCTTGAACGCAGTCACAAAGAAGACATCTTGTTGGTTCGTATTCGAAACCTGATAGAACAATGCGATTTTCTTCAGGCGGAAAATGAAACGTATCTTGCAAAAACAAATGTACACGCTGCCCAATCTGAGGATACCCACAATGAAAACCGGGCGGATACAGCATTTTTAGCACGGGCTTTGGAACAAGTAGAAAAGAATCTTGATGTTCCGGATTATTCTGTCGAGAAGCTTAGTCGTGATCTTTGCATGGACAGGACGGGTCTTTATCGTAAACTAATTGCATTATTAGATAAATCACCCTCTTTGTTTATTCGGAATATTCGTTTACAAAGAGCAGCCGGGTTAATTCTTGAAGGAGAACTCAGTATTACAGAGATTACTGAAAAAGTAGGTTTTAGCAGTTCCAGCTACCTGAGCAAATGTTTTCAGGAAATGTACGGATGTCGTCCGTCGGAATACCCTGAAAAAATGAAGAAATCAACATAATTGCTGTTTATTTCAACATGGTTGTTGTCGCATTTTGTTTACTGTTGGATACTTTTGACAGTAAGAACCACATATAATTAACAATTATGAAATTTTATAAAAAAACCTGCCTTTTAATGGTCTTCGTAACATTTTTGGCAATGAGCGGAAACGCTCAAACTATCCAGCCAACAAAACAAGGAGTGAAATTTTCTGTACAGGACCAGGATATTCAAATCGAATTCTACTCGAATAATATTGTACGGGTGTACAAAACTCCCAAAGCTGTCCCTTATGACAAAAAAAGTTTGTCTGTTGTCAAATCTCCCGAAACAACCTCAATAAAATTTGAGAAAAAAGGGAACAACACTTTATTAAAAAGCAATGCTGTCCAGGTTGAAGTTAATCCTGAAACCGGTGGCATTTCCTTTTATGATACATCCGGAAAATTGCTCCTTAAAGATAAGGATCATGGCGCGCAATTTTCTCCATTAGATGATGCGGGTACTCCGTCTTATACTGTCCGGGAAGGCTTTTTACTTGACAAAGACGAGGCTGTGTATGGTGTCGGACAGATTATGGATAATAAATTTAATCGCCGCAACTCGTCGCATCATATGCAAAATGAAAATATGTCAACTTACTCTCCGTATTTTATGTCTGTGAAAGGATATGGTGTTTTTTGGGATAATTATTCTATTTCGGAATTTAACGATAATCCACAAGAACTTTCCTTCGAAGGTTTGGGGCATTGTTCTGATTATTATTTTATGTATGGAAAAAATGCCGACGGGGTTATTTCTCAAGTTCGTGATCTGACAGGCAAAGCTCCTATGCTTCCTTTATGGGCCTATGGTTTTTTCCAAAGTAAAGAACGTTACCATACACAAGACGAAAGTCTGAACGTATTAAAAAAATACCGTGCACTCAAAGTCCCTCTTGATGTGGTAATTCAGGATTGGCGTTACTGGCCGGAACATAACAAGACCGACAGTACATGGAATTCACAAAGTTTTGACAAGGAAAGATTTCCAAATCCTAAGGAATGGGCAAATGAAATTCATAAGCTGCATGCAAAACTATTGATCGTTACCTGGCCCGGATTTGGTCCCAAGACAGAACAGCGTAAAGAATTTGACAGTAAGAAAATGATAATCAACTTTGATACGTGGCCGCCAAACAGCGGGGCACGACCTTATGATGTATACAATCCTGAAGCCCTGAATATTTATTGGCGTTACCTCAACAAAGGAATATTCAGCTATATTGGAAATGATGGCTGGTGGCTCGATTCAACAGAACCTGATCATATAAACAAAAAAGAATCTGATTTTACACTTCCAACTTATCTGGGTACGTATCGCAGTGTAAAGAATGCCTATAGTATGATGCATAATAAAGGAATTGCAACTAACCAACGTGCAACAAACGGCAACATTCGTCCGGTAATACTAACCAGATCAGGATTTATTGGTCAACAGCTTTATGGCTCCAATACCTGGAGCGGTGATGTGGTTTCCTCCTGGGAAATGCTTGAGAAACAAATCCCTGCAGCATTGAACTATACTTTGATGGGGATTCCTAACTGGAATAGCGATATTGGAGGCTTTTTTGCTGATCGCTGGAAAAAAGACGGAGGCAATAAAAGCCCGGAATTTCAGGAATTATATGTCCGTTGGATGCAGTTTGGTACCTTCTGTCCAATGATGCGTTCACATGGAACTGATCTTCCCCGTGAGATCTGGAACTTTGGTGATCGCGGAACATGGTGTTTTGATGCACAGGAAAAATCTATTAAGCTGCGTTATAAATTATTACCGTATATCTACAGTACATCCTGGGATGTCAGTCACAATAACGGAACATTCATGCGTCCGTTGATTATGGATTTTGCGGCAGATAAAGAAACACATAACATTGGTAATGAGTATTTGTTCGGTCACTCCCTTCTGGTGGCTCCCGTAACCCAATATAAAGCAAAAACATGGCCTGTTTATCTGCCACAAGGAAGTGATTGGTATAATTTCTGGACAAATGAATACTTTAAGGGAGGACAAACAATCAAAACCGATACACCTATAGATATGGTGCCCCTCTACGTCAAAGCAGGTTCCATTCTTCCTTTTGGACCGGAAGTACAATATTCTACTGAAAAAAAGTGGGATAATCTTGAAATTCGTATTTATCCGGGAGCCGATGGTGAATTTGTATTGTACGAAGATGAAAATGATAATTTCAACTACGAAAAAGGAATCTATTCGACTATCAAATTCAAATGGAATGACACAGCAAAAACACTTACTATAGAAAACAGACAAGGCAATTTTGCCGGTATGCTAAAATCCCGTAAGTTTAAAGTTGCCATTGCCGGCCATAATCAGGCAATAGCTGATACTCCTGCAAAACCAATTAAGACTATTTCATACAATGGAAAAGAAACAGTTATAAAACTTTAAGGGATTTTTTCCACAAACCAAAAAAAGCCTTTAAAATCAGTGATTTTAAAGGCTTTTTAAATTTTAGCTTTAAAAGATCAATTAAATTTAAAAAACATACCATCAAATCGAAATATCTCGATTTAATGATTTAAATTTGATTATGGATTTTATAGAAATAAATAAAGTATTATCAAACAAAGTGCGAATTGATATTCTTCATTGGCTTAAAACCCCCGAAGAAAATTTTCCACAGCAAGTAAATGTGCCCGATTTTAGCGATGGAGTTTGTGTTTGCCATATTCAGGATAAAACAGGTTTGTCTCAATCTACAATTTCACATTATCTCACAATGATGCATAAAGTAGATCTCGTAATTGCTAAAAGAATAGGGAAATGGACATATTACAAAAGAAATGAAGAAGAAATTCTGAACTATATAAATTCATTAAAAAAGGAACTTTAACTTTATTTAAAAAAACAAAGAACACTATAATGATGGAACAGGAATTACTTTTAATGGGAGCTCAGGCGCTACGAAAAATTGCGATGAATACTGAAGCAAAAGAATTTATTCTTTCTAATGATATATTATTTAAAACAATTAAAAAAGCAGCAGACAGATATATTGGCGGTGAAACACTTGAGGAAACAATTCTTAAAGTTAAGGATCAAAACAAACAGGATTTTAAGTGTTCGATAGAATTCATGGGAGAAAATACGCTAACTGAAAAGGAAGCAAATGAAGCCACTAATGAATTTATTACCATAGCTCAGGAGATTAAAAAACAAAAACTTAATTCGACTTTTTCACTTGATCTTTCTCATATAGGTTTAGCGATATCAAAGGATTTGTGTTTAAATAATTTAGCCTTAATATGTAAGGAAGCTGAAAAAGATAATATTGAAGTAACTATAAGCGCAGAAGGTGTAGAAAGAACCGATGCCATAATTGAAACCTATAAAACAATTTCAAAAACCTACGCAAACGTTTCTATAACATTACAGGCCTATTTGCATAGGTCAAAAGATGATTTTAAAGATTTAATTCGGGAGAATGGCAGAATCAGGATGGTAAAAGGCGCTTTTGAAACACCTCAGCATCTTTCTATTCCCAGAGGAAAGGAATTAGATGAGAGATATCTTTATTTTGTTGATCAATTATTGTCCCAAAACCATAAATGCTCAATCGGAACGCATCATCATGAAATTCAGCAGGAGGCGGTGAAATTAATTCAGCATTATAATACTAATCCCGAAATTTATGAATTTGAAAGTTTATATGGCATTCAGACTGAGCAGCTGATAAATTTAAAAAACCAGGGTTATCCAACAAAATTATACTTTGTTTATGGCAAAGAATGGTACCTCTATTTATGCAACAGAATAGCCGAATATCCCATGAATTTATTTCGGGCTTTACATGATATTGCAGAAGTTAAGAACTAAAAAAAATACTTTCATATTTCAATAAAAAACAAACCCCTATTTTAATTCAATAAAATAGGGGTTAAATATTAATTGGAGAATAACTTAATTAAGTCCCCATCCATATCTTAATCTAAATACTCCCGAAGAGTTTACCGTTTGTAACGTAATGGCAGTACCACTACCCCCTCGTCTTTGAAGGCTATAAGAATCATTATCTCTTAATCCCGGCCAGTAAACGCTGGCAATTTTATCGGTTCTGCATACATCACTGGTAGATACAATATACGCTATTTCATTGTCAGACTGTGATCCGTTTTGGTAATCTTTACCTGAATTCATAGTTGCACCAAATTCAGTAATAACAGTACGGGCACCATAATTTCCGATTCTATTACGCCAATCAGTACGCCATGCTGCTGCGGTGCGTGTAGCCCAAAATGCATAGTTGTGCAATGATAATAAACAACTGGTAAAACGACTATCAGCTCCAACACCTTTTACATCCTCGCTATATCCGGTTCCTGATAATAGTATTCTACCCCTTGGCACACCTGGATATCTTGAAAGAAATTCGGCATAAATAGGTGTTAATTGACTCAATGTATAACCATATGGCTCATTAAAGACTTCAAAATAAACTCTGCTGTTACCACTATATTTATTTACTACAGTTGACCACATATTCCAAAACTTAGTCGTGTCATCTATTTTCCCATCTCTTGCCGAGGAAGACTCCCAACAAGCTATAATCACGTTCCATCCTTTGCTGGTTGCCATGTCAATAACAGCATTATAACTATTCCACCAGCTTTCTGAAACTGATGGCGGATTGATTGGAATACGAACGGTATTTACTCCATTAATATTAGTTGTAAAAGCATTTAAAACAGAATTAGTTTTTGCTGAAACTGTGGCATAACTATCGCCAGCTTCCAAACCGGACGGAATTACCCAGCCATCAACAAAATTATCCCTGCCATCTGCCCAGTTTACACCTGCTATACCGTTAACACCAAGAGATTTACCTGTAGGACTAGGTTGTGCAACTGCTGCATTAGCTACTTCCGCCTGTTCGGTTTCGGTATAAGACTCATTTTGAGTACAAGAATTTAATGATCCCAATAAGACCGCTCCTAAAAATAAAAAGGAATTTAGTTTTTTCATAAAATAAGATATTTAATGTTAAAAATGAAAGCCAAAAATATGCTTATTTTACCCACTCAACAGGGGATGAAATTGAAAAATTAAGGGGGCAGTTTTGCCATTTTTTAATAATTAAACAATTTAAATGTTAATTTTTTTAATTAATACATATTACATAACATATTTTTTATGTTTTTAATTTTTACATATTATTTAAATTTTACTATTAAAAACAACAAATAACTAATATTTTACATTGTTTTTTAAAAATACTTTACAAATAACACAACCATTAAAGCTTAACCATTTTAGAATTTAAGTAATAATCGATGTATTTCCTGTATCGTCCATTAACAGGAAAAGATCGATCAATTTTTCAGTCAATGTTGTTCGCAACCCTAAAGCTATTTGACAGGTATAACACACATATCCTTTTTCAACAGCATCGTTTCCGGAATAGTGGCAAGTATAGATTTTTTTAATGCATCAATCATACTCTTTTTAGTGAAATGACGATAATAAACCAAGCCAATTTCCCTAACCGGGAATGGAGATACAAAAGTGCTTATTTTAGATTTTTGATTTTCAGTAAGGGTAAGAACCGATAATCCCGGCAATATTGTTGTTCCCATGTTTAAATCTACCATCTGTTTTAAAGTTTCAATGCTTCCGGATTGATAATCCAATTTTAAAGCTGAATTATCCTTAACTCTTAACTCACATAAGTTTATAACCTGATTTCGGAGGCAATGCCCTTCTTCCAATAATAAAAGTTCATTCATATTTATATCTTCAGGAAGAATATATTTTTTTTTCTTACCTGAAGAATTCAGTTTCCCATAATGATAAAACTCTTCATAAAATAAGTTTTCTTCCTTCAAATCTTTATCAAGCAGCGGAATTGCCAAGATGGCCACATCAATGTGTCCTTCTTTTAATTTTTCTTTGATTTTCTCTGTTGTTAATTCATTGATAATTAATTTAACCTCTTTATATGTTTCCATAAAATGCTGTATAAACAGAGGCAATAAATATGGAGCCAATGACGGAATAATTCCAATTCTCAATTCTCCTTTTATTTCACCGGTATTTTCACTAATTATATCCCGAATCCTATTCGTTTCCTGTAAGGCAATTTTAGCCTGCCCTATTATTTTCTTTCCAATATCTGTTGGCTGAACCGGATGTTTACTCCTGTCAAATAAGATAACATTTAACTCTTCTTCCAGTTTTTTAATCATACCGCTTAAAGTCGCCTGGGTAATAAAGCAAGCTTCGGAAGCTTTCAAAAAGTGACGGTGTTTATCTAATGCTACTATATATTCTAATTGCTGTATATTCATTTGTTAGTTTTTACCTATATCATGTTAGTTAAAATCAGTTTGTATCTATTAAGCTGTAAATATACATTTGCTTAAATAAATAATAACTTAAATATGATGAAAAAATTAATTCTATGCGCCTTGATTTTCTATACCGCACAAGGAATAGCACAACAAAAGCAAATTACAACAAACAGCGGTGCACCAATTGGAGATAATCAGAACTCAAAAACTATTGGTCAAAACGGACAGGTTTTATTAGAAGATATGCATCTAATAGAAAAGTTGGCTTCATTTGACAGAGAGCGAATCCCTGAACGAGTAGTACATGCAAGAGGCGTAGGTGCCTATGGAGAGTTTGTTTCTTCCGGCGATTTTACCAAGTATACAAAAGCATCATTATTCCAAAAAGGAAAAACTACTCCGGTATTCGTTCGTTTTTCTACAGTAGTTCACGGAAATGGTTCTCCGGAAACCCTAAGAGATCCAAGGGGTTTTGCAACCAAATTCTATACTGACCAGGGGAATTATGACTTGGTGGGGAACAATTTGCCTGTTTTCTTTATTCGTGATGCCATGAAATTCCCTGATATGGTGCATGCATTCAAGCCATCACCAATATATAACAAGCAAGATCCCAACAGAGTTTTCGATTTCTTTAGCAACATTCCGGAGGGAACACATATGCTAACACGTGTTTATTCGGATTATGGAATACCTGCAAACTACAGACAAATGAACGGGTCCAGTGTTCACGCATTCAAATGGGTAAATGACGCTGGTGAGGTAACTTATGTGAAATATACATGGAAATCAATGCAGGGTGAGAAAAATTTAACTGCAGATGAAGCAAGTGCTCTCCAGGCCAAAGATTTTCAGCACGCAACTGTAGATTTGTATGATAATATCAAAAAAGAGAATTTTCCATCCTGGGAGCTATATGTTCAATTATTAAAAGCTACCGATTTTGACAAATTAGACATTAATCCATTGGATCCAACAAAAATTTGGCCTGAAAATACCGCCCCATTACAATTGGTTGGAAAAATGACTTTAAACAGGATTCCGGATAATTTCTTTCAGGAAGTAGAACAATCCGCTTTCTCTCCAGGTACATTAGTCCCGGGAATTGAACCTTCGGAAGATAAATTATTACAAGGCCGTTTGTTTTCTTATTCCGATACACAACGTCACAGAATTGGAGGCAATTTTCAACAGTTACCAATCAATGCACCTAAAATTGCAGCAGTAACCAACAATCAGGATGGCGCATTTTCTACCAGAAAAATAAATGGTGATATCAACTATCAACCAAGCTCAACACAGAATGGTTTTACAGATAATGAAAAATACGAATATTCAAAGTCAACTTTTACAAATACCACAACCGTACAACAAAAAATCAGTAAACCAAACGATTTCAAACAAGCGGGTGAATTTTATCGTTCATTATCAGAAAATGAAAAACAAAGCCTGATTAAAAACCTGACAGGTGATTTAAGCAGTGTAACCAATAAAGATGTAGTACGCAAAATGGTAGGTTATTTCTATATGGCAGACAGCGATTACGGAAAAAGATTAGCAAAAGCTTTGAACTTAACCAGAGAAGAAGTTGAAAAAATGTTTTCAAAATAGCAGCACTTTTTAAAAAGATGAAAAAAATAATAGCCAATAAAGTATCTATTTTAATTCTAATACTGGCTTCATCTGTTAATGCTCAGGAAACTATTTTTACAGCAGCTCGCAGCAATAATTCAAAATTATTGAGCGAGCTGTTGCTCAAAAAAGCAGCTATAGACAGTACAGATGAGCGAGGAAGTACAGCTTTGATAATTGCATGCTACAATGATAATTTTGAAGCAGCGAAAACACTTCTGGAAAAAGGAGCAAATCCAAATATTCAGGATAAAATGGGCAATACTGCTCTCATGGGAGTATGTTTTAAACGACTTGATAAAATAGCTCAATTATTATTAGAGCATAAAACAAATTTAAACCAATCTAATTATAATGGAGCAACAGCTTTAATTTTTGCTGCAACCTTTGGAGCGGACAATATAATAAAAATGCTGATTGATAAAGGGGCCGATAAAACGGTAAGGGATAATTATAACAAAACCGCACTGGATTATGCACTCCTTCAGGAAAATGAAACAACAATTCAGCTCTTAAAAAGAACACAGTAAATAAGTATGACATCAATATTTAAGTTGACTGGTCTGTTATACATGAATTAGTTAAATCACTAAATAATTTTCGTAATTCACTATTTGTTAGATATTTACAAATAAAAACAAATAACTAGTATGGAAACGATCTGTATTAATGATAATGTAATTATTTTTAATAATAAAAACACATTATACAAATTACCCAACTTAAAATTATGAAAAAACCAATCACTTACTTTTATTTGCTGCTTTTTTTACTCACAATTGGGTGCGACAAGCAAGATGTCACTACAGATAATTCGGAGATAACGGCTGTTACTAAAACCTCATTAACAAAAAAATTAGTAACCGGGTTTGCCAAAGGAGCAGACATTGGATGGTTAACCGAAATGGAGGCTTCCGGTAAGAAATTTTACAATTCATCAGGTGTGCAACAGGATATGTTTGCTATTTTAAAATCAAAAGGGATGAACTCTATTCGCATACGTGTATGGGTAAATCCTTCGGGAGGATGGAATAATCAGACCGATGTAATAGCAAAGGCAAAGAGGGCGAAAGCTGCCGGAATGCGCATTATGATTGATTTTCATTATAGCGATACCTGGGCAGATCCGGGGAATCAGGCTAAACCAGCCGCATGGTCGTCTCATAACATTAGTCAATTGTACACAGACGTATGGAATCATACCGTAACAGTCTTAACAGCATTAAAATCTGCAGGAATCACTCCTGAATGGGTACAGGTAGGAAACGAAACCAATAACGGAATGTTATGGAACGAAGGCAAAGCCTCCGTAAATATGAAAAATTTTGCAGGACTAATAACCAGCGGATACAACGGTGTAAAATCAGTCTTTCCAAATGCTAAAGTTATTGTTCATGTTGCCAATGGGTACGACAATACCCTTTTTAGATGGATTTTTGACGGCTTAAAAAATAATGGAGCAAGTTATAATGTAATAGGAATGTCGCTTTATCCTGAAACTAATAACTGGCAGACATTAAATAATCAATGCCTGACCAATATGAATGACATGGTAGCCCGATATGGAAAAAAAGTAATGGTTTGTGAAGTTGGAATGTCCGTAACCGCAGCAGCAACCTGTAAATTATTTGTAACTGATATCCTTAATAAAACAAGTTCTGTTACCGGAGGTAATGGTTTAGGTGTCTTTTATTGGGAACCTGAATCTTATAATTGGAATGGCTATACAAAAGGAGCATGGGGAAGTGACGGAAAACCTACCGTAGCCTTAGATGCTTTTTTATTGAACTAAGCCGTTGGGTGTAATTCAAAATAGGTGTCAGACTGAGTCCATTCGGCTTCACTCAGGATAAACTTAGTCGAAGCCCTTTCTGTATAAAAAGCCTTCGCCTCCGCTCAGGATGACAATCATTTCTGGAAATATAAAAATTCCCAAATCAGACTTTATTTAAATCTGTTTTGGGAGTTTTTCATTATTACAATTCATCTTTTAAATTATCTTGTTTTTGTTTTAAATAATCTGAAGGAGAAATTTTGCAGGATTCTTTAAAGCACGTACTGAAATATCCGGCACCATTAAATCCAACTTTATAAGCAATATCTGCAATATCTGTTTCGCCGGCATCCAGAAATTGTTTCGCTTTTTTTATACGCACATCCCTAACAAACTCTACTGGGGTCATATTGGTAAGACTTTTAAATTTCCTGTTAAATGTTACTCTGGACATATTCAGTGAGTTTGCTATAACATCAATATTAAATTTTGGATCGATTAAGCTATTTTCTACTATAGCAATAATATCCTTTAAGAACTGTTCATCTTTGGTTGTAATGACTATTTCACCGGGTTCTAATGCAATTGTTTTTACATTAGTCTGCAAACGCTCAAAAATTTTCTTTCTCTGTCTAATTAAATTTTCGATGGAAGCCATTAGAAAATTGGTATCAAAAGGTTTTGTAATATAATAATCTGCCCCATAATTTAACCCTTCAATTTTATTCTCTACAGAAGATTTTGCAGTTAATAAAATTACCGGAATATGGCTGGTTTCTGTTGCATTTTTAAGTGCATCAAGTAACTCAATACCATCCATCTGCGGCATCATAATATCACTCAAAATTAAATCCGGAAGTTTGCTTGTGGCTATTACTAAACCTTCTTTTCCGTTTTCAGCTTCTAATATGCGGTAAAAACGCTGTAGTTGGCTTTTCAAAAATGCTCTTAATTCATTGTTGTCCTCTACAATAAGAACCACGGGTAAATTAGTATCGTCATTATTTTGCAATACCCGATCTTCCTTATTTTGCTTGTTGACAATGTGCTGTAATTTTTCTTCTGCTAAGTTTACTTTATCAACCTTGTTTTGAAAAATTTTATTACTTAAGTCTATTTCTATAGAAACTGTCAGGCCTCCCCTATCATTATTTGCGGCATAAATGGTACCCTGATGTAATTGTACATATTCCTTGCAAAGTGCCAGACCAATTCCGGTTCCTACATTTTTACTTTTACCAGTATCAGTTTCATAATAAAGCTTAAAGATATCCTCAAGCTTATTTTCATCTACACCGGTTCCCTGATCTGAAACATTAATTTTTAAAAAGGTATCATTTTCCATTTTCACTTCTACCGTAATCAGGCTATCATTAGAAGAAAATTTAATAGCATTAGACAATAAATTATAGATTATAATATCCATTTTTTCTTTGTCCAGGGTTACATTAAGGGTTTCAGAATTGGATAGTGTTTTAATTTTTATATTCTTTTCATATGCAGCCTGAGTAAACAAAGTATTAATTTCATTTATAAAAGATACTAATTCAACTGGCTCAATATTAAGTTCTTCATTGCCGCTTTGGACTTTTCTAAAATCAAGCAGCTGATTCACAAATCGTACTAATCTGTTGGTGTTTTTTCTTACTGTCTCTATATAATCAATACCTAAAGGACTTAGTTTTTCGTTTCTGGCAATTTCCTCAATTGGGTTAACAATCAGGGTAAGCGGTGTTCTTAATTCATGAGAAATATTGGTAAAAAAACTCAATTTTAACTCCGTCATTTTTTGTTCTACCACAACTTTGTTTCGTAACCGAATCATAGAATACGCTATTCTTCTGGAGGTTTCCAATAAAATCAGAATGATAATTGCATATAAAAAATAAGCCCAATTGGTTTTCCAAAATGGAGGAGCAATTGTAAACGATAAACTTTTTTGAGGTGTATTGATATACAATTCCGTGTTTAGGCATTTTACTTCAAACTGGTAATTTCCGGGCGGTAAATTTGTAAATGTTGCTTTTTTCTGGTTTTTCACATGATGCCATGTATCATCTAAACCTTTTAATCTGTAGGCATACAATTGTTTATTATTGGATCTGTAATCTAAAACCGTGTAATAAATACTAATGGTATTTTCCCGATAATATAATTGAATATTATTGTTGTAATTTATATCCAGCTTTAAAGGAAATTCTGCAGATTTTACATTTGAAATTTTATTGTTAATTTCAAAATTAGTAAAAACCATTTTTGTTGTATTCTTTTGATTTTCAACTTTTTTAGGATTGAAGGTTAAGTAACCATTTTTACAGCCAAAAATCAAAGTGCCATTTTGTAATTTTGAATTCGATGATTCTGAAAATCTGGTTTTAAGCAATCCGTCATAGGAATCGTAATTTCTAAAGATGCGATTCAATAAATTAAATTTTGAAATACCGTTTTCAGTAGCCAGCCATAGATTTTTTTCGTCATCTTCAATCATACTCAGTATAAAATCACTAGGCAAACCATTTTCCTTTGTGAAATTTTTAAATCTTAAACGATTATCTTTCGTTTCTATAGCCAGATTAAGCCCTCCACCGGCTGTCGAAATCCACATTTTATCTTCTGAATCTTTGTACATGAACAATACATCATTACTGCCCAAACTGGATTTATCGCTGGATACCTTTACATATCTTGAAAATTTTAATTCATTTGGATTGTAGTTATCGGGATTAAATGTTACCAATCCATTTGTTGTTGCCACCCAGATTTGACCTTTATAACCTTCTGTCAGATATCTTACTTTGCCGGACTCAGTAACAGGATAATTTTTAAAATTATGTATAAAGCTAAATTTATCATGGTTTTCTTCCAGCAAATTGATTCCATTATCATAAGTTCCTATCCAGATCCGTCCTTTTTTGTCCTCTAATACAGAATAGATTAAATCACTGCTTATACTTTCAGGGTCGTTTTTGTCAGCTTTAAATTGTTTTAATATATATTGAGATTTCTGAACATTTACGGGAGTTGCTTTATACAAACCTTTTCCTTTTGTACCCAGCCAAATATTTCCTTTTGCATCTCCGGTGATAGTGTAAATAAGACCAATATCCTCCGTTTTATAATTCAAAAACAGGTTTTTTAATTCCTGGTTATCCTGATAAACTTTTAATTTCCCTGCTTTTGATGCAATCCATAATCTATTTGTTTTATCTGTAAAAAGAGCCCTGATTTCATTCTCATATTTATTTTTGGCATCAGGCACCAAAAGCTGTTGTTGAAAAATATTCTTTTGAAGAATGATTTTATTAATACCTCCATCGTTACTGCTAATCCAAAGAATCCCCGAACGGTCAAAATACAAGCTGGAAATGATATTTGAAAATTTTTGGTTTTCGTCTCCCGGTTCATTAAAAAAGTACTCCAATGTATTGTTTTTCGGATTGTAATATCCAAAACCACCGCCTTTTAATTTTACCCAAACCCTGTCAAAATTATCTTCAAAAATCCCAAAGCTATTTTTTGTCTGCAAAAGAGAAGCATCCTTTTTTTGTAAAAAAAGCTGAATACTTTTTCCTTTCGGATTAATCATAAAAACGCCATTGTTATCGGGCTCAACCCACAACAGACCTTGTTTATCCTGATAAATTTTGTAGACCGGAGAATCAGAAATTTTAAGGATAGATTCTGCCTTTAAAGTCTTAATATTAAAAGTAATCAACTCTCCTGTTGAAGAGGTAATGAACAATAAATTTTCATTTTTTGATTTGATTATTGAGTTTATGCTTTTTTTGGAAATAACTGCTTTCCAATAATTTTTATGTTTTTTATTGTAACAAAGCAGTTCCCCTTCATTGGTACCAAACCAGGCAATACCATCTTGTATGAAGAAACTTTCTACCTTGCTCTCTTTTACTATATTTTTGCTCTTATAATCCTGACTTTTAGATTTGATTATCATATCTAATCCCTTATCAGAGCCAACCCAAACAGTATTGTTTTTGTCTATAGAAACAAAATTTAAATCATTGGAGGCGATTGAAAAATTGTTTTTTGAACCTTCTTCGAAATGAATAATTTTAATTTGATCATTACCTTTTTTTTGTACCAGATAAATCCCCTTATCATTTGTAGTCAACCAGACATTTCCGTCACCGGCTGTAAAAATATCTTTAAATTCAATTTTGTTAGTCCCCAAAATGTTTGCGACAGAAAGAAAGGATTCTGTCTTTTTATCGAATCTGTAAATCTGATTATCATAGGCTTTAAGCCATATATATCCGGAAGAGTCTTCCTTAATTAAGTCAATGCGATTGTTCCCTAAACTACTATTATCACCGGCAGTTGCTTTATAAGTGATAAAATTTTTCCCATCAAACCTATTAATACCATCCCAGGTTGCAAACCACATAAAACCTTCTTTACCTTTTATTATATCTCTGATGGCATCATGGGAAAGGCCGTCTTCTGTAGAGTAATTCTCTATTTTGCATTTTATTTGAGCTTTTAATTCATTTTTAGAAGTAATCAATAAAAGTGCAATTAAAAATTTAAGCAATAAAAGTTTTTTCATTTAAGGATTCTGGTTTTTATTTTTTTATAAAATATACAACTGATTATATTAGACCGTTGGGTGTAATTCAAAATAGCTGTCAGGCTGAGTCCCTTCGACTCCGCTCAGGGTGACTTATTGAAAATTATCAATTTCCTCATTTTCAAAGTCTTTTCTGATTAATTATTTAAAATTCACTTATTTAAAACAGAATTTCTCAATCATATCCATCATTAAACACGCTTACTGATCAAAATTTAGAAGTAAATGACCAAAATTTAAAAGTCATTACTGTTTTATTAAAATATATTTGATTCAATATTAAACATTAATCAAAAATTTAGCATTAAAAATATTGTATTGATAATTTATTTTGACCAAATATAAATATTAATTGTATTTATACCTTATAAATTAATCAATTCTACACTTAAGTTTAAAGCCTCATCAGATTAATATTTTTATTAAGCATACAAAATAATTAAACCAAACTAACTTCTAACCAACCAAAAATTTCATGAAAAAACTCGACTTTCTTATCCTCTTTATTATAGGATTATTATCAATTAATCAATCTACAGCACAAAGTTTTAATCCGGATATTGTGGTAGATATCAACGGAACCGGAGATTTTACTTCTATACAGGCAGCTTTTGATGCAGTACCGGCAGGTACGCCTACTATTATTTATGTAAAACGAGGTTTGTACGACAAGGAAAAATTAATTATACCTGCAAACAAAACCAATATTACTTTAATTGGTGAAAGCAGAACAGAAACTATTATTTCTTATGATATTTATAACTGTAATGATGGCGGTGATGGTTTATGTCCGGACAATAAGGTAGCGCTTTGGGCTAGTAATACTAATTTAGTAAAAACAGCTGCCACACTTACCATCATGGCAAATGATTTCAGGGCAGAAAATATAACTATTCGGAATACAGCAGGGCCAGTTGGTCAGGCGCAGGCACTTACGCTTCAGGCAGACCGAAATGTATTTATCAATTGTGACATACTTGCCTATCAGGATACTATTTATTTTTGGACGGCTGAAACCTCACGTGCTTATTTTAAATCTTGTGTGATTTTAGGCCGTACCGATTATATCTATGGTCGCGGGGTAGGTGTTTTTAATGAATGCGAAATTAGAAGTTATGGAGGCGCGTGGATAACTGCACCTTCAACGGAAGCAACACAAACCTACGGTTTTGTATTTTATAAGTGTAATTTGACTTATCAGCCTAACAGCCCTAGAAATGGCGATGATGGAGTAAAAATCAAATTTGGCCGTCCATGGCATGCCTATCCCAAGGTGGCATGGCTTTATTGTACAATGCCTGCAGAAATTGATCCTCTGGGCTGGGGAGATAAATGGAATATGGACTATTCAGATACAAGTACAGATCTGCATTTATATGAATGGATGAATACAGGCCCGGGTGCAGATATGAGCGGAAGGGCAAATTGGGCAGGTCTTAGAGCCATGACGAACCAAACTGAAGCCAATTTATACGAGCCAAAAATTGTATTGGCAGGTTCAGACAATTGGGATCCTACAGCTATTGCTCCAACTGTAACAGTATTTGACTGGGATGGAGGTGCTGCCAATAACGGATGGCTGGAAGCAAATAACTGGAATCCTAACGGTGTGCCGGCTATTTCTGAGGTTGCAAATGTTAATGGAAATTTGACCATAAATGCAAATGGTGGAAATTTTGCCGCAGATTTAAATTTAGTGAATGGTGCAGCCATTGACATTTCTGCAAATAGTTCAGCAACTTTACTTACACTTAATCAATCAACTGTTTCTTCTTCAGCCAGTGCATCATTATCGGGAAATATCAAAACTAAAGGAACGGTAAATATCAACGTCTCCGGTAATCTGAATATTACTGCAATCCTTAGTGGAGTACACCAAATTACTAAGACCGGCACAGGTATTTGCCAGCTTAATAGCAGTAATTCAGGTTATACCGGTAATTTAGTTATTGAAACTGGTGATTTACAGGCTAAAGTAGCAAATTCATTAGGAAACTCTCCAAAAATAACCGTAAAAACGACTGGAAAGCTGACTATAGATGTTAGTACTGCCATTCAGACAAAAACAGCACTTTATACTGAAGGATCAGCATCTATTGTACTTAATAAAGATATTACAATTAGTGAGTGGTATATTAACGGTGCTTTACAGCCTACAGGTATATATGACGCAACAACTAATGCAGCAACTATTAGCGGAACAGGTAAAATAGTTATCGGAAGACCGAGCGAATTTACTTTTCTGGGAGGACTTTGGGATGATGTAACTAAGTATTCTCCGACTTTATTGCCAAAAGCAGGTGAAAAAGTGAATGTTAACACCGGTATAACTATTGAATCTGCACTTTCGCAATTCGAGGGCGATATGTATGTAAAAACCGGCGGGACTATTCGTTTAAGACAAACAAAAGATTCAAAATGTTTAGGCCCTGTGAGAATGTCTCAGGGAACCACAATTACGTATGCGACAAGCGGTACAGGTTTCTATTTAAATGCCCCAATTGTTTTAGAAGGCGATGTTTCTCTTACTATGAGCAGTAGTAATGTTGCCGGCAGTATTATGGATTTACCGGGTACGTTTTCAGGCACTTACAAAGTAATAGTGCGCAACATAAGAGATTTGGCTAATACGGCAACTGCAAAGCTGGGAGGAGATAATAGCAATTTTACAGGAATCTGGGATTTAACTCTCGCTGCCACTAATGCCGGAGGATCATCCGCAATTAATGGAGCTGTAGAAAATGCTTTTGGAAAGGGTACAATTAGTCTGGCTTTTAACAATAAAGCTATTTTTAATCATGCAAAATGTGCGGGGGATATTTTAAATATGAATATAACCGGTTCAGCTTCAGCCGTATTAAACACTGCTGTTACGGTTAAGAAATTTACTTTAAACGGAACCCAGCTTGCAGATGGAATATACAATGCCACTACAAATCCAGGTTTGTTTACAGGTACAGGTTCAATTACTGTAAATTCTGCTAATTTAAGTGTAGATGAAAAAGTTTATTTAGAATATGGTATGTTGAGAGTAAATGGCACACTTGAAAATCTTGATGTTTACTCCCTTACCGGACAGCGTGTATACCATACTAAATCTGCTACCGAAATAGATTTAAATGGGTTGAAATCGGGCATCTATATTGTTCGTTATAAAATTAATGGAAAACAAGGGACAGTTAAGGTTTATAAAAAATAAGACTATCCTTTTTAAATAAATACCACGAAGTATATGTTTCATATACCCAATAATTACATAAAAATAAAAAAAATGAAATCACTATTATCAAAATTATTCATAGTTGTTTTAGTTTTTTGCAGCATCATTTCTGCAAAGGCACAAATTACCCTTCATACCATTGGTGATTCTACCATGGCCACTTATGACGAAAGTACTTCCGATATACGAGGCTGGGGTATGATGTTTCAACAGTTTTTTACTTCAGGCGTCACCGTTAATAATCGTGCGAAAAATGGTGCCAGCAGTAAAAGTTTTTATATGGAAGCCCCTTATTGGACCACCGTAAAGCAACAGATAAAAACCGGTGATTATGTCATCATTCAATTTGCTCATAACGATGAAAAAAACGGAGGTCTTGATGGTGGGACTGATGCTCTAAATCCAATCAACGGAACTGACTATAGAGGGACAAATCCACAAACAACTTATAAAGATTATCTTAGAAAGTATATTGATGAGACCCGTGCTTTGAATGCTACACCAATTTTGGCAACCTCTTTATGTCGAAAATATTTTAGCGGTGGTACTATTACACGAAAAGGTGCTCATGATTTAGGTGCTGACTTTAGCCTTCCCGCAACAGATCACACTTATGATTATGCCTATGCTATGAAAGAAGTTGCAACAGAAAAAGGAGTGCAGCTTATCGACTTAACAACCTTAACAAAAACATTGGTTGAGTCTTATGGCGATGCTGCCAGTACAGCCCAGCTTTACGTTTCTGCAGATTCTACCCACCCTACAGCATTATTAGGAACATTAACTGCCAGATTATGTGCTCAGGAAATGGTAAAACAGAATATTTTAGCTTCTTATATCAATACATCAACAGATGTTCTGATTAATCCGACCAGCTGTGATTTTGGGGATGCATACACAGGTCAGACACTTACAAAAGAAGTAACTATTACCGGTTTTGATCTTGTTCCCGATGCAGGAGCCTTTAGCCTGTCCGTGAGCGATGGTTTCTTAATTGCTGCAAATAAGACAGATACTTTTGGTTCTTCCATCAATATGAATTACACAGGCGGTAATCTTGCATTTACGAAATTTTATATTTCAGTAACTCAGTCTGTTGGCGGAACTAAAACCGGAACACTTACCGTTACTAACGGAACCGTGACAAAAACAGTTCCCCTAACCGCTAATTTTATTCAATTAACCGGAGGAACAGAAGTGAGTGTTTTATGGCCATTAATTACAAATAATACCCCGGTGTTGCAAGGTCCGGCTACTATTGTTGATCAAACTCATTCAGGCATGAATGTACAGTCGTATGCTGCACCTAACGGGACTGCAACTATATGGCCTGCCGGGAGTGGGTATGATACTACAAGAAAAACACAACGAAACCTGATTGATGGTGGTGCGTGGCCAGCAGGAGAGATTGATGAAGTCTCAACACGTTATATTCAATTTGGAATTAAAGCCAATGCCGGAACAGAATTAAATATTGATTTGATCAGTTTATATGTCGGTGGCGCAGGAGGAAGCGGTATGCGTTGCCGTATTTCTTATTCAAAAGACGATTTCGCTACTACATTTGTTGCAGGAGAATTTCAGAGTATGACATCCAATACGATGAACGCTGTTTCAAAGATACCGGTTATTAAACTTGTTAATGGAGAAACCTTAAAACTACGCGTGTATCCTTGGTATAGCTCAGCATCTACAGGAAAAACAATATGCCTCGCAGATGTTAAGATTCATGGCGTAGCTATGCCTGTTTCAAATTTATCTGTAAATCAGTTTTCGGAAAATCAATTAAAATGGATAGTAGAAGATGGTTTTATTAAAATAAAAAATGCTCCTCAAAACAGTAAATTCACAATTTATGACTTAACCGGAAAACAAGTACATAAATCATCAATTATTAGCGGTGATTCAAATATAGAATCACCAAAAACCAAAGGTGTCTATATTGGTAAAGTTGAATCGCAGGAAGGTATAAAAACAATAAAGTTTTTGGTTTTTTAAAATGGTAATTAAGTACTTGCGAAAAGGCAGGTAATATTTAAATCAGGTTTTATTAAAAGGAAAGGGATTAATCTCTTTCCTTTTTCTGTTATATCGAACTAATGACTTCTCTTAAACACAATAAATAATGGAATTTTTTATAGGACTTTTTATATATCTTTGATGCTCTTTTGCCTTGTATACCAACTAAACCATTTAAATAAGTACAATTAAAATGACACTATCTAAAGTACTTTTCACAATACTATTTTCTTTTTTGATTAGTAACTCCTTTGCTCAGAAAACAAAACAGGAATTACTCAAATTAATCGGGCAAAAAGATTTGTCTTTAGAAAAAAAAGGAGATTATTTATGTGAATTAAGCTGTATCTATAAAAAAACAGATACCATAAAGGCTTATGGTTGTGCTAATCAGGCGTTGAAAATTGCTCAGGAAACAAAAGCTGTAAACAAACAAGCTATTGCTTATGAAGCTTTATCAGATGTGGCACGATATCTCGATAATGTTCCTCAACAAATAAAATTTGCCGATTCCTGTTATCTATTCGCATCAAAATCAAAAGACCCGGAAGCAATGGCCTATGCAAATTATGCGATCGCTTATAAACATGAAGTTATTGGAAACATAGAAAAGTACATTTACTATATGCTTAAGTCCCTGTCATACTTTGAAAAACATAAACTAAGATATGATAAACTGGTTAATGGATATGAAAACCTGGCAGCAAGTTTTAGTGATAATAACGATTTGAAATTTAGCAAAAAATATAATAAAAAAGCCCTGGAATTAAGTTACGAAAGTAAAAATCAGGTCAATATTGCAAATGCTTTAACCAGCTGGGCCTTATTTCTTGTAAACAGTGCCGAACAAAAATCACCTCTAGATTTAAATTTACTAAAAACTGCCGAAAAGGATTATTTAAAAGCCATAGCAATATTTGAAGATGAAAAAAAGAAAGGCAATATAAATGTACCTTATGGCAGAACTTGCTTAAATCTGACGAGTCTTTATTTGTATCATTTTTTTAAAACAAAACCAGACAAAACATTAGAATATTTAAAAAAAACCGAAGAAGTCTGCCTTAAATTGAATGTACCGATACAGTTAATGGTAATGTATGGTCAGCAGGCCCAATTTTATACGAACTTAAATGATATACCTAACATTGAGAGAGTATTGAAAAAGGTAGAACAAAACATTGCAAAAAACCCAAAAGTAAGCACCCGATATTATTGCTTATTATATAAAAATTATATGGATTTGGCCGAAATAAAAAATGATTTTCCTTCTTACAGAAAATACTTTGGTTTATATGATAAAGCGCAGAAAGTGATGATTGAAAAGGAAAACAGAGTTAAAGAATACAATGCCTCTATACGTTTTGAGACTGAGAAAAAATCGCAGGAAATTCAATTATTGAGAGATAATTTAGAATCACGCAAAAAAATCAACTCGCTGTATATTGCACTTTTAATTTTTGGCTTTTTTACACTTTTATTCATGTTGCGTTCCTATCATTTCCGACAAAAATCATATATCAAAACGAATCTGTTACTCCAAAAAGCAAATGAAGAAGCTACCCTTTTATCCAAAATCAAAGAGGAAGAAGCCATGATTGCCCTGCTGGAGTCTGAATTAACAGAGAAAGAACTTCAAATTGCCATTCAGGAAAAAAAATTAAACGAACAGCAAAAAATTAAATTGCAGCAGGAATTAATGACCAATAGTTTGCAATTAGAAAAGAAAAATGAAGTTTTGAAAGACATTCAAAATAAGTTATCGGTAATGAAAGCAGAAAAATCTACAGACATCAAAACGATTTCTAAAACCATTGATAAAAGTATGGAAGTCGATGACGAATTTGAATTGCTTAAAACAAGTCTTGAAAATACAAATCCTGTCTTTTTTTCGACTTTACAGGAAAAAGCTTCAGGCACACTTACAAAGCTCGATTTTAAATATTGCGGTTATATAAAATTAGGAATGAGTACCAAGGAAATTGCAAATCACATGAATATTGAAACCCAAAGCATGCGAATGGCACGTTACCGAATTAAACAAAAATTAAATCTCGACCGCGAAACCGATTTAGATTCTTACATCACTTCAGTCCAGTAAAATCAATAGATTCAGCGTTTTTTAATTCAGAATATAATGTTCTTTGTAGATATAAAATAGATACCCAAAATGATTGCTGTAGATGGTTAGTATATACAAGATTTGATTTTTCTTACAATTTCATGAGTAGTTTTGTATTGAATTTAAAAACTATAAATCATGAACAAAAAGACGCTTTCAATTATTTCGTACATTACTATTATCGGATGGATTATTGCTTATGTAAATTACAACAAATTAACTGTGAAAGATTCTCTAACAAGATTTCACTTAAAACAAGGATTAGGAATAGCTATCTTAGGAATCGTAATTTCTGTTGCCTTAAGTATCATCGCAATTGTAGTACCTACTTTGGCCAGTATTTTAAGTTTAGTAAATCTTGTTGTTTTAGTATTATGGATTATGGGAATCATTAATGCAAATAACGAACAGGAAATTCCAGTTCCTATTGTAGGTAAATTATTTACAGACAAATTTGATTTCATTAAATAAAAATTAAATTAAACCAGTATGAAACCTTATGTTTTGTGCTGGTTTTTTTAACTGAAAATTACACATCTTTCAATTATACCAATGAAGAGATAACCAAGCAATAAAAAATGAAAAAAAGCTGTCTTTTATTACTTTTAATTTCTTTCTCTAATTTGATAAACTGTCAGGTTATAGATAATAATATACAAGGATACTATCAAGCCAAATCTGATTCGAGTATGTATTCGTTTTTTGAGTTTGACGGGAATGGTAAAGTAAATATCGTCGGATTGGGGACTGGCGATTATTTTACCAAAGGCGACTCGCTGATTATATATCCCGACAAAAGTATTTTTAAATTTAAAATAAAAAACAATACACTGGTTGGAGCTTCAAGTTGGGTTGAAAATGAAACATGGGTCAGAAAAGATACTATCGTTACCAATAATAGAAAAGATGTTGCTTTATCAAAGAAAAAAGCAGTTTTATTGCATGAATATTATAAGGTAGCCGACACCAAATCGGCACTTGATTTTATGCTGAATGATGCAGCTGCAAAAGCACAAACTGAAAAAATCAGTAAACTGTGCAATCAGGGTTTAAGTAAAGCCTGTCTCGATTATTTTGGAATACTGCTCATGGAAGATCAGGGTTTAGGAGCAATTTTAGATCCTCAAAAAAATGAAAAGGCAAAAATACCTAATCCTGAAATTATTGCTCTTGGAAATAAAATTATTGCTCAGGACGAACCTGAAGGTTATACAGTATTAGGTACTTATTATTATATATTAGGCAACAAAGAAAAAGCTGCAGAACAATGGAATATTGGTGTTAGTAAAGGAAGTCAAAAATCCGGAATGGCATTAATTCAAATTGAAATGGAATAAATTCAAATATTAATTATGATAGAATTAATTACAACTATTATGCTGGTTTTGATAAAAACTCTTAGCGAACTTTTAATTTTAATTTTATAACTGATTTAAAGATTCGTTTAAAGTAAACTTCAAATATAGTGAGGCACTAAAAAATAAAATGAAAACAAAAATTATACTCATAGCAACAGCGTTGTTATTTTTTGTCTTACAATCTTGTAAGATGGAAAATACACCTGAAGAATATTTTGATATAACATCCTTAAATACAAATCTGTTTATGGAGTTTGGCGCCAGAGATTTTAAAAGAATGGGAGAAACCAAAAGTGCCAGTCAACTTATGGCATATGATGAAAGAGGTACGTTTCCTGCAAAATCTTACGAAGACCATATTTTAAGATTTAAAATTCCTTTTATTAATCAGGCTATTGAAAAAATAAAAGATTTAAAACCCACAGAAGAAACTACTCCCATGATTAATGCTTCATTGGATCTTTTTAATTATGTAAAAGAGAAATACCAAACAGATTATGTAAAAATAGCCCGTTTGATGGATAACAAGGCTTCAAAAGAAGAAATTGAGAAAGCAATTTTTGAAATGGAAACGGTAACCTTTGCTACCTTTGATCAGAAATATAAAAAATTATGGGATCTGGCACTACCCTATGCAAAAGAACACGGGATCGAAGTAAAGACTTTTTAGGAAAACATTTAAATTATCTCAAATAGTTAAAGAAATTTCAGCTATCAAATAATAATTAAAAAACAAAACCCTCTTGAAACAAGAGGGTCTAGAATGATTTTATTACTTTATAAATTCAAGGCTCCCATCTGTTAAATTATAAAACACGCCAACAATTTTTATCTCTCCTTTGTCTTCCATCTCTTTAAGAATAGGGCTCTTTTCACGAATTTGCGCAATAGCGTAACGTACATTGTTTTCGGAAACATATTTTACAAAGTCATCATTTTTTGAAAGTTTTTTACCTGTAAAATCCTGGCTCATTTTTACTGCTGGTTTTATTTTTGAAAGCATAGCTGTAATATTTCCAAGTTTTACATCATCAATTGCACCTTTTATAGCTCCACAATGCTGGTGTCCCATTACTAAAACTAATTTTGCACCAGACACTTTACAAGCAAATTCCATACTGCCTAATAAGTCTACGTTTACAAAATTTCCCGCTACTCTTCCAACAAAAATATCACCTAAACCCTGGTCAAATACATCCTCAACCGGTACACGGCTATCTACACAACTTAACACAACTGCTTTTGGAAACTGCCCCGGTGCAGATTTTCTGGCTTGTTTACTATGGTCTCGCACGGTAGTTGTACCACTTTGAAAACGTTTATTCCCTTCTATAAATTCCTGCAAAATAGCATCAGGTGTAAGCCTTGTTTGTTCTTCCTTGGTCATTACATGAGAAATTACAGGTTTTTCATTTTCTTTTACAGTAGAAAGTAAATTTGATTTTTCTGTTTTTGTTCCGTTGTTACAAGAAAACAAAAGTGCTGCTGCAGATAGCATTACTATTGATTTAAATTGATTGCCCATTCTTTTTTTTAAATTAATCTGCCTACTTTGTAAAGCGGTGTTCAGCGTGTCCGTTTATTATTTTATTGATATTTTTCCTGGCGCAAAATTAGATATTTTTTTACTATTTTTTTATTTTTTTCTCATGGATTCTCCTTTGAATTCAAAGTGTATTGCCAAGTATAATCCAATCCAAAATAGCATCTGCAACAGTCTTTTCCCCTATTCAATCATACCGGCTTTTTACCCGTCATTGCAAACAAAAAACAATATTCCGACCTTCCATCTGATCCATTGATATATCTGTTTATTATTATTGATAGCCTCACAACAATTTAGAATCAAATCAGTAGTTTGGTAAGATTGTAATCAAAAGTAATTATGAGCTGCCTTTTTATTTATAAGCATTATTTCAATGGAGTTCTCTGTTTTCTTTACTGCTTTCATTTGGACAACTTATTGCCTGTTATCCTGATATTGACGCAATTTTATGTTGGAAATAGTTAATTTCGAATAATTTTTGCTGTCTTATTCCCTGTTTCTGAACTCAGGTTTACAAGGTATGTCCCTTTTGAGAGTGTTGATGCATTTACTGTATATCTGAACTCGCCGGGCTTTGTAATACCCAAATTTTTAGTATAAACAGTCTGCCCCGACATATTTGTTAATGTAACCGTAATGCTAGTCTCTGATTTATTGTACATAATTATTTCAAATTCATTACCACGTACAGGGTTAGGCACAATAGAAAGGCCCGCATTTTCATCAGCAAAAGGTTCGTCAGATACGACACTTTCTGCATTTGACATCTTCGCAGTTGACGAACTCACAAATTCCAATGTCCACTGCTGATTGAAACTTACATTGCTTGGCCAGAATTGCATAACAGCACCATCGGTAGTTACACCGCCATTGTCTACACATTTACCATTTGACCTGTTGATTATTTTATAATAAGGTCCGGCAGCACTTATCGTCCATTGCTGGTTAGTACTGGTTCCTCCTGTCCACTGCCCTACGGTAGAACCATCGGCGGTATGGGCAATATTATCCAGATACTTGCCGCCTGTAACGCATTTTAACTTATAATACCCACCCGAGTAGGTAATTACCCAACGCTGGTTATTAGACGAGCCACCAGCCCATTGTGCTACATTTGCACCATCTGTCGTAGCTCCAAGATTATCTAAATATTTACCTCCGGTACGGTTTACAAGCTTGTAAGTACCATTCGGTATTATCTGGCTTGCACTACCCGGCACTGGCCATCCGTTTGACCAGCTCAGCGTTGTGGTCATAAGTTTTGGAGCACCACCATCATTTCCGTCATAAAAATGATAACTCAGCGTCGACTCGCCATATCCCACATGTCCGGGACCAATATACCTGCCATTTTTGTTTGGCAAAAAAGTAGTTCCGCCATCATTCATAAGGCTGATGCCATTTTGATCTAAATAAGGTCCGGTAATACTTGTAGAACGCCCTACCTGAGTATAGTAACCTGAATTTACACCATTACAACATAATCCCCTTTGAAAAAACACATAATAATAGCTTCCGTTTTTCATAATGTACGGAGCTTCTACATTTCCTGCCACAAGGTCCCAACGGCTGGAGTTAAGCCTTAATCCGGTAGAAGGGTTAAGCTGTATCAGGTCGATACCGCTTTGCCAGTTACCATACACCATGTACATATTTGAGCCATCTACTAAAACTGCAGGATCAATGGCGTTATTTCCGGCAACTATCATTCCCTTGTCCGTCCATGGACCAGATAAGTTGGTAGCCGTTGCCAAACCAATAGCAGCAGGAGCACCATCGCCTGCGCAGGAATAATAACAATAATAGGTACTTCCTATTTTCACAACATCCGGTGCCCAAAAATTACCGGCAAAACCGCTGACATAGTTAGCTATCCAGCTTGGCCAGGTACCTATAGGAAAGACGGTATTTTCTGTTTGCCAGCTCCCAAAACTTGTAGACGTTGATGATATTGTATAGATACCATTACCTGTGGCAAAGTGCCAATATCTGCCATCCGTATTTCTAACGGTAGAAGAAGGATCGTGTATACCAGGTTGAGCAAACATTGGTATAGCTGTGCATAAAAATAGAATAAATGTAAAAAGGGACACAATATTCTTAGTAAAAGAAATTGCCGGAAATTGCTGGAATTTCTGGTCGAATTGGAGAAATCGTAACTTCATAAGTGGTTTGGTTAATTGGTTAAATTAGTATGTAAATATTGCCCTGACTCGTGCACTAATCAGAATGAATATTAATTTTGAAACTGAAATTCGGGAAAGAATTTCATAAAAATTTAGCCTGTGCTTTTACATTTTACTGGTTCTGAAACCAATTATCTCACTTAATCAGGCTGGATAAATAGCATTAATAATATTACAGCGTTCAATTATGCCGGTGAAATAAATTTACTTTAAAAAAATAAGTGTATTTATTACATTTGTAAAAATAACAAAATAAATCCGATAAAAAAATGAATACTTAACAGTAAAAAGACGTCAAGTACTAACCTTTGAAATCAATTTCGAAGTTTTGTTATGAATAATTCAAAAAAAATATTAAAATGAAGATTAAAATAAATTAAATTCATTACTTATAGAATAAGTGTAATTATATAATAAAAATGAATTATTTATACAAATAGTTAAAAAACAACGAATTTACCTATATTAACAACCATCCTAATCATTCAAAATCCTTTAATTGCATATTTTAATGAATATTTAATTATGTAATCATTTTCTAAATTTATATAACACTTATCATTTCAGGCTTTATTATTTTTAAACTGAGAGTATTTTAAATCCAATTTGATAGTATTTTAAATCAAATTAATTTAAACTAAAGAGAGATGATAATGAAAAAAGATGCAGGATCTAGAGAAGACAGCGTTAAAAATATTGTTCTGACATTTTTAAACGCTCTAAACGATGAAGATTTTGAAAAAGCAAGACAATGCTTAAGCGATAATATGACTTTTGATGGTGTTCTCGGACATAGAGATGGTGCCGAAATATACATCAGCGATATGAAAAAGATGAAGTTTAAATACAGCATCAAAAAAACATTTGAAGACGAGAATGATGTATGTATTTTCTATGATATTGATATGTCCGGTAAAAAAATATTTACTTGCGGATGGTATATTGTAAACAACAAAAAAATTAAATCAATAAAAGTGGTCTTCGATCCTCGACCAATACTTGAACAAGCGGAAAAGAAATAAAACCTCTAAAACCAAATGATTTTTAGGATTTTCTATTTTTTAGCACTCCTTTATAACACACACAATATCAATACTTTATTTCTTAAATTTTAAAACATATACCATTTCAAAGAAAATATTTTATAAAAAATGAACGTTGTTCAAAAAAAATACATACATTTGCAAAGAAAATAATATTTATGAGTGTAGCAGATAGAAAAGCGCGAGAAAAAGAAGCATTAAAAGCATTGATTTTAAAAGGAGCAAAAAAACTTTTTTTAGAAAAAGGAATTGAGCAAACAACTATTAGAAATATAGCTGATGAAATAGATTATAGTGTTGGAACCGTATATGTTTACTTTAAAGATAAAAATGCTATTTTGCATGATTTGCACTCTATTGGTTTTCAAGAACTTGGAAGTAATTTTCAGGAATTGTTTATTATTGAAGATCCAATGGAGAGATTAAGAAAAATGGGGATTGTATATATCAAGTTCGGAATCGAAAACCAGGAAATGTATGATTTAATGTTTAATGTTAAGGCACCAATGGAGTATCTTGAAAAATCCGATAACGATCTTTGGGATGAAGGCGCTGTAACTTTTGACCTGGTTAAAAAAACAGTTGAAGAATGTATGAATAAAGGACATTTTGAAGGACATAATGTAGAATCGCTTTCGTTTATGATTTGGAGTTTAGTACATGGTATGTGTTGTCTTGAAATCAGACAAAGAACAAAAGGTGTGAAATTCACGAACCCTGATACTATCCTATTTGACGGATATAATGCCTACTTGAAAATAATAGATAAATTATAATTTTTTTTGTTCAAAAAAATGAACAACGTTCAATAAACAAACAATGTAATAAAATGAAAAAAACACTAATTCTAATGACAATTTTACTTGGGTATTATGGATATTCCCAGAGTAAACTAGACGGTTACATTGAAACCGGATTAAAAAATAACGAAGTAATAAAGCAGCACAACTTTGATATTAACAAAAGTATGTATGCTTTAAAAGAAGCGCGCTCCCTGTTCTACCCTACCGTTTCCTTAAACGGAAGTTATACCAAGGCTGAAGGAGGAAGAACAATTGATATTCCGATTGGCGATATGTTAAATCCGGTATACAATACCCTGAATCAAATTACAAATTCGAATGCTTTTCCAACTTTAGAAAATCAATCTGTTCTAATTAATCCGGATAATTTCTATGATGCTAAAATTCATACCACAATGCCTTTGCTGAATTTTGAAATTATTTATAACAAGAGAATTAAAAACCAGCAGACTTCATTACAAAAAATAGAACTGGAAATATATCAAAGAGAATTAGTTAAGGAAATAAAAATAGCCTATTACAAATACATTCAATCGGTTGAAGGAATTAAAATTTATGAGGATGCTTTAGCATTGGTTAAGGAAAACCAACGAGTAAACAAATCCTTATTTAAAAATGAAAAGATAAACCGTACAGCTGTCTTACGAAGTGATAATGAAGTAATACGTATACAGGCAAACCTTGAAACGGCAAAGCAAAACAGTAATAATGCCAGGTCTTATTTTAATTTTTTGCTTAATGAAAAGCTGGATGCTGCAATTGAAGTCGATGAAAATGAAGCGCCACCAATTGACGCTGTTTCAGAGAATACTCAAAACAGGGAAGAATTAAAAAAACTTACTCAGGCAAAAGAAATAAACGATAATGTAAGCAAACTTACGCAGTCGTATTGGTTTCCTAAAGTAAATGGTTTTGCCGATTTTGGAATTCAGGATTTTGATTTTGAAGTAAACAAACAGTCACGCTACTATTTTGCAGGAGTAGGTTTAGAATGGAATATTTTTTCAGGAAACAAAAACAAATACAAACTCAAACAAACTGAAGAAGACAGTAAAAAAATAAGTTCGCAAATCGATAATGTAAAACAGCAGTTACTGCTTCAGTTTCAGGTTTCCCAGAATAATTTAAAATCCGCTTTGGAGCAATTCTACGCTGATAAAAATCAAAAAGAATCCGCCAAAAAATATAATGAGGATATAACTAAATTATACAAAGAAGGTCAGGCTATATACATTGAACTTCTGGATGCACAAAATCAATGGGTAAATGCCCAACTTAATACCAATATCGCCCTTTATAATTCCTGGATCGCTTTTGCAGAATTAGAAAGAGCCAATGCAACTTTTACTTTAAACAATTAAAAATTAAGATCATGAAATCAAAGATTCACGAATACCAAAAAAACAATTTTACACTTATGAGTAATAAATCAATAATTATTTCCCTATTCGTATTACCTCTCTTCTTCGCTTGCAAAGAAGAAAAAAAAGCACACACACCTTTTGAAGCTGCAGATGTTATTTCCATTAAAACTGCAACTGCTGAATCTTTGGCACTTACAAATAATATAAGTGCATCAGGATTGGTAACAACAGAAAATCAAGCCAATTACTCGTTCAAAATTGGTGGAGTTATCAACCATATTTTTGTGGAAGAAGGACAGTTTTTCAAAAAAGGACAACTTTTGGCAACTTTAGACGCAACCGAAATCGGTTCAGGCCTGAATCAATCTGATTTGAATGTTAAGAAATACGAGCGTGATTATACCCGGGCTTTAAACCTTTATAAAGACAGCGTATATACTTTAGAGCAGCTTCAAAACACAAAAACAGCTCTTGACATTGCCAAAAAACAGAAAGATGCTGTTGCTTTTAATGCCCGTTATGCAAAAATTTATGCCACAGCCGATGGTTTTGTTACTTCAAAAATTGCCAATGAAGGTGAAGTTGTGAGTGTAGGATCTCCAATTTTGGCAATAAACGAAACCCGCCAAAACAACAATTATTTGCTAAAAGTCGGCCTGACAGACCAAGAATGGGCAGCTGTAAAAATAGGTCAAAAAGCAACTGTTACCCTTGATGGCTATCCTGACGAAAGCTTTGATGCCTCTGTTTTTAGAAAGTCGCAAGCGGCAGATGCTGCATTGGGTTCTTTTCAGGTAGAATTAAGACTGAATATGAAAAACAGCAAGCCGGCAGTTGGTATGTTTGGAAAGGCAGAAATTAAAGCAGATAAAGCCGAAGATTTTATCATCATTCCTTATAATTCACTTATTGAAGCCGACGGAAACAAAGCCTTTGTATTTACCGTAGAAAACAACAAAGTAAAACGCCAGCCTGTTACGATTAATAAATTTGAAAAGGACAAGGTATCTATCAAAGACGGACTTCAAAAAACCGATCAAATAGTTATTTCCAACAGTGCTTATCTCAACGAACAATCAACTATCAAAATCATTAAATAACGAATCGTATGAAAATTACAAACTTTTCCGTTAAGAATTATCAGTTCACACTGATTCTGGCGCTATTAGTCGCTGTGGTAGGGGTCCTTACCTTATTCACAATGCCAAGATCTGAAGATCCGTCAACACATCCGCCACAATATTTGATTACCGTTATTTATCCCGGTACGAGTCCAAAAGATATGGAGGAACAAGTCGTAAAACCTATTGAAAATAAGATTTACGGATTAGAAAATATCGAAAAAATACTAACAACCGTAGAAGATGGTGTAGCCGCTTTTCAGGTAAAATTCAAATACGGAGTCGATATTGATAATAAATATCAGGAAATATCTACTGAAATGAATGCCCTCAAGAGTAGCGAACTTCCGAAAGATATTTATCAGATAAAAACCGAAAAAATTTCGTCTTCGGATGTGAAAATTCTTCAGGTAGCCTTGGTTTCCGAAAATGCATCCGACAAAAAATTGCGTGATGAAGCAGATAAACTAAAGGCAAAAATTGAAAAAATAACCAATCTTAAAGAAGTGAAATACTCAGGAATTCCGGAACAGGAAATCCGGGTGGATCTGAATTTGGAAAAATTAGCACAATTAAAAATTCCATTAAATATAGTAATGGGAAGTTTACAAAGTGAAGCTGCCGATATTCCTGGTGGAAGTATTGATTTGGGCACCAAAGTATTCAACGTAAAAACAAGTGGTAAATTCAAAAATGCAGATGATGTTGCCAATACGGTGGTTTACAATGCCAACGGAAAAATCATCTATATGAAAGATGTAGCCGAAGTAAACTATAAATCTGAAGTTGTAAATCATATCACCAGAATTAACGGACACCGATGCGTTTTGGTTACTGCCGGAATGAAAGACAATGTAAACATTAGCGATGTTCAAAAAGAATATTTGCCACTAATAGATGCATTTTCTAAAGATTTGCCTGCTAACATCAAACTAATAAAAAACTTTGACCAGGCCGATATGGTATCAAGACGTTTGGGGCATTTAGGTTTTGATTTTGGTTTAGCTATTCTTTTGGTTGTTATCACATTGATACCGTTAGGAGGGAGAGCATCTATTATCGTAATGATATCCATCCCTTTATCTTTGGCTTTAGGGTTAATTGCAATGAATGCTTTAGGATATTCCTTAAACCAATTAAGTATTGTTGGGTTGGTGGTCGCTTTAGGATTGCTGGTCGACGACAGTATTGTGGTTGTCGAAAACATTGAACGTTGGCTGCGTGAAGGACATTCTAAAATGGATGCCGTTTTAAAAGGAACAAAGCAAATTGGTATTGCTGTTGTAGGTACTACGGCTACTTTGGTTATAGCCTTTATACCACTGGCCTTTCTTCCAGATATGGCAGGTGAGTTTCTCCGAAGTTTGCCTATGGCGGTTATCACCAGTGTATTGGCTTCTATGATTGTGGCGCTGACATTGGTTCCGTTTTTGGGAAGCCGATTTTTAAAAACACACGAACACGGTGAAGGAAACATCTTTCTTCAATATTTGCAAAAGTTTCTTACCAGAGCTTACAGGGATATTATGCCAAAAGCATTGAAATTTCCAAAAACTACGATTGCCATTTCTCTATTTTTAAGTGTTATAGCGTTTGGATTGTTTTCGGTAGCCGGATTTAAATTGTTCCCAACTTCGGAAAAACCTATGTTTTTAATCAACATAAAAATGCCTCTTCAAGCTAATATTTCGGAAAGTGACAGGGTAACAAAATTGGTGGAAAAAGAATTGAAAAACCACAAAGAAATTGTGTATTTCACTTCAAATGTGGGACACGGAAATCCGCAGATTTACTACAACGTGCATCCACAGGACAGAAAATCTGATTTTGCCCAAATTTTCGTGCAATTGGACGATGAAGCAAAACCTTCAGATAAAACCAGTCTTATACAAGAATTGCGTGAAAAATTTAAAACGATGCCTTATGCTAAAGTGGAGGTAAAAGATTTTGAACAAGGGCCACCATTGGAAGCTAATATCGTAGTGCGATTATTCGGCGAAGACCAAGCGGTTTTACGTAAGTTATCTTCTCAGGTAGAAACTATCCTGAGAAATCAGGAAGGAACAGTTTATATCAATAACGAGTTGAATACCTATAAAACCGATGTCAAAGTAAAGATTAATAAAGAAAAAGCGAGAACATTGGGCGTACTGACCAGTGAGGTCGATAAAGTAATTCGACTTGCTGTTGCCGGTTTAACAGTTGGAGATTATATAGATGACCGTGGAGATGCAAGAAACGTGACCATTACTTTACCAAGGGATAAGTTTTCTAATCTTGATGCATTGAAAAATTTATATGTAAATAATGTTCAGGGAACACCAATTGCATTGAATCAAATTGCAACAGTATCTTTTGAAACTGCACCAACAGCCATAAACCACTTTAACAAATCGCCTTTTTCAAAAGTCAGTGCGATGACAAAAGATGGTTATTTAGCAAATGACCTGCTGGTAGATATTATACCAAAATTGGATAAACTTGAAATGCCAAAAGGTTATTATTACAAACTATCCGGAGAAAAAGAATCAGAAGGTGATGCTTTGGGAGGTAACTTTCTTTCTGTAATTATATTGAGCACGTTCTTATTTATTGCTGTTTTATTGCTTCAATTTAAAACATTTAAAGGAATCATTATCGTAATGTCAATCATTCCGTTAGGTATTTTAGGAGGTGTATTATTTTTAATAGCATCTGGGAATCCAATGTCGTTGGTTTCTATAATCGGTTTCATTGGATTGTCGGGAATTCAGGTCAAAAACTCCCTTCTTCTGGTCGATTTTACAAATCAATTAAGACAAGAAGGAAAGTCCATTGACGAAGCGATTGCTATTGCAGGTGAAACTCGTTTTCTTCCGGTAGTTTTAACATCAGTTACCGCAATCTGTGGTTTGATTCCGCTGGCGGTGAATCCTAATCCTCAAATATCTCCATTGGCGATTGTGCTAATTGGCGGACTTATAAGTTCAACAATCCTTGCAAGAATTGTAACACCGGTAATGTATAAACTAATACCGCCAAACTTAGAAAAACTATAAATAAACCATTTAATTAGTAAAGACATTTACAACTAATAAACCACACAGAAATATAAAATAAAAAAAGCTGCATAGTCAAAACATCTTCAAAAGGTATAAAAAACTATGTTTCTGTGTGGTTAAAAAAAATAAAATAAGATGAAAAAAACAATTTTAATTACAGGAGCATCATCAGGTTTTGGATTAATGTTAGCAAACAAGTTGCACACAGAAGGACATAATGTAATTGGTACTAGTAGAAATGCAGAAAAACTGCAAGCCACAGTTCCTTTCAAGGTATTGTCTTTAGATGTTACAAATGAAAAATCGATAGAAGAATTTACAAAGCAATTATTTGAAACCGTAAAACAATTAGATGTTCTGGTGAATAATGCGGGTTATATGCTCATTGGATTAGCAGAGGAAACTTCAACAGAGGCAGGGAAACTTCAATTTGAAACTAATTTTTGGGGAACAGTAAATGTAACAAAAGCAATTTTGCCTTATTTCAGGAAACAAAAGTCTGGTCAAATTGTTACAGTTAGCTCAATGATGGGGCTTTTATCTTTACCTATGCACCCAATATATGCTGCATCCAAACATGCCTTAGAAGGATTCTTTAAGTCATTGCGTTTTGAGGTAAGCCAATTTAATATCAAGGTTAGTATGGTAGAGCCTATGTGGGCAAAAACAAATATTGGCACAAATATGATTGCTATTGATGAAAATATAACAGAATACAGGAACTATAAAGAGCAAGTGAATAAGTATATCAAAAATGGTTTGGCAAATGGAGATGAGCCTTCTCTAATAGTGAACAAAATTATTAAAGTGATAAATGCTAAAAATCCAAAATTCCGAAACATCGTAGGAAAAATGGCAGGAATGGTACTATTCCTTAATAATTACGCCTATACACAGTTTGAAGGAGCAATATATAAAAGTGTAAAAACAGCAAAATAAATCATCCTAAATATGAATACAATGGAGAAAATTCCTAACGAATCAGAACAAGGTGAATCCATATCAAAAAGCAAAGACATCGTCTCTCATCCAACGACTCCTGAAAAAGAGATGACACACATGGAGTTCGAACACGTCACCTTCGACCTGCCACACGGCACCTTTCACGCGCTGCAGGGTGGTGATCCCAATGGTCAACCAACTGTCTTCTTGCACGGCTTTCCAGACCATCCGCCGACCGCAAGGCTCTTCCTGGCCGAGCTCGGCCGTCGCGGACGTTACGTCGTCGCACCTTGGCTTCGCGGTTACTCTCCGTCCCCGACCGCTGGGCCGTTCGACTTTGTATCCCTCACCAGCGACGTGCTCGCACTAATCGACCGCTGGTCTCCGGGACGGCCTGTGGAGTTGATTGGTCACGACTGGGGCGCCCTGATTACATACGATGCCTGCGTCACAGCACCGGAGAAGATTGTACGTGCGGTCGCGCTCGGAATCCCTCACCCACTCACGTTCATGAGCAGGCTAACGCACCTGGCTCAGCTACGCCGGAGTTGGTACATGGGGCTTTTTCAACTGCCAGGAAGCGGCTGGGTAGCCACCGCCCGCGATCTCTCCCTCATCGACCACCTCTGGCGTCAGTGGTCGCCAGGCTTCTTGCTCGATCCTGCTCTCAAGGCGGAGTTACATGAGCACCTGCGGGCGAGCATGCCTGCACCTCTTAAGTACTACCGGGCGATGTTGCGACCTGGCATGCTTGGGGCGACGCGACGCATGTCTAAGCCGATCAAGGTGCCCCTGTTGCAGCTTTACGGTGCCAACGACGACTGCATCCTCCCCGCGCAGGTTGACGACCGACATCGGTTCGCCGCCCAGCATGCAATGGAGGTCGTCCCAGACACCGGCCACTTCCTTCACATCGAGGCACCCGAGGCGATCGCGGAACGGATCGCGGTATGGAGCCTTGCAACTTTAAGAAACGGCACAGATCTATAAAACAAATGACTGAAGCGAAAAAAATATCAAGACGAGAACTGATAAAACAAGGTGGACTTGCTTTATCAGTTTTAGCTTTACCTTTACCATTAACATCATTTTTAAATTTTAATGAAATGACAGATAACAAAAATTTTGACGTAATCATAGTTGGCGGAAGCTATGCAGGACTTTCGGCAGCAATGTCTTTGGGACGGGCATTAAGAAATGTTCTAATCATTGACAGCGGTTTGCCTTGTAACCGACAAACACCACATTCACATAACTTCATTACGCAGGACGGAGAAAAACCAGGCGTTATTGCGGAAAAAGCAAAAAGAGAAGTGTTGAAATACGACACAGTAAAATTCGTAACTGACCTTGCCGTTAATGGAACGAAAACCGATAAAGGATTTGAGATTTCAACGCAATCAGGGAAAGTATTTTCAGCTAAAAAACTCGTTTTTGCAACAGGCTTAAAAGACACAATGCTAAAAATTGATGGATTTTCTGAATGTTGGGGGATCACCGTAATTCATTGTCCCTATTGCCACGGATATGAAGTAAAGAATCAAAAAACAGGGATATTGGCAAATGGATATGGTGCATTTCATTTGGCCCGGCTCATTCGTAACTGGACAAAGGATTTAACCCTATTTACCAATGGAAAATCGGAATTGACGCAAGAGCAAACCGATGAAATCAAAAGGCACAATATTTCAATAGTTGAAAAGGAAATCACTTCATTGAAACACAAAAACGGTGTTGTTGAAGAGATAATTTTTTCAGACAATTCAAGTTTTGAATTGGAAGCTATCTATTCAAGACCTCCTTTTGAACAACATTGTAAAATTCCCGAATTATTGGGTTGTGAATTGACAGAACTGGGACTTATCAAAGTAGATGGATTTCAGCAGACAACTGTGGATAATATATTCGCTTGTGGAGACAGTACCAATCCTGTTCGTGCTGTATCATATGCTGTATCGACAGGGAATAATACAGGAGTATTCTTAAATAATGCAATGACAGAAGAAGATTTTTCAAAATAACAATAATAGCTGCATATAATCTGCGGCTGGCGTTAACCGTCAGCAGCAAGCAATTTTTAAATCAAATCAGCATGAAAACTTCAATACCCCGCATACCCCCTCCAATTCATTTACTTGTAGGATTAACTGCGATGATACTACTCAGTTCATTTGTTCCAATCGGACATTGGTTAGTTTTTCCTTGGAGATACATAGGAATTATAATAATTGTTCTTGGATTTTCTCTTGCTATTGGAAGTGGCATGTTCTTTCGAAAATTTGGCACAGATCCTCGCCCAGGTAACCGGGCATCCCTAATTGTAACAAAAGGGCCATTCAAGTTTACAAGAAATCCGATGTACCTGGGATATATCACTATACTTATTGGCACTTCAATACTTTTAGGAACATTTTCCCCTCTCATAGTAATCCCAATCATTTTTTTAATACTTCACACGCAATTTGTACTTCGAGAAGAGAAATGGATGGAAGAATGGTTTGGCAAGCCATACTTAGAATATAAGAAGAAAACCCCAAGGTGGCTAATTTAAGAAAAATACCTGCCTCTAATACAGGACAAAGTACACAACAGCACATCCATAATAAATTAATTAAAAAAGCAAAAGAGGCATTAACGACTACGAAGCTTTAGACTTTTTGGGAAATTAAATAGAAAATAAAATGGAAAAGAAAAGACTTCAGCTACTTCAAAGTTTCATTGGAAAACCATTTTCAGGAAGCCCGTCCCCATTCGCCAAATGGCTAAATGGTACGGTGATTTCTATTGATGAAAATTCAGTTGAATTTCAATTTGAGGTAAGAAAAGAGATGACTAATCCAGCCGGGACACTTCACGGTGGAGTTATTTGTGGAATGTTTGATGATTGTATCGGTGTAAATTTTATGATTTTAGGTACAGAAAATTTCTTCCCTACAATTAATCTAAACGTGGAATTTTTTAGTTCGGTAAAAGAAGGAGATACTGTAATAGTAAAAACAAATGTTGTAAAAAGAGGAAAATCTGTAATCAATGTAAAAGCTGATATGTTTAGCTCAAAAAGAATTATAGCTTCCGCTACTTCAAACCTTGTTATAAGTGAAATGAAGATAATCATGTAGGCATGTTTTACATAAATCTCATCGATTATAATTAAACTTTTAATATCATGAGTAGAATATTTACTGTTTATCAATTATTTTTAATTTTTAAATAAAAGCAATAAATTTCTAAAGAATTTATTAGTTCAAAAAAAATACGAAACTATTTGTTTCGTATTTTTTTTTTGACAATATCAAACAAGAATACTTAATTTTCAAGTTTGTTTGTTGTAACTGCAATAAATCCAATTTTATCCTTTTTTATAGTTTCAATCATTTCTTTTTTGTCATCAGGAATTTTATCATATTTATCAAACCACAAATGCATTTCAATTATAATAGGTAATAAATCAATCCCTTTTTTTGTCAGCTTGTATAATACTTTTGCTTTGCTGTTTGGATGCTCTAATTTCTCGATAACTTTATTCTCCTCTAACATAAGTAGCCTAGAAGCTAATATATTAGTTGCAATTCCTTCTTCCGATTTCAAAAAATCACCATAAGTACATTCTTTAGCGGATAATAAATCCCTAATAATTAAGAAAGACCACTTATCACCAAACACGTCTAAAGTGCTGCTAATTGGGCAATCAGACCTTTTTTTTACTTCTTTCATAAAAATAATTTAAAAATTACTTGCATATTGCAAGTAATTATATTTATATTTGTACTTGCAAAATGCAAGCAAATTTAAAAATAATTTTTGAAACAATGGAATTAATAGAACAATTAAATAATGATAAAATGAAAAAAAACGCATTAACAGCAGAAACTCAATATGCAAATATTGATAATAAACAAATTGCTTACCGCAAATTTGGGAATGGCACTCCGATAATTTTAGCAAATCGATTTAGAGGTACATTAGATACTTGGGACCCTCTTTTCCTTGATTTATTAGCAGAAAAAAATACGGTAATTACTTTCGACTATTCAGGTATTGGCTACTCCGAAGGTGAGTTACCCCTTAATTTACATGAAGTAGCAGCAGAAGTTGTGAAAATAGCAGATTACCTAAACTATGATAAATTTATTGTAGGAGGTTGGTCTTATGGCGGTTTAATTTCACAGTACACTACTTTTTTATATCCTGCAAGAGTATTAGGTACAATAGTAATTGGTAGTAATCCAATGGGTAAAAATGAAGTCCCTCTTTCTTCATTATTTTTGGAAAAAGCTTTAAAGCCAGATTATGATTTAGAAGATATAATTACACTATTCTATGAACCAACATCTGAAAAGAGCCGAGTAGCGGCTCAAGAATCAGCAGTTCGTATTGCTCAAAGACTTGACCAATCAAAAGTGCCAGCTACTCCCGAAATATTCCAACGTTATTTTGCCGTTACCACTCAATTAGAAGAAGATGCAGATAATTTCAGAGAAGCATATAAAACGTTACAAACACCTGTGTTAGCTATTTCTTCCGATAATGATATATCATTTGCAGTAGAAAATTGGTTTCCGCTTTTAAAAAATGCTCCAACACTGCAACATATAATTTTACAAGATTCCGGACATGCACTGCATTACCAATACCCTGAGTTGACCACAGCTTATATTAATGCATTTATTAATTCTATAAACAAAAAATAAAATGAAAAAAGACAAAATTATTTACTGGGCAACAACTGGTTTATTTAGTGCATTAATGTTTATGAATGCATACATGTATTTTACAGCCCCTAAAATGATAGAAGGTTTTAGACACTTAGGCTTTACTGACTTTTTCAGAAAAGAACTTGCAATAGCTAAAATAATAGGAGCCATTGTATTACTTGTCCCTGCCTTTCCAAGTAAAATAAAGGAATGGGCTTATGCAGGTTTTGGCATTACTTTTATTGCTGCCGCACTTGCACATTATGCAGCCAACGATCCAACTACAAACATAGTAATGCCACTTTTCTTCTTGGTATTCCTTTTCGTTTCAAACTTTTATTTTTCTAAAACAACTAATAACAACCATAAATATTAATACATTTATTAATTCTATAGACAAGAAATAAAATGAAAAATATATTTTTTCTAACAATTTTAATGCTCTTAAAAATGACAACATCAAATGCACAAAGTGTAAACTATTCTTACGCAACAGTTCCCACTCAGTTTGTGGAAGCTAACGGAATAAAATTCGCTTATCGTTCTTATGGAAAAGCAGGCGATATACCCGTAATTTATTTCAATCACTTAACAGCAAACCTTGATAATTGCGACCCAAGAATTATGGATGCAATTGCGGCACACCGTCAAATTATTTCCTTTGACTATCGTGGCGTTGGTGCAACAACTGGCAAGCAAGGAACAAGTATTCCTGATATGGCAAAAGACGGCATTGCATTTATTCACGCTTTGGGCTACAAACAAGTAGATATTTTGGCATTTTCAATGGGTGGCTTTATTACGCAAGAAATACTTTTGACAGAACCTACTTTGGTTCGTAAGGCCATACTGGCAGGTACGGGTCCAAGAGGTGGTGAAGGCGTGAGTGATGTGGTCGGATTAACTTACAAGGATATTTTTAAAGGACTATTTACATTCAGAGACCCTAAATTTTATTTATTCTTTACACAAAATAAAGTAGGTAAGGATGCTGCCCGTGATTTTCTGAAACGATTAAAAGAAAGAACAGAAAACCGTGACAAAAAAGTAAAATTAAGTGTTTTGAAAGCTCAACTAAAAGCCATTGAAACATGGGGGCATGAACAGCCAGCCGATTTGAGTGTTTTCAAACTTCCTGTATTTATTGCCAATGGCGATGCAGACAGAATGGTGCCAACACCAAACTCTCATGATATGGCAAAGCGTTTTCCTAATGCTATTTTAAAAATATATCCAAACTCTGGTCATGGTGGTATTTTTCAATACTACAAAGAGTTTATACCACAAGCTATTGAGTTTCTAAATAAATAGTAAGATGAAAAAAACATATTCTTATGTTTCAAGTGGTCGAGCAAAAGGAAAGGTTGTTATTAAAATAAAATAACAAAAATCATTAAAAAGCATATTTCTTAAATCATTTTTACTTAAACATAAAAAACACGAAATTATCATTTCGTGTTTTTTGCATACATTAAAATAAAAAAATAACAATTTAGCTTTCAAGCATCTTAGTTACATTTTCTATAAACCCTCCTTATATCTTTCTTAGCAATTTCTTTCATTATTATCTCTTTTGGAATTATTAAATGAAGCCTTTCTATTTGAATAAACTAATGTTACATTGGCTTATTCAAAAATGATTATGCAAAAGTTAAAGTCATTATAAAAGTTAAATATTTAATCTATCAAAATTTCAAAACCAAAACCGCCCTTTTAAACAAAGCGATTCGGTCTTTAGAACAAAACTGCACAACAAAACGCTGAATATCTTTGTCTCATTAAAAATTAATTTAAAAAAATGGAACAAACAAATTACAAAGGAGCATTTCAGAAACCAATTGGCTCTGGCTTCAACGCAAAATCAACCACTACAGATGTTATTAAAGGGATTGACCTTACAGGCAAAATTGCAATCGTTACAGGCGGTGATGGAGGTTATGGTTTAGAAATCACCAAAGCATTAACTTCAGTAGGCGCAACGGTTATCATTCCTGCTAGAAATATTGAAAAAACAATGGAAAATCTGAAAGGAATTTCCAATGTAGAAGTAGAAGCATTAAACTTGACAGAACCTACTTCTATTGACGCTTTTGCAGCGAAGTTTTTAGATTCTGGAAGACCATTGCATTTGCTTATTAACAATGCTGGCATTATGTGGACACCGTTACACCGGGACCAAAATGGAAACGAAGGACAATTTTCTACCAATCATTTAGGACATTTTCAACTTACAGCAAAACTTTGGGATGCATTAAAAAAAGCAAAAGGAGCAAGAGTGGTAAATGTTTCGTCATCGTCACACCATTTCTCACCTATTCTTTTTGATGACATAAACTATAACACAAAAGAGTACGACAAATTTAAAGCTTATGGACAATCCAAAACAGCAAATGTACTTTTTGCATTAGAATTAGACAAAAGAGGACAACAATTTGGCGTTCGAGCTTATTCATTGAATCCTGGCTTGAGCCTGGAAACCAATTTGGGTAAACATTTAACCTTTGAAGATTTTATTACTTTAGGCATTTTACATCCTGATGGAACACCTAACACTGAAGCAGAAGAAGCGATGAAAAAAATACAAAAAACGAAGGAACAAGGAGCTGCAACAACGGTATGGGCTGCAACGAGTCCTCAGCTTCAAAACATCGGAGGTGTGTATTTAGAAAATGTTGAAATTGCTCAATATGATGAGGCTAATTATGATAGTATTGCTGCAGCCTATAAAAGCCCTGCCGGATTTGCTGGTATAGCACCATTTGCATTGGATACAGAATCAGCTCAAAAACTTTGGACTATAAGTGAAAAAATGACTCAGACAAGATTTGATATATAAATTTAAATAATGAGGCTCATCAATTTGAGCCTCAATTGTTTTTTTTAACTTTGCACTATGCCAACAAAACAAACAAATACTAACGCTGAAATAGTTTTCACTTGTAGCGAAGCGTCATTCTATAATACCGAAATAATAGCAGAAGAGCATTCCATTGTTCGCGTGCTGTCGGGCGAATTAAAAGTGATTCAGTCAAATAAAACCTATGTTTTTGGAGTAGGTGAAACGTATCTGTTTCCGAGAAATCGACTAGCTACTTTAATAAAATCCCAAAAAGACGGATTGCCTTACAAAGCCATTGTCGTAAAACTAACCCAAGACGTTTTGAGAGTTTTTTACGAGCAAAAAAAAATACAAGTCAATTTGGTTTCTAAAACCGATTGCATTATTCCATTGCCCAAAAGCCTCTTGCTCGATAGTTTTTTCAGTTCGATGCTGCCATATTTTGATCTGGACTACAAATTGCCGCAGGAACTTTCCCAATTAAAAATTCAGGAAGCGATTACCGTTTTACGCTCCATAAACAAAGATATTGATAACGTTTTGTCCGACTTTTCGGAACCACATAAAATCAACATTGTTGAATTTATGGAACATAATTATATGTTTAATATGCCAATTGAAAAATTTGGCTACTTAACCGGGCGAAGTTTAACGACTTTTAAACGCGACTTTAAAAAGGCATTTAATACCACTCCGCAAAAATGGCTGACAGAAAAACGTTTGGAACTTGCCCGTTATCAACTGATAAAAAAACACAGAAAACCTATTGACGTATTTTATGAAGTTGGATTTGAAAATTTATCACATTTCTCTTTTGCTTTTAAAAAACAATTTGGACAGTCGCCAACAGAATTAGTTAGTCAAAAAGATAATACCAGTCGCTAATAAAGCATAGATGTAAGTATTGAGAAACTGGATAATCAGATGGTTTAATTAAAAAAATCAAAGTATATATTCTTTGAAAATCATTAGATATGGACATTGAAAAATTCAGATTATTTTGCTTATCACTTCCTGATACAGATGAGGGAATGCCTTTCCAAGGTTTTTTTCTCAATTCCCGTTCCATACTGGTTTTTTATGTTCACAGTAAAATGTTTTGTTTACTAGATATAGATAATTTTGAAAGCTGCACTATAAAATGTCATACTGATAAAATAGAGGAGTTGAAAGACAAGTACCTTGCTGTTGCAAATCCATTCAATCTTAGTAAAAAACATTGGATAAGCGTGGGATTTGACAAGGATCTTTCGGATGAAAAAATACTTAAATTAGTAGAGGATTCTTATGAATTAGTCAAGAAAAATCCTAAAAAAAACTAATTTATAAGTTGGGTTCTTATACACCTTTAAAAACAATTCGGATAGTCACCAACAGAACTATCCGAACGAAAAACAAATACCAGCCGCTACAGCAGTTTGCAAAATGGCGGGTTTAGTGCAAAACTCAAGGCAGTTCTTCAATTGAACTTTTGTACAAAACTGAACATTTGTGCTTCGATTTCCACCACTTCACCAAGCTGCAAAACGCAGTGTAAACACAATTATTAAAATCATTGATTCCAAAAACCCAAAATTCAGTTATCCAGTTGGCAAAGGAACATCAATGATTCTCACTTTGCAACGATTTGCACATAACGCTTTTGAAAATGTTGTTTTAAAAGGAATAAAAAATCAAAATAATACGGAAAACAAAAGACTTCAACTACTTCAAAGTTTCATTGGAAAACCATTTTCAGAAAGCCCGTCTCTTTTTACCAAATGACATTGGAAAATAAACTGCAAAGTTATTTCAATCTAAAGGCTGGCGCAAATGTTAGCCGTCACCCTATGAGCGACGGTTCAAACACTCAGCAAACAGGCAAATTACTTGATCTTTACAACAACTTTTCCTTTGGCACGACCAGTTTCAACATAAGCCATTGCTTCGTTAGTTTGTTCAAAAGGAAACACTTTATCAATTATTGGACGGATTTTTCCTGCTTCAATCAAAGCTGTAATTTCGCTTAACTGTTTGCCTTCTGGTTTCATAAACAAAAACTTAAAATTGACATTCAATTTTTTTGCTTTTCGTCTTACAGAAAAACTCAGCAAATTGGTGAGCATTTGTAAATGCCAACCCAAACCAATTTCTTTGGCAAATTCGGCTGTTGGCGGACCTGTAAGAGAAACCAATGTACCACCTTGTTTCAAAATTTTCAAAGAATTTTCAAGCACTTTTGCATCTTTATTACTATGTAGCACAACATCATAATCTTTTAAAATATTGACAAAATCTTCTTTTTTGTAATCAATTACTAAATCAGCACCCAAACTTTTAACCCATTCAATATTTGTTGTGCTTGTAGTGGTAGCAACATAAGCACCAATATGTTTTGCCAGTTGAATAGCAAATGTACCAACACCGCCAGAACCTGCCTGAATAAATACTTTTTGACCCTTTTTGAGTTTTGCAATTTTAACAAGTACTTGCCATGAAGTAAGCCCAACCACAGGAATAGAGGCAGACTCTTCCATTGAAAGATTTTTCGGTTTTAAAGCCAAATCATTTTCATTTACAGCAATATATTCTGCAAAAGTGCCAATTTTAAAATCAGATGGTCTTGCATAAACTTCATCGCCAACTTTAAATTTAGCAACCTTTGCACCTACTTTTATAACAACACCTGCCATATCCTGTCCATTGACAAAAGGTGTTTTGTAGGGCAGAAATATTTTAAAGTCACCATTTTTAAGAAGTGTATCTGACAAGTTTATGGCTGCTGCATTGATTTGAACCAATACTTCATTTTCATTTACTGTTGGTTCTGACCAATCAGTTAAATGTAATTTTTCTTTTTTTCCGTAGCGTTTTACTATGAATGCTTTCATTTTTATTTAAATTTTGATTAATGATTTTTCAAATGTTTTATAAGCGAAATACTGAATTGTCAAAAACAACAAAACACCTTTGCCAACAAGATGGCTGAATTTTGGTCTTCTATCAAACCAAAGCCTGGCGAAGCAAATTAAAATTGTTTGTTTCTTTTTATACTTTGATTATTTATTTGTAAATTTACTTTCGTTTTGCAAGTGTAAAAATATAAAATTACTTTCAAAACGAAAGTAATTATTTTACATTATTTTTAAGAAGTTTATAAATAAGAGAATGAAAACAGTTAAAAAAAGATCCCAATGCCCAATCAGTTGTTCACTTGACATCTTTGGCGACAAGTGGTCGTTATTGATTATTAGAGATATGATGTTCGCTAATAAATCAACTTATGGTGACTTTTTAAAATCAGCAGAAGGTATAGCGACAAACATTTTAGCATCAAGACTTCAAAGTTTAGAAGATAACAAACTCATCGAAAAGTTAGAACACCCGGACAGTAAGGCAAAAGTGTTATATAAACTTACTCAAAAGGCAATAGACTTATTACCAATAATTGTAGAAGTTCATTTGTGGGCAGAAAAGTATTTGGACATTCCAGCCGACTTAAAAGTAATGATAAAGGAAGCAAAGAAAGACAAGAACGAATTTATTAAGGTAACGACACGACAATTAAAGAAACAAATTGCACCCTTATGTAAATAAATTATGTTTCGTTAAAACGTTCCATTATTACCCACTTTTGTATCATAATCGATAGCGGTAATTAACGGAGATTTGCCTTGATATTAAAACAATAAAATTATTACAATGAAAAAAACAATTTTTATAACAGGTGCATCCCGTGGATTGGGGAAAATTTGGACTGAAGCATTTTTAAAACGTGGCGACAATGTTGTAGCAACAGTAAGAAATACAGAATCACTAAAGGATTTGGCGTCAGAATATCAGCAAAATTTATTGGTCCTGCAATTAGATGTAACTGATAAAAAAGCATCCTTTGAAGCAGTTTCAAAAGCAAAAAGCCATTTTGGAGCAATTGATGTATTGATTAATAATGCGGGATACGGGCATTTTGGTGCTATTGAGGAATTGGAAGAGCAGGAAATCCGTGCACAGTTTGAGACTAATGTACTTGGATTGATTTGGGTTACTCAGGCAGTTATTCCTATTATGCGTGAACAAAAATCAGGTCATATCATTCAGGTTTCAAGTGTTTTGGGCGTTATTGCATTACCTACTTTAGGGATTTACAGTGCTTCTAAATTTGCTGTTGAAGGCCTGACTGAATCTTTAGCTGCTGAAGTTGCAGGTTTCGGAATCAAAGTCACTCTTGTAGAACCAAATGGCTATGAAACCGATTTTGGCGTATCTTCTGCAGTACAAAGTAAATCTTTGCCACAGTATGATGCTGTAAAAACAGCACTTCAGGAAGGAAACAAAAAAGAAGATTATGGTGTACCTGAAGCAACTTCAGAAGCTGTTTTAAAACTGGTAGATGCCGAAAATCCTCCGTTAAGATTGCTTTTAGGCAAAGCTGGTGTACAATGGACTAAATACGCTTATGCCGAACGTTTGAAAACCTGGGAAGAGTGGCAGGACGTTTCTGAGGCGGCACATGGAAAATAAAGTTTAAATTTGCAGAATCCGATTCGTCGGGTTCTGCTTTTCTTTTAAAATTAAACAGATGAATCATTTCGATAAAATAAGTAGTTACAATCAGGCTATCGGACTTAAAGCTCCCGAGCATCCGTTGTTTTATATTTCCCGGGGCAATAAAGAATGTTGTAGTGTTAGGAAGGAAACTGAATTTACGGCTGATTTTTATATCATTATTTTCAAAAAGGTCGAGTCGGGAAGCATGCAATACGGAAAAACAAAATACGATCATAACCGGGGAAAAATGTCATTCATTAAACCAAGGCAGATTACCGGATGTAAAAACATTCGTTTAGAGGAAGATTGTTTTACAATTCTTATTCACGAAGATTTTTTATCCGGAACAGCTATGCATAATGAAATCAAGAAATATGCTTATTTTGAATATGAAGTAAATGAAGCCTTGCACCTTTCGCCAAGTGAAGAAGAAACAGTTTGGAATCTGGTGTATGCGATGGAAAAAGAATACCACAATAACGTTGATGATTACAGCAAGACCATTATTCTCAGTCATTTTGATACGATGCTTAAATATGCACAGCGCTTTTACAAAAGACAGTTTATCAATCGTGAGGAATTATCCGGGGCAACATTTACCAGGTTTAATGATATTCTTTCTTCGTATTTTGATAATAGAAAAAATAATGATTCAGGACTTCCTACGGTAAGTTATATGGCTGAAAAACTAAATATTTCTCCACGTTATTTGAGTGATATGCTAAAACAGGAAACCGGAAAAACTGCTTTGGAACTTATTCATCTTTATTTGATTTCAGAAGCAAAAAACTTATTGAAAGAGGGAAAAATGAATATTACCGAAATTTCTGTTTCTCTGGGGTTTGAAAATGCTACGTACTTTTCCCGTTTGTTTAAAAAAGAAGTTGGAATCCCGCCAAATATATTCAGAGAGCAAAGTTTAAATTAATAATTTAACACCTTTTAAAATCATTTCTGCTTTCCATCAATTTCGAATAAAAGCCTTCAAAATTAATGATTTTGAAGGCTTTTTAAATTCAAATTTTACTGGCAAAAAGTCATCTGCATTGTATTCATTCTGCCGCCATGTACTTTCAGTTTTGAGAATTCATTTTCTAATTCCTGAAAATCGGACGCTGTTAATTGAATGTTGGCCGCACCTAAATTTTCATTAAGATGTGGAATATTTCTTGTTCCGGGAATTGAAACAATAAAAGTTTTTTTTGCCATTAACCAAGCAAGTGCAATTTGCGAAACTGTTGCATTTTTGTCCGATGAAAATCGGTTTAAAAGATTCACAATCGGCATATTAGCCGCTAAATTTTCAGGAGTAAAACGGTCAAATGCAGAACGCAAATCCAATTTATTATCAAAAGGAGTCTGTGCATTCAGCTTTCCTGTCAGATAACCTAATCCTAGGGGTCCCCATGGAACAAAACCGATTCCTAATTCTTCGCAAATATCCAAAACTCCATTTTTCTCAACACTACGCTCCATAAAGGAATACTCTGACTGGATGGCGGAAACGGGCTGTACTAAATGTGCTTTGCGAATGGTCGCAGTATTGGCTTCCGATAAACCAAAGTGCAAAACTTTCCCTTCTTTTATTAAATCCTTTACCGCTCCGGCAACATCTTCTATAGGGACATTTGGGTCAACTCTATGTTGATATAAAAGGTCAATATGATCCGTTTTAAGTCGTTTCAATGATTCTTCAACTACTTTCCTGATGTGTTCCGGCCTGCTATTTAAAGTAATCTGTGAAGCCCCAATCTGAAAACCAAATTTTGTAGCAATAGCTACCTTATTTCTGAATGGGGATAAAGCTTCACCCACAAGGGTTTCATTTGTATAAGGACCGTAAACTTCTGCAGTATCAAAAAGCGTAACACCATTTTCATAGGCTTTACGAATGGTTTTAATACCTTCTTCCGGTCTTGCAGGTGCACCATAATTAGCACTTATACTCATGCAGCCTGCTCCCAATGCTGATACTTTCAATTTTCCGAGATTTCTCGTACTCATTTTATTATTTTTATCGCTGTCCGTATTATCTATTTCTAAAGGGTTGACAGATGAAGACATTAGGCCAGGTGCAAGCAGTACTCCAATTCCGCCAAAAGCACTCTTTTGAAGAAATTTTCTCCTTGGATTTCCACTGATGTTATTACTTTCGTGATCTTTCATTTTCTAATGTTTAGTTTAAAATTTAAATCTAATTTTTAGGTATAAGATTACTCCATTTTATGATAATTAGGCTACTGCTATTTGGAATAGGAATATATATTAATTCGCTCGACTTATCGTAATATAAGTCTGCGGTACCTCTTGTGTTATCACTTATTGTATGAGTAGTCGAAGTGTTTTTCCGGAAATCATATACAAATACATTTTCGTTGGTCCAATCATCTGTTATAAATTTGTATCGTCTATTAATTCCATTTTGAAATTTCTTTTTTATGATTGTTCCATCTGAAGATAATTCCGTCAGCTGATAGTATTTCCTTTTGTTTAATACTTTTTTAATCCACGTTTGGTAGCCAGATGCTCACAAAAAATTATTTCTTATAGTTCTTTCTCAGTTATATCCCCAAAACTTCTGCCAAATGAACCGGATATTTTTCAAGGTCTTTGGCAATATCGCTGCTTCTGAATATATCAAAACAATTGTAACTGTCTACAATATCGTAGCCTGAAAAACGGTAGTTACTTGTAATGGGTAAATAAATATCTGTCACTCCTTTTCCTTCAAATGTCTTATTTGCAGGATTGTCAAATGATTCAGCTGGTGCATTCCAGGTGGCACATATCATAAACCTTTTTCCTTGCATCAGTCCGCCGGAACCATATTGTTTTGTAGTGTCTTCTCTTGTTCTGCCATCACCGAGGAGTAATTTTTTACTTGCAAAACCACTATTAAATACTTCGTCAACATATTTTTTGTAAATCCAGGGTGCCCCAAACCAATTTACAGGGGTTTGGAGAATCACAATATCTGCTTCAAAATGTTTTTCTACTTCTTCGTCAGCATTGTATCCGTCTTCAATTTTTGTTTCTAAAACTTCAAAACCTTTTGTTTCAAAAAAATCTTTTGCTTTTTGAATAAATGAATTATTTAGGGTTCCCTCTGTCCAGCCGGCATAGGTTAAGTGTGTATTAATGAGCAATACTTTTTTATTGTTTTCCATCGTATTATTGGTGTTTTTTTGTATTGTTTTATAAGTTTAAAACTTTTTCCAGGTGAGAAGGATAATTATTAAGATCATTCGTAATATCTCCTTCTTTATAAATATCAAAGCAATTATAATCGGACAAAGTTTCGGCACCACAAAAGCGATAATTACTTGTTATTGACAGGAAAAATTCTGCTGTGCTTTTACCTTCAAACAATTTTTGCTCAGGATTGTCAAATGCTTCTGCCGGAGCATTCCAGGTGGCACATATCATAAACTTTTTTCCCTGTAAAAGCCCGCCTGTACCATATTGTTTTGCTGGATCTTCAGGTGTTCTGCCGTCACCTGTTAAGAATGATTTACTAACCAGTCCGCTATTGAATACTTCGTCAACATACTTTTTGTATATCCACGGTGCACCAAACCAATTTACAGGCATTTGCAAAATTACAATGTCAGCTTCCATATGTTTTTTTACTTCTTCGTCAACAGTGTATCCATTTTCAATTTTTGTTTCTAAAACTTCAAAACCTTTCGCTTCAAAAAAGTCTTTTGCCTTCTGAATAAATGAACTATTTAAGGTTCCTTCCGTCCAACCGGCATAGGTTAAATGAGTATTGATCAACAATACTTTTTTGTTATTTTCCATTGTAATTATTATGATTTAAATTGTCTTTTCTGAGTTAATTTATAAGCCTAAAACTTTTTTCAAGTGAATTGGATAATTCTCTAAATCCTGCTTGATATGAGTGTTGTGAAAAACATTAAAGCAATTATAGCCTTCAAGAATTTCAAAACCCGAAAAGCGATAATTGGTTGTGATATTAAAAAATACATCGGCTGGTTTTTTACCTTGAAATAAATATTGTGCCGGGTCATTAAAATCCTTTTCAGCAGCATTCCAGGTTGCAGAGATCATAAATTTTTTCCCTTGCATTTTTCCACCTGTTCCATATTGTTTGGAAGGGTCTGTTTCTGAACGTCCATCGCCCGAAATAAATTTTTTACTAAACATTGCGCTGGTAAAAACCTCATCGACATATTTTTTGTAAATCCAGGGTGTACTTATCCAGTTTACGGGAGTCTGCAGAATAATGATGTCGGCTTGCAAATGTTTTTCTACTTCTTCATCAATATTATAACCGCTCTCGACCTTTGTTTCCAAAACTTTAAAGTTTTGTGAAAGGAAGAATTCTTTAGCCTTATCAAAAAAAGCTTTATTTAGCTTACCTTCCGATAAACCCGGATAGGTTAAATGTGCATTGATTATTAATACCGTTTTGGGTTTAATTGCTGCTTTTGACGGTGTCGTTTGTCCAATTGATTTCATTCCGAATGATAACATCGTTATCAATGTTAGAAAAATGATTTTTATCTTCATTACTTGATCTATTTAATTATTAAACAAAGATATAGGCCGGAAAAAAAATTGAAGGAAACATTCTACCAATAAAAAAGAAACAAATTACTTATAAAAAAACACTTTGATAAAAGCGTTTTTTTAATGAACATACTATTCTTTGATTACTTGTAAACGATATTGTTTTGGTGCGAGGTTTAGCTGCTTTTTAAAAAATTTAGAAAAGTAGTTTGGGTATTCAAAACCAAGTGCATAAGCTATTTCTGTGGTATTTAAATCATTCCTTTTTTCGAGCATTTCTTTTGCTTTCACCATAACAAACTCGTGGATATTTTCAATCGCAGATTTTTGGGTAAAGTGTTTGATAATATCACCTAAATAGTTTGGTGTCAAGCCTAATTTTTCTGCAAAGTATTGAACCGTTGGGATCTGATTAACTGGCTGATTGTAATAATTGATCAGGAGCTGCTGAAATTCAGATACGATAGGACTATACTGTACAGGATTTGACAAAAATTGTCTTTTATAAAATGATTCCACTAAAGAAACTAAAACGTGAACATAAGAAAGTAATACTGATAAATTTTCTTTTCTGGTATCATAGTATTTCAGCATCAGACCAAAAATAGTCCTGATTTCCTGCTCTTCTTTTTCAAGTAGGAATAATGGTTCATGCTCTCCATAATCATAATAGTTTTTGAACAGAAAACGGTTATCATCAATGAATTTCTTAGAAAACTGTAAATAGATTCCATTGAATGCAGGTTCTATATCCCAACCGTTCAATACCTCAGGGCTATTGAAAAAAAGAGCAGTAACGGGTTTCTTTTTGTCCGGATTAAAGTCCGAAACAGATTTATCTATGAAATTGCTCTTGATCGAAATCCGGTAAAAATCAATTGACACAGATTCTGATTTTAAACGCATTTTGTTAACATCATAATACCCAATATCAATGTTGCTGTCTAAAGGTTTTGGTAATCCCAGGTATTTATTGAACGATTCAATGTCTTTGAACAATGTCATTTAGATTAATTTTAAATGTTATTAATCAAATGATAAAGAGGAAGACAAGTCACGGTAAGCATCTGCTTGTTCTTGCAGTTCTTTTATCTTTCTTTCTGCTTCCGCAATGCAGTCTGCACCTGCCATCCAACGTTTTGGAGGTTTGCTTTCACTGGCAATTTTAAGCAATGCTGCAGCCAATTTAGCAGGGTCTCCGCCTTGTGTACCGCTCACGCTTTCCCAACCCGGGCGAAGCATAGACGTACGTTCTGCGTAATCCGCTATTACATTTTCAGACCATGTTGTTGAAGATGGCTCCAATAAATTAGTTCTAAAAAAACCCGGATTTACAATAGTTGTATTGATTCCAAATGGAGCCACTTCCAACTGTAAAGATTCCATCCAGCCTTCTAATGCAAATTTAGAAGTAGCATAGGCAGTACAAAGTTCATACCCCATCAATCCGGCAGTAGATGAAATTGTTATAATGTGTCCTGATTTATTTTTTCTGAAAATTGGCAAAACAGCCCTTGTTACATTCATTGGACCAAATAAGTTAGTCGAGATTTGACGTTCTATCTGTTCCTGACTCAATTGCTCAAAAAAACCTGCGTAGAAATTACCTGCATTATTGACCAATACATCGATCCTTCCAAATTTCTCAATTGCAGCATTTATACCAACACTAATTTCTTGTGGATTTGTAACGTCCAGCTGAACCACCAATAAATTTTCGGAAGTGTCAGCAAATGCTTTTGTTACTTTACTTAAATTTCTGCCTGTTGCAACAACTTTGTTACCTGTAGCAAGTGCGGCTTTAGCAATTTCCAACCCTATTCCGCTGCTTGCACCGGTTATTAACCAAACTTTATTTTCTTTCATTGTGTTATGTTTTAAATTCATGACAAAGATAGAAGTTGGCTATTTTGGCAACGGAAACAGATTACCAATAAAAAAGAAACAAATTACTGATAAAAGAAAAAACGCTTCTTTTGAAAGCGTTTACTATTAACATGAACTCGATTATTATTTTATTTTATTAAGCTGCAGGCGATATTCTTTAGGACTGAACCCTACCATCTTTTTGAAAAATTTTGAAAAGTAATTGGGATATTCAAAACCTAAATCATAAGCAACTTCGGTGGTGTTCATTCCTTTGTTTTGTTCTATTAGTTCTTTAGCTTTTTTAATAACAAATTCATGAATATTTTCTATTGCAGATTTTTGGGTAAAATGCTTCATGATATCTCCTAAATAATTGGCTGTCAAACCTAATTTATCAGCAAAATACTGTACGGTTGGAAGCTGATTTACAGGCTGGTTGTAATAATCAATTAAACTTTGTTGAAAATCCGTTACAATCCTGCTGTACTGTTTTGGGTCGGTTGAAAACTGTCTTTTATAAAATGCTTCTACCAAACATATCAATACATTTGCATAAGAAAGCAGAACTCCAAAATCTTTTTTTCCGCCTTCATAATATTTAACCATTAATTCAAAAACAGCACTGATTTCGTGAACCTCATCTTCAGTTAAATATAAGGCTTCGTGTTGACCATAATCCAGATACGTTTTGAATAAGAATCTATTTTCTTCAATAACTTTTTTGGATAATTGCAAATACATTCCGGTATAAGTTGGTTCCGCATCCCATCCCGGTTCAATTACTAAATTTGGCGTGTTGAAAAAAACAGCGGAAAGCAACTCCGCATCAGGTGTAGATTTACTTCTGTATTTAATTTTAATTGAAATTCGGTAAAAATCCACCATTACAGGTTCTGAACACACTTTTATATTTGGAGGATCATAATAGCCAACATCAATATCGTTATCCAAAGGTTTAGGTAAACCAATCAATTCATTGAATGATATAAAATCTTTTAAGTAAATCATTTTGTGAAACTATTAGTTATTACCCGTTGATGTAATTGATTTAGCTCTTATTTGATATAAAAACAATAAATCAAAAGTATAAAATTGAGTAAAAACATCTTTATACTTTCAGAAATCAATGTCACCCTGAGCGGAGTCGAAGGCTTTCTAATATGCTACAATTACTATCAAAATTTAAATTTTAGTCACGGGTATTGATACAGTCAGTTTAATTTGATTAGATACTTTTTTAGACATTCCTTCCATTGTGCCAATTTTGTAATCCATTCTGTTTACACTAAAAGTACTTTTAAAAATGTTATTTACAAAAGTGAACGGAATGGTAATTTCTTTTTGAACTCCGTGCATAGTAAGATTTCCAACAACTAAATACCCATTGTTTGTTTTTGTAAATCGAGTTGATACAAAATTGATATTAGGGTATTTTTCCGCATCAAACCAATTGTCACCCCTTGCATGTCTGTTTTTTAACCAGTTTCCGGTTGCTATTGATTCTACTTCTACATTTAAAGAAAATTTAGAGCCTGATAAATCATTTTCATCAAAAGAAATACTTCCTTTTATTTTTTCAAACTTTCCTTCCGCACCGTTGCCGGAAAATTTAATGGAGTAACCATCTTTAATTTTCCAATCGATGGTTTTGCTGATTGTGAAGGCAGATAATAACAAAACCACTCCTGCCAAAACTATAAAACATATTTTTTTCATTTTTACTTTTTTTAATTGCTGAATACTATTTAAAACTTGTGTGGTGTAACTGATTGAAACTCTTATCTAAATATAAAAATAAATAGATCCAAAAATATAAATTTGAGTAAGACATCTTTATACTTCCAGAAATCATTGTCAT
>NZ_AKJZ01000013.1 GCF_000282055.1 Flavobacterium sp. CF136
CACATAGCTTATCTATGTGTGGAAACTTGTTTCTTTTGATCTCTTTTTTCGACACAAAAATCTATGTTTCTATGTGTTAAAGTGATTTTTTTTTAATTTCACCCAACGGGTTAAATTTCTGTGCAAGTATCTTTTTTGGATTCAAGATCTCTTGAAATTTTATAGGATATGTAAGCGATGCCAATAATAATGGCTACCAGAATTGTCGTTATATAATTTTCCATTTTTATTTTTCTTCGTTATGAATTACGGCAACTGGTCTTCCAGAAACCTTTTCTTGTAAATATTGGAATACGATGAATAAAACCGGGATGATCAACAACCCAAGAATTACTCCCGAAACCATACCTCCGGCTGCACCTATACTAATCGAATGGTTACCCTGAGCCGATGGTCCTGTGGCACTCATCATTGGAATTAACCCCACGACGAAAGCCAGTGATGTCATAATAATTGGTCGTAAACGCAGTTTTGCTGCATCTATTGAAGCTTTGACTAATGCCTGACCGGATTTTCGTTTTTGGACGGCGAACTCGACAATCAGGATGGCATTCTTGGCAAGCAGTCCAATTAGCATGACAAGGGCAACTTGTACATAAATATTATTTTCGATTCCTGTTAAGCCAATGGCCACAAATACACCAAATATTCCCGCAGGTATTGATAAGATTACGGCCAAAGGCAAAATGTAACTCTCATATTGTGCTGCAAGCAGGAAGTAAACAAATATCAGACACAGCATGAATATCGTTGCCGACTGACCTCCGGAAGAAATCTCTTCGCGGGTTTGTCCTGAAAATTCATATCCATAACCGGCTGGCAATTGCTGGGCAGCTACTTCTTCGATTGCTTTGATGGCGTCTCCGGAACTAAAACCGGGTTTCGGAATTGCATTGATCGAAATTGAGTTGAACAAATTGTATCTCGAAGCTGTTTCAGAACCATAAATACGGGTTAGTTTTACCAGTGTATTTATTGGAACCATTTCACCATTTTTATTTTTTACAAATACACGGTCTATAGCTGACGGATCTGCTCTGTCAGCAATATCTGCCTGAACAACCACTCTGTAATATTTTCCAAATCGGTTAAAATCAGATGCCTGTGCACTACCAAAATAAGCCTGCATGGTTTGCAGAATGTCTTTGACTTTTACACCTAATTGATCTGCTTTTTCATCATTGATATCCAATTGTAATTGAGGATAATCTGCTTTGAAACTCGTAAAGGCAACAGCAATTTCCGGACGTTTCATCAATTCACCAATGAAGTTCTGCGAGATTCCGCTAAACTTATCCAGTTTACCGCCTGTTTTATCCTGCAGTACTAAATCTAAAGCTTCAACATTACTGAAACCCGGAACGGTTGGAAAACTAAATACGAAGAAACTTCCTCCTGAAATAGTGCCTAATTTGCCACGAACTTCATTCATGATTTCATCAATATTTTTAACTTTTCCACGCTCTTCATTCGGTTTAAGCAATACGAAAACAACAGCTGAAGACGGACTGGTAGAATTTGTCAATAAGTTGAAACCTGAAATAGCAGTTACAAATCGTGATGCATCCAAACCTCTTAAAGTATTTTCAGCCTCAGTCATTATTTTTTGAGTTCCGTCAAGAGATGTCCCTGAAGGTGTATTTACTGCGATTGCGATAAAACCCTGATCTTCTGTCGGAATAAACCCTGCCGGAGTTGTTTTAACCATTACAACCGTAGCGAAAGTAATTAAAACCAACCCGCCTAAACTAACCCATTTGTTACGGATTAAGAATTTTAATCCACCCACATAACGGTTAGTTAACGATTCAAAACTATTATTGAATCCGGTAAAGAATTTTTCTTTAAATCCTTTTTTTACGTATAGAGCATCACCATGAGCTGCATGATTATCTTTTAAGAATAAAGCGGCCAGGGCAGGGCTTAAAGTCAAAGCGTTTACTGCTGAAATTACAATTGCAATCGCCATCGTAAAAGCAAACTGACGATAGAATACCCCGGTTGAACCTTCCATAAAACCAACAGGTAAGAATACAGCAGCCATTACCAGCGTAATCGAGATAATAGCACCCGTAATTTCGTGCATCGCTTCGTGTGTAGCTACTTTTGGAGACAGATGTTTATGTTCCATTTTGGCATGTACCGCCTCGACGACGACAATCGCATCATCGACCACAATACCAATTGCTAAGATTAAAGCGAACAATGTCAGTAAGTTAATCGAAAATCCGAATAACTGCATGAAGAAGAACGTACCCAAAATCGCTACCGGAACCGCAATTGCCGGAATTAATGTCGATCTAAAATCCTGAAGGAAGATAAATACAACGATAAATACTAATATAAAAGCTTCGATTAAAGTATGCTCAACCTGTGCAATAGACTGATCCAGAGAAACTTTTGTACTATAGAAAATATTATGTTTTATTCCGGCAGGAAAATCTTTAGAGGCTTTAACCATCAGCTTGTTGATCGCAATCTGAATATCATTTGAGTTAGAACCTGCCAGCTGAATAACCCCAATAACAATTCCTTTTTTACCATTTAAACGTGTTAAACTGTTGTAGGAGTACGCACCAAGTTCAACTCTCGCAACATCCTTTAATCGAAGGACAGACCCATCAGTATTAGAACGAATTGCAATATTTTGATAATCTTCCGGTTTGGTTAGCTTTCCTTTGTATTTGATTACGTATTCGAAAACCTCTTTACTTCTTTCTCCAAATTTACCAGGAGCAGCTTCCAGACTTTTGTCCTGAATAGCTGCCATAACTTCGTTTGGCGTAACATTGTAAGTTGACATTTGTGTCGGGTTTAGCCACACACGCATTGAGTAATCTTTTACACCACCAAAAATACTGGCAGAACCTACACCCGGAATACGTTTAATCTCCGGAATAATATTAATTTGAGCATAATTGGCAACAAAAGTCTGGTCGTATTTAGATTCATCATCGGTATACATACCGATTGCCATAATAAAACTGTTTTGTTGTTTTGCAGTAATTACACCTTGCTGAACTACTTCTGCAGGTAACTGGCTCGTTGCCTGAGCAACCCTGTTCTGAACGTTTACTGCTGCCTGATCCGCATCTGTACCAAGTTTAAAGAAAACGGTAATAGCTAAAGTACCATCATTACTGGCAGTTGAGCTCATATAAGTCATATTCTCAACACCATTTATAGATTCTTCCAGAGATGGTGCAACAGAACGTAAAACCGTTTCTGCGTTTGCTCCCGGATACACTGCCGTTACCAAAACCGATGGAGGTGCAATATCAGGAAACTGTTGTAAAGGCAATTTTGTAAGACCGAGTATACCTAATATCACCAATAAAATGGAGATAACGGTTGCCAGTACGGGTCTTTGTATAAATATTTTGAACATTTGCGTAAAAATTATTTTTTGTTAATTATTTGAGCAACTTTAGCAGTTGATTTCTCAGGTTGAATTACCTGACCTTCCTGAAGTTTGTCGATACCGCTTAATACAATTTGATCACCGGTTTTTACACCGTCTTTAATAAGATAGTTGGTACCGCTTTTACCAATAACTGTGATTGGCATTTTAGTAACCTTGTTTTCTTTGCCTACCGTAAAGACGAAAACTTTATCCTGCATTTCGATTGTAGCAGATTGAGGAACCAAAATAGCATCGTCATGTTGTAATCCTAAACGGATTCTTCCTGTATTTCCTGAACGCAAAGTTCCGTTTGCATTTGGAAAAGTTGCTCTTAAAGTAATAGCACCGGTATTTTTATCAAATTGACCATCTACCATATCAATTTTTCCTGTTTGAGGATAAGCGTTATCATCAGCTAATATTAAAGAAACCGGAGGTAATTTTTTGATTTTGTCTCCAATGCTGCTTCCTGCATATTGTGCTTTAAAGTTGATGAAATCAGTTTCTCCCAAAGAGAAATAAGCATATACTTCATGAACATCAGAAAGTGTAGTCAAAGCTTCAATATCTGTTGCGGAAACTAAACTTCCTTGTTTTTTAGGCAATCTTCCAATGTAACCGCTCACAGGAGCTGTAACATTCGTATATCCTAAATTGATTTTTGCAGATGCTACCATTGCTTTTGCCTGTTCGATATTGGCAGCCGCAATTTTTTGAGATGCTTTAGCCGTTTTTAACTGATAATCAGAAACGACTTTGTTTTGTACCAAAGGAGTTAGTTTATCTACTTCTAACTGAGCGTTGATTAAAGCAGCTTCCGCAGCATGAAGGCTCGCTAAGGCATTATTTAATTGCTCACGGAAAGGACGTTCGTTTATTTTGAATAAAGATTGCCCTTTAGAAACATAAGCACCTTCATCTACCAAAACGCGGTCCAGGTTTCCGCTTACCTGCGGACGGATTTCAACATCAACAGTTCCTTGTATAGAAGCAGGATATTCAGCGTCAGTAGTAGTGTTTTCGCTTGTTATTGCCAAAACCGGCAAAAGCGGTGCAGGTGCAGCAGCAGGCGCCTGCGATTTATCTGCACAACTGCTAAGAACAAGTGCGAGGATAAAACTGGTTATAATTACATTTTTCATTTTCATATTGGTTTTAATTTGTTGGACATTCCCGTTTTTAAAATTTTTATCTGAGGTATTCTGAATATTCATATTTAATTCTATTAAATTTTCTAACGTTGTTAAGTAAATTGATCTAAAAATCCATATAATGATGCTTTCCAATTCTGTTTCATAAATCGGTATTAAATTATTTATCGCTGTTAAGTGATTGGATAAAAAAAGCCTTTATATTATGCTAATTAAATTATTTATCACTGTTAAGTAAAAGAATAAAAAAAGGTTTTCTAATTTACCCATTAAATCATTTATCACTGTTAAGTAAAAATGAAATTTTTTTTATTGTATTGATTTTATGATTCCCCCAATCGCATCTTTTAGAATCTGATTGTTGATAGTTTCCATAAGGTCACTTTTGTTGATGATGTTAATCGCAATCAAGCCATGAATGACAGAAAAGAAAGTAAAATATTTTTGTTTGATAATTTCTTCGGTCGGGTTGCTGTTTTTCATGATTTCAGCAATAACATCTGTAAATAGCTTGTAAGGTGTTTTTGCAGCATCACATTGTTCCGTACAGCAATTCATCTGAACGCCAAACATTACCTGGTACATCTCGGTATCCGTAAAGGCAAAATCCCAATAAGCCATCCACATGGCCTCTATCTGTTCTTCCGGTTTTTCAAATTTAGATTTAGCATTTTCCAGCTCTTTTCCCAATTTGACAAAACCTTTACCGGTCAATTCTCTTAAGATTGCATCTTTATTAGAAAAGTATTCATAAATTATAGGAGCAGTGTATTCGATTCTGTCGGCAATCTTTCGCATACTCAGACCATGCCAGCCTTCTTCTTTAACGATAGCATAAGCAGCCTCAAGAATGTTATTTCTTGTCTCTTCTTTTTGTCTTAAAATACGATCTTTACTTGCCATTTTAAATAGTATTAAATAATCTAACACTGTTAGGCAAATGTATGGCAGTTTTTTGAAATATGATATAATTAAATTATAATTTTTTCTTATCGTGGTATAGATTGATAACAAAAAATGCTGAAAGCCTTTGATAATAAGGAGTTGTTGAATAATTATTTTTTTAAGAAGCAGTAAGTTTTCGTGTTTCAAGACCATTGGTCCCGCTGTCCACTATATCTTTTATGGCAAACCCTGCCATAAAAGGATACCATTTCCATCGGGGCTAGCCTGAAAGCTTAGTAATTTTATTAACTTTTTTATTTTACAGGATATTTATCAGGATTTTGAGAAGTGTGAAAAACTGCATTTAGAAAAACAGTTTTTGAAATTTCATCAACAATAAAAAAAGCGATATAAGGAAATTTTTTAAAAGGGAAAAAGCTATAATTATTATCGTGAAGTTGATAAAAGGATTTAGCTGTAAAGTTTTGTAAGTCTTTTTGTAGTCATTCAGGAAATCTAAAGCGATCTTTTTATTTGCTTTTAAAATATAATACTCAACAGCTTCTTCAATATTTTTTAATGCAATGGGAGAAACAATAATGTTATAACTCATGCTTATTCTTTAAATCAGTATAAACTGATTCAGCATCAGTGTATAAGTTTTTGTCTGAGTTTATTTGACTATCTAATATTTCTTGTTGTTCAGAAGATAATTTGAAAGGTTTAGTATTAGCAATTTCAAATTTTATTTTCAATGCTTTCATAATAGCTTTTACAGCCTCAATTTGAGAAGCGTCTTCTGTATATGCTATGATGTTAATTACTTGCATAATTTAAAATTTAATAAAGTTTGTATCTCTGTTCATCAAAAACAAAGTTAAGACAAAAGTCTAATCTAATGACTAATCAATAATAATTTATTTTAACCTTCGATTTAGCCAAAAGGCATTTTTTTGTATTATTACACAAAAAAGAAAATGAAACCAACATCAACCATCAAAATAGCAATTCTTGCTTTAATAACACACCAAGCCGTACAATCTCAGGAAGTAAAAAAAGAAACAACTCCGGCCAATCAAAAGTATACAATAGAAAACTGCGTCAATCACTTTGAATTAGACAAAGCTGCCAAAACCAAAGCAGGCTACCAATATTGGTTTGCCGATAGAAATTTCACTCAGGAAAACACGCTCAAAATGAGTATCGTCGAACCCGGAAAATCAACCCACGCGCCACATCATCATGTCGAAGAAGAATTTTTCTATATTTTAGAAGGCTCTGCTTCCTTTTATTTGGATGGAAAAACGACAGTTGTTGGACCGAATACGAGTTTATATTGCCCATCCAATGTTGAACATGGAATAAGTAATGCCGGAAATACTGATTTGAAGTATTTGGTTATTAAGAAGGATTTGAAGTAATTTAAGCATAAAAAAACCGCATAAGTCAGAAGACTTCGCGGAGAGTGTAAAACTTAAAAACTGAAATGCTGTATCAGTTTTATAAAGTATTATGTCTTTTATAAAGGAAATTTATTTTACATAGTTTGGCGACACACATGCTTCCCAATAACTTACAATTGTTTTAATTATTTGTTTTATTTCGTTATAGTTTGAAGGTTTAACAAAAAAGCCCTGAATAGATTTGGAATAAGCATCTACAACATGTTGCTGTTCTGCGCTTGTGGAAAAGAATAAATACGGAATTGATTTAAGTCTTAAATCTTCGTTTTCATGAATTTTTTCACGAAGTTCCATACCACTTAGCCTTGGCATGTTTATATCAGAGAAAATTATAAAAGGCTCAACTTCTGTTGATGTCAAATATTCTAATGCTTTTTCACCTTCAGTAAAAAAGATGATTTCATTTTTATAATCAAGCTCCTTGAAAATATCAGTTAAAATATCCTGATCATCTAAATCGTCTTCAATTATAATAATTGGCCCTCCTTTGTTCATGTTTTTTTGGTGAAGGTAGCTTATTTAATCCAGCGGGCAATTTTTATAATTTTAGAGTGGTATTCATTATCTCTTGTTTTTATCAGTTCAACTTTGCCAGCCTTGTTTTACAAATAATATTGTGTACCTTAGTTTTGCTCGAAAACAATTCCGTCTTTAATTATTGTCTTGCTGGCAAGAAAGTTTTTATAATTATCAAATGGATTTTTGTCCCAAATAAGTAAATCTGCATTCTTTCCTTTTTCAATTGAACCATATTTATTGTCTAAACCCAAAGCTATTGCCCCGTTTATTGTTGAAATCTGTAGAATTGCAGGAATTGTAAATCCATATTCTGATAAAAGTAATTGCTCGGAAATGATTGCCTTGCCGCCACTTGGCCAGTCAGTACCAATCCGAAGTTTGACTCCTTTGTCAAATGACTGTTTTACATAGCCCATAAATATCTTAAAATTCTCTTTGCATCTGGCTGCTTCCTCCGTGGATAGTGAGGTGTCCGTTTTGGTAGAAAAATAAGTTAACCCAAATGGCTCGGCCATCAGATGGATTGATGTAGAAAATGTTGCCTTGTTTTTTGAAAGTTTATCAATCAAAGAATCTATTACTGTTGATTTTTTGTCGTGAATAAAACGAAACATCTCCAATCGCTCTAACTGACGGTTTCGATTTGCAGTGCCCGGAGCATAATATTTTTGCATTTCTAAATTAAAATCTTTTTCATAATCCGGAACATGCCAGACACTGTTAACCAAAGTTAAAATATGTTCATAGTTACGTAAACCAATATCCAACGTTGAATCTATAAACATGATATTCTGGTCAATATGCCCATAAACTTTCATTCCGAGGCTATCGGCTGTTTCAAAAACTGCTTTAAATTCGGGTCTTCGAAGCTTCCAATAAAGCTTTATATGCCTTATGCCCAATTTGTAATATTCTTTAACTTTTTGTTTTGCAGCCAAAGGGGAATCTACAATAGTGTGGTTAATATAGGGTTTACGGCCTTCGTTTGAAATCAGCGCTCCGCCTACTGTGCTAATGTTTAAAGAATTTGGATGGGAATCAGCATGCCAGCTGAGTATCGGCGGCAGCCATTTTTCAGGCTGTCCCATAATCATCGCGGTTGTCACTCCATAAGGTAAAAATGTGTCAGAAAGCCGCTTTCTATAAACTGCTAAAGAGTCTTTTGGTAAATACTCAGGTAACTTTCCATAGGTACGATAAACATCAGTTAGATGAATATGAGTGTCGATAAATCCAGGAGTTACCAGTTTTCCTCCGGCGTCAATAGTTTTTACAGCAGAATAGTTCTTTTGATTCCTTGTTACTTTAGTAATGATACCATCTTTGATTAGAATCGTTTGGTTTAATGTAAGCGCCCCTGTTCTGCTGTCAAAGACATTTGCGTTCTTTATAGCAAGGTCATATTTAGGTGATTGTCCAAAGAAAGTAAGCGTAGTCAAAAAAAAAGCAAGAGTAAACGTAAATAATTTCATAATTGTGAGTCTATTTAAAATCAAATACAATTTCAGTTTGTAAAAAACTACTTCAAATTTAGAAATTATTCGGAGGGTTATCAAAAAAAAAATCAAATACAGGGTCCTTAAAAATCTGATTTTTAGTTTTTTAATAGTCTGAGGCTTTTCTGTTATGTGAAGCCACACTTTGTAGCCAGTTTAAGCACATGTGAAAAAAGAGTTGCGCTAAATTGGGATGATATATAGCAATGTGTGGCGAAGTCGGGAGAATTCGCATACTGTTAGAGGCCGGAAATTTTATATCAAATTTTCTAAACCAAATGATGCTAATGTATCAGCAATTGGTAATGTCTTTAATCCAAGTTCTGTTAAGCTATATTCTACTCTTGGCGGAATTTCCGGATATGCTTTTTTTGAAACTAATTTGTTTTCAACCAAAAAGTTTAATTCCTGGATTAACATTTTCTCGCTAATACCCGGAATGGCTCTTTTTAATTCTCCATAACGGATTACTCTTTCGTTTATTTGAAACAAAATTAATAATGTCCATTTACCGCTAAGTAAGCCTAAAGATTTCCTAACCGGGCAATTCTCGTCTGAAACAAAAATTTTTTTTATATTTTTTTCCATTGATAATCAATTATTCTAACTAATATGTAAGTACCCTACTTATTTGTAGGTACTTGTGCAAAAGTAAGCAATGTCATTACTTTGCACAACAAATAAGTTAGTATTATGGCACAAGAAGAAAAAAACAAGCAAATAGCAACCACGGCTTACCAAAGAATTTTTGGCGATTTAGATATCACTGCAGTAGATGATTACATCAGTAAGGATTTTGTACAACACAACCCCACAATAGCTGATGGGCCAGAGGGAGTAAAAGCACTTTTACAAATGCTTGCCTCACAAGGAGTACAGAAGCAAAAAATTGAATTTAAGCATATTATTGCAGAGGATGATATTGTTATTCTTCATTCACGTTATGAAATGGCAGGAAAGGAATGGAGGTTTATAGATATTTATCGTCTGGAGAATAGCAAGTTTGTCGAACACTGGGATGCTATGATGCAGATGCCGGAGAAACGTGCAAATAATAACTTGATGTTCTAAATAAAATTTGAAGGTTAAAATTAGTATTCGAAGTGTATAATCCACAAAAAAGAAATGGTTCTTTAATAAACAAACAAACAGCAAAAATGACAGTAAAAGAAGTAGTAGAGGCTTATTCAATAGCACTCGAAAAAGGAGATATTCCAACAGCATTTTCGTATTTTAACCCAAACGCAAAATGGCATCAACCGGGAAAAAACAAGTTTTCAGGAACACAAAGCAGTCTTGAAGCTATTGGCAGGATGTTGTCCGATATGATGGGTGCAGCACAAGGTTCACTGGTTATTAAGCCAACAGCTCCGTTAATGGCCAATGGAAATTTTGTTTCGAGTCCGGTACAATTTAGTGCAAAAAGTGGTGACAAAACTATTGAAATGAATGGTAATGATTTGTTCGAAGTGACAGATGGTAAAATTGTTCAGGTTTGGTTATTTTCAGAAGATCAGGATGTTGAAGATGAGTTCTGGGGAAAATAATAAGCTATAATTATTTTATTAGTTTCGTCTTTAAAATTTGAAAGAGTGTCCTTATGGGACGCTCTTTTGTTTTCTATTAATAGCTCACTATTGGAGTTTTATTTTAAGATTTCACATTGATAATCAATACTGCATTTAAAGTTTAATTACTTTATTAAATCATTTCATTCCGTGCTTCAAACCCATGTTGTATTGCCGCTTTAAGTATTTCAATGTTTATATCTTTCAGCGTTTTGAATTTAATGCAATACCCGGTCACACTTGCTTTGCCTATTTTTTTTCCGTACGTTTTAGATAAGTATGTCTTATCATTAATACCAAGAATATAGACAGAGATTCCAGTTTTGTTTGCACTTAGACCAATTTGATAAAACTCTTTGGTTTTTCCATCAGCATATTTTATGGTGTGAAGTCCATATCCTATATTAGGATTAGAAACAGTTTTATTTTCACTGTTTTTACCATCCAGGAACCATAATTTGCATCCTGGTACCATTTCAGGAATGATGCTGTGCAACTCTTGCATGTCACTGCGTTTGGGTTCGGGCTGACTGGTAATATATTCTTTGATTTGTTCTTGCACGTTCATATTTCATATAAAATTATAGATTGCTTTAGCTTCGTTCCGTTCACTGTCGCTCGGGTGTCGTGTAAATTTACGGCTAACTTATAAATATACGAAACAAGTCTTCGCCCATCTATCCAAAATAAGATGTAAACACGAAGGTTTACCTGGTGTTATTCTTTTTAAAATATATTTATTGTTTTTTCATTTAAACAAAAAAGCCTTCAAAAACAAACGTTTTCAAAGGCTTCAGAGTTGTAAGTCTATAAACGAAGTTATTTCAAAATCACGACTTCTTCCGGAACCCTAAACAGCAAAATACAACCCGTTTTAGAAAATACAGAATGTGTACTTCCTGGTGGCATGTACAAATAATCGCCTTTTTTTAATTCGTCTTTTCCGGAGCGGACTTCGCCTTCAAGAACAAAAATTTCTTCTCCCGCAGGATGACTGTGGAGAGGGTAAGAGGCACCGGCTTCAAATTTTAATAAAAATGCTGTAGTCCTGTTTGCTGCCGGATCAAAGCATAAAATTTTTACATAGATTCCATCTGTTTTTACACCTTCTTCAATTAAAGGTTTCCAATTCATTTCGCTGGTTCTTGTAACTTGTTTTTCCATTTTTATTGATTTTTAAGTTGTTTTTTATTTTTTAAAATTTCATCTAAACTCCATCTGTAATTGTCAACAGTTGATAAAAGAAAAGCTGCCATAGAAAATGTAAATACTGAATAATCAAGAGGATCTTTTATTCCAAAGGAATATGTCATGGCGAGTGCAAATACAAAAGTCAGAACTGATGCGCCAACTGAAGCCAATCTTGTTTGACAACCAATCAATAGGAGTAAAGCCAAAAGTATTTCAGCAATAGTAGCTGTGATGGCAATAGTGGGAATAATGCTTTTTGAAGCAAACGAATTTACTTTTTCGGTATAAACCAAAAAACTTTCCCAACCCGAAGAATGTTTTCCCCACAAACCTAACCGACTCGCAACAGCAGATAAAAAACCTGTCGCTAATGTAATTCGTAAAAGAAAAATTGCATGATCCTGATATCTTTTCATATACTTTTGATTAGTAACTAACTCGTTACGTGTAATTTTTAACACATAGAATCATAGTTTTAAAAGCATAAAAAGACGTTTCACTTTATATAAATATCATAGCTATATGAAAAAACGTGGTTTTTATTTGCCCTCAATCGTTAGGATAAAAATCTATGTTTCTATGTGTTAAATAAAAAAAAATACACCTAAATGGTTAGTTATTATTACTGATACAAAGATGTTACAAGTAGTCTTGCTAAAGAATAGAGAATTCCGGAAAAAGCATGTATTATTAATTAAGTGCTTTTTCTTTATAAGATTTTGGAGAGATGCTGGTGTGCTTTTTAAAGAAATTAGAAAAATAAAACGGATCATTAAAACCTAAAGCATAAGCGACTTCTTTGACTGATAATTTTTCATAATTGAAAAGGCGTTTTGCTTCAGAAATAATTAATCCGAAAATGACATTTTGAGCCGTTTTATTGGTGTGAAGTTTTGAAAGCTCATTTAATTTAGATTCTGTTGTGCCGATTAAAGCTGCGATTTCAGTTACGGAAAGATTCTTATCGAAATTCTTCAAAACAGTTTCCAAAAAATGAAGGAATAAAGCATCAGGTTTATAGATTTCATCGCCGCGATTAATTTTGGTGCGGTTGATTTCAATCAGAATCAATTCAATTCGGCTATGGACTGAAATCAGATATTGATAAGGAGTTTCGGTTAATTCTTTTTTGATTTCTTCCAGTTCGTTAATGATCGTTGGGGCGGTATCAACACGAATCATTTCATTCATGGCAAAATGACAAAACAAGCCATTATGAAAAATCAATTCTATATCAGTATCATCTTTACAAAAGAAATTATAGGTGAATTCCAAAATATATCCTTTTGCATTATTGCTGTTTTTGAAATAATGAATCTGTCCGGAAGTAATCGTCAAAACCGAATTTTCGATTAATATAAATTCGTTTTCATCCACAGAAAAAGTGATTGTACCGGAAGTACAAAAAATCAGAACATATTTTAATACGCGTCTTGGCTTTTCTAAATCTGCCGCCTGATCAAATGTTTTTATGGTAATCATTTCCTGCATACTGTTTGATGTTTGAAATTGATAGTATCAAAAATAAGAATATTTTTTTGTTTCTGGTTTCAAATGTCTTACCGTAACAAATACCCCTGAGCTAATTTCTGAAAAGCAACTATTTGTTCTTTCTCCCATTCGGTATTTTTTCCTAATAAAGGAGCTATAATTTCTGCAACAGCTCGTGCAGCTTCTATTGCTGCTCCTGCATCAAGAAAAAGCAATCTGATTCTTCTTGCCAAAACATCTTCAATAGTTAAAGCCATTTCGTTTTTTACAGCCCAGACTACTTCTGCTTTTGTATAAGGATAGGAGGGATGGATTTTTTCAGATAAAGAAATATCTGCTGCAATCATTTGTTGAATCAAATTTGCATCAGAACCATAAACAGCCAAATGAGAATTGATTTTATTATGAGTAAAACCATGAATTTGCAAACGCCTCGTTTTGCAGCGAACATATTTCAAATCCGAAACTTGTATTGCTTTATTGATGGTTTGTTCGGCCATATTTCTGTAGGTCGTCCATTTGCCCCCTGCGACATGAATTAAACCGGAAGGAAGTACTTTAATAATATGTTCCCTTGATAGTAAAGCTGTCTTTTTCTCAGAACCTGCTTTAACCAATGGGCGTAAGCCTGCATAAACACTATTCACATCAGCATAATCAATTTTATGTTTTGTGTATTTGTTAAAATGATTAATAATAAAATGTATTTCTTCTTCCAAAGGTTTTGGTTCTAAGGCTACCTCTTTAACAGGAGTATCAGTAGTACCCAACACTACTTTATCATGCCAGGGAATTACAAATAAAATCCTGCCATCAGAGGTTTTAGGAATCAACATAGCTGATAAACCTTCAAAATAAGACTTATTGAGTACAAGATGAATCCCTTGCGAAGGTGCTATTGTTATTTCTTCATGCCCTTCTGCCTTTTGTAATAATGCATCAGCAAAAACACCGGTTGCATTAACTATAGTTTTCGAATTAATAACATATTCCTGATTTGATAATTCGTCTTTTGCTTTTAAACCAATTATCTTATTATCTTTTTTTATGAAATCAATTACACCACAATAATTTAACACCAAAGCTCCATGCTGAATTGCGGTTTGTGCCAGATTGATTGCGAGTCGACTGTCATCAAACTGTCCGTCATAATACAGGACACCTCCTCTTAAATGAGTCGAATCCAGGTCAGGCAAATGCTTTAGAGTCTCTTCTTTAGAAAGTGTTTTTGTTTTGCCCAAACTGAATTTAGCCGATAAAAACTCGTAAATCCATAAGCCAAAACCATAATACCATTTGTCCCACCATTTATATACTGGTACTACAAAACCTAATTTATGACAAATATGGGGTGCATTTCGTAACATTCGGCCACGTTCCAACAAAGCCTCACGAACTAAATGAATATTGCCCTGCACCAAATATCTTACTCCGCCATGAACTAATTTTGTAGATCTGCTTGAGGTTCCTTTAGCAAAATCGTACTTCTCCAAAAGCAGGGTTTTATATCCACGGCTGGCAGCATCAACTGCACAACCAAGTCCGGTAGCTCCTCCGCCAATTATTACAATATCAAATTCGGTATTCTCACGAAGCTGATTGATTTTTTCTTCTCTATTCATCAAAAAATAAGTTTAAAGGCGAGGTGTTTAGCTGTTCGTGCTTCTTTGTTCACCTTTAAAGACCTTTCATATAAAAAACATTAAACTTATGGCCATCAGGATCTGCAAAAACAAAACCGTAATATCCTTTTCCAAATTCTTCCGGTTCGGAAATAATTTTCCCTCCTGCGCTCTCAACCTCTTTCGCCCAATCGTCTACCTGGTCCTTGCTTTCAGCAGAAAGAGTGTATATAACTTCGTTTGAGACTTGCGAGTCGATTATTTCACCTTTTATACTGGTTTTGAGTATGTCTTTTAAAAAGAAGTGCATTACAAAATCATTTTTACCAATAAGAAAACTTGTCAATTCATTAGACTTACCGTTGGGTTTAAACCCTAATTCAGTATAAAATTTAGTTGTTCGCTCTAAATCGCTTACGGCTAAATTTGACCATATCATTTTCGGATTCATAATTTTTATTTTTTGATTATTAATCTAAGATTGAAGCGATTTGTCACAGCATTACTGCCAACTTGTTTTACGCTCCTGCTAAAATAATGTTTTTTTATATTTTACTTGGCCTTTGTAAAAGTCATTTTAACTGCCAAAGCTGTCAAAACTCCAGCCATAAACCATTTTTGTGCTTTTATCCAAACCGAATTATTTGAAAAGAACCCTGAAACTTTTGATGCAGTTAAAACGATTATGAAATTGACACTAAAACTAACCAAAATTTGTGTAATGCCTAATTGAATACTTTGTGTAAAAATAGAACCATATTCAGGTTTTATGAATTGCGGAAAAAATGACAAATAGAAAACGGCAACTTTTGGGTTTAAAACATTAGTTAGAAACCCAATTCTGAATAATTTGCATGGCTTGTCTATTGATAAATTATCTTGAGTCTCAAAAATCCCTTTGCTGTTTGGTCTTATAGCTTGAAATGCTAAATATAAAAGATAAAAGACCCCAATAGTTTTTAGAATCGTATATGCTATTGGCACGGCAAAAAGTACAGCAGTCAGGCCAAAAGAAACCATAGCAATATGAAATAAAAATCCACAAATTACTCCTGCAAGTGATATTACTCCTGCTTTTTTTCCTTGTGTAATAGAACGTGAAATCAAATAAAGCATATTTGGACCAGGACTGATTACCAGTACAAATGCGGCCAGCGAAAAAAGTAAAAGTTCATTAATCGGCACCATATTTTATTGTTTATAAATTAAATTTGAAATATTGATTTTCCTTTTTTAAGTCATTCTGTCGCCTGAAAATAGCCAGGATTTCGCACAGCTAACATAACTTATCCTGACTTTTAAGTATTTGTTATTTCAGAAAGACTTCACAGAGCAGGTGGTATACTGAATGTGTTACTATTATTTTTTTTCGGCTTCTTTCAGGAAGAAATCGGTCATCTTTTTAAAAGTACTGTCATTGAATGTAACAGGGCCATGCTGGCCTTCGGGAACAGAAATAAACTCAGTTAATAATCCTCTTTTTTTTAATGCTTTGGCGAAAAGCTCACTCTGACAATAGGGTACAACATTATCGGCCTCGCCATGAATTACTATAAATTGAGGATCTGTTTTATCAATGAAAGTGACAGGATTAAGAAGGGCTATCAAATCAAGATTGTCAGCCGGATTGCCTTTGATAAGAGCAGCTTCGGGAGAATTTTTGTCTTTGGGTCTTTTGCATTCATCCATGAGAGCCATATCAATAGGGCCAAACCAGTCGACTACGGCATTTACAGAACTGCTAAAGGAGGTGTAGTTTCCTATATTACCTTCAATATTAACTGTCTTTTTACCTACCGTAAATTCTTTAACAGCGTTTGATGTTCCTGCTAATGACGCAAGATGCCCACCTGAAGAATAACCTGTAATACCAATGAATGAGGCATCAATTTTGTATTTAACTGCATTTCCTCTTATAAATCGTATCGCAGCTTTTACATCATTGATTTGAGCCGGATAAGCAGCATCGGAACTGGCCCTGTGGTTGATAGTTATAACTGCAAAGCCGCTTTCGAGAAGCTGTTTCCCTATAGTTTCGAACGCCGTTTGTTTTAGGTTATTACCAAACCATGCACTGCCGTATATTACAATTATTGCCTTATAGGCAGGTTTCTCTGCATTGGGCAAATGGATGTCAAGGTTGTGATACTCTTTTTCATCATTGGCATAATTCTGATTGAGCCATTGTCTGTCAGAATTTTGTCCAAAACAGGTAACAAAGCCAAAAACAGCAAGTATTGTTGCAAAAACGGTTCTTTTCATACTTTTATAATTTATTCATGTTTTATGTGAATTGGTAAAACGATTGTTCTCATTGCGTATTAACTATAAAAGTTAAGAATAATAAAAAAGGCTAATTAAAATTTGTTTTTTACTTTTTTTTTCTATTCCAAAACAGTTTCGGTCCTATTCCAGTCAGATATTCTGTATACTTTAATTTCATTTCGCTAAGATAATCTAATCAGTCAGCAATGATCGCTTAGCTTGTTGCTTTTATTTTTGCTTGTTTCGGTGTCTTTTGTTAATGCTGCAAGTTAAATAACTTAATACATAAAGGTATGAATCCTAATGAAACTGCAATGAAAATTGCAACTCTAATGTAGTTGAGGGCCTGCCAAAGTGAAGTTCGGGTTATCAGATCTTTTGCATGTGATGGCGTTTCTGCTATTTTTTGAAAATCGATAATGTTAGGTGCAAAATAGGAAAGTGTCCAAGCTCTAACAGCAAAGTGAATAGCAAATAAAATCAGAAGCCAATTTCTGACAGGGTCAATTTTCCAACAGAAGATGATTGCAAGGATGAATGTAATTTCGTGCAGTGAATGGAAAACTATCCAAAATATTTTCAAGCTTACTCCACGTCCGTCTAATAAGAGACCGAAGTTGTCTGGTGGGGAAGCTGCCCACTTGGGAACAAGAATAAGAGTTTCAAAAATCTGTGCGCCATTCATTAAAAAGTAAATTAGCGTTGTGATACAAAGCCATGTCTCTGCTCTTGTCAGGTAGCTTGTTGTTATATTCTCCATTTCAGTCATTTTGTTTGATGTTGATATTTTTGGTTATTTCTTTCATTATAGTAGTCGCTTCAATAAAATACCGCTCAATAGATTGTATTTCTGTTATAGAAAAAGAAGCAATAAGATCTGCAGTTCTTTGTTGAAGTTCGCTAAAAAGAGGTTGTAATAGCTGTATGCTATTTTCCACATTTGGCACGATGATTACTTTTCGCCTGTCATCTTTGGTGAACTGTCTTTTTAAAAGCTTCTTTTTCTCCAAACGGTCAATTAAACCTGTTACTGCTCCTGTTGTTAGCCCTGTCAGTTTTGAGAGATCGCCTGCGGTTAGTTCTTTGTGTTGAAGTATGAGTCCTAAATACTTGTGATCGGAACCTGTTAACTTTGCTTTTCGTGCGATTGCTTCGTGCATAAAAATTGAAGCATCAGAATACTGTCTGCTTGTAATTTTGAACTGTTGGATGATATTGTCCGGTTGTTTTTTGCTCATTGTCTAAATATCTTAGTCGCAAAGATAAATATTTTACCTACACAAATCCAAATGTTTTTTAACTTGTTTATGCGTGCCGCAAAATAGTAACAAGCATTCTGAATTAAAGGCGGGTTTATGCGATAAATTTGTTTTTATGCTTTTTATTACGAATGGCCAAATGACTTTATCGCTTATTAGAATCCGCTTTGCATTTTTTCTTTAAATACAAGAATCTTTAATATGAATAATAATTTTGCCAATGTTGCCTGCTATTGCAATGTGAGCGAAGTCTCGTGACTTCGTACATTAGAGTATTTTTTGTTGATGAGAAGTAGGAGAGCCGGGGTTATTTTACCTTTCGATTAATGTGTATTATAATTGGTTCTTTACTGTCTAAATCTCTTTTATTACGCCCAAATAAACCAATTTCTACATCATTCGGTTTTTCTGATTTGAGTTCGTTTGGATTTACATAAGTATACATTCCGTATCCATGCCCAGATACAAGCCAACCTTCAGTTTGATTTAAATGTGTAACACCAAAATCTCCGGCTGATCCTCCAATATAAACAGGTCCAAATTCTTTCATTGATTTTATTGCTTCACTTTCTAAATTCGGAATTGTGTCTGCATTGTCAAAGATTATATATGTTCCATTTTTGAATAAAACCCAATCCTGAAATTTTGGATTTATGGCAAGTTTAACTCTATTCAGTAAGTTAGTTTCTGTCATTTCGTAAGGTTTTCGACTGTCAACTTTCTTTTTATCTGAGTTTTTACAATTCAATAAAAGGAAATTTAGAAAGATAAAAATTATTTTGAATCGTTTCATTTATAATTGGTTATAACATCTTGCAGGCTAAGGAAAACTGCTAAAAAGTTGCCTGGGTTCTTTCAGTGAAGATAAAATTAATTGTGATTTTGAACTTTCCGAGCCTGTAAATTCAGCAATTTTTATTCTAGATAGTAGTTTAGTGTTATCTGGTTATTTTGTTGTTATGCTTCCCATTTTCTTTCCTAATTTTTCATATTCCACGTCATTTGGTTCCCACAATTCAATTTTATTTCCTTCTAAATCTAATATGTGAACAAATTTGCCATATTCAGCGATTTCAATTTCGTCAGTAATGGTTACACCATCTTTCTTTAATTGTTCTATCAAGGCCGATAAATTTTCAACCCTGTAATTAATCATAAAATCTTTGGTTGAAGGTTCAAAATACTTAGTTTTTTCTGAGAACGGACTCCACTGGGTATACCCTTTTTTTGTAGAATCAATAGCTTGCCGCCATTCGAAAACAGCTCCATATTGGTTAGTGTTCAATCCCAGATTAGTTTTATACCATTCTCTCAGCTTCTTTGGATCTTTACACTTAAAAAAAATTCCGCCTATTCCGGTTACTTTTCGAATAGCGTTTTGGTCTGGTGAAGTGTATGTTTTGAAGGAATATCCAAGTGAAAAAGCTAAAATAATTATTAATACGAAACTGAATTTTCTAATTGTCATATCATAGAGTTTTTAAAAGTTATCATATCAAAGTTTGATTGATTAAGAAGTAAAATCCTGTGTTTTATTTAAAGGTCGTCCAATTTCCCAAATATGTCCAAATGGGTCTTTCAATTTTCCTATTCGCCAGTCTTCTTCCGTTGTAACTGGGCAAATTTCATATGCGCCAGCTTTCAAAGCAGTTGAAAAAATTGTGTCCGGGTCATTAACCGTCAATACTATCCGAACCGCAGTTCCACCAATTGTCTCAGGACTAAGGTTACCATATTCAGGTTCTTCATCACCTAAGTAAAATTCTGCTCCGTCAATGGCAAACTTAGCCGTCAATTTTCCATTAGGCATATTGTATTGAACTATCTCTTTTGCCCCTAAGCCAGCTTTGTAAAATTCAATCGCTTGCTTCCCATTCTTTACAACAAGAAATGGAGTTACTGTGGTAGGTTGATTTTGTCCCATAAACTATGTATAAAATTTCTATAATTTTTTGTCGGCCGAATTTGTCCAAACCTGACAGCACTGTCCACGAAGCCTACCCAATTGGCCACAATGTTCTGGTACTACAGCAGGTTTGGGTCTAAATTATGCCCTATTTTCGGATTGCCAAATCATTCCAAATACAAACTATTTCCCCATTAAGCCAATTACCCAAATCCATTGTAGCTCTGTTACTGGCTGGCATCTATTCTTTATTTTTTTTACTTTTCAATTTTAGGTAATCTTCTCTAATGTATTCGTTACAGTCTTGTATTAGTACTTTTCCATTTTTCAAGTAATAATATGCTGAATCTTTTCCTCTTTCTTTATAAACTGAATCACCAACATTTATTTGGTAATAAATTTCGTTTGGAATTCTGATCTCATTGTAGTCATTCAAAATCATAAATCTTGGAGCTCTGGTGTAATCTCCATCTTCTTTTTTAGCAGTTACTTTTCCGTTGAATTCTATTTTTTTGCTTTCCAGATATTTTTCTCTTTTGTAGTCTAATGAGTTGTTTTGGTATATAAATATAATTACAAGAATTATAACAATTGGTATAAAAACATAAGCTAAGTTTTTTCTAATTTCAGATTCTTGCTTTTCTAATTCTTGTTCTGATTTATTCATAGTTTTTATTTACCGTAGAGTTTCTACGCTTGCCACTAACGTTCTGGTACTACAGCGGGTTTGGTACTAAATTAAGCCCATTATTCGGATTTGCCAAATCATCCCAAATACAAAACCAACTTCCCCAAGCTGGTGCAAGCGTCTCGCTTGTGAACGCAATCTAAATCAACAATACCGATCTCTGTAAATATCTTTTGGCAAACTGTTGTTGGATTTTATTTTTTATTCTTTGTGTTCACAAGTGGTATGCTCGCATCAGTATGTGGAAAATCCCGCAATTTTGGTTAAGAGCGATTATCCGTCGTGTAGTTTAAATTTATTTTTCTCAATTAATCAATTCTCGTACTTCTGCATAACCGTCAAATTCAAAGATGGGACATGATTTTACTATTTCTGTTGCTTCATCCAAATTGACACAATTTAATAGAAGGAACCCGCCAATAATTTCTTTACCTACTGTATGAATATTGTTATGGATAACACCATCCTGTGTTATCATGTTTCCATCGAGGGTTAAGCCACTGCCGCCTTTTAATTTGCCCGAACTACCAGTTTTTTCAAGCCAACTTTTCCAATTTAATTGATGTGATTTTATTTCTTCCTCTGAATGTTCGATAGTTCTGCCGTCTGGCTCTCTAAAAATTACAATAAAGTTCTTCATAACAAAATGTTTATTATTCGAGTTAAAGTTAAATGACCAAGTAAATGATTATCGAGATTAAACTCGAAGTTGTTATACGACGGCTTTTTTCCTTCTCATAATTATTTGGTAAGCAGCTCCAATAAACGCTCCAATTTCTCCACCAGCATAACCATAATTATGAATTGAGCCAACTATTTTAAAATTCTTTGCATCTTTAATATCATATGGAAAACAACAATTTTCATAAGTTTCTGCGTCTAATTTTCCCGAAACAAAGCCGAAAATACCAAATAATACTGTAACGCCTAAAGTGATAAATATCGCATTCATAGCATATCTAAACATTAACTTGTGATTTTGGTGAATAAGACCTACTAAACCTTGAAATATTCCAATATACAATCCAACCCACCAAGTTGCTAAAACTCCAATAAGCGCAGTCGTCAGTCTTGGATTGTTGTTTCCCCAATCTAAAAAACCAAATTGATCGAACTTGAACACAGTAAAATATTCCGATGAAATTGAATAAGTAATTTGATCGTGAATCGCTCCGTATAAAGCTGCAAGAACTATCGAAATGATAATTGTCAGAAGTAAAATTACAATTTTTCTCATATTTTCTGAGTAGTGGTTCAACGTTCTCGCGCTACACGCAGGCTGGGATTAAAATTTGTAATCTTTCAGTTAAATACTAATTTGTCAAATACAAAATCATCTTCAAATTAAGCTAATTGCCCAGCTTGCTTGTAGCGTGTGCTACTGGGGGCTTGTTTTGTTGAAATTACAATTAAATCGCAAACTTTTCACGTTTCTGTTGGCAAAATCCAATTTTAAGCGCAACGCTTTTCAAGTTTGTGCTTTTCAGATTCCAGTTGTGTGCAGTTTATAAATCACTTGCGTTAAATCGATTATGTGAAAGTCCTTCTTCAGAAGTCATCGTTCCTAAAAGATTTTTGACCGTATCTCTTTGAATTATAGCAACATCGTATGCTTTGAATTGTAAAGGGTTTTCCAGTAAATTTTTGATTTTGCTCGCTACCTTTTTTTGAATAGCGACTAAAGAATCATTATTTTTCGGTAAAATTTCAACATTTATCAGCTGAACAGTTAGAAAGATGTCCAAAGTATCATCTACACGAGTTTTGTATCCTTCTATAAAAAGACTTTTTGTTTTTATTAATTTTTGTATTTCTACATTAACAAATTGATTATTAACTTTAAATATAGGCTCAAACTTTGGACTAAACTCTGAATTAGGCTTTGGATTATCGCAAGCCAAGAATAAAAATGGGCAAAAGATTAATATTTTCAATTTATAAGTAAATTTCATAATTTGGGTATCTTGTGGGTTTTTCGGTTTAAATTGCAAATAACTTTCAAGTTTCTGCTTTTGATATTTTTCTGCGCAAACAAATGCGTATTTCCTAATTGTTTTCTTCTGCGTAATTTCGGCACAAGTCTCCAGTAACTTGTTTATACTCGCTAATTTGTAGCGACAATCTACCCAAATTTGGATATATACACGAAGGTTTGTTTCGTTTTATATATTTTCAAAAATAACCAAAAAAGATTAAAAATTATCAAAGAATATTTGTTTACTTCTCCTATTAACTGTCGTTTAAAACCAGGAGACTTTTATAATATTTTATCAGATTAGAATTTATAAGAATATAAAATGCGCGAAGTCAGAAGAAGACGTTCGCGCATTATTGGGCACTGCTATAAATATTTTTACAATTTATTGCTTGGATAATTCAACTTCGGTATGAAGTACACAAACCCAATTATTGTTTTCTATAGTCCAGGTAGAAGTGCAGGCACATTTCATAGGTGCTTTTTGTTTATCGTCTACTATTCCTAATTCTATCTGGTACGCTATTATAGCAGCATTTTCGACAATTAATTGCGTTTCGACATCAGAAAAATTCAGTACTTTTATTTTATCGCCGTCACCTGACTCAAACATCTTTTTAAAATTGGCTTCATCTACACTTTGTACACCATTTTTGCCGGCGATTATACAAGGAAAATGAGTAAGATTTTTTACCGTTTCATAATCATGATTTTCCATTCCCTGCCAATATTTTTTTTCCAGTTCAATAATTTGCGTTTCCATAATCATCTTTTTATTAGTTAAACAGTTATACAAAGTTCAAACTAATATTAAAATGCATGTATACTTTTAACATAGATTTAATTGATAATAGACCGTGTTTTTCCGTATTTTGCCAACAAATCTTCAAATTGTTTGTTTGCTTTATTGCTTCCAAGTTTCTTTTTTAAGACATCAAAGTTGTCTATTTATACCTTGGGAATCAGAGTTGATATTGTTTTTTGGTACGTCTGTTTGATTATTTACTCAGCAACCGCCTTTGCGGGGAACACGTTTAAAAATTACTTTACCATCTCGTTCTACATAGTCGCACGATACTATTGGATATGAATACTTGGGCGCGTGCGATACGTTATGGCTTTTTATAATTATTTTGTCGTTAACTTTCAGGCTATGCAATTGCTCAAGTTGAGACTTTTCCGGCTCAAATCTTACAATATAATCGTCACCATTAATCCTGGCCATCACTCCGAAACCTAATCTTGATCCTGACGGAAGAGAAAGAGAGGTTACAACTCCCTCCATATTGGTAAAAGCACTTATCTGCTTTCTTATTTTAGCTTCAGCGGCATACACTTTTTTACCTCGGGGAGATGCTTCCCATTTTTTGAACTGTATACCATCAGGGGTTGCCTCCCATTTTTTCATTTCGGCTTTCCTTTCAGCAGCAGAAAGCGGTTTTGGGAACGACTTTTTAGAAGTTTCATTCTTGATTTCACGATTAGCAAATACTAGTCCGCTTACCACTACCAGTGATAACATCAGCGCATAAATTACTTTTTTCATAATTTTTGTTGGTTTATTAAATTACATATAGATTCTCTTGATAAGTCAGATTGGATAAGACATACTCTTATTTTTCATATGCTATCAAAATTGATTCAGTAAAATTACTTTGATATTTTTCGGCTTTAGGGATTTGGATTGTAAATAAAAATGTAAACTTTGTAAATAAAAACTTGACACTATGCATCTTATTCGAAATCACCTCTCAGGAAAACGCAAATACCTGTTCGGATTATTAGTACTCTCGTTTATCTCTGTAATCTGTGCGGCTTTCAGTATGGACGATAGTGACGACTTTGATATCTCAAGAAGGGAAGTTTTGCTTCGCAGGATTGGACATGAACTACTTTTGCAGTCGGGCGATAGTACATCAAGGGTGCTCCCGGTAAAAAAGATCGCAGAAAATGAATACCAGATCAGGTTTGAGAATGATCTTACTTTTCAACCGGACTCCCTCGTGAATACTACCCGGCGTCTGTTGGCCAAAGACCCGCTCGCACGTGATTATGTTGTTAACGTTCTGAACTGTGGTAACTCCAGTGTAGCCTATGGATATGCCATATCCAAAAATAAAAAAGATGATATTGTGGCCTGTATAGGAAGAAGACAACCCAAAGCATGTTACATGATAAACGTCAAATTCAAATCAGCGGTTATAATTACAGCAAAGAATGCATATCTTCTGGGCAGTCTGTCATTTTTAGCATTTGTTGGTTTAATTTTTTTGAGATCTGCTAAGCCGCGAAGAGCTTTACCTGACAGTAAGCATACTAATATGTTCCCTTTGGGTTCCGTGTTGTTCGATGCTAAGAATCGGAAGCTCATCATAAATGGAAATACCATAGACCTGACCGGAACGGAAACCCGTGTATTGCTCATTTTCGCATTGTCTCCCAACGAGACCATAGAGAGAAGCCGACTGCAAAAAGAAATATGGGAAGATGAAGGTGTTATAGTAGGACGCAGTCTCGATATGTTTATATCAAAACTGAGAAAAAAACTGGAATTTGATCCTAATATCAAAATTGTTGTGATACGCGGAAAAGGATATAAGCTTGAAATTAGCGCTTAAGAAGAATCTTCGCGGCACATAATAATAGTATTTTTTCGTTGATGAGAAGACTTCCGAGAGCTGAGCTTTTACTATTAATCTGTTTTGGTTTTTTGTTGTCAATATTATTGTATCAAATTGAAAATATTTAAGTTAGGATTTTCTTTGTCCGTTTCTAATGATTTTACAAAATTGAATTTTAACAGAAGATTCGTTGAATTCTGATTATCGTAATGTGTGAAGGCAAGTATTTTTTTGAACTTTAAAACCTGAAACACGTAGTCAATGACTACTTGAACCGCTTCTTTCATTATTCCTTGTCCTTGAAATTTTGTCATAAGTTCATATCCGATTTCACAACTATTTTTTTCGTTTGAAAAGTCAAATAGGCAAATTGTCCCTACAAGTGTTTTTGCGTCTGTCAGGGTAATTGCCCAATAATAAGTATTGCTTTTTTCAATGTTATCATTAACCTTGCTGATAAAATTTATTGCATCATCAATTGTCTTGCTTGGTTCTCTGTCAAGATATTTGTTTATTTCCGCGTCAGAACGCAAAGTAAAAACATCTTGCTGGTCGTCAATTGATAATTGTCTGAGAGTTAATCTTTCAGTTGTCAAAATTGGGAAAGTCGCTGGATTCATATCTGTCATTAATCTTTACTGTCTGATCTTGAGGGTGTCATAGTCAGATCACTAACTTGTATATACTCGCTACAAAGTAGTGATAATCTATTTGTAGAGCAGGGAAATCCAAGCACATAATTGTTTGCTGTTAGCAGCCATTTTTTATTTTAAATTCTTTGAGTCCAATAACATCTTTTCGGATTATTCTATTCAAATATATTTATTTTTTCTTATAAATTACTGGCAAAGGGCTTCAAATGTGAGCTTTAGTATTTCTCTCTAAAGCTATTTATACGGAATTATAAAAAATCCCATTCTTCCTTTTTTTATAAAATAATAATTCTTTGGTAGGGTAGTCTGCATCAAGGCTGTTTTACTATTGAATCCTATCAAAAGAATAAAACATGATTCCACTAAAAAATTTGATACCCGGCCATAAGGTCAACTTTTTTTATAACAGTTCGTAAAAATAAAGATCTGATTATTGAAGAAAATGCTCATAAAAGCTAGCATAACTTCTCCCTTATACAATTATTATAATAAACGAATTTACCAATACTGGTAATGTATATTTTTTCCCCTTTTAATACAAACTAAATTTAAAAAACATGAAATTAAAACAAATTAAAGTCGCTTTAGCTGTGTTTGGAGCAACAACATTTTTCTTAAGCTGTAGTAATGACAATAATGAAACTCCAACTCCGGAAGTAAAAAAAGAGATTTCACTTTCTACAAGTACTACATTAGGTTCTTATCTCACAGATAAGGACGGAAGATCTTTATACTTTTTTTCAACAGATGCAAAAGATCAGGTAACCTGTACGGGAGGATGCGAACTGGTTTGGCCTCCATTTTATTTAGATAATCTAAGCGCCGATAAATTAGGTGCAGGATTAACATTCTCAGATTTTGCTACTATAACCACTACATCCGGTAAAAAACAAGTAACCTATAAAGGATGGCCATTGTACTATTATGCACCAAATGTTAACGGAACCAATACAGCAGAAGCTGCCGGTAAAACGACCGGAGACGGAGTTGGAGGTGTTTGGTTTATTGCAAAACCAGATTATTCCATTATGATTGTAAGAAGCCAGCTTGTAGGCCATGATGGCAAAAATTACAAATCAGATTACACCGTTGGTGATGGTTTAACCACCTACTTTACAGATGCAAAAGGATTAACATTATATGCTTTTAAGTTTGATAATTTCAACAAGAACAATTACACAAAAGAAGATTTTTCCAACAATGCTGTTTGGCCAATATATGAAACAGATAAAATTGTCGTTCCTTCTGTTCTTGACAAATCTAAATTTAGTGTTATTACTGTATTTGGTAAATCTCAATTGACTTACAACGGATGGCCTTTGTATTATTTTGGACAAGATGCCAGCGTAAGAGGTTCAAATAAAGGAATTAGTTTTCCTAGTCCCGGAGTTTGGCCGGTACTGACAAAAGACTCTCCGCTTGCGATATAAAATTCACAACATTCCTGAGAAATTCATGTAATGAGTTGATATAATATTTAAAATTAGTCCGATATCTGTCGGACTAATTTTGTTTTTAATTGGATCGCAGAATAATAAAAAGTGTTTTTTATATACTTTATTTTGCGGGCACAGAATGTAATTCTGCTATCGTTGTGTAGATCTGCACGATCGGGTTTTATTTTTTTAATTCCTTCTTTTTTTAAGACTAAGACAAAAAAATTATGGATAAAATACTAAGGAGGCAAAGCAGATAACTTACAGAGTAATATTTAGTTTCAAACAAAACAAATCACCAATCCCTTATCCTTCTGCCATATGAAAAAATTCCTTCAATCTTTATTTTGTCATTTTAGTAGCATGTGGGCAGCCAATAATTTTCTCAATCGCTGTAGAAAGCAAATCCTGCGGTCCTTTTAGAGAATCAGCGAGCACAGAATCCTGAGGAAAAACCATGGCTGCTGCCACGTTGTCCTGAACAATACGAGCCAGATTGTCTAAAGCAACAGCCACCGTATTTTCGGCAAAACTGGCTATTCCTATGGTGATCAAATGGGTATCGACCGTTTTAGGATCCATCATATGTTTTAGGATCAGCCAATTCTGATTTAAGTATTCTGTAGTCCAAATGGCTAAAACAATGGCATATGTTTTTTCCCATTGTTCCGAACCTAATTTTTTGCGCCAGCGCTCCAGCAGAGCTTCTACACCATCAACCTGTGCTTTCGCAGCATAACTCATATTGGTTTGAATATCTTGTTGGACACTAGCAGTAAATGCCTGAAAACTTTCAATACTGAAACGGTCCGCTTTTACAGAATCGTTTATAAATTGAATACCGCCATCGAGCACTTTTTTACAAGATGCCAATGCAAGTCCCGGCAATTCGGCATCGGGTAAGTTCTTCAGAGCTTCCTGAAGCGTCACTTTAAATGTTTCCAGAGGCTGAATCCAATCTTTTACATGAGGCTGTTTCAAATAAGGTGCAATAATAACATAAATACCAAGAGGCGTGTGGCTTACTGATTTAACTAGTTGAAACAGCTGAGGTACCGGCTGAACAGTTTCCTGTGTGCCTTGATATACCAAAGTAAAAGTCCCTCCCTGTCCATCGTTTTGCACTACAATCACCGGGCTTAAATGCCCGATTAATTCTGATTTTAAGTCCGAATAGTTTTCCTGCATGGCTGCATCTATTGCTAACACGGCATTTCTGGCTCTTGTCTTTTGGTTTGAATTAAAGGAGATCATGTCTAAATCGTGCGGATCGATGCTGGTTTTGATTTTGGCTTCCATTTGGGCTGTTTTTATAATTTAACCTCAAATGAAAGATTATTTTAGCGATAAAACATGCGTATTTATACGGGATTTTTATTTAATTGTTGAGTAGTTGAAGGAATGGAAATAGGAAACAGCGAAGCAAAAAACTAAAAGGCCTATGGTGTCTCCAGAGCTGCAAGCCAATTCTGCTATCATTGTGTAGATCTGCGCGGTCGGGAGAAAGAAAAAGCTGAAAGCGTAATTAGAAAATCAGGTCATATCTTAATAATTTTCTAAAAAGATTCATTCTCAATATTTTTAATATATAAGATAAATGAATCATCTTTGTGCCAAATTTTTTAAAATCAAAGATGACAACAAAATTACTCCTTAAAAAAATAGCTTTTGTATTGATATTATTTTCTGCGCAATTAGCTATTGCTCAGGCGCCAGAAATTAATGTAAAAGGAAACGGAACCAGTATTGTGGATGGTGATGCAACTCCATCAGCGACGGATCATACTGATTTTGGAAGTCAATCGATTTGTTCAGGAACTATTGTGAGAACTTTTACGATTCAAAATACAGGACCGGGTGTTTTAACAATTTCATCAGTATCCATTTCAGGAACAAATGCCGCCGATTTTACAGTGACAACAGCTCCTGCTTCGAGTGTTACCCCATCAGGAACAACAACATTTCAAGTGACTTTTAATCCTTCTGCAAGTGGTTCAAGAATAGCAACAATAGCAATAAGTAATAATGATTCAAATGAGGCTGTTTACGATTTTGCTATTCAGGGAACAGGTATTGATCCTGAAGTAAATGTACAAGGAAACTCAAATTCAATAGCAGATGGTGATGCAACTCCATCAGCGACGGA
>NZ_AKJZ01000014.1 GCF_000282055.1 Flavobacterium sp. CF136
TGATTCATTTCAGATAATTCTGGTGCTCGATTGCATCGAGTACCTGCTTACTTTTAAATACTAAACAGAGCGTTTGCAACGCGGATAACATTACCATAAAGGTTCTATAGTTACATTGCAAAAAACGCTGTTATCTTCTTCATAATTTCTATAACTGCTATTAACAAAATCTCTTTCATGAAAAACAATTTCAGCTTCTACAGGATTGTAATGAATATAGTTTATACGTTGTTCAATTTTTTCTAAAGTATCTAATATAACTGGATGAAAGCCGTCTTTCCATAGCTTATAATTTTTTGCCCTGTCTGATTTTTGGGCTTCATAGCTAAATTTTCGCAATAGCCATTCCCGTCTGCTTTCCGGAAATTCTTTTATAGCTTCTATGAGTTTCTTTGAGGTGAATTTTTTGAAATCCCGAATAACATTTTGTAATTCACCATCAGCTGCTGTAATAATTAAATGAATGTGACTGGACATATAAACATACGCATGTACACTTAATCCTTTTTCTTTAATACAATAATTTAAAGAATCATCTAAAATATTACAATAGACAGGCCTCACAAATAAATCTACCCAGTCTACAACTGTTATGGTAACAAAAGTTGGTACCGTACTATCAATAACTTTATATTTTCCAGACATTGATTTTATCCTAAAGGTATTGATTTTTAAAATAGCTGCAACGGTTTTACAAGTTGCTTGGTTTAATTATCCGCGTTGCAAACGCTACGATTTTGTTTACATAATTTAAGTAGGTACTCGATGCAATCGAGCACCAGAAAATGTGGACAAACGAGCGCTAGTTGGTATTTCCGCATAGTTTGCTTCTTGTCCATTATAAAGATCAACTGCAATACAATAATCTGGATTTATATAAAAATCTTTTGAATAATGCTTATCTAAATATCGATAAAGTATGTCAGCAAACATTCCTAGTTCACTCTTTTTGAAGCCATTTATTTGAGCCACAAACCAAATCCCTGCAATTTCCTCACTATTGTTATTTGAAAACGTAAAAATATGACAGGGTTTCGCTTCAATTGGAAACCCCTTAATATTAAGTATGGCTCGATCTTTTGGTTGAGTTAGAAAAGTCAAATCAGCATTTGGTTTTAAATGTTGAAAATCATAATCCTTAAAATTATTTACAATGTCAAGATTTCTTTGAAACTGATCTTTATTTTTTTTATCTTCTTCAACTCTTATTTTATCTTCCAATAACTCAATCTTCTCATCCAACAAATTTGCATTCCCATACTTGAAAGTATTTCTAATTGCACTTAGACAACTAATCCAATAATCCCCTCCAGAACCATCCGCAGATTTCGTCTTCTCCTTGTTGAGATTTTTTACTAAAGTGATTTTAGTTTTATCATTTTTTCCACGAAATTCAATTAGTTTTTTTACGGTTATTTTTTCCATAGTTAGTTGTATAAGTATTTAGTTATATAATGCAACAAATATCAGTACGCTATAATTATCTTTTTTACGGAAAACCATATTCTACTAAAATTTACGTTAAACAAGAGTAACAATAAATAAAAGAAAGAGAGCAAGTATTTTTACGTGTTTTAAAAAGTAGAAAACAAATAAATCCTCAACTTTTCCCTACATTTATATCCAAATAAACTGCTTTTCTAAAACATCATTTTAATGAATAAAAATATAAGCGCTCTTTAAAATTAAAAGCTCAATATTGTAAACGCAGCAAACTATTTCCTCTTAAAACAAGAAAAAACAAAACAATCAGAGTAAAACAAAAAAACAGAGAGGAAGATCGTAAATGCTTATTAAGCATATTTGAAATCTCAAAACTAAGCGTAAATAAATACAAAAAAAGCCCAACAAAAAATAAAATAAAAGTAGAAATTGCCATAAATATTATCCTTTCCCCTACTGCCACTTGTTTCAGTGTCATAATTTCCTGAATGATGTAAAAAACAAAATATATAAACCAAACCCAGTATAAAAAATGTAAAACACAGGCTAATATTGATCTCATGTATGTATTTAGATGTTATGGAATGGCAAAAAAATTTATTACCGCAAAAATATTAATTAGCCAATATAAACAACTACGTATTTATACCTGTTATTAAAGCAAAAAAAGCCTCATTTTCCCTAAATTTATATCCAAATAAATCCCATTTTAGCATTATCAAAAAAACATTTCCTTAAAACATCATTTTAATGAATAAAAATATAAGCGCTCTCTATGAAATCGCCCAAAAAGAGACCCGAAAAATAATAGGTTTAATGTCCGGCACTTCGCTTGACGGGCTTGATATTGCACTTTGCGAAGTTTCCGGCGCAGGCGAAAATACTGCCGTAAAAATTCTGGAATTCGAAACCATCAATTATACCGAAGATATTAAAACCGAAATCCATAAAGTATTTGCCAAGAAAACGGTCGATTTTCAGCATTTCGCTTTGTTAAACGAATGGATCGGAATCCTGCATGCCAATATGGTTAACGATTGTCTTCAAAAATGGAATATCCCCACGCAAGAAGTTGACTTAATCGCCTCGCACGGACAAACGGTTTTGCATGCTCCGAAGTTTTTACATCAGCAGGAAAAATTCCCCAATGCGACTTTACAAATTGGCGACGGCGATCATATTGCGATAAAAACCGGGATTATCACGTTGTCAGATTTCAGGCAAAAACATGTTGCTGCTGGTGGTGAGGGCGCACCTTTGGCGGTTTACGGCGATTATTTACTATTTAGCAAAAAAGGCGAAAACCGTATTATGCTCAACATGGGCGGAATTGCGAACTTCACCTATTTACCCGCTTCCCTAAATGCTGAAGATGTTTTTGTAACTGATACCGGAACTGCAAATACGCTAATCGACATTTACACTAAACATTATTTCCCTGAAAAAAGTTACGATAAAGATGCTGAAATCGCTCAAAAAGGAACCGTAAACCAGAAACTTTTAACCGAATTAAAAAACGATGCATTCTTCACGAAAAGTTTCCCTAAAACCATAGGTCAGGAATTATTCAATTTCGAATTTGTACAAAAAGCACTTTCAAAAACAAACCTGACCGATATTTCGGCACCAGATTTGCTGGCTACCTTAACACGGCTTAGTGCAGAAACAATTGCCGAAGCGATTGAATTTGTGGTAAAAAATACGGAAATCCCAATTGAAGATTTTACAATATATATGTCGGGAGGAGGTGCAAACAATCCGTTATTGGTGAATTGGTTAAAAGAACTGCTGCTTTGCAAATTTCAAAAAAGTGATGATTTGGGCATTTTAAGCGATGCCAAAGAGGCAGTCTTATTTGCTATTTTAGCCAATGAAACGGTTGCCGGCGGAGATTATAATTTTGGCATAAACAAAGGAATTCCATCAGTGACAATGGGTAAAATTTCTTTTCCGGATTAATTTTTAAACACACTTCGACTCCGCTCAGCACAGGCTAGGAACATAGAGATTTAAGTTTTCAAAAAAGATGTTCTTAAAAATCCAGATTTTCACACATAGCTTATGTGCATTTAAACAAGTGAAACGCCTTTAACGACAAAAAATATGTCTATGTGTTAAAAAGGAACTTAAAATTTTAAACACATAGATACAATAGATTAAATTTTAAAAAAGATGTTCTTAAAAAAATCCAGATTTTTACACATAGCTTATGTGCATTTAAACAAGTGAAACGCCTTTAACGACAAAGAAAACTATGTTACTATGTGTTAAAATAAGTTTCACTAATTTATACATAATAGCAGAAAAAAATAATTCGAAAAAATTCGTGCAATTCGTGGCAAAAAAACTATTTAATAAAAAACAGAACCATTACATGAAAACCAAACAAATAGCGTTTTAAATTATAATCTCTGAATTATTTACGATAGTCAGCTAAAAAAACTATTTTTGATTTCTGTTAAAAAAGATTACAATGCATAAAAATCAATACCTATTATTCTCTATCATATTTTTATTTTTCTTTGGATGGAATGTCAATTCGCAGGAAAAAGCAAAACATCCTAAAAATGAATTTAGGGGTGTATGGATTGCAACCGTGGTAAATATTGACTGGCCAAAAACCGGTATTGATGGTGTTGAAAAAGAAAAAGCTGATTATATTGAAATTTTAGACGCCTATAAAAAACTAAACTTTAATGCCGTAATTGTACAGGTCAGAAGTGTTGGTGATGCTTTTTATCCTTCAGAACTGGCACCATGGTCGCGTTTTTTAACCGGAAAAGAAGGTGTAACCCCAAGTCCTTATTATGATACATTGGCATGGATGATCGAACAGGCGCACGCAAGAGGGTTTGAATTTCATGCCTGGATGAATCCGTATCGTGCCACTTTCGATTTAAACAAAAACCTTCTAAGCCCGACTCACGACATTTTTAAACATCCGGAATGGATGATCGAATATGGAGGAAGGTTATATTACGATCCTGCATTGCCTGAGGTTCAGACACATTTGACTAAAGTTGTCAAAGAAGTTGTCGATAAATATGATATTGATGCCATACATTTTGATGATTATTTTTATCCGTATGCCGTTCCCGGAAAAGTTTTTAATGATACAGCCTCCTATAAAAAATATGGTGCAGGTTTAAGTATTGCAGACTGGCGCCGTGCAAATGTCAGTAATTTTGTGCATACCATTTCTACGACTATCAAAGCAAGCAAACCCTGGGTTCAGTTTGGAATCAGCCCATTTGGGGTTTGGAGAAATAAATCAGTAGATCCAAAAGGTTCAGACACACAATCAACAGCAAATTATGATGATTTATACGCCGATCCTGTTTTATGGATGGACCAGAAATGGATCGATTACATCCTGCCGCAATTGTACTGGAGTATGAATAACCCAAGAGCTTCTTACTCAAAATTAGTAAAATGGTGGGCAGAAAATTCTAATAATACTGCCGTTTATATTGGGCATGCATCCTACAAAATCAGGGCTGACGGTGATAAAAGCTGGAATTTTATGAGCGAAATTCCGAATCAGGTTGATTTTGCCAGAAACTTTAAAAATGTATCCGGAAGCGCTTATTTTAGTGCAAAATGGTTCATGGACAAAAACTTTGATATCGTTCGCCATTTAGAAGAAAATCAATATAAATATCCGGCATTACCCGCAGCAGTTCCAAATTTAAAACGTGTTATTATTGACACTCCTTTTGTAAATGAATTTATTATTGACAGCACGAAGTTCAGTTCAAAATACATTCTCAACATCAAATATCCATTCAATACAAAAGTGCGCTATATGGTGGTTTATGGAGCAGAACATATTTCAAAAATAAATATCAACGATCCAAGTCAGATTTTAGATAAAATATTTATTGACGAAAATAATACAGGAACTATCTCATTATCACTCCCTGCCGAAAAAATGAAACTTTATAAAGCTTGCGCTGTCACATTTATTGATTATTTTGCAAACGAAAGTATTCCAACAATTATTGACCTGAAAAAGACATTTAAAATCTATACACCTGCACAACCCAATGAAAACAGATAATAAACCGTGGTTTTGGATTCCGCTTCTTAATTTTGCGTCTGGATTACCTTACGCTGTCATCATTTCCGTTTCGGTTATCATGTACAAAAAACTTGGAATCTCTAACAAAGACATTGGTCTTTATACCAGTTTATTATATCTGCCTTGGGTAATCAAACCATTATGGAGTCCGTTTATTGAATTATTCGGAACTAAAAGAAAATGGTTTTTATCGATGCAATTGCTTATCTCTATTGCCTTTTTATTAGTCGGTTTTACCATTCCAACAAGCGTTTTTTTTATGATGACCCTGGCTATTTTTTGGGTTGCCGCATTTGCTTCAGCATCTAATGATATTGCTAGCGATGGCTTTTATTTATTGGTTTTACCCGAAGATCAACAATCTTTTTTTATCGGAATCAGAAGTACCTTTTATAGACTCGCAATGTTGGCCGGAAACGGATTAATTGTTTTATTAGCGGGATATTTGGAACACAAATACGGCGACAATACTAAAGCTTGGTCTTATACCATGATTGCTGTTGGTTTGTTAATGACTTTTATAACGGTCTACAATTTTTTCTCGACACCGAAAACCGAGATAAACGCAGGCGAAAAACCTATAGATACTAATAAACAAAGTTTTGCAAGCATTTTTGCAAGCTTCTTCAGAAAAAAACAAATTATCCTGGTCCTTTCTTTTATCTTATTATTCAGATTAGGGGAATCGCAATTAATTAAGATGTTGACTCCATTTTTAGTAGATCCGATTAAGTATGAACTAGTTGAAACCGGATCAGACGAAAGTCAGGCAAAAGCTTTGGAAATATATAATTCAAAAGTAAAGAACGGAGAAAAATTATCCGATTCAGAACTACAGCTACTTTATTCTAAACTTCCCATTTTAGTGGAAATGAGAAATCAAAAAAAACCACTGACAGAAGTAGAAAATAAAGATAAAGCAGAATATAAAAATGCAAATAAGGCCAGAATTGACTTTGTAGATTTATTGATTGTTAATAAAGGAAATCAAAAAACAATTAAAAAAGGCGGGATGGGACTTGAAACCGAGGACATCGGTTTGATTTATGGAACTTTTGGATTAATCGCTTTAACCTTAGGCGGAATTCTTGGTGGAATTGCTATCTCAAAACAAGGTTTGACAAAGTGGATGCTACCAATGATTTTAACCATGCACTTGCCAATAATTGGTTTTATCTTATTAGCGTATTTTCATCCGGCTTCCATTTACTATATTTATGCTGTTGTAATTATCGAACAATTTGGTTACGGTTTTGGTTTTGCAGCTTTCATGATGTATTTAATTTATGTGGCTGAAGGAGAATCAAAAACCGCACATTACGCTCTTGCAACCGGATTTATGGCGATGGGAATGATGTTGCCCGGAATGGCCAGCGGATATATACAGGAATATTTAGGCTACGGAAATTTCTTTATTTGGGTATTTCTGGCTACAATTCCTGGTATTATTTTATCACGTTTTTTAATTTTCCCGAAAGATTTTGGGAAAAAATCTGAAGAAGAAGTTTAACCCCAAATCAAACATCTTACATATGGAAATCAATGAGAATTTGCAGTCCGAACGAAACCTGAAAGGAGCTGAGTTCGAAAAAACAGGGAATTTTAAAGAAGCAATTGAATTATATGAGAAGAATGTAGAGGAAAGCTTTAAAGGAAACCATCCTTACGATCGGTTAGCCACGATCTACAAAAATCAAAACGATATCGATAACGAAATCCGGGTTTTAGAAAAAGCCATTATCATTTTTGAAGAAATTACAATCGAAGACCGAATTGAAGGATTACCAAAACTCTTCCGATTTAAAAACCGACTGGAAAAAGCATTGCACACTAAAACACAGCTTGCCAAACAAAAGAAAAGCAAACTTAAGTAAAAATAAATTTCATAGTATTTATCATGACCCGCTTAAAAAGAACCAACTCTGACGATATTGATTTTATAAATCTGGTAGTTTTATTAGATCAGGATTTAAAAATCAGGGATGGAGAAGATCACATTTTTTATAATCAGTTTAATAAAATTGATAAAATAAAACATGTCATCGTTTTTTATGAAAATGATGTTGCCGTTGGTTGTGGAGCATTCAGGGAAAAAAAATCAGATACGGTAGAAGTCAAACGCATGTTTGTAAATCCTGATTACCGAAAAAGAGGAATTGCTGCTGCCGTTTTAAAAGAACTGGAAAATTGGGCAGCTGAACTAAATTATACCTATACTATTCTGGAAACAGGAAAAAAACAACCAGAAGCAATTTCTTTGTATCAGAAATCAGGCTATACCATAATTCAAAATTATCCTCCTTACGAAGAAATGGATAATAGTGTCTGTATGAAAAAGACTTTATAATAATGAAAATGACAGCCGAAGCATTAAAACAAAAAGTGGGACAATTCTTTTTCCCAGCTGTTTTTATAAACGATACCGAAGAAAACATTCAGGAAACCGAACGTTTAATCAAAGAACACAATATTGGCGGACTAACCTTTTTTCATAGTCGTGCGAGCGCAGCTACCAACTACGAAAGCAAGAAAAAAATCGTTTTTAATGATGATAGCTACGAAAAAATCAAAGCTTTGATTATTCGTTATCAAAAATGTGCTTCCACTCCACTTTTAATAAGTATCGATGCCGAATGGGGCTTAGCTATGCGTATCGAAAAAACACCGCAATATCCGTATGCGATTACGCTTGGTGCTTTGCCTGAAAATAAATCGAATCTGGTTTATGAAGTTGGAAAGCAAATTGGCTTAGACCTTAAAGCCGCCGGAATTCATTATAATTTAGCACCTTTGGCAGATATAAACAACAATCCAAACAATCCGGTTATTGGATATCGTTCTTTTGGTGAAAACAAAGAAAAAGTTGCTGATTTTGCCATAGAATATTTAAAAGGAATGTCGGAAGTTGGGATTTTAGGCTGCCTGAAACACTTTCCCGGACACGGAAATACGAATGTCGATTCGCATTTGGGATTGCCGGTTTTAAAGGAGAGTTTAGAAGAATTAATGGAAAACGAATTATATCCCTTCATCAAGGGAATTGAAAATAATGTCGATTCGATTATGATTGGACATTTGGCTGTCCCGAGCTTAAATGACGGAAAAGATACTTCTGCTACTTTATCAAAACCGATTATAGAAACACTTTTACGCGAGAAATTAGGCTATAGCGGATTAGTAATTTCTGATGCGCTGAACATGCACAGCGTTTCGAAATTATACGAAACCAAAGGTGAACTGGAATGGGAAGCTTTCAACGCCGGAAATGATGTTTTATGTTTTGCTGAAAATGTTCCTGAAGGAATTGAGACCATTCTTAAAAATGCTTCACCGGAACGCATTGAAGAAAGCTTCAACAGAATCATGAAAGCCAAAGAAAAAGTGGGACTTTTAAATAATTCTTTTGCAGCAGTCGGAACATTAAATTTTGAAAAAGCATCAGAATTAAATCTTGAAATTGCTGAAAATGCAATTACAAAAATAATTGATAATTCGAATACTGAACTGGTTTTTGAAGCGCATAAAAATAATCAGTTAGCCAAACTGAGTTTGTATAAAAGTACGCAGAATACTTTCTTCCAAACATTAAATCCAAAATTAGATTCTCCCGAATTTGCTTTTGAAAACTTAGAAAATTCAGATGTTTCAACTATTAAAAAGCAACTGAAAAACTTCGAAACCATAATCATTTCATTATTTGTTCCGAAAGCAAAGCCAGCAAATAATTTCGAAATAAATGATGAAATTTTAGATTTACTTTCAGTTTTACTACAAACTAAAAAATGCATCATTTACGTTTTCGGGAATCCGTATGTTTTGCCACTAATTCCAAATCTTAAAAAAGCCTCAGGATTAATTCAGGTGTATCAGGATTTTGAAGAATTTCAAAAAATAGCAGGAATTCAATTTCTTGAAAATACTGATTGCCACGGAAGTCTTCCTGTAAATATTGAAATTCAATAACTTACAATAAATTCGTTTTAAAGTATAACTAAAAATTATTACTAAATAAATATTTATAATTACATCTTATTGTAAGTACACTAACTTATACGCTACTTTTGCACCGAAATAAATTTTTAACTTTAAAACGAAAAATATGTCTTTAGTAGGAAAAAAATTCCCAAGTATTGCAGTAGATGCTATCTCAGAAATGGGTGATAATTTAAAAATCAACATTTTTGAAGAAGCAGTAAACAATAACAAAAAAGTTCTTTTGTTTTGGTATCCAAAAGATTTCACTTTTGTATGTCCAACTGAATTACACGCCTTTCAAGCTGCATTACCAGAATTTGAAAAAAGAAATACTATCGTAATTGGAGCTTCATGTGACACAAACGAAGTACACTTTGCCTGGTTAAACACTCCAAAAAATAACGGTGGAATCGAAGGTGTAACTTACCCAATCCTTGCTGATACAAACCGTAACTTATCTAACATTTTAGGGATTTTAGACATTGAAACTACAGAATACAGCGAAGAAACTGATTCAGTAATCATCGAAGGTTCAAACGTAACTTACAGAGCTACTTACCTAATTGACGAAACTGGAAAAATCTTCCACGAAAGTGTAAACGATATGCCATTAGGCCGTAACGTAAACGAATACTTAAGAATGGTTGATGCTTACACACACATTCAGGAAAAAGGAGAAGTTTGTCCTGCAAACTGGGAAGCCGGAAAAGAAGCTATGAGCGCTGACAGAATCAGTACTGCTGAGTACCTGAGCGCGAACTAATTCCTTTTAAAGGTTCTAAGATACTAAGATGCTAAGGTTCTAAGATTTTTTCTTAAAACCTTAGTAACTTAAAATCTTACTTCCGAAAATATTCAAAAGAGACTGAAAAAAAAGCTAAAAACCTTAGCAACTTAGATCCTCAGTTCCTCAGAACCTTAAAACAAAAACTATGTTAATCGACTTAAACGAAGATACGTTAGCAGATTTAGTTGCTAAAAACGAAAAAGTAGTAGTACAATATTCAGCTTCATGGTGTGGAAATTGCCGTATTATGAAACCAAAATTCAAAAAATTAGCAACAGAAAATGAAGCTATCACTTTTGTTTTGGTTGATGCTGAAAATTCTCCTGAATCAAGAAAATTAGCCAACGTAAGCAACCTGCCTACTTTTGCAACTTTTGTAAACGGGCAATTAGTTGGTGAAACCCAAACCAACAAACAAGAAGTTTTAATCGATTTGGTAAACGCTATTGCGTAAATCGATCGTTAGATTTTTAGACTGTTAGATTTTTCGAATCTTATCTAAAAATCGAATTATCCAGTAATCTATAAATCTAAAAAATGAAATTACCCGTAATAAAGCAATTGACCCAATTTATCGAAGAAAACGATCAGGATTATATCATCGAAACAATTGAAGTTCTTGAAGCTATGACCGAAATTCCGTCTTTAAAAGACGAAGAATTAGATGTAATCGGCGAATTGATTTCAAACATGTACGGTGCGCTTGAAGTACATAAAATGGTAACTCAGGGCACGGATAAAAAAGAAGCTTTAAATGCGTTTATGAAACGTGTTTTAGGTTCAATCGATAAATAATCGGCCTCTTTCAAAAAAAACTCAAGCGTTTCTGAATCAAGAGACGCTTTTTTTTTGTGAAATGTGTTAAGAATGTATCAAGTATATAAGATTTATATCCAAACTCTGCAACAAAATATAAAATCTATCCCTAAAATAATAAGGACGAGACACCATTAGAAAAAGGGGCTATTTAACTTTGTCTCCACTCGCCCCTTTCCCTAATGCTGTCGGGCTGTACGCGCTACTTCGGTAGCTTGCTCCCATCCCTCTCGCGAAGAAAAACATAGGAAAAGAGAACACAATTGTCACCCTGAGCGGAGTCGAAGGCTTTAGTACGAATTAAGGTCTTCGACTCCGCTCAGACTGACATTGGAAAATACTAAAATTCACAATTTTCCGTTATCTTAAAACTCACATAATTGTCATCACAACCCGTAACAAATACTTTTAGATTCAAATTTTAATCCTTACTTTTGAACCTCATTAATTTAAACAAAAATCATGGCTTCAATTACATTAGGAGGAAATCCGGTTCATACATCAGGCGAATTACCAGCAGTTGGTTCACAATTAGCTGATTTCAAATTAGTACAAAATGACTTATCAATAGCTTCATTAAGCAACTTTGCAGGAAAAAAATTAGTTTTGAATATTTTTCCAAGTGTTGATACAGGAACTTGTGCAACTTCTGTTAGAAAATTCAACGAAAGTGCAGGTAATTTAGAAAATACAACTGTTTTGTGTATTTCAAGAGATTTACCATTTGCCCAAAAACGTTTTTGCGGTGCTGAAGGATTAGAAAACGTAGTTAATCTATCTGATTTTCAAGCAGGTGATTTTGGTAAACAAAACGGTTTAGAAATCGTTGACGGACCTTTAGCAGGTTTACACTCAAGAGCAATTATTGTTGTTGATGCCAACGGAAAAATCACGCATACGGAACAAGTTGCCGAAATTGCAAACGAACCAAATTACGAAGCAGCTTTAGCAGCACTATAATTAAAGAATGGAATTCCAAAAAGACAATACTTTTGTTAAAGGCCGACTTAAAAGCGTTACATACGCTTTTAAAGGCGCCTTAAAATTGATAACCACCGAACATAGTGTCATGGTACAATTCTCGTTAGGAATTATAATGACTATTGCCGGTTTTTATTTCCATATTTCTCATGAAGAATGGCTTTTTCAAACCCTGGCAATTGGTCTTGTACTAAGTATAGAAGGTCTGAATACAGCTGTCGAAAAAGTAGCCGATTTTATTCACCCAAATTATCACGAAAGAATCGGATTTATTAAAGATATTGCGGCTGGAGCGGTATTTTTTGCTGCAATTACAGCAATAGCAACAGGCTTAATTATTTATATACCAAAATTTATTTAGGCAACAGGAGACGTAAAAATGGCGAAGACAAGCAAAAAAGAAACTTTAAACAAAAAAAACGAAACCAAAACTGAGACTAAAAGATCCTGGAAGCTTACCAAACAACAAAAATTTGTTTTTGGCTGTCTTTTGGTACTGTTTTCTATTGCACTATTAGTTGCATTTATTTCCTTTTACATCAACGGACAATCTGATCAAAGTGCCGTAAGTCAGCTTGGCGACCGTTCTGAGGTTGTGCAAAACTGGCTAGGGAAATTTGGGGCGTATCTTGCCGATTTGATAGTATATAAAGGATTCGGAATAGCTTCGTTTATTTTTGTGCGCTTGTTTTTCCTTACCGGAATGTTTTTTGCGTTGGAACTTTCCACCGGCAAATTAAAAAACATTTGGTTTTGGGATTTATTTGCTATCATTATTGTTTCTGTTTTATTTGGATTCTTTGCTACATCTGCACCTGAATTGGGAGGAACTATTGGTTACGAACTTAATTTATTCTCACAGGATTATATCGGAAAAACAGGAACTTTATTAGTGCTGCTTTTTGGGTTAATCGTGTATTTGATTTTCAAGATTAAATTATCTCCGGAAAAAATTCAATCCTATTTTGACTCAACTAAAAATGAAATCAAATCAGAATTGAGTTCTATAAACACATCTCAACAAACACAAGGTGCCTATAATTTAGAAGAATTTGCCATTGAAGAAAATGATGAAGAGTTAGATGACATACATTTAAAAACGGATGTTTCTCAATTCGAAATCAACAAAGAAGCTTTAAAACCTACGATTTCAAATTCATCAGAAATCGATTTAAATCCAATTTTGAAGCCGCTTCAAATGAATATAAATCCGGTATCAGAAACGCCGGTGCACACTGAAGAATTTGTCATTGAAAAAGCGGAAGAGGAAGATATTATCGAAGAAAACCTGGCTTCACGACTGGTTGCCGACTTTGGGCTTTTTGACCCGACTTTAGATTTATCGAATTATAAGTTCCCAACGATTGATCTCTTAAAAGAATATTCGACAGGTGGAATTACAATCAATCAGGAAGAATTAGAGGAAAACAAAAATAAAATTGTAGACACACTCCGCAACTACAAAATTGAAATTGCACAAATCAAGGCAACCGTTGGTCCATCGGTAACTTTATACGAAATCGTACCGGAAGCGGGAATCAGAATTTCTAAAATCAAAAGTTTAGAAGATGATATTGCTTTATCACTTTCAGCATTAGGAATTCGTATTATTGCGCCAATTCCCGGAAAAGGGACTATCGGTATCGAGGTTCCGAACAAAAACCCAACTATGGTTTCTATGAAAAGTGTAATTGGTTCTGCTAAATTTCAGGAAGCTGAAATGGAATTGCCAATTGCTTTAGGAAAAACCATCTCAAACGAAACTTTTGTTGTCGATTTAGCCAAAATGCCTCACTTATTGATGGCGGGTGCTACCGGGCAAGGAAAATCGGTTGGACTAAATGCAGTTTTAACATCTCTTCTATATAAAAAACATCCTGCCGAAGTAAAATTTGTTTTGGTCGATCCTAAAAAAGTAGAACTTACTTTATTCAATAAAATTGAAAGACATTATTTAGCCAAGCTTCCGGATACTGAAGATGCTATTATTACAGACAACGCAAAAGTAGTCAATACATTGAACTCACTTTGTGTCGAAATGGATAATCGTTATTCTTTATTGAAAGATGCAATGGTTAGAAATATCAAAGAATATAATGATAAATTCAAAGCCAGAAAACTAAATCCGGAAGCCGGACATCGCTTTTTACCTTATATTATTTTGGTAGTCGATGAGTTTGCCGATTTAATTATGACTGCCGGTAAAGAAGTCGAAATTCCGATTGCCCGTCTGGCTCAATTAGCCCGTGCTATTGGTATTCACTTAATTATTGCAACACAAAGGCCTTCTGTAAATGTTATTACAGGTTTAATTAAGGCTAACTTCCCTGCGAGAATTGCTTTTAGAGTAACTTCCAAAATTGACTCAAGAACAATCCTGGATACTCAGGGTGCCGATCAGTTAATTGGTCGTGGAGATTTATTATATACTAACGGAAACGATGTGGTTCGTGTACAATGCGCCTTTATTGACACTCCGGAAGTCGAAAAAATTACAGATTTTATTGGTTCACAAAAAGCGTATGCTACGGCATATTTGCTTCCTGAGTTCGTTGGCGAAGAAACTGGCATTAATCTTGATATGGATATTTCCGAAAGAGATACTTTATTTAGAGAAGCTGCAGAAATTATTGTCAATGCGCAACAAGGTTCAGCTTCATTATTGCAAAGAAAATTAAAACTGGGTTACAACAGAGCAGGACGTCTAATAGATCAGCTGGAAGCAGCCGGAATTGTTGGGCCTTTTGAAGGCAGTAAAGCACGTAGTGTAAACATCTTAGATTTAAGTGCTCTTGACCAATTTTTTAATAATGAACAAAATTAACCCCATCATGAGAACAAAAATTCAGGAAATCAACCACAATTTTATCACAAAAAAAAGTAAAAGAGTTCTTCAAATGGCTATTTTACTTCTTTTGAGCTTTACCTCTATTCAGGCTCAGGATAAAAAGGCCAAAGATTTATTGAACCAAGTAACTGCTAAAATAAAAAGCTACGATAATATTACTATCGATTTTAAATATTCTTTAAACAATGCTAAAGAAAATATTAATCAGGACAGCAAAGGAAATGTAATCATGAAAGGCAATCAGTATGTATTGAATTTTATGGGTGTAACCAAAATATTTGATGGCCAAAAAACCTACACAATTGTTCCTGAAGATGAAGAAGTTACTATTTCTAAAGTAAATGAAAAAGACGATAATGCCATAACACCTTCAAAAATGCTTACTTTCTTCAATTCCGGATACAAATACAATATGGATATTGTTCAAAATGTTAAGGGAAGAAAAATTCAATACATTAAATTAGCACCTACAAATACAAAAGATCAGCGAAAAGAGATCTTATTGGGTATTGATGTACAGACAAAACACATCTATAATTTAATTGAAACAGGAAAAAATGGTACAAAAACAACTTTAACCGTTAATTCTTTTAAAACCAATCAGCCTTTATCAAAAAATCAATTTACATTTGTAGCGAGTAAATATCCAAAGTACTACATCAATAAATTAGATTAATTACAAGGTTGAAAATTTTAGACAAATACTTATTAAAAACATTCCTGATTACATTTACTACGGTATTTGTAATCCTTTTTTTTATTTTCATACTTCAAACTGTGTGGCTCTTTATCTCTGAACTTGCAGGTAAAGATCTGGACTTTATATTGGTTGTAAAATTCCTGCTTTTCTCAATGCCCCGCATAATTCCGTTAGTTTTGCCATTATCGGTCTTATTAGCTTCAATTATGACATTTGGAAACTTAGCTGAGAATTATGAATTCGCAGCCATGAAATCTTCAGGAATATCATTGCAAAGAGCAATGCGGGTTCTAATCATCTTTATATTCCTGTTAAGTATCGTTGCTTTTTGGTTTTCCAACAACGTTATTCCTTTTGCCGAATATAAATTTATTAATTTCCGAAAAAATATTGCCCAGGCCAAACCCGCTATGGCAATTGCTGAAGGTCAGTTTAATGATGTTGGTTTTTACAACATTAAAGTAAATAAAAAATCCGGTGAAAATGGCAATATTCTAACAGGGGTTACCATTCACGAAAAACCAACCAATACAGGTGAAAACAAAACAGTTATCAAAGCAAAGAAAGGAAAATTGATAAGTAGTGAAAAATCCAGTATTTTGAAATTGGTACTTAATGATGGCTATTATTATCAGGATGTAACTCCAAAAAAATACGAAGACAGAGCTAAGTTGCCTTTTATAAAAGGAGCATTTAAAACACAAATCATCAATATTGACTTATCAGAATTAAACAAGGTAGATACTGAAAACGAAAGTATTAACAGTACAAGCAGTATGCTAAATATTAATGAATTGCGTTACACTCTTGACTCGTTAAACAAGAGCAGAGATAATGAAGTCATTTCTTTTGCTGAAAACATAAATCAACGAGTAGGCATCTCAAAACCTATTTTAGTTACAATCAACAAAGAAAAAAAGAAAAAATCATTACCTAATAACCTTTTATCACTTTATAACAATAAACAAAAAAAGGGGATTTTAGATATGGCTGCGAGTAATATGACCAGTACTATTTACTCTATAGAATCAACACAGAAAGAATTAAAAGATAAACAGCGTGACATCAATAAGCATTTGACAGCTTTATACGAAAAGTTTGTAATTGCCTTTGCTTGTTTCTTAATGTTTTTTATTGGTGCACCATTAGGAGCCATTATCCGAAAAGGAGGGCTTGGATTACCAATTGTATTTGCTGTTTTAATTTTTATCACATTCCATTTTATCAATACTTTTGGAAAAAGACTTTCTCAAGAAGGCGGAATGACACCTTTTATTGGAGCCTGGATGTCTTCGTTTATACTATTGCCTCTTGCAGTTTTATTAACTTACAGGGCAACAAATGATAACGGTTTAATCAATTTTGACGTTATCACCACTCCTATTCAAAATATATTTCAAAAAATTTCCGAGAGGTTTTTCCCTTCTCAAAACCCAGAATAATTATGTCAACAATAAAAATACAACTCAATACCATTGAAGAAGCTATAGAAGATATTCGTCAGGGTAAAATAATCATTGTAGTCGATGATGAAGATCGTGAAAATGAGGGAGATTTTTTGGCTGCAGCCGAAAAAACAACACCGGAAATGATTAATTTCATGGCTACTCACGGTCGCGGATTAATTTGCACGCCTCTTACTGAAAGCCGCTGCAAAGAACTTGATTTGCGCGCAATGGTTACCAATAATACCGATCATATGGAAACTGCCTTTACAGTTTCTGTTGATTTAAAAGGAAATGGGGTTACCACAGGAATTTCTGCCGCTGACAGGGCAAAAACAGTCTTATCTTTAGTAGATTCAAATACCAAACCACACGAATTAGCCCGCCCCGGACACATTTTTCCATTGGTAGCCAAACAAGGAGGTGTTTTAAGAAGAACCGGACACACAGAAGCCGCTATAGATTTTGCAAGATTGGCAGGTTTTAAATCTGCCGGGGTTATTTGTGAAATCTTAAATGAAGACGGAACAATGGCACGTTTGCCCCAATTAGCAGAAGTGGCTAAAAAATTCAATTTAAAATTAGTTTCAATTGAAGATTTAGTTGCCTACAGAATGCAGCATGACAGTCTTATAGTTAAAAAAGAAGATTTCGACATAGAAACCCGTTTTGGAACTTTCAGACTAAGAGCTTACGAACAAACAACCAACAAACAAATACATATTGCGTTAACCAAAGGAACATGGAATTTAGGAGAGCCAATATTAACGCGTATTCATTCTTCTCAGGTTAATAATGATTTACTGGGTACCTTAACCAATAATGCTGACCAGCAATTAGACGATATGTTTAAGATCATCAATGAAGATGGAAAAGGTGCTGTTATATTTATTAATCAGGATATGCAGGCTGTAAACTTGTTAAACCGTATCTCTGAACTAAAAGCATTACAATCACAGGGTACCATGAAAGCTCCAAAAGTGGTTATTGATACTAAAGATTACGGAATTGGGGCTCAAATTTTACATGATATTGACATTTCGAAAATTAGATTGGTTTCGAATACACAACAAACAAAACGTGTTGGAATGATAGGCTACGGATTAGAGATTACCGAATATGTAAACTATTAATATGGGAACTTTAGAAGAAAGAATCATAAAATCTGAGACACATATTTTTAAAGCTGTTTTTCCGAGTACTACCAATCACTATGACACTTTATTTGGTGGAACTGCACTTCATCTCATGGACGAAGTTGCTTTTATTTGCGCTACGAGATTTAGCCGAAAAAAAGTTGTAACAATATCGACAGGTCAAATTGATTTTAAAAAAGCAATTCCGGCCGGAACTTTAATCGAATTAGTGGCAAAAGTGGTCAATGTGGGAAGGACAAGTTGTAAAATTCACGTTGATATTTTCATGGAACAAATGTATTCAGAACAGCGTGAAACTGTGGTTTCAGGAACTTTTTCTTTTGTTGCAGTTGATGAAAACAAAAAACCAACGCCAATTTTGGATTAATTGTTTTATTTAACGTAAAATATCGTTTTAATAAATACTGATTATGAAGCACTTGAAAATTTCTTTAAAATAATCATCAAAAAAGGGCAAAAAAAGTTTTTATAATCGAAAAAGCGTACTATATTTGCACTCGCAATCAGTAAATGATAGCAACATACTGGAGAAATGGCAGAGCGGTCGAATGCGGCAGTCTTGAAAACTGTTGACTGTAACAGGTCCGGGGGTTCGAATCCCTCTTTCTCCGCGAAGGCCCGAAAACAAAGGAAAAATAAGATTTTCAAAGTTTTCAAAAAAGCCTAAAAAAAGCGGTAAACCCTGCAAATCCAACGATTTGCAGGGTTTTTTCTTTTATACCACTTTTCAATATTTATAAAATCAATCAAAATCTTTGTGGCAGAATCGTGGCACATCGGTATTGGAGTAGATACCTTTTTTACCACAAAAAACTAAGGCTGTTTTAAAGATAGTCACCAAAACTAATTTTGTGGCAGAATCATGGCACAAAATACTTTACACATCCAAATACCTAGCGAAATAAGGCTCTGCGAGGATTAGGCTCGAAACTTTATATACGCTGTTTATTTTATTTATTTTTTATCAATAGGTTCGAGTCTCTTTCCTGCTCAAAAAAATGAGTAATGGGCAGCTTTTTTATTATATACTCATCAAATAACTAACCAGGTTTTCTTTTGTATCCAGACCCATTTTTTTTCTTAAACGATGTCGGGAAACTTCAACTCCTCGACTTGAAACATTCATAATTTCTGCAATTTCTTTTGTTGACATATTCATTAATAAATATGTCGACAAATCTAATTCTCGAGGAGAAATTGTTGGGTGTTTTTCTTTTAATCTTTTTAAAAAATCATAATGAACATTTTTGATGTGTTTTTCTAAATCTTTCCAGCTTGTGTCTGTATTTACCTCTTTTTCAATGCTTCTGTTTAATTTGGTAAATTGGGATTTAGTGGTTTCATCAAATGATTCTGTATTAATGTCTTTTAGTTTATGGATGATTCCGTTTAGAATTTTGTTTTTATTTACTACCTGCAAAGAATTATTGACTAGCTCCTTGTCTTTTGCTAGAATCTTGGTTTTAAGCTTGTCCTTTTTTAGTTTTTCATTTTCCTTTTCCAGTTCATATTGTTCTTGTCTGATTTTTGATTCCTTTTCCAGATAAAGTCTTCTTTGCTCAATGGTTTCATAATATTTATTTTTTCGTATTTTCATTTTTATCCTGTTCCGGATAAAAAATATGGATGTAATAGCAAGTAAAATATAAACTAAGTATGCTAAAAAATGTCTATACCATGGTGGAGAAACCGTAAATACAATAAATGTTTCTTCTGATTGAATTCCATAGCTATTTCTCACTTTTAATTTCATTTTATAATTACCTTCTCTCAAGTAGGTATATTCTTTAAATGAAATTGTTGACCAATTACTCCATTTTTCATCAAAACCTTCCAATTGATATGAAAATTCAAGATTCTCAAGATTTTCATAAGTAGGGGATGAAAAGGTGAATTTTACATGATTTGCAGAATACGGAATTAAATATTTTTCAGACACTTTTTTCTCGTTTCCAAAGATTAGTGTATCTCTGGGTGAGGAAAAACTTCGAATAAAAACGTTGGGTTTACTGACTGTTTTGCTTAATAGTTGGGAATCGTAATGTGCTAATCCGTCTATAAGTCCTATAAATATGTTTTTTGGATTAATGGTATTTACAGAAAGACGATCCGTGATTAAATTACCCGTCAAACTTGAAAATGGGGCGACAATATTTGTATAACTACCATTGCTATTTTTCATTAATTCGCCTAATGATTCATTGAATACATACCAGAGGTTTCCATTGGTATCTTCAGTTAATGCTTTAATTCTGGGAATGTCTTTAAAAATCAAACTCATTTTTTTGTCTACATAAAATAAGTCCTGCTCTTTTGAATATCTATAAAAATGATTGTTTGTTTGAAAGTAAATACTGTTGTTTATTTTTTGGATGCTTCCAAAACCTTTGTCATTAGCCGACAAATTAGGAATGGTTTTTATCAATTTAAATTTTTTTAAATCAGAAGACAGTGCCATTTGATATAATAATCCATCATTTTTTAGCCATAAATAGTTATTATCCATTTCGAAAGATAAAGAGGATTTATAAATGCCCCCAATTTGATTTCTGAATTCTAAACCATTAGCTGTCTTTTCGAATACCGCAAACCCATTTTTATTTGATCCTATAATAAAATTTGGCCGACTGGGGATTATTTGAAATCTAGAATAACCATTTTCATCCAGTACTTTTATCACTTTCCCTCCTTCAATCACTAAAGCACCATTATTGTGTGCGCATAATAATTGGTTTCCAATTACTTGAATAGCGTCGGCTTGACCAATTGTTCCTTCTACTAGGGTAAAACTGCTTTCATTGAAGTTTTTGTTCCAAGGATGGTAAAAAATGCCTTGGTTTGTAGCTACATACAAATTTTCTTTATATACGACCGATGCATAAACGCTACCTAGATTATAACTAAAAGGAAAATAACTAAATGGTGAGTTTTCATTAATAAATGCGATTCCGCTATCTAAACCAAGCCAAAGATTATTCTTGTTGTCAATAAAAGAGGTTAGCACAGTATTATTCTGGAGTCCTTTGTCGCGATCAATATGTTGAATGATTTTTCCATTTAAATCACATATAATAATCCCGTTTAAAACTGAATTGAGGACAATGAAGTTGTCTTTTATAGTAACGCCTCCAAGTGAACCATTCTTTTTGATGAATACATTCGCTTCGGTATCCCAAGGAATCATTTTTTCATTGTCATATTTAAAAAGACCCTTGTTTAAAGTAGCAACGAGCAACTTGTTATCAGGCATAGGAAAGATACCCCAGATTTCTGTATTATTTAAAATGGTAGTGTTTTTTAGCTGGAATAATTTTCCGTTTTTGTATTCTATTATCCCTGCTGTAATATCTTGAAAATACAAGTGGTTATTTACTTGGAATGAAAATTGGAATTTAGTGGGGGCTTCCAATAATCTAAGTTTATTGTTTTTAAAGATAAAAGCCCTTTCAAAAGATTGAAAAATAACTTCCCCTTTATGAATATGTATCTTCCAAATGTAACCAGTTAATTTGACTGTATTTATATTTACCATTTTAGATAAAGAAAAATATTCCAGTTTTCCTTTAGAATTAGGTTTGAAATAGCCAAATTCATTATTACCTCCGACAAATATTTTGCCCGAATCATCAATTTTTACGGATCTAATAAGGGGAGAATTTGGTAAGCTATACTTTCGCCATGATGCACCGTCAAATTGAAATAGACCGTTATTGTTGGCAAAGTAAATATTTCCGTTTTTATCCTGGTCAATATTCCAGTTTTGAGTACCTCCTTTATAATCGGTTCTTTTATAATTTCGGATGTCAGGGATTCCAATGTTTTTGATTTGACCAAAAAAGGGTATTACAAATAATAGAAAAAAAAGGGTATTTAATTTTATTTGATTCATGATTATCTCTTTTAAGTTGTAGTCAGTCAATTTTTCTCTTTAAAAAAATGATTGTCATTTTAGCCATAATCTGTAATACTTACTGATTACCAGCCTATCAAAAAGGCTAAATTATCTTTTTTTTAGCAATGCAAGTTTTTTTTGTTTTAAAATACTTTGATGCGCAATACATTAAAATTATAACTATCTTATAATGAATATATTAAAAATAAACATGCTGAGGTTTTGTTTGGTTTTTTTTCGGTGTAAAGTTAGATTTGCTGAGGTTTTGTTTGGGAGTATAATTCCGAATAGTAAAAAAACATGTTTAATATTACTCCGAATTACTAATTAATTAACCAAAATTTTAGAAAAATGAAATTATTAAAAACATTTATTTTTTGTATTTCGTCACTATTATTCTCAGTTTATGGTCATGCACAGGATGCTACCATAAATGGAAAAGTACTTGACGATAAGGGGATGTCAATACCAGGGGCAACCATAGTACTAAAGGGGACTACATCATCAGTTTTGACAGACTTTGATGGGAAATTCCAAATAAAGGCTCCAAAAGATGGAACTTTGACAATCAGCTTTATTGGATACAAAACCGTACAAGAAGCAATTAACGGGAGAAATGAAATTCAAGTTAAACTGAACTCTGACACACAATCCTTAAATGAAGTTGTAGTTGTTGGTTATGGTTCTCAAAAGAAGAGTGTTGTTACGGGTGCAATATCTTCAATAAAGGCTAGTCAGATAGGAAATTTATCTGTTGCAACGACTTCCCAAGCATTGCAAGGACAAACCGCTGGGGTTACTGTTTTGCCACAATCGGGAGCTCCTGGGGCAGGAGCCAAGATTCGTATCCGTGGGGCAGGATCAAATGGTAATTCTGACCCTATTTATGTTATAGATGGAATGCGTACAAGCAACATTGATTTCTTAGACCCAAACGATATCGAAAAGATGGAGATTTTAAAAGATGCCGCTTCCGCAGCTATTTATGGTGCTGATGGTGGTAATGGTGTTGTAATGATTACAACTAAAAAAGGGAAATCAGGCACTATGAATGTGTCATATAGTACGCAATACGGCTTTCAATCATTAAGAAGCAATTTAAAGATGATGAATGCTGACCAGTATGTACAATGGATTGATGAAACTAAACCTCCTGGAAACAAGCCAAATGTAGCGGAATGGAAAGGCAAAGAAGGCACAAACTGGATTGATGAAACTGCTGAAAATGCTGCGCCTATACAACATCATACTCTTCAGGTTTCTGGAGGAAATGAAATATCAACATTTTTACTTTCAGGTAACTTTTTTACTCAAGACGGACTTTTTGGGGGAGATAAGACCAATTTTAATCGTACAACAATGAGGTTTAACTCAAATCACAAAGTAAGTAAGTATTTAGAAGTGGGTGAAAACTTTTCTTATTCCATAAATAAACGTAAAGCTTTCACTGAAGATGATAGTTTTAATGGTATTATGAATCATGTTTTGTTGATGGATCCATTAACTCCAGTTTATTATCCAAGTGGAACTGCATTACCGCAACATGTACAGGCTGCATTAGCGGCGGGGTATCCAATACTTACCAATGAAAAGGGAGAATATTATGGTTTATCAAACTATATTATTGGAGAAATGGCCAACCCTATTGGGCAAATCGCACTTGATAATGGTCTCTCACAAGAAACTAAAATTATTGGTAATGTGTTTGCTAATATCAAGCCTTTTGAAGGATTTGTTTTTACAACACGTTTTGGGATTGAACAAGCATTTAATAACTATGATGATTGGACTCCAAAATATTGGTGGAATCAAAACAAACAAAACACTACAAATACTAAAATATACAATCAAGGGATATTTAAAACATGGCTTTGGGAAAACTTTGCTACCTACAGCAAAAAAATTGACAAGCATGAATTCTCTGCTATGCTGGGAATGTCAGCCCAAGATTCAGAAAATCGTTACTTGAATACACGTACATCCGGTATGATTAAAGAAGGAGATCAATGGGCGCCTGTTGGTGAAACTCCTGTAGCAGGAACTATTTCGGGTAATAAATATCCAACATCGATGGATTCTTATTTTGGGCGTATTACTTATTCATATAACGATAAATATTTGTTTCAGGCTTCTTTGAGAAATGACAATTCTTCGCTTTTTGCACCAAATAAACGAGCGGGTTATTTCCCCGCTGTATCAGGAGGTTGGGTGTTATCAAATGAATCATTTTGGAAAATGGAATCTATAAACTACCTTAAGTTAAGAGGTTCTTGGGGTCAAAACGGTTCAACTTCTAATATTGGAGCAGGCCAATGGAAAGCCCTTATTACTAAAGATGGTTTAAAATACCCAGATGCACTTGGTAATTATCATACGGTTGGAGAACTTAAAGCCTTGGCAAATGAAGATATAACATGGGAAACAACAGAGCAAACCGATTTTGGATTTGATTTAAGAGCTTTTACCAACAGATTGACACTAGGTTTTGATTATTACAACAAAGTAACCAAAGATCTATTAACGCCTTCCTCTCCTCCATTATCTACAGGTTACCCAGCTCCTTACGCTAATGCAGGAGATGTAACGAACAAGGGTATTGAAATAGAATTAGGATGGAGAGAAAAAAGAGGTGATTTCAATTATGGCATCAACTTTAACCTAACTACTATCAAAAATGAAGTAACGTATTTGAACCCATTACTTGACAGAGTTGATGGAGCAAGCCTTCCTGTACTAGGAACTATCACCTCTTTTGAGTTAGGTAAACCAGTTTGGTTCTATAGAGGATATAAAACAAATGGTATATTCCAAAATCAATCAGAGGTTAACGCTTATAAAACATCTTTGGGCGGTGTTACAACGTGGTCTCCAGCACCTGGTGATCCAATTGTAGTAGATGCCAATGGTGATGGCGATATCAACGACCAAGATAAAACATACATTGGGGATCCACATCCAGATTTATTGATCGCAACAACTATTGATCTTGAGTATAAAGGATTTGATCTCAAAGTATTTTTGCAAGGCGCTTTTGGAGGAGAAAACTTCATGGCACTAGCCAGAGTTGACAACCCAACTACTAATCGTCCATCCTACTTTTTTACTGACAGATGGACGGGGGAAGGAAGCACCAATAGCTTCCCAAAAGCTTCGTACAGTGACCCAATCATTTATTCAAGTGATTTAATGGTTCAGGATGCATCTTATGTGAAAATAAAACAAATTCAATTAGGCTATAATTTAAACCGGGAATTAATCAAAAAAACGGGAATGACTAGTCTGAGACTATATATATCGTTAGATGATTACTTTACATTCACAAAATACAAAGGGATCGACCCGGAAGTAGGAAGTTTCTCAAACAACTCTCAAGGTATTGATAGAGGTTTGTATCCTAACGCAAGCCGTTTAATGACAGGCTTATCAGTAACATTTTAATTTAATGACTATTATTATAAATATATAACAATGAAAAAATTAATTTATAAATTATCGGTTATTGCAGGCCTAGTTTTAATGCTAACATCCTGTGAAAAAGATTTCTTGGATAAACCAATTTATGGTGTTCTGGCGGCAGAAGATTATTTTAAAACGGAAGAAGAATTACAAGAAGGTGTATTTTCTTGTTATGATGTTTTACAATGGGCTTATAATCAAGACTGGAACTCAATGTATGTTGTAAAATCATTTCCTTCTGATGAATCCCACGCTGGGGGGGCGTCAGATGCAGATCAGCCACCATACCAACAACTGGACGACTATTCTTATACCTCAGAGAATAAGCCAATAGAACATTCATTTCAAGCTATGTATTTTGGTATAATGAGAGCGAATGCAATTATTAATACAGCAGAGGGCGATACACCAGTAAAAATCAAAATGATAGCAGAAGCCAAGGCTTTGAGAGCGTATTTCTACTTTGAATTAGTTTCAATGTGGGATGGAGTGCCATTGCGTTTAAAGCTTCCATCACCAGCTGAATATGTAATTGCAAAATCTACACCTGAGGAGATTTATACGCAAATACATAAAGATTTAGATGAAGCTATTCCAGATCTTCCTAAAAAGAGTGAGTATTCCCCTGAAATGCGTTTTAGAATGTCACAAGGTACTGCTTGGGCTTTGAAAGGTAAGGCTTATTTATATCAAAAGAAATATTCAGAATCAGCAACTGCATTTGACAAAGTTATTCAATCAAATGAGTACGGTCTTGCTACAGATTACTCAAAGATATTCTTAAAAGAATCCGAATATGGTATAGAATCCTTATTTGAAATTGGCTATGTTTCTACTGCAGGCTATGATTGGGGAAATTTCCCATGGGCAAGCCGTGCAATGGAAAGTAATATTAACTGGCAGTTGATGGGGCCAAGAGGTGATTATTTCAAAAGCGGAACCTCTGGCCTTCAAGGGGGTTGGGGATTTAACTATCCAACAGCTAAAATGGCGCAGGCATTTGATGCAGAAGGTGACATGATTAGAAAAAATGCTTCTATATTATCAGTAGCGGATCTTAGATCGAAATATGGCGGAGATTGGACAGAAGACTGGACAAAACCAGACCCGGTTTGGGGAATGGAAGGTTACTTTAGACTTAAGTATGGTACATTAGCCGCTGAAACTGATGGACCTATTACTGAATTGAATTATGGAACAAACTTTAGATTAATCAGATATGCTGACGTTTTATTAATGGCTGCTGAGGCGAAATTTTTAGCTGGAAATATTGCAGGAGCTCAAGTGCATTTTAATCAAGTACGAAACAGAGTGGCGCTGCCGTTTAAAGTAGTTTCGATGGATGCAATTAAGACAGAGAGAAGATTGGAATTGGCATTTGAAGGATTTAGATTTCTTGATTTAATTCGTTGGGGAGACGCTTCCACTATATTGAAAAATCAAGGTTTTAATAAAAATGGCAACTTTGCAGAAAAACATAAATTATACCCAATACCTGCTGCAGAGGTTAACAATAATGATAAAATCATACAAAATCCAGGTTGGTAATTAATATTAAAATAATTAATTGATTGAAAAATAGTTGTTTAAAGTCAACCAACTTTACAAAAGGTCTCCTGCAACTGCAGGAGGCCTTAATTTAAACAAAAACAATTATCCCTAAATTTTGGATTTTTTTTGAATCCATTTTCAATTTGACATTTATAAAAGATTAAATGTTTTTTTATTTCTATTTACAGAGATTCAAAAATAAAGCAAAACATAGAAAATTAATAATTTCAAGAATACCAGATTAAATAGCGTTACTGTAAAATGCATTTTTAATTAATTGCTTTACAACTAGTAGCCAAGGTTGCTAATTGTAAATCAGCTATTAAAATTGTACGAGATTAGAATTAAAATAGTTTGCAAAATTCTAGCAGTAATCAAATTACCTATTGAAATAGGGTATCCAGAAATAGTAAAGAATATATTTTGATTAGTTTGGTTAGTTAGGATAGCCCATACATAGTTATTTATACCTATGGGCTATTTTTTTATAAACTACATATAAATATCAAAAATAAATATTGATAAAAATTAAATTAATATATACTTATTAGATTACAATACAATGAAAAAAGACAACCTATTATTTTTTTGCCTATTCCTTTCCTTGGCTCTTTTTGCCCAACAGAATAAAAACATAAAAAGTCAAAAAGGATTTAGCACAAATGGTGCAAAAATTATAGTTTATACTACCGCAGAAAACACGGAATTACGACTAAAAAAAACAAATGAATTAACATTTGTAACATCAAAGCAACCTTTAGAAAGTGAAGTTTCCGTTTTTGTTGAGCCTAAAAAAACGTTCCAAACCTTTTTGGGTATCGGAGGCGCAATCACCGATGCCAGTGCTGAGGTTTTTGCAAAATTGACAAAAGACAAGCAGCAAGAATTTATGAACGCCTACTATAATAAAGAAAAAGGAATAGGTTATTCGTTGGTAAGAACAACAATTCACAGTTCAGATTTTAGCAGTGGAAGCTATACGTATATCAAAGAGGGAGATGCCGATTTGAAGACTTTCAATATTGACCACGACAGGCAATATCGTATTCCAATGCTAAAAGAAGCCATAAAAACTGCTGGAGGAAAATTATTGGTTTATGCTTCACCATGGAGTCCGCCTGCTTTTATGAAAAGCAATAATAATATGCTAAAAGGAGGCACATTACTGTCGGGGTTTTACCAATCCTGGGCAAATTATTATACAAAATTTGTCAAAGCGTATGAAAAAGAAGGAATCCCAATTTGGGGTCTTACGGTACAAAATGAGCCCATGGCTGTCCAAACTTGGGAATCTTGCGTGTATACTGCTGAAGCTGAAAGAGATTTTCTGAAAAACTTTCTTGGTCCCACAATGAAAAAAGAAGGTTTGGGAGACAAGAAAATTGTGGTTTGGGACCATAATCGCGATTTAATGAATGACCGGGCAAATGTTATTTTTTCAGACCCGGAAGCTTCAAAATATGCCTGGGGAATGGGATTTCATTGGTATGAATCCTGGGCAGGCGGAGTATCCATGTTTGATAATGTTCGTAAAGTTAAGGAAGCATATCCAACTAAGAATTTATTGTTCACTGAAGGTTGTGTTGAGAGTTTTGATGCCAAGAAATACCAATTTTGGGCAAACGGTGAACGATATGGTACTTCTATTATCAATGATTTCAATAATGGAACGGTGGGCTGGACGGATTGGAACATCCTTTTAGATCAAAACGGAGGGCCAAATCATGTAGGTAATTTTTGTTTTGCACCAATTCATGCCGACATCAATTCAGGGGAATTGATTTATACACCTTCGTATTATTATATAGGTCATTTTTCGAAATTTATTCGTCCAAATGCTAAAAGAGTCAGCACAGCTGTAAGCAGAAGCAATTTATTAAGCACTTCATTCCTGAATACAGACGGGAAAATGGTTACAGTGGTCATGAATCAATCTGATAAAGAGATTACTTATAATTTGATTATCGCTTCAGAGAAAACAATCATAGTAATTCCTGCACATGCTATTCAAACATTAGTTTATTAATCATTTTTTTGATGGCTTTAGTCAGCATAGTTTTGAATAAAAATAATAAAATCTCCTTCTAAAAACCAAAAGCATCTAATTCAAACTGCTATGGTCAATATTTAAACGAAAATTATAATATGATGAAAATTAATTTAAAAAATCCTAATAATCTAAGAACTACTAAATTGATAGTTTTTAGTTTAGTCATCAATCTTTGGACTTTTACAGGTTTTGGACAGCCTTATGTCAATACATATGTAAAAAACAACTTAGTTGAGCAGAATCTTTATATCGGGATGGCTAGTGACACCTCCTCACCTCCTGACTTTGTTGAAGCAAAAGAGCGATTGCCGGAGCCTTTTTGGAGTGTCAGACCTGATGTAATGAAATGCTATTGGAGAACATGGAAAATAGCTTTTTCAAATCTTAAACAAGTCAATAAAAACAGTGGTTTTGTTTCACCATTTATCGATCCGGCTTTTAACGGAAATATTTTTATGTGGGACTGTAGTTTTATGACTATGTATGGCAAATACGCCAAGCCTGTATTTAATTTCCAAAATACATTAAATAACTTTTATGCAAAGCAACATAGTGATGGATTTATATGTCGTGAAATAAGAGGGAGTGACGGCAGCGATTGTTTCGAACGATTTGACCCTTCCAGCACCGGTCCTAATATTATGCCATGGTCGGAATGGGAGTATTTTTTAAATTATAATGATACTAATAGGTTAAAAAAAGTTTTTCCCATACTTCTGGCTTATTATGAGTGGTTTCATACTTATCGTTCCTGGCCTGATGGAACCTATTATTCAAGTGGATGGGGTTGTGGAATGGATAACCAACACCGAATGTCCAAAAACTTTAACGCAGCATGGAGTCACGGATTTTTGTCATGGATTGACACTTCATTTCAAGAAGTTTATTCGGCTAAAATACTTGTCGAAATGGCCAAAGTGCTGGGGCGTGAGAACGATGTTATTGATATTAAAAATCAAACTGACAAACTCTCCAATCAAATAAACAATTATATGTGGGATGAAAAAGATAAATATTATTTTGACCGATTTAAAAATGGAGAGCTAAGTAAAACTAAAAGTATAGCATCCTATTGGGGATTATTAGCGGGTGCAGTTCCGGAAAATAGAATTAATGATTTTGTTAAACATCTTCAGGATACTACAATGTTTGCACGTAAGCACATGATTCCAACCCTATCGGCCGATGACGCAAATTTTGATCCCGGCGGAGGGTATTGGAATGGAGCCGTTTGGGCTCCTACCAATTACATGGTATTACGTGGTCTCACTAAATACGGATTCGATTCGTTGGCTTACCAGATAGCCATTAATCACCTGAATAATGTTGTTGAAGTATTTGATAAGACAGATACTCTTTGGGAAAACTATGCACCAGATAAAGTGCAAGGGAATGACCATTCGAATTTTGTTGGTTGGACAGGTTTAGTCCCAATCAATGTATTATTTGAATACGTATTTGGCATACGTCCTAATGTGCCAAATAATGAATTATTAATTGATGTGAACTTAACTGATGAATATGGGGTTAAGCATTATCCTTATGGTGAAAATGGAAGCATTGACATACAATGCAAAAAACGAAAAAATATACGAGAGAAACCATCTATGATAATTACTTCAAATGTGCCACTTAAATTAATTGTAAAGTGGTCAGGGGGAAAATTTATTAAAGATATTAATATAGGGAAAAACAATTTTTAAATTATCTGGAAATTATTCTTAACAACTATTATGATATAACTCGTATGCATTGAAAAATTTAATATATCAGTTGAAAAAAATTACTTGACTTGAACCACGAGATTTTACGATTAATCAATTCTTAATTTAGAGCATTTTGCAAAACTAATTAATCTTTTTAATTAAGTTTCTCTAACCAGATTATCAGAATTTCACAAAATTAAATTAAGACGCACATGCTATAATAATCCTCAATAAACTGGTTAAATATTTGAATGCTTCCGCTACTAAGACAAAGCTTCAGAGAAATCTGGAGCTTTTTTTGTTTTAAATGTCTTGTCCTAAAAAAGGTTGACTATAATTAATAAATTATGTCAATAGAAATTATCATTACTGTTTTTTTAGTACAATTAGATACAAAATTAAAAAGAGCTGTCGGCAAAACAGCTCTTTTAGGTTTTTCAAATAGTGTACAAGCTTACTAATTCAAATACTTCTAAAATAATAATGAATGAAAAACCAATAAGTATAATAAAACCGCTGAACGGTCTAAGGTTTCGATTTCATAACTACTTCTACAGTTTTAGGCTGTGCAAAAAACTGCTTCGCAAAAGCCTTTATATCTGATACGGTTATTTTGTTTAATGTTTCCAGAATGGCTCCAACATTTTGGGCAAAATAAAAGCTGACACGGTCTTTTGGAAACGCATTATGGAGTACATAATATTTCATTCCGTTTTTTAGTTTTCCTGAAACAACATCTTTCCTCAACGGAATTGTAGTGGAAAACTGGGCAGTGCTTTTTAATCCGAGTAAAAGGATAAAAGTCCAATATTTTGATTGAAAGATTTTCATTTGATATTTATTTTCTCGGTATCTTTTGTTTTAAACACATAGAAGACACATAGCTTTTATTTTTTTTTGAAAAGATTGTAAAAGAGAAACTCATTTCTCAACACATAGTTTGAATGCCTGCTATGTTTGTTTAAATAAATGAAATGCCTCTTTTAAAATCTCAAAAAATCTATGATTCTATGGGGAAGTAAAAAACTAAACATAACTTTATATTATTTCTTAAAGTTTCGAACTCCTTCCTGAAGCCACTCATAATAGCCGTTAATATCCGGATTATAAGCAGAAGGTTTGTTTAGATCATTTTCTTTATGATCCATTAAAACGTAATAAGGCTGAGCATTGGTTTTGTATTTTAAAATCTGCAGTTCACTCCATTTCTGTCCTGTGTATTTCAAGACTTTACCGGTAATTTTAGAAACAACCTGTTCTTCAATTGGAAGCGGTCTTTTGTCATCTACATATAAAGAAATCAAAACAACATCGTTATTTAAAACATTCAAAACTTTAGGATCAGGCCAGACGCGTTCTTCCATTTTACGACAGTTTACGCAGGCATATCCTGTAAAGTCAATCATTATAGGTTTGTTTACTTTTTTGGCGTAAGCTAAACCCTGCTCATAATCATGAAAAGTCGGGATTCCGTTTGGACCGCTTTCTGCACCTTCCGGCAGTGCTTGTTTTTCTGTGCTCTGCGTTGCTGCATTTCCAAAACCATTTGGTGACTCACTGTATTGTTTTGCCGGCGGGAATCCGCTGATGTATTGTAACGGAGCTCCCCAAAGTCCAGGAATCATGTAAATTACAAAGGACAAGACGACAATTCCTAAACTCAATCTTCCAACAGAAATATGAGTTAGGGGCGTATCGTGCGATAATTGGATTTTCCCAAATAAATAAAGAGCCAGTACAGAAAAAACAGCAATCCATATCGCAAGGAAAACTTCTCTTTCTAATAAATGCAGTTGTAAAACTAAATCGGCATTACTTAAAAATTTAAAGGCTAAAGCCAATTCTAAAAAGCCCAAAACTACTTTTACAGAATTCAGCCAGCCTCCCGATTTAGGAAGTGAATTCATCCAGCCTGGAAATGCTGCAAATAAGGCAAATGGCAATGCGATTGCTAATGAAAAACCAAGCATTCCGACTATTGGTGCAATTCCCGCCTGACTTGCTGCCTGAACTAGTAAGGTTCCTACAATTGGTCCCGTACATGAAAATGAAACTACAGCTAAAGCTAATGCCATAAAGAAAATACCAAGAGCACCGCCAATTTCTGATTTCTGGTCGATTTTTGTCAGCCATGAACTTGGCAGTACAATTTCGAAAGCTCCTAAGAATGATAACGCAAAAATCAGTAAGAGAAGAAAGAATACTATATTAAAAACAACGTTTGTAGCTAAAGCATTTAGAGCATCTGCACCGAAAATGGCTGTAACCAGACTTCCCAAAATCACATAAATCACGATAATAAAAATACCATACATCACTGCATTTTTAATTCCTGCAGCTTTGTTTTTACTCTGTTTGGTAAAGAAACTTACTGTCATTGGAATCATTGGAAATACGCAGGGCGTAAACAAAGCCGCAAGACCTCCTAAAAAGCTGAGAAAAAATAATGTCCATAAACTTTCTTCAGGGGCTGTTTTTCCTGTTGAAGCTTTTTCGGCGGCATTATTTACGCTTTTAGGAATGTCTGTGCCGGCTGTAGAAACAGAATCTGTTGTGTTGTCTGCGGTATCCTGTTTAGCAGTAGATTCTTCTTTTGCAGGCGAATCACTATTTTTTTGAGCTGTGCTTACCTCTGGAATTTCTTCTTTTTGAACCAGCTGATCTGATTTTTTGAATGTGAATTTTACTTCCTTATCTGTTGGCGGCAAACAGCTGTTATCATTGCAGACCATAAAAAATATGCTGGCATTAATGGTAAAAGCATCTGCAGATTTTCGTTCTATCTTTTGTGTAAAAACTGCTTTGTCTGCAAAGTATTTAATCCTCATCTGAAAAACCGGATCATCTACTTCATGTCCCTCCGGTTCTGTAACACCTCCAATGGTTTTAAAATTTTTCGATTTAGGAAAAGTAAAACTCGTTGGTGCCGGTCCGCCTTTTGGCACATTCTGAGAATAAATATGCCAGCCTTTATCAATCTTGGCAGTTATGATCAGGGTATATTTATTCTCTCCAATTTCTTTTATGGAAGAAGTAAACGAAACTGGATCGTAAATTTGGGCAGTAAGGTTACTTACCGCAAAGAAAATTGCGATAAAAAGAAATATTTTTTTCATGTTATTGGAATGTTTAGAATTGCCTTGTGCAGCTTTCAATCCGCAGCATGGGAAATGTTTTTCAGATCATTATTTTTTATACCTGGAGAGAATCCACTTAGAGATATCATGTAAAACTTCGGGGGCAAAAACCTCATCAATTTCTTTACTTTCACTCTGCTTGCAAGTTATGCAGTGCTGATACATATGATTGAGATCCGTATAGATTTTGGTTGTGACATCGGTACTTTTGAGGTATTTTTTAAAACTTTCCAGATTTTCCTGTGCCGGAACCTGAATATCTTTGTCTCCATTTACAGCCAAAACCGGAATTTCAATTTTTGGCAGATAATCCTTTGGATTGTAATGAATCGTGTAACGGTACCATCTTCGTTCTGCATCTTTACCGTAACGGTATATAAAATCTTTCTCACGTCCGCCCCACATATGAATCTCTTTCAGAGTAGTCGAATCCTGTGTTTTGATCCATTGGTCAAGTTTTAGCTGCAGTACCGGTGTTACTGAATCTGATGCTTTTGTATCGTAAACGGCTTTAAACATGATGTTATACATTTCCATTTGTTTACTGACCACCTTGTCCGAAAAACCAAAATTCTTCAGAATTGCCGTGTTTTGCAGGTTCAGCATTTCAAGTCCGCTTACTGCAACACCTGATAAACTCACCATAAATTTTACATTTTTATTTCTTGCACTGACAATTGAGGCGATCATGCCGCCTTCGCTGTGGCCGATTAATCCAATATGAGAAGCATCAATATTTTTATCACTTTTTAAGTACGCAATCTGTGCATCAACATCATCGGCAAAATCTCCTGTTGTTGCATTTTTAAAATCCCCGGACGTCTTACCTGTTCCTCTGTCATCAACCCGCAGAGAAGCAATTCCTTTTCGGGCCAGTTCATCAGCCAGAACCGTGAAAAATTCCCTGCCCATATACGTATAATTGCGGTCATGCTGTCCAGTTCCGGAAATTAAAATCGCCAGAGGATACTTCTTTTTATCCTGTGGAATTGTTAAGGTTGCTCCATAGGTTAGTTTGGTGCTTTTTCCCAGAAAAGTCATATCAATAACCTGATACGGATATGGCTTTTTAGGATGCTGCGCAAAGTACAAAGGCTGTATTTCTTTTTCCTTCTTTAAAACAACTGCTGTATTTGGAATAGAGTAATAATTAAAAATTCCTGAAATGGCATTTTTCTCCGGGTTGAATTTTCCTTTAAAAGAAAAACCATACATCTCATTTTTAAAAGATATGCTGTCTCCTTTTACTTCAGTAACCACTTTTTTATTGATTTCTAATTCGGGCATACTGACACTCAGCGAATCTGTCTGATGGCTGTCCATATTTCCCGATAAAATAATACGGTACGAATGATGCTGGCCCTGCCAGATAGTTTGTGCAAAACTATACTGGCTGGTCATCATCAAGAAAATTAACGATCTTAAAAGAAGGTTTGTTTTCTTTAAATTAACTAATTCTTTCATTATTTTTTCTCTGACTTTAAGTACTCAACAATAATTGAAATTTCATCCAGCAATTCACTTGGACTTCCAAAATAACCGTTTGACATCCAGCGTAATTTTCCGTCTGCATCAATAATCATTTTCTCTGGAATCCCAGAAAATTGAAATGCTTTCGAGTACTGCTCATACACTAGATCTAACTTTCCTGTTTTTGGGTTTTTCCCATCATACAGCACATTAAAGTCAAATCCTTTTTCTTTGATAAATGCCTGGGTCTGCTCTTTAAAATCTTTGATGTATTCCTGAGTGTCTACAAAATAGAATTTTACGTTCGCATCGTTTTTATATTTCTCAACTGCCATCTGCATTCCCGGCATGGCATTCTTACATGGTCCACACCACATTGCCCAGAAATCAAGTACTACTATTTTTCCCTTTTGATCAGCCAGTTTAACTCTGCCTCCTTTGCTGCTTTCTAAATCAAAACCTGAAATAGGAAGGTTTATCAATTCTGAAATGATTTTCTTTCTGTGCTCTTCAATATTACTCAGAGATTTTAAAGATTTCAAGTACCCCTCAAATCCTGCAGCTGCACCGCCTTCTTTTAGGTAAATTTCTTTTAAGGAAGCCAACATCTGCGGCGTTACCTGATTTTGTTTTACTGCAAGTGCCATATAATTTTTAGCATCGGCTGTTTGTTCTTTTCTCAAGAGCATTCTGGTGTAAACCTCATTATATACAGCGTCATTGTACCCGTACAAAGCTTTAATTTTGGCCAAATATTTTTCTTCTGTATCATAGTTTTTTGTGCTTTCAGCCAATTTAGCATACGTAAAATATTCCCTTGCCATCATTTGTAAAGCCTGGCCTTGCCATTCTTTCAAAGATAATTTTCCAGCAAACATTTTTGGAACATAGGTTAATCTGTTTTCCATTTCTCCCATAAAAACATCGGCATACTTTTTTAAAGTTTCTATAGAAGCTTTTTCGGTTCCTTCATGATCTCTGTCAAAAGGAATAGATACTAAATGCCAGTGATAGTCCAATAAGTTTGTAAAAGAAACTGATTTTACACTGTTAAGAGCATAATTGTAATCTTTATTATTTACGATATAGCCATAAACGATTGATTTAATCATTTTATCATAATACAAACTTTCTACATCAGTGTAAACATCTTCAAATTTGTTTTGCGGAAAGTTCTTATTGAATTCAGCATATAATTTTACTTTTTTAGAAAAATCAGGTTCCTTAAATATTTCCTGAATTTCTTTGTCTCTGGCTAAAACCCCAAAAGGATATTTCGTTACTAAAACCTTTTGAACAGAATCTGTAAATACTTTGTTTGTCGAATTATCTAATAAATACAATGTTTTTTGAATATCATATTGTGTTGTATTATCCAGATTCTTTTCGGCTAATAAGCCACGTAATTCTTTCTTGATTGCTACAGACTGATCGATACCAGTTGAAAGCTGTTTTAATTTTAGTCCGTAATAAAAAACTTTTTTACGGCTTTCGGGATGGTATTGCAATTCATAATTGATCCACATCAAACCAACCTGGTCAGCAATGTATGCACTGTCGCTCACCACATTTGGAACTTCATTTTGAAAGGCCCTGCTTCTCAAAATTCCCCAGCCTGTATATGCTCCCGGAACTTGTGCAAACATGTAAGCGTGAGGCATTCTTTCCCCTCTGTCAACTATTGTATCGGATTTGAAAACACAGTTAATAAACGAAGCATGATCTGAAAGCTTCATTTTGGCTTCCCATTTTTTATCTCCTGCGGCTTTTAAAGTAATATCGTTTGTAATCCATTTAAAATTATCATAAGTATATACAACCCCATTTACATACATGGCATTTGCTAATGGGCCGTTGGCGGCATTATAGGTTATGGTAATCTCATCACCTGGATTCGGATGTTCAGGAGACAGAACAATTTTCAGCATCGGTGCTGCATCTTGAGCCAATAAACATGTTGTGATACTTAGAAAAAATAGTACCAATTTTAATTTTTTCATTTTCTTTTTTTTGAATTTAGTGCACTCAAAAAAATTGAGTGCACATTCTTAATTAACTTAATTATGGATTCTGTTGTAAGTTTGGTGCATATTCAAAATAAATTGGGGCAAAAGGCATTTGATAACGATCACTATTTGGGGCAAGTGTAAAGGTCTGTCCTGCAAAATCATGAGTAATGGTTTTGGCAAATTCGGGTTCTTTGTTTAAGCGTTTCAAATCAAACCATCTAAAACCTCCGGTTCCCATTAACTCTCTTCTTCTTTCTGCTAAAACTTTGATTAAAGCGTCTTTGCTGTCTGCTGCAGTCATAACAGTATATTGTGCCGCCCTGAATCTTTTTTGTCTTAATTTATTTATTTCGGCCATTGCTAAATCTCCAGAACCTGCTCTTGCAAGACATTCTGCTTTTATCAGCATCATTTCAGGAACTGTTGGTCCTGCATTTCTGCTTTCTCCCGTTAAGCCTTCTTTTGAATACGTTCTTCCTAAAGTATATTCCGAATTAAAACTGCTTGATGGCTGTGTAAACAATACGTAGCGTAAATCATTGGTATCAAACGAATTGATCAATTCATTGCTTAACGATAATATTTGCGGTGCATAAGAGTAAGTACCATATCCATTCCATTTTGATAACATCAATTCTTTATCTAATTTTCTTGTTGGATAAGCAGCGAATTCATAATCTTCCAGATTTATAAGTGTACTTTGTATAGCTAATGCTTTTTCGGCATTTTCTAAAGCCAGAGGATAATTACGCATATACAAATAGGTTCTCGCCAAAAGTGCATATGCCGATGCTCTGGATGGAAATGCCACATTATTACCAGAATTTACAGGTTTTAATCCTGAATTTACTGCATCATTAAGATCGCTAAGAATTACATTATAAGCGTCCTGTACAGAACTTCTTTTGATATCATCTGAAACAGTTGGTGTTGTAAAAAGAACAATTCCAAGATCTGTAGCCGAAGTATTGGCATCATACGCTTTTCCAAAAGTATTCACCAGAGTAAGAAAAATAAAGGCACGATGTACTTCTGCTTCCCCTTTTATGGCTGCTTTCTCGGCTTCCGTTCCATTTGTACTTTTCATTACTTCATTGATCACTATATTAACATTGTATAATGCATTATACAGATTACTCATATCATAATCCGTCTCACCGTCAAAATAGACAACATCAGACCATTTATACAAATTAGTAAAAGGACGAAGGTAATCTGCAGCCCCTAATGCAGTTGTCTGTGCCTCATTCTGAAAACTGATATCATCTGATGGTATATCTACATTACCATAAGTTTTGTCTAATACAGATGTATTGTTTAGAAGATATCGGTAGTTTGATGTTTCCTCAGGTATTAGTTTCCCTTCTGTTTTGATATCCACATAATTATCACAACTTAAAACAAGGGCTCCTACCGCAGCAATTGCAATATATTTTAAATATTTTTTCATCTTTAAAAAATTAAAAATTAACATTAAAACCAATTGAATAGATTGCCATTGCAGGCAGTTTCATATTAGTTCCTGTATAAGGTAAAAAGTCAGGATCTAAGCCATCTTTATTTTTTCTCCAGAAGAAACCAAGATTTCTGGCAGTAAAAGTTACAGAAGCCCCTCTTACTATTCCTCTGTTAATAAGGCTTGTCATATCATATTTTAACGAAAGTTCTCTGAAACGAATATGATCTCCATCTATAATCTGATCTTCCCCATAAATATATCTTACATAACTTAATCCTGTTGAACCCTGAATTCCTGGTACAGAAGTTGTGGCTTCATCACCTGTTTTTCTCCATCTTTGGTCGATATCAGTATTTAAATCGTATTGGTTAAATCTTCCTTGTCTGTTAACGTAACCTCCGTAAGTTGGTTTAAACAATACGTAATCAAATTTGTAAGTAGCCAAAATGTACAATGACAATTTTTTGTAATTGAAGGTGTGGCTGAAACTTCCGTAATAAGAAGGGATATTGGTTCCCATGTATTTCATATCCTCAATATCTTTTAGAGAAGTAAAAGAATTTACAATTTTGCCTGATTTGTCATACACCTGAGTTCTTCCCGTTGCGTCTAATCCTGCTGATCTAAAAGCAAAAATACTGTTCAGTGGGTAGCCTTCAACAGGTGGCGTTGTTCCAGAGCCATTTAAATACTGGCTGTAATTTTGAAAACGAGAATCCGTAACTTCTGTCTTATTGAATGAAACTACAAGAGCCGAATTCCATGAAAAATCTTTTGCTTTAAGGATGGTTCCGTTTAAACTTAAATCGATTCCATGTCCTGCTAAAGTTGCTGCATTTTGTACCAACATATTATTTGATGTACCATAAAAGGGTGATACAGGGAATTCTACAATTAAATCTTTGCTGTCTTTTTTATAATATTCAACTGTACCGTTTAATCTGCTGTTTAAGAGCGAGAAATCTACTCCAAAGTTTAAAATCCCTGTTTTCTCCCAACGTAAATTTGGATTTGCAGGCTGCGAGATAAAAGCATAAGGCTGCTGCGAAAAATTATCTAAATCACTTATACTAATATTTGTAAAAGGAAAAACCTCTAAGTTGATATTTCCGTTAAATCCGTAACTCGCTCTTAAAGCTAAATCATTAACTAAATTTACATCTTTAAGAAAAGATTCTTCTTTAATATTCCACTTTGCACCTGTAGACCATAATGGCGTTCTTCTTAATTTTTTATCTACCCCAAAATTGTTATAATCGTCTAATCTGGCACTTCCTGTAAGCGTATATTTATTTTTGAAAGTGTAACCTGCATTAGCATAATAAGATAAAAATCTTCTGTGGAAATCTTTATGCACATTACCATTACTTATAGTATAATTATATCCGTTAACATCTACATAATTTTTTGACGGGATATCTACAGAAGTCTGCGTTTTTGAATTGTAGCCATAGAGTGTTCTCGAATCCTGGGTTTCTCCAGTCTCTCTTGCTTCAATACCTCCCATAGCATTAATCAAATGATCCTGACCAATTATGCCGTCATAATTTAATTGTCCTCGCATTGTAGAACTAGTTTTTCCAAATTTATTACTTTGAAAAATCCCTCCTAACGGAATTCCATATACTAAATCGCCGTTACTGTTTATTGACGTAGCAGAATTGATCATATCACGAGCGAAATATGTATTTTCGTTATACATATTATCATTTGATGAAGTTGAAGTTTCTACAGAATACGTACCCACAGCATCTAAACCTTTTAATAAAGGAAGTGTAGCCGAAACGGTAGCACCAAAATTTTGCTCATTTATGGTATTATCCTTATTATTTAATTCATCAATATAATTGTAAGTCCACGGCAAATATCCGGCTTGTTCTAACGGAATAGTTTGTCCGGCATAAAAATGACGATAATAATCAACCGAATTACCATTATCTCCAACAATCTGGTTATAAGGTAATAAAGTATTCGATGACATTCCTAACGGAGAAAGTCCTAAACTATTTTCATTGTATTTAAAAATAGAACCTCTTAGACTGGTTGTTATTTTTGCATAATTAAAAAGCTTAAAATCCTGATTAGACAATAAAGTCAAACGTTGTCCGTCACTTCCTTTTGCCTGAGTTTCTTCTTTAGAATAGGATCCTGACATGAAATAAGAATAATCATTCTCTGCTCCGCTAAAAGACAAATCATAATTCTGGCTTGTTGAAGCTTGCAGCAAATACTGCTCTGCCTGACCATAAGTATTACGGTTACGTAAAACATCTAACCCGGCATCTCTCTGAGCCTGTGTTATCTGACCGCGTTTGTACTGAAACATCAAGTCCATACCCTGGCTTACTGGCGTTGTAAGCATGTATGTTACACTTGCCGGATCTGTAACTAAATTTTTATCTACAAATTCCTGTTCTAAATTTAAGACCTGAGCCGAATTCATCAATGGTAATTTTGATAAAGAAGGTTTATTAGAGAAACCGTAATTTTGAGAAAAATTAATTCTGGTTTGTCCCTGTTTTCCTTTTTTGGTATTAATTACCATTACGCCATTTGCTGCTCTTGCACCATAAATAGAAGCAGCTGCTGCATCTTTTAAGAAAGTAATTTTCTCTATATCATTTGGATTTATCGTTCTGATGTCCAACTCTGTAGGTGTTCCGTCAAGTACAATTAATGGCATTGCATTGGATGTGGGCGATATAGTAGATTTTCCTCTGATAGAAATATTATAAGCTGTTTTTTCAGACCCCGAACCAAATTTTCTTCCATACACAAAAGTATTATCGGAATCTAATAATTCTAACTGAAGACCAGCAACCTGACCTTCTAATCTGTGTAATACGTTATTAACAGGAACTTTTTCTAAATCCTTTGCTGTAATCACCGTAAAAGATCCCGTAGAACGTTCTTTATCTATATTTTGATATCCTGTTGAAACTATCTTTACTTCATCTAATTTGCTTACATCTTCCAACATAATCGGATTAATAATCAAACTGTCCGTAACTGCTACTTCTAATTTTTTGTAACCCATATACTCAAAAATCAGAACATCCCCTTTTTTGGCCATAATTTCATATGAACCGTCAAAATTGGTAATAGCACCATCTTTTGTGCCTTTTACCCAGACAGTTGCACCTATTAAATATTCTTTTTTTGAATTGGTGACAACTCCCTTAATCTTTACTTTTTCATCCATTACAGAACTTTGGACTGTCTTTACTTTTGGGTTTAATGCAATAACAATCAGCTTGCTATTTACAAATTCTGCCTTATAGCCCTCACCAATTAATTGTTTAATTACTGCCATAACATCGGCATTATTTACAGCTATATCAACTCTTCGTTGTGCATCAAAAACGTCATCGCTGTAGAAAAACTCGACATTCGTTTTTTTAGTAATTGATTTTAAAACACTTGCAACAGACTGATTTTTAGCCTTTAGACTTAATTTCTGGGAATATGCAAAGACAGCTATACTGCTAAATAAAATGGATAATATTAGGGATTTCCTCATAATTGAAAGAAATTTATCCCAAAGAGCGGATTTTACCCCACAATCTTTTGCGGATAGGTTTTTTTTCATACTTTTAAAATGTTTTGGTTGGTTAATGGATTTTGAACTCTTTTTTTCGACTGAACAAATACTCGCCGGGAAATACTCGTAATATTTTCCGGTTTTTTTTATTTACTTAGTTACGGTTACTTCATAGTTTTGGTTTATTTTGGTTATTTTATATTTCACATTCGATGTTTTACTGATAATATCCAGAAGATGATCTATAGGTTCCTGTTTTAAAACAATCCCTGTAAACTTAATCTGCTCCAAAGATTTATTCTCAAACTTCACATTAAAGTTGTACCATCTGGACATCTTGGCCAAAATGCTTTTCAGGCTTTCGTTTTCAAAATAAAACCTGCCGTCTTTCCATGCCGTGTACGCAACAGGTTCAACTTCTGCTACTTTGATCTCTTCATTTTTATGATATATTCTGGCCTGCTGTCCCGGGGTTAAAATAATGGACGTTTTTTCTGAATCATTGGCAGTACCTGAAACCTTAACCTTTCCTTCCGCCAGAGTTGCGGCAAATACCTGATCTTCCGTATAAGAACTCACATTAAAGTGTGTTCCTAATACCGTTACATTACCTGACTTTGTTTTTACAGTAAAAGGACTGTTGGGATTTTTGGCCACTTCAAAATAAGCTTCTCCCTCAAGGGTTACTGTTCTTTTGTGTGCGCTGAATTCTACTGGATATTTCAGGGATGATTTTGAATTTAACCAGACTTTTGTCCCATCAGAAAGGTTTACGGCATAGATACCGCCCACAGGAACTATTAAAGTATTATCTCCCGTTGAAGTTGTTCCGTTTAAATCTTTGGCATCATAAACCAAAACGCTGTTTACATTCGAGATCACACCGTTTTTAGAAACAATTTTTTCTTTTTTTGGTTCTAAGGAAACAACCGTTCCATCTGCCAAAACCAAAGTTGGGTTATGGTATACTGGAGCAATGCTTCGAACTACTATTTCCTCCTTTTGATCTATATCACTATTTCTAAAAACAAATACAGCAGCAAGCCCCAGCAGGATCATAAAAACTGCAGCGTATTGTAGAAATTGCCTGTAGTTGAATAATGCAGTAACAGGTGCGTTATCCTGGTTGATCTTTTCTCTGACTCTTGCAAATGCGGCATCTGTATCGATACTGCTATAAAATGCTTCTTTTGATTTTAAGGTTTCAAAACGAATCAACTTTTGATAATACTGCTGATTTTCCGGCAGGGAAAGCCATTGCTGCAGTACAGCATTTTCTTCCGTCGATAAACCGCCCTCGGACAGCTCTCTTCTTATAAGATCAGCAATTACAAATTCTTTTTTTCCTAAAGGCATATTTTTAATATTAAGTATCTATTACTAACACTTTAACTAAATGTTATATAAGTAAGAGTACGAAACACTAAAAAAGGGTGGAAAGATTTAAGTTAAATTTTCAAAAAAAATAAAAAAAACAGTAATTCCGGATAATTTGTAAGTTTTGTCTTTAACAATTCGATAGCACGTGAACGCTGAGACTTTACGGTGTTTATAGAAATATTAAGTTGTAGTGCTATATCTTTATATTTCATTCCTTCTAAGCAGGAAAGTTCAAAAACTTCTTTACATTTTTCTGGTAAAGAATCTAAGGCAGTGATCAGGACAGCATATACTTCTTCTTCGAGAATATTAAAATCAAATTCAAGAATATTATCAGAGACTGTATCCTCAATATTAACCTTTTTTTGTTGTTCTTTTAATGCTCCCAGAGAACCGCTTTTGACCATTTTATAGATATACGATTTCACATCATCAACTTTTTCAAATTTTAAACGGTCCTCCCATAATTGCAGCATGACATTTTCAACTACTTCTTCTGCTTCAAATTTATCCTTCAAATATTTAAAACTATAGCTTACAAGTCTTGGATATAAGGAATAAAAAAGTTCCTTATAGTATGCCTCATCAATTTTAATATGTAGTTGCTCTGGATTAATTTCTTTCTGCTTTTATTGTGGCAAATATATATTTTTAATAAATAAAATAGCAAAATCAGGAAACAATTGACATGAAATACATAAAACCATTGCAAAAAAGCAGGAAAATAAACACTTTTCACAAGATTAATCTAATCTAAAAAAATTATAAATAGAAGTTAGTTACTTCAACAATATAAACAAATTCAAACTTTGTAAAAGCAAAAGCCACTCAATTTAAGTGGCTTTTCTTATTTGGTACATCCAAGTATATAGGTACCCTTAATTATTTTAAGGATTAAGCTATGATTATTGTTTTTTTTCTAATAAAGTTTTTACCAGAATTTTTAATTCTTCAATTTCTTTATTTTGTTTCTCGTTGATTTTGTTTTGCTGAATGATATATAATGTTAACTCCTCAATTTTTTCTTGTTGAATTTTAGTCATTTCACCAAGTTTTAGTCCATTTTCCGTAACTTCTTTGGCAGAGGGTACGTTTTGTAAATGACCATTGATTGCAATATAAGTTTCAACTTCTTTTAAGCTTGGTAACTTGTATTCTTTGTTAAAAACGTAATCTGCCCAAGTATTATAAACCTTAATCTCCTCAGCTCTAATTTTTCCTTTTACTGACAAGCGATAAGTTTCTGTTCCATCTGTAAAATTATAAGTTCCAATCCCAATATTCGAATCTGTAAGAATGTCTCCTTGTATTAAGGAACTTCCTTTAACAACAAACTTATGTGTAGCTATAATGGGATCGTTTGCCCAACCACCAATAATTACTTTACTATTAGGTTTTCCCATCTGTAGATAAGCACCTTTTATATCTCCATAATCTTTAACCTTAAAAAACTCTGCTTTTTGAGCATCATTTAATACAAGTTCAGTAGTAGAATTTTCAAATAAATTAACGACAAATCTTTCTTTACCTGTTCTGTCTGACATATTAAACCCAATTAACTTTACATCATAAGGACTAGCCATTGACATATCATACATATTAAACAAACGGCGATTCGGATAAGCGGGATTTATCGCTCCTCCCGAAAAACAAATACTTTCATCAATTCCAGCATCCCAATTAGCAAAAGTTTGATTACTAAACTCATTTCCGGAAAAGATTCCTTTTGTCCCTTTTATATTTCCTATAACTTCTAATTTCTGGGTTGGATTGTTTATACCAATTCCTATATTAGTATTTGTTGTTGGAGAATTGGGTAATACATTTGATGCGCCACCTGTTCCAGTACTAATTTGAGCTTGAGATAAGAAAGTAACTAAAAATATTAAAAAAGTTAATTTAAAAGAATTGTTCATATTATATTGTTTTATACATAGTTAATATATTACAAACATAGAAAATTTAATTAGGCAAATTTTATCAAAATAACTATATTTTCAATAAATTAGCCTTTATGAACTGGAGAATAAAAGCATCATTACAAAAGATATTGGCAGTAAGTAAATTGGGAGATCAATTAAATCATCTTCCTGTTACTTTTAATAAAGAGTATCATAAAAATATTTTCCTGTACCAAACTCATGAATGTTTGAGAAAATTCAGTTATTGTAGTTTAGATCTTGGAGTTAAATCTACAGCATTAGAAATCGGAACAGGCTATTCAATTCTTTCGTCAATAGTTTTGGCTCTATTAGGATTTGAGAAAATCATAACGGTCGACATCACTAAAGATTTGAAGTTTTCAACCTATAAAAAGCAAATTGCTTTTATTGAGACACCTTCTTTTTTGAACGAAATCGTATCAAAAAGCGTTTATGATGAAAATCAAATAAAATCGATGATTTCTTCAATAAAAGAAAAGAAATCGTTTTCAGCACTTTTTGAGTTTTTAAATATTACTTATCTTGCTCCGTATACTTTTGAGGAAATAGAGAAACACGCTCAGTCATTCGATTATATCTCTTCGCAAGTGGTTTTAGAGCATATTTCTCCGGATGTTTTAAACGAGTTATTTCAAAAAACTAAAAGATGGTTAACTAAAGATGGGTTCTGTGTACATACCGTAAATTTTATTGATCATTTTGCTAATCCGGGATTTTTTCAGGACAAATCTATTTCGGAATTTAACTTTTTAAGGTATTCTGATAAATATTGGTCATTTTGGGCGGGTAATTCAATTGCTTATACAAACAGGCTTTCTTATGTCTATTATCTACAATTATCAGAAAAATATAATTTGAAAGTAGTTGACTTTATTGGCGAAAATTACAGAAATCGAGTAGAGTTAGATTTAAGTTTTATCCATAAGGATGTTATAAATAAGTATATTTTGAATCCGGAAAAGGAAGATTTGACTAAGTTTCAGAGAGGCACTTTTATCATAAAAACTTAGAATAGCATCTGTGACATCTGGGGTTAAAGTATGATGGGTCAGTTCTTAATAGTTGACACTATCAGTATTCTTAGATTCATGACAGAAACCTGATTTTTAGAAATCATGCTTTTTATTCTTTTAAAAGAGCACTTCAAATAACATGGATGTAAAGAAAAAAGTATGGTTTCCAAATTGGCAGATACCTTTTGCCCCAAACAAAAGGTTAAAGATTGTTTCACTAAAAATATAGCTTCAGTATAAAACACAAAAAAACCTCGCAAAAAGCGAGGTTTTTTTTCAGTCTTTATGAAGTCTCTTTGTCGGCACGGAAAAAAATTACGAGCTATCCTTGAGCATATCCGAGGGATCGGTTCACTAGTTGATGAGTGAAGTAACTATTTATAAGGGTTACTTGCTACAATTGTATCAATTAATGTTGAGCCACAAGGCAATTTATTGTAATTAAAATATTGAATTTCTTTAAAGTTGCTTCCATTTGCTTTATCCTTAAAATCTTTCTTTCTAATTGTTACCCATAATCCGGGTGAGTCTACATCTGGACTTAATGAACAATAATAGTCTAAACGATCTACAACAGTATTGTATCCTATAGTTTTATTGTTAAAATTAATTATATTACTTCCTTTTTGTGTGTCTTTCAATTCTAAAACATAGTATTTTGTTTGATTATTTTTCATCAATATGGATTCAATTATATAATCATCTGATAAAACTTTAATTATTTTATCTCTATAATTTATTTCTATTTTTTCTCCGTTAAATTGAAAACAGCTTCCAAAAGATAAATATATAATAATTAGTAAAAACATTTTTTTAATGGCCATATTTTGAGGTAATTTCATTTTGTTCTTCTTCTGAATTTTCTACTTCTTTAGTGTTCCTTAAAAATTTCAAATAAATATAATTTGTTTTTGGCAAAGTTTATCTTTTATGTAAGATTGTTTTTGCGTTTTGACTTGTTTTTGCGTTGCCCTCATTTGTGGGCACGAGCCAGAGGCATTGCGCTAGCCTAGCTTTATTTAATGCTCGCGACAGCTGGGGGAGCCATCAGGATTTTAAAATGGTCGATACTTTTCTAACCCAAAAGAAGTTTAGATATTTCTTTCAGAAAAATGTAACTTCGGTATGAAACACAAAAAACCTCGCTTGTCGCGAGGTTTCTTTTTTATATTCTTTGTCGGCACGGAAAAAATTTCCGCTATCATTGATTCGAAAAACAAAAACCACACCATTGATACATTACCCCAGTGTTAGTCTAAAGTAAATCCTCTCTTATTTCATTTGATTCAACTATTTCAAAATAAGTTCCATTTGCTTTACTAAACATTTTATCAATATTTAATGATTCATTTCTTAATATTTCATCTATTGATTGGTAGATTGTATTTCTTGATAAATCTTTAACTATAAAAAAATCACTAGCCCAAAACCATTTTTCATGATTGTCTTTTAATATCATTTTTATATTTTCTAATGTAAAAATAGTAGCGATGTAAACTTTAGAATAATTATTTTTTAAAACAATATAAATATCAGTATTGTCATTTAAGACGTCTCTAACCCTATATCCTCCCGGAAATGAAATAAAAAAGCTAAAATCTAAATGAATTGTTCTATTTTCCATAAATATTAATTAACCTATTTATAACTTGTTGTTGATTATTTTTACTAGAATATCCGACAATTTCCATCATTTCTCCCTTCATCCTGTAGTATATTCTAACTCCATTTCTTCCTCTCATTTCTGTGATCGTTTTCGTGATAATATTTCTTACTATACCAGCATCAAGATTACCACTTGCTGCTTGCTTATAAGTAGAGAATTTGTTTCTTTTCGTAACAAAGGACCACTTTCAAATGTATCGATCGCATAACCCAATAATTTATAATCACTTTTAACAGCTGATACTATTTTTATTGCCCCATTAGCCTCTCCTCCAACTCCTCCGATAGGAAGTGTCATTATAGTAGAGAAGTATTCTAATACTTTTAGATTACCTTCATTACAATAATTTGTAACATTTGTAAAAAAATCTCTATCTACATTACTTTGTTCAGCTTCTTCTGAACTTTTCGGAATCCTTTTAAAAAGTGACTTTAAATAATCAAAAATACTACTAGTTGTTGGAGGTTATCTTTATTCTTTATGGGTCAAACTACAGACATCCCTACTAATATGTAATATAACTATCATCATTTTGATCTCGTAAAAATACTTTTCTCTTAAAGCTTGATTCTGAAAAGGGATAAAGAAAAGAAATAAAAGGCTCTTTAAATTTCTCTGATATAACTAATGATGTATCAAGAACCGAAATACCACAAGAATCAATTTTAATATTTAATCTAAGTTTTGAAGAGCTTATCTTTATCCTTGACTCATAAAAGGAGCAGAGATTATTTTTATCTATACTTCCATGTATTTGTTTGCCAAATATAATTTGATCTTTTGTAGATATAAAAATTTTATCATTGTTATAAGCAAATCCCAAAATTTTGATTTCTCTTTCATCTGAGCAAGACGAAAAAATAAAAAATAAAAAGAGTAAAACTGTTTTGTATATTCTCATTTGTCATCATTATTTATGAATCTATATGAACTACTATAGTATCTCAAAATAGACGATATTTGTCCTCGTGTAGCAACTCCGGGGTTTTGATAAACTTTTATCAATTCTTGCATGCCTTTTTGTGTATCTGAATCAATATAATCCTGAGGATAGGACATAAAATTTGTTCTTAAATCAGCTTCGTTTTGATTATATGTCGGCACTATAAATTCCCCCCAATAACGACCAAAAAAATGATTTATTCCTATTCTACCAGTTAAATTCTTTTCTCCCGGATGATTAAGTCCTCCAGTATGGCCTATTTCATGCGACAGAGTGGCATTATAAGGAGTGCTTCCATCACTATCAATAAATTCACTGTTTATATTTACATTTAATCCTCCTAAATGACTATTACCTGCACTGTTTTTTTTAAAATGATTTGAATCTTTAATTTTAATTAAATGTTCACTTTTTGTTGCATCATCCTCATCTTTTATTTCTCTCATATTTAAATTAGCAGTAACATCAAAATTCTCTCTATTCATGGAAAAAATTCTATTGAATTGTGCTGTTTCATTCTTAATATAATTCTTCATATTAATTTTTTTACCAGAAGTATTAATAATCGCTGCATTAACAGTAATTTTCACATGCAACTTTCCACTTTTATCTACTGTAGCTGATATTGACCAATCTTTTCCACTTGGGTCATTTAATAAAATTGGGTTATTTGCTGAAAAAGAATATGGAGATAAAGCAGGAAATTTTTCACTCATAGCATCTATCGAGTTAAATCTACCTAAAGCATTATCATACTGGCGGTAATCCATAGCTGTTATGTTAAGTCCCAACTCATCTTGAAGCTCCTTTCCATTGTATTTATACTTATTTTCTACGCCACTTTTAACATTATTATATCCTTCTTGTTTCAGACCAAAAGGATAATAATTACTTTCTTCTTTAATGGCCAGTGTTTTGTCATAACTCAAACGTATATTCCCCAAATGGTCTTTGTATTGGTAAACATATTTATAAGAACTTCCGGAAGGCTCTACATATCCTTCTGCTGTCGGGTTTCCGTGCGATCGGGAATAATAGTTATTTTCTTCCTGAATGGTAAGGATCTTGTCATAACTGAGTCGTATATTCCCTAAATGGTCTTTGTATTGGTAAACATATTTATAAGAACTTCCAGATTTCCGAGCGATCGTTGATCATATCCGAGCGATCGGTATTTTTAATAGCCACGCAGTGGTCTATTAAAAATACCTAATTCGAAACACTCCCTAAAAAAAACTAGCCATTACCAAATAATTGACCAATAAATAACTGTTCTTTTTTCTTTACTAATCGCTATACCTCTAGAATATCCATTTTCCCAATTTTTAGGCATTTGTATATCCGGTTGTGATTGATATGACGGAAAAAAAATACCGCTTTTTGCTTCTAAAACATAAATATTTAAACTGTTATTCGATTTAAAACCTGTGTCGCTTTCATAGATATTAAAATTTGGTACAGGATGCATATTTTTATAACACTCTTTATTTATTAAGAGTGGGTCTAAAATTTCAACATCTTTTCTATTGTCATATGTTTCTTTCGTTTCAAACCTATTTACTATAAGTATACATGAATCTTTAGAAGAATAATTAGCAACAGATTTATATTTAGTATTTTTAAAAATTGAATCAATTTTTAAAGAATCAACATTATACTCATAAAGCATAAAACAGACATCATTTTTAGATATATTTTTATTATTAATATAAGTATATGGATATGAATTAAGCATTTTTGGAAAATGTGATACTAGAACTGAATCAAATTCTTTTTTAGCTGTTACATATTTATTATTATCTTTTTTACTAACTATTTGTCCATTACAACTAACTAATGCAATAATTATTATTATTTGGGTTATTATTTTTCTCATAAACTTTTCATTATTTGTTTCAATTCAATATGATTTTTTAAAAGACCACTTAAAATTTTTAGAGGAGCTGCTATGAAAGGAGGTATACCGGTCTGCGATTTTGATTCTGTTTTATTGTGAGGAGTTGTAAGGGTATATCTGCTTGTCGTAATGCTGCTAAATGGACCTACAGATGTAGCTTCTGAAACATTTGTTCTCTTATTTAATTCACCAGGCTTAACATATGTAATTTTTGGATCGCTTAATTGCTTTGGAAAGGACCCTCCTTGCGAAATATTTTCTTCTCCAAAGGCACCTTTTGAAGTAGTGTTTACTTCCTTCATTTCTACTTTATCTGCTATTTCATACCCTCTTTTTTTCATAAATTTTTCAGGATTTTCAATATTCCTTGGACCACTATCTCGGATATTATTTCCATTAACCATTACTTTATCTCCAAACATATTATCAGCACCTAGCCTATCATATTTTTTAGCATCTCCGGCTCCAATTTTATTTGCAGTATCCTGAGTAAGTTCGGATTGACCTTCCACATGTACAACTGCTCCAGTTTCATTATTAACAAACCAATCTGGAGGAGAAGCCATCATACCATCAGGGTCAATAAAATAAACAGGATTATCAAGAGCATAAGTATAAGGATTAAATCTACGTGATTTCTCAGCAAGTGGGTCAATGTTCATCCAGCGACCAAGTGCAGGGTCATAATTACGTGCTCCATAATCATACAAATTCAACTGAGAGCCTCCAATATTCTCGTCTTGAAGTTCTTTCCCGTTGTACTTATGCTTATAAGCTTTTACAAATTTTTCTTACAATAGAATTATAAAGATTACCTATATTGATTTAATAAGAACTTATATTAAACGAAAATAAACTGATTCAAATTGAAATCCTAATTAATTATAATAGATAAATTTCATATATTTGTATTTATCAATAAATAAAAGCTATTCTATATGGTGAACGATTTCAATCCTCGAACAGAAATTAAAGAATTTTTATTTGGTCGTAAAGATGAGGTAATTAGTTTTTAGATTTTTTGGTGTTATTTTTTACAAATATAAAAATTATAGCACAAGTGCTATAATAATTCTAATGTTTATATCTTCATTTTGATGAAGTGAAAAAAGATGATACTAAATCCAGAAAATTAATCTTCGACCAAGAAGGATTACAGTTGTTAGCCAAGCGACTAAAAGAAATACGCTCTGAAAAGGGTTTGTCACAGGAAGAACTTGCGTATCGTTGTGAAATAACATTATCACAGATTGCAAGAATTGAGACTGTCAGAATAAATCCTACTGTTAGCACTATATTCAAAATCGCACGAACATTAGAAGTTCCGCTTAGCGAATTATTTAATTTTGAATTACCACCATTTTCAAATGAATAAATCTTCGATTTTAATATAAAAGTAAAAGCCACTCCTTTTATAGAATGGCTTTTGTTTTATTAAAGTTGTACAGCAAAGTTAGAAGAGATACACTGACAGGTAATCCTTTTCTCGTAATTAATATCGTAAAAATACAATCAAAATATAATTTGGCTTCATTGAATATTTTTATTCGATTACTTTATTTTTTCAAAAAAATTAATAAAAAAAAGCTCTCCTTTAATTAAATCAGAGTCAATATTTTTAATTTGGTTATTGGCTGTAAATGTCATAACAATCTTATTTTCTTTCTTTACAAAAAATCTATATAAATAGTTTTGAGACTTTTTACTACTACAATTTATTAATGATTTAATTTCATTGCATTTTAAAAAAGCTTCTTGTAATTGCTTTGAATCTAAGTCTACCTCTTGAGTAGTTTTGTTATCTTCAATAATAAATACTTTGTTATCTTCAACAAAAATCCTTTTAAAGTTCTCCTTATGCTCATATCCTGTTGTACTAGATACACGTATTATATCTAGTGCTTTATTCGAATTTGAATTAAAATCAGAAAAATTATTTAAAATAATTTGATTATCTCCATTATATTCATTCTCTGATTCAACATTAACTTTTTTACAAGTATCGTTTTCAGATTGCTTTTGTGTAGAGCATCCTAGAAAAATTATTGCAATAAATAATATCTTACTTCTTTTGATAATAGTCATAACTTTCATTTTTAACGTTGATAGTTTTATTTTTAACCCCAGCCTTGCCAGAAAATGGACTGATATATTGTATTTCTAAAGTATATGTTTCTCGTAATGGAACTGTAACTCCCCTTGAGTTACTTACTTCTCCTCTAACAATGTTTTCAGTATGAGAGGCACTTCTTTCATTAACTTCTTTGTTTTGATTATTAGTATCAAATGTTTTTTGAATCACGTCATTAGGATTATCCTTTAAAGATACGCTAGACATTTCGATTGGAGAATCCACTCCGTTATCAATATCTACTCCATGACCAACTTCATGAGCAACAACGAACTCATTTTCTGAACCTTTTTGACTCAAGTCAATATTCATATTTGTTCCATTTCCTCCATTTCGGTTTATATCCCCTACTGTTTCTGTTACTGAACCACCACTTCTACTAAAAGTAATATTATGTACGTTCTTCGAGTCTTTTAATTGATTAAAATTATCACGATGGGTCTTTGAATCTCTCATAAGTTGTCGATTCTCTCTCTTAAATTCCCTTTTCATCTCTCGGAATTCTTTCCTAGTTTGTCCTTCTTGGCGTACATATTTAACCTCCATACCATTTGGGTCAAATAATTCAATTGGATTATTAAAAACATATGCATATGGATTAATGCCGTAATATTTTTCCGCTAGTGGGTCAATGTTCATCCAGCGACCAAGTGCAGGGTCATAATTACGTGCTCCATAGTCATACATGTTAAGCCCTAACTCGTCCTGCAATTCTTTTCCGTTATACTTGAACCTTAAAGCATCATTAGTAGAGTTTTTAATAGTGTTATACCCTTCTTGTTTTAATCCAAAAGGGTAGTAGTTGTTTTCTTCCTGAATAACAAAGGTCTTGTCATAACTGAGTCGTATATTCCCTAAATGATCTTTGTATTGGTAAACATATTTATAAGAACTTCCGGAAGGCTCTACATATCCTTCTGCTGTCGGGAAGAATTTTAATACATTGTTATTATATTGATACCCCCCTAAATAATCGGTTGTTACAGCCGGTTTAGCAGTTTCATTTACAATTTTCTGTACTTTTTGTCCCGCCGCATTGTAAATATAAACAATATTCTCTGTGCTTGCAAAGGTTATCTTAGTTGGCAGATTTAAATGATTATACCTTATTTCTATGATGTTTTTGTTGTTGTCTTTGGTCATATTACCATTGGCATCATAACTGTAATCATCATTTACATTGGCGGCACTGTCTACAAAACCTACAGTTTTATTACTCGTGTCAGCCACTTTAACAAGCTGATTGGTAATATTGTTATTGCTATAACTATAGATCAGGTCATCTATAGAAGTTGCAGTCACATCACTTCCTCCCTTGCGTAAAAGAGTCATGATATTACCGTTTTTATCATAAGTCAGGTTTTCATCATAAGCGTTATTGACACTATTGTTCCGTTTAAAAATACTTGTCTTTAAACGGTTAAGGTTATCATAAGTATACCCATATCCTCGTACTAACGGGGTCGCTTCAGAATTGCTTGTCCAATACGTCTCTGCAATGTTTCCGTTGTATAAAGCATTCACCCCAGCTGTACTTGAAGTATTATAATTTATCTTAAAAGCAAATAAATCCTTAGGGTCTCCACTTTTGGTTAATGCCCCTATATCATTAATTGCGGTTAACCACCCACGAATATTATAATTGTACTGTATATTTTGTACAGGAGCCAGCGTTGTGTTTCCTACCTTTTTAGAGATTAACCGCCCCAGTTCGTCATAGGTGTTACTGGCGATAAGCTCAATTGTTCCTCCATTTATCTGATGGGTCTGCGTTAGCAGACGATCCTGATCCGAATACGTAAAAGCCTCTTTTGTTGTCAGTTCAGTATCAGCAGCCAATCTTTTATGTTTGGTGATACTGTATTGCAGTTTCCCCGAAAAATCATCCAATCTGCTATCTGTATAGGTATAGCCTCCCAGAAAGTTTTGTGTAAACGAACGCACAAGTCTTGCTTTGGCATCATATAATGTATACGTCAATTCGTTTCTATAAGCGGTACTGGCTTCTAAAATACGTGTCCAGGTGGCTGTTGCCAATCCCTTGGGTTTTATAGTCGTATTGTAATAAACAGGCTGGTCATTGTTTGCCACAGTAGCCGGAATTGAAGGCGCATCAGGATAATTGTAGTCATCAAAATAGCTTACGGTCAATACATGATAACCTGTAGTTGGCCAGGCTACGGAGCTGTAACGAAAAGATACCCCATTTACGGTAGTATTGGTAGCAGTGGCAATTTTGGTTTCACTAAAATCTGCAGTTAAAGCATTGAGTGTTTCCTGCAATGTTTTTCTGGTAGCTGCTGTGACCTGACCAGGCAGCCAGGCTGTTATTACCGGACGATTAAAAGCATCGTATTTGGTTATTGTCCAGCCAACAGTTGTTATGTCATTGAAAGGAGAATTAGCAGGACCGGTAGCAACAACCCTATCCAGTTTATCGTAAATGATAAATTCCCACTGCTTGCCGGGAAGTTTTTTCTCAACTAAGCGGTTTTGATTATCGTATTTGTATTGATAGCACAAATTATCCAAAACAGTCTGATTGCCGGTGTCAATAATGGCACTAAATGTACTGCCGGACTGTGCATTGAATCCGGGCGATAAGGTGATGGAATTGGCAGCGGTTATCTGCGAATAATTTCCTGAAGTTATAACAGCAGTAGACGTTACATTGGCCTGTACGGCTGTTGTGCTGCCGATAAGGTCTACGGCCTTTGGTGGAATAACATAGGTTAGGTTTCCGTAAATATCATAGACATAATAGGTGTCATGTTTTTCATTGGCTGTTCCGGTTCCAACTGTGCCATATGTTCTTTTTAGGATGACCTGTCCTTCCTTGTTTTTAAATTCTACGGTTGAGCCGTTTGTTTCCGTTGGGGAAGCAGCAGTATTCTCATCATAGGTAATTGTTTTGTAAAGCTGATTGGCTGGATAATTTCCATTACCTGAAAATGAGATGTTATATAAACCTGATAAAGAATCCCAGTTAGCAGTGGCACTAAATAATTTTACTTCATCTGCTACATTTCATATCCATTTTTATTTCATGTCCCGATCCGGATTTCCAGTCATTTCCAGGCGCTGCCTGTTTTAGCACACGATTAAGAGGGGAGGATTCCAGTTCCTTCTCACTGAAAGGATTGGCATTTATAGTCCCATAATTGGTTTTGTACTGCGTTATTAAATCCGGAACTAAAGTCGCAGGATCAATATAGTTAGAAGTATTTTGGGTGGATGCAAACGGAAGATATTCTTTTAGTTGACGCCCAAAAGCATCATATTCAATAGGGGTCACGATATCTTTCCCTGATGCCGATTGCTGAAATTGTACTTGTTGTACAGGTCTTCCCAGTCCATCAAAATAGGTTGTATTTTGAGAGGCCTGTGTAATAGTTGGTGATACAATAGGAGTCTGGGTTGGTGCCTTATACGTTATTGCTTTTATGTAATTCTGTGTGACCGTCTGGCTTATTGCCATCATTGGAAACAAAACCAAAAGCAGGCTTGTAATTTTTTTCATGTTACTTTGGGTTATTGTTTGTAATTGTATTGGTTTTCGGAAAGGATATTGCCGTCTTTGTCTTTTACAAATTGAAGTCTGCCTGCAGTATCATAAGTATAGCTTGTTTTATTTCCTTTAGGATCCGTAATAGTACTAACTCCTACAAGCGGGATGTAAGTATAAGTCGTAATCATTGCATTTGGTATAGATGCTCTCAAAGTATTCATAGCTGAAATCAAGTCAAGTTCATTTCCTGTGTTTGAAATACTCTGTAGGTTTGCTACATAAGCTGAAACTTGACTGTAAGTTGCATTTTCTATTTTAGCGATAGGTTGCGTTTTATTATATCCCCAGATAATGGATACAGGAGTGCCATTCTCTAAAGAATATTCTAAAACATTTCCATTTCCTAGTGTAACTCCATTTACTACATCAGTATCATAAAGAGTAAAATTTATTTTACGATTTGCATCACTAAATGGGAAAGTCTCGACACTTCCTTTTGATGAGTGAATTTCTTTGGGTAAAAGCAACATTCCTGTTGCAGAACTCTCTTCATATTTAGTGATTGATTCTGATGTTTGTACGTTGTTAACAAAAGTTTCTGTTTTTATTGGTTTATCAATTTTATTTTGATCAATTAACTTTTGCATTTCAGTAGTTTGATTAGTGGCTACTAAATCTTGCGGATAGCTTAATTGAGTTTTTAAAGCTTCATTTTTACTATTTATAATTTCAGTTTTAGTTACCTGATTATGAAGAGGGTTTTCATAACCATAAGTGGTTGTTTTTTGTGTAGTGGCAACTTCATTGTTGTCGTAATCTGTTTCAATTGTGTTAGTTAGTGCTTTTTTTCCTTGGGAAGTTTGTCCTACAGCATAATATAATATACCAGAATGAAAGTCACTTCCTTGACTATATGGCAGATTAAATGTTTCAGGATGATCATTAGGAAAAATAGGCGTCGGGAAATTATTAAAAACGATATTATATGATAGTGATGATTGTTTTAGAATAGTGTATTGATTCACCATACTGTTTACTATTTTGTAGGTGTTAGGCTCTATACCAGTTTTATAAATATTTTTCTTAATTAATGACCCTTGATTCCACATATCATTTTTAAAAAAAGTAAATGATAAATAGTTTAATGTTGTTTCAAAAGGCTGATTAACGCCTCCACTTTGAATATATTGAGGCGATTTAAAGACTTTGGGTAAATTACCTGCATTAATATCGAAAAGGCGTGATAAAGCTATATTTTCATAGTAATATTCAATTTTTCCATTATTTTTGGAATTTATTATATCAGCATCAATTTCTGTTACCTTTCCATAAGTAACAGCTGGAGAGCTACCTGTATTATTGTCTAATACTGCAGATGTCGAAAAAACAGGTAATATATCATAAGAGGCATTATCACCTGCAAATACACCTCTAACATAACTTCCATTCCCTTCTTTCACTAATGGGTTTTCATTTTCATAAAGATATTGCTTTGTAGTAACAGAATTGGTGTTTTTTCCATCATAAGATTTGACCGATTTTATTCGTAAACCACCAACATACTTAACTGTAGGTGTAGTCGTACTACCTGAACTTTCTTGCCAAGATGCTGTAATAGAAGTTACAGGACATCCATAAGCACCAATACTTCCCGATCTGTACTCAGCAGCAGATAAGGTATGGCTTGTATTATTAAATTCTCTAGCATAAGTATAAGAGCCACCTATTGTTAGCGGAGCAGGTCGCCCAAAAGTTTCGGTGTCATATTTAACATTTGTGTTACCTATATTAGATTCTTGCGTAGCAGCTGTAAAAGTAATATTTAGCTTTCCACTGCCTAAAACATAGTTAGTAGGGGTAAATACAGTACTATTAGTACTAGGCCCATAATTGGCGTTACAGCCAGTACCATAAACCACAACAGTAGCATTTTTAGATACAATAGTCGGTATAGTCACATTTTCGATATATCTATTCGCTTCGTATTCAAAAACAGAATATCCGCCTTCAGGAAACGTTATTTTTTGTAAAATTCCTGACTTCATTAGGGTTTCATTAGCACTTCTATTTCCGTTACCTGCTGTCGTACTATAATTATTACGAATATCTCCAGATATACGATCTACTCTGGTTGGTGGAGATAAATTGCCAGTATTGGCATTGATATACCCCCAAAAATCTTTTTTGGTTGTCCCTCTTAAAGGAAGCTGTGTGTTTTCGTATTCAAAAATGTGCTTTACATTCAGGATGTTATTTACAATTTGAGTAAGTTTTAAAGATTTGTTTCTGCTATTAATATTCCTTTGGGCATTATAATCATAAGGATCACTTGTGGTACTATAAGTAGATGTTGTGTATCCACCATATCTTGTATAATAATCATAAACAAAGCCATATTCCTGGACTAAAGTTTTTAAAGTTCCTTTAAGGCTATAAATGCTAATTTGATCTAATTTGTAATCGTCAACTAAATCTTGTCTATTCAAACTAGAAGTAAATTCAATAATTCCATTGCTGAAATTTATTGAAGTTAAGAACTGTTTGTTAGAGCTATTTGTTTTTTCAGGGAAAATTGAGGCTAAAACTGGAGAGTTTGAGGCACTAATATTATTATCTATAATTTTTTCTCCAACAATAATAGCATAATCATGCGTATTATCAAGAAGTTTATATTTAAACGATATTATATCATTTATACTTTTACTATTAGCAGGTATAATTTCAGTTAAATACCAAGACGTAATGTAATCAGGTTTAAAAGTGCCAGATGTATTATGAACAGTTTCGTTAGCATTATACCCATCTAGTCCTTGTCCAAACCTATAGACTGTTCCATCACTTTTAGTTATTTCTAGTGTAGAGGTATTAGTTAATAATTGATTATTTGTAACAGAGGTTTTTACCATCGTATTTTGTAAATCTTTAAAAACGGCTTTATTATTTACAAAATAAAAAGTTCCGGACAGACCAGGAGCATTTATTATAAATTCATCATATGCTGTATCAATAGCATTAAATTTATATGGATCATATTGATTATATAGATTATCATAATTGACCGCTGTAAAAGCAAGATTACTTATGTCAGGAACACCTGTACCCGTATCGGGAATTCCTTTAACATTCCTAATTACTGCTCCACCGGCATTTAAATTCCATCCAAGGCCTACCCAAGAAGCAAGTTCATCCAGTTGTATGCCGGCACTGTTATAATTAATATCAATAGGAACAGTTAGTTCTTTCGTTTTAATTGTATAAAGTGGAATACTGATATTTATTTTTCCGGTTGAATAATCTACAGGAAATAAACCTTCTTTTGCAAAGGAAGCCGCATTAGGGCTTACAGGGAAATAATTTGGTAAATCTTTAGTTACTTGAGAAAATATGGCATTTGAAACTAATAATGTAATGAATATTAGTTTTAAAGTAAATGTTTTAAACATATTTGATAAAAATATTAAATGTTAAGGTTTTGTTTTTCCTATAAGAAATTACAAGTTTAATTCTTTTTTGTTAACGAGTTTTTATTTCTTTAGATATATATATTAACAAAAGAATCTTAATTGTTAATAGCTTTTTTTTGAATTTTACCCAATCGCACTACTCAACTGAAACATAGGTAGATACATAGCCACCAATAAAACCGCCACTAAAACTCCTACGAAAAGAATAATAAAAGGTTCCAAAACGGTTGTCATAACTTTAGATTGCTGCATCACTTCGTTATTGTATTGTTCGCTGAGTTGTTTAAAAACATATTCGGTCTGGTTGGTTTCTTCGGCTACTTTTACGAGTGATATGATTCGGTTATCAAAAAGAGGATTGTTTTTTAAACTGGAGCTCAAACTATTTCCTTTTAAGATGCTTTCTTCAACTTTTTCCAATGCATCCTGTAAAGGCACGAATTGAATCATTTTTTTGACCATCTGTATACTATTCAATAATGGAACTTTGGCTGTCGTTAGCAAGGTAACTGCCTGAGTAAATTGTGCCAGATAAACTTTATTCATAAAAGCACCCAGAACCGGTATTTTGATCAAAAAATAGTGCATGGTTCTTTTGTATTTGAGATTATCTTTAAAAAATTGAGTTGAAAAAATAAAAAGAATTAAGGCTAATAAAAAATAGATTCCATACGTTTTAGTCAGGACAGATAATTTAACAATTACCTGCGTCAGAAAAGGCAGCTCCATATTGTTTTGTTTGAAAATATCCTGAAACATCGGAACCACATAACTCAACATAAAAACTACTACCAAAACAGCGGTACTCAACACAATAGAAGGGTAAGTGAGAGCAGCAATGATTATTCTTTTTTGTTCATTTTTACGCTCAAAAAAATAGCCTAATTCTGCACATACCTGCGCGGTTGTTCCGGTCTCTTCTCCAATCTTAATAGAATAATATTCATATTCAGTAAATGATTTTGAAGCCAATAAAGCATCTGAAAATGGTTTACCGTTAACCACTTCATTAAGTATGGACTGAATTAATTCTTTATCATTATTTTTCTTTAATGATTCGATGATTAAGGATAAACCTTCCTTAAAGCTGACTCCGGCTTTTAATAAAACGGCTAATTCCTGATAAAAGGTCTGTTTCTTTTTGTTGTTAAAAGAATCTCCAAAAAGAGTAATTTCTTTTTTAAGCAGATCTTCAATACTATTCGTTTTTTTGGATTGAATAGTTTTTTTGTTTGGGGTATTTTCTATTTTAAAGGCCATCTTCCTGATTCATAAAAAAGGTTATATCATTTTTTTTAGATACGAAAATTTCATAATCAGGAAGTTCTGTATTTGCCTGTAAAGTAATAGCGTCTATAGTACCGTTCATTATTTCTTTTCCTTTTAAAAAAGCTTTATTTGGAGTGATTTTCAGTTTAATAGTATCCTGGTTTCTCATCGTAAATTTTTCCTGAAACGAGTAGTTGATTGTATCTGTTTCAGAAATCAAAATAAGTTCATTTTTATTGTAAATTATATTGTGAGGCTCATTAAAATCCTGCCATAACTTTTGTTCAAATAAAGCCAAAGTACTTGTTTTATCAAAATTGGCCTGAATCGTATGAATCTGTTTTTGAACTATACGCAACACACTAAACGCCATTCCGACCACAATAGCAGTAATAATCATGACAACTATTAATTCTGCAAGTGTAAATGATTTTAATTTTCCTGCGGCCATATGATTTGTTGTTTTAAAATCTCCTTTTTTGATGTACTGTTCACAGCCGAAATGGCAATGATTTTTTTAGAAGCAATAGTTGTGGACTCAATATTGATTTCCCAGCCTTTATAACTTTCCTGATAAGGAAGTTTGATCAGTTTGTTCTGAATTTCATATTCCAATTCATTTATTCGGTTTTCAACAGGGTGTGTATTTTTGGAAAAAGTATTTAAAACCAAGTTATTCAATACAAGACTGGCAATAACGAATATGATTACAATTAATACTGTTGCGATAAGTGCTTCAATCAGGGTTGCCGATTTTATTTTTTTTAATACAGCCATTTCAAAACAGTTTTAGGTTCTTGTTCGAAAAGAAATCCGCCATAGATAGCCGGGATATTTTCGTTTTCGATGGTTCCGTTATAGATATGATTCATAAAAATAGATCCTGACTGATTGGCAACAAACTGTTTGGTATAAACCGATCCTGACACAATTCCTCTTATCTCAAAATTACCGTTACAATATACCTGTCCCTTTATTTTTCCTTCTTTTTCTAAAACAACCTGTGTTTGAAAATCAGCTGTCTCTTTTGTTTGGATATAACAGATATTTCCTTTTACAATACTTCCGGTATTTATATAGATTTGATTATCAAACGGAATATTTGAAGTTTCGTTTGGACTATTTTTATTGTCCTGAAAAAGCAATAAAGCTGTTGGATAGATTAAGTTACAGTTTTTACCCAACGTGATTTTTTTTGAGGCTATAGCCTGAAAATTGCCAGTGGCTTCATCTTCAATTTCTATAATTGGCGCTATTAGAATGATATCTTTAAGTAATGCTGTTTTTTTAATTTTAATGGATGTTCCGGATTTGATAATGATATTTCCGATGATGATTTTATTTTCCAGAACAATCGGATCTGAAGAATAATATCCTTTGGTTTTTGTTTTAAATGAATTTGTGATTTTTAAAGCTGAACTTAAATTTATGTATTCTTCCTGATTCTCGGGTTTGTACTCTTTAAGATAATATTGGATACCATCCAGCACTGTTTTTTCGAGTTTTGGCAATTCAGCGGAACTTTTTTTGGTAGTGCCATAAATTAATTGGGATCCATAATAACTATTTCCTGCTATATAACCTGAATTTACGCCCTGAGTCGGTAAATAAGCATTCCCCCTAATTGTTGTGTTTCCAACGACTGTCAGGCCATTATGGGTTTCCTGTAAAAACAGGGTTGGTGACTCATCGGCTTTTATCAGTGATCCTATAAGAGCCGTTTTTGTAAATTTCTTTTTTCGGAATTGCGTAACGGTAATGCCTTTTTGAAATATTCCCCATTGCGATAAACAGGTTTTTATGGTCTGGTTTTCTTTTTTAATGAAATCAATTTGTGTGGTATCCGAATTGATTTCTTTCTGTTCCAGTAAATATTGGATTCCAATATCGGCCATTTGAATGTTTTCGATAGCACCTTTTGACTGCTCTTTCATATAAATAAAAGTATACGCATACAAAATTAATCCGGCCAAAAGCAGGGCAATGAGAACAGCAATAAATACTGTAAACTGTAGAGCACCGGATTTAATTTTATATATCAGCTTCAATCTCCGAGCATTATAAGATTAAGGTTTCCTTTGTATTTGATATATACAGATTCTTTATCTCCGTCTTTTAAAAAGATATCGTTTTCTGTATCCCCAATATTCATATAATGATATTTCCCATCAATAATAAGAATGAAAACTTTCTTTTTTTCTTTAACATCAGATATCATTCCTTTATAGAGAACAGTTGGCCACACCAGGGTTTCCTTAGGTTTTGGCTGCTTATTTACTTTAGAAGATTTTGTTTTTATGCCTGAAGCCTTTTGGGGAGCATACATTTTGCCTAAAAAAGGATCTCTGTAATTTACATTAATGGCAAAGGTTTGTCTTTCTTTTATTTTTAAAGGTTTAATGATAAATTCACTTTTTTCTGCAGGACTGATTTCATCAGTATTGGTAAAAGAAAAAAGCTGATACAAAACGCTTCCCCAAACGAATAATACGACAGGTAGAAGAATGTATATGTTTTTTTTATTTTTCATTAAATAGCTTATTTTCGGGCCAGCTCACTTTCAATTTTTGTAACGCGCAGTACTAAATCTTTTAAAGATTCTATTTCTTTCGTTTGTGCTTCGATTTTTTTATTTTGATCAATTGAATAAAGTGTCAGTTCTTCGATTTTTTGCAATAAACTCATATTCATCTCCGCCAGCATTAAACCATTTTTTTCAATTTCCTGAGCTGAAGGAATTTCCGGTAAGTGACTGTTTTGTTTAATGTATTCTTCTACTTCTTGTAAAGATTTTAGTTTATAATCATTTGAAAAAACATAATCGGGGACTGTTGCCGCTAAAGGTCCGGTCATATCTACGCGGACTTCCTGAGTATGAATTTTTCCTTTTACGGTAAGTTTTTCGTCTGGATTTGTTGTTCCAATACCAACATTCCCAAATTGTCCGGAGTTATAACTTTTAATAACCATTGCTGCATCTGATATTCCGACTGATGATGTGTTATTTCCATTTGCTAAGCAAAAAAATAAATCCTGGCGATACCACCCCGCAGCGTTTGGAGCTGATATTATAGCAGATTTTGTAAAATCAGCACTTCCTCCTAAGTGGATTTCAGTAGTATATGATGCTGGATCGGCTGTAGAGATTTTTAATGTAGTTGCAGAACTGTTATATATATCTAAATTCTTTGATGGATTTGTTGTACCTATACCTATTTTACCATCCGATGCAATTTTCAAAGCTACTAACATATTAGAATAAGAATTAGTGGTAGCATTAAAAGATCTGGGCGTAAATGTAATTCCGCTTTCTGTGCCTCCTGAGGTAAAAATATCAACAACGTTTCCTATTCTTCGAATTCCATGGTTTGTGTTTTCAAATAAGATTTGACCATGTTCTTCGGTATTTCCAAAATTTGAACTCCATACTGAAATATTGCCTCGTACATCTAGCTTGGTAGTAGGGGAATAAGTGCCAATTCCAAAATTTCCATTTTTCAGTACTGAAAAAAGTTCATGTTGAGCACCACTGTATCCTTCTAGAGTAAACATTTCGTCTCTTGCTGAGAATTGCCATGCTGATAAAGAAGTGTTGTAAATAGTCCCGTCTAATGCATTTCTATTAAAAGCCAAACCTCCTGCTGCAGCTTCCGGATTAATACTAATACCATAGCCATTATTCATTACTACGAATTTAGAATTGGGAGTAGAAGTTCCTATACCAAAATTACCCGAATTAATATATGAATTGCCTCCATCTTTAAAAAACACATCATTTCCAATTCTCGTTCCGCCTGTAAAATCACTTCCAAAATTAAGGCCTAAAATATTTCCATCAGCATGTACAAAAGCACGCCCTCCAGTACCTCTTGGCTGATATCTAAAAGTTACATCTGCATTACCATTATAATAAAATAGATTATTACCGCTAGGTGAGTTAATTTGTGAGAAAGTATTAATTGTCATTAGGATGCAACCCAGAATATATATATTCTTCATTTGTATTATAGTTTTGATTTAATATTTTTTATTTCTTTTTTTAAGTCTTCAATTGATTTATTTTGTTCTATCATATAAAGCGTCATTTCTTCCATTTTCTTTAATAAACTCATATTCATCTCCGCCAGCATTAAACCATTTTTTTCAATTTCCTTAGCTGAAGGAATTTCAGGTAAATGACTGTTTTGTTTGATGTATTCTTCTACTTCCTGTAAAGATTTTAGTTTGTAGTCATTTGCAAAAACATAATCAGGAACAAGTGGTCCTGCCATATCTACTTTGACTTCCTGGGTATGGATTTTTCCTTTTACAGTAAGTTTTTCGTCTGGATTTGTTGTCCCTATACCAACATTACCATTTTGAATTGCTTTTATAGCAAGATTAGCCCCATTAGCAGAAAAAACATCTCCAACATATAAATTCCAATCGGATGTCATTGGAAGAAATTTCGAAACAGTTAAATCATTCCCCGTAGTATTTAAAGCGGTATATGTACTATTTATATTTAATGAAGTTACTTTTATATAAACTGTAATAGGAGTATTTATACCTAAAGTATTAATTGCTCTTATTCTAAAGCGGGGATTAGCATATTGCGTATTGCAATCTACTGTAAAATTCATTCCGGTTCCTACGTATGGATTATTATTTATTCTTCCTGCTTCTCTCCATAGTTCAGGATTGGAATGAGATATTGAAGCTAAATGCGTTGCAGCCGATGCTACATTTCCTCTGGTATAACTTATAGAGATTTGATAGTAACCGCTCGCTCCGGCAGATATTGGACTTACACTTAAAAACTCAACATAATCCCCAATTATATAACCTGCAGGAAAGGTAACGCCTGTTTCATATTCAGTAACATTTAAAGTCGTTGAAATAGTTTTATCAAAAGGTTTTGCTGATATTCTTGTGAAACTTAAGGAAATTAAAAGTATTGTAAATATTTTTTTCATTTTATTAAAATGTTTTGAGATTTTCTTGTTTAATTAATTCGCTTTTTTTTATTGAGATTCAATATTTTAAAATAGTTTTGAAAATTTAATTTATAGTAAAACTGAAAACAGTACTTTTTTCGCCTGTATTTCCGGCTTCATCAAAAGATTTTACATACCAATAGTAAGTTCCTTTGGTTAATGTTTTATTATAAGGACTGGATGCTTTATCCTTAAAGTTTAGATTTGTCAGGGCACTTTCGTTATAAACATAAATGCTGTCTGTTTCAGTACTTCCTGAAATTGAAGTTCTGCTAAATTGAAAATTAATATCGGTAGCTGTTGTTGAACTGGCATTTACCGGATTTGATAAGACAGGTGTATTAGGTGCTTTAGTATCTACCAAAATTGTTCTTGTAGTATATAATGTTTCTTTTGATCCATTAGTTGCCCTAACTTTCCAACTAAAATTTCCGTCGGCAAATGTATAATCAATATTGGTAGATGATGTTTTTTCTTCTTTAACTATAACATTATTGCTGTCATATATCTGAAGTTGGTATTCACTTGCTCCAATTATGCTTTGCCATGATAATTTCTGAGCAACATTTTTAGTAATCAGGTTATTACCTGGGGCTAATAAAACAACAGTATTGTCCTGGAAATCATCATTATTTAAAATTTCAAAAGACCATGTTTTATAGGCTGTTTCATAACCACTGTTTACTGCCTTAACACGCCATTCATACTTGCCAATATTTAATTGTTGATTAAATATTGTGGATGTAACTAATGTATCAAGAACAATTTGCACAGGGGAAGTAAAATTTGGTTTGGCAATTTGCAAATGATATTTATCTGCATTTTTAATTTTATCCCACGAAAAAGAAACACCTGTCGAAAATAAAACACTATTATTCGCAGGAGCAATCAATGTAATTTCCTTATCTGAAATATCATCCACAAGTAGTATTTCTTCACAGGAAAATAATGCTAAAAGTAAAACAAGGGGAAGGAGTTTATATAAAATGGATTTATTCATTGGAGTTTGATTTTTTTCAGTTAAAACTGATTATAATAAATATGTGGATAGTGATAAAAAGATTTACATGTCAAAAAGGCTTTTGTTTTTTTTATCCTCCGGAATTGATTTGGTGTTTCCTTTACAATTGGTATTTCCTTGTACAATATCAGCAATATACCATTGTCTTTTTTGATTGGATGCCCAACAAAATTTACTTGTCTGATACCCTACAATGCTTTCCTGACTAATATCAATAGTTTCTGTTTTTTTTCCTGTTTTGTATAAAGCAATAGTATATTTTTTTTCCTGTGAATTAACCAAATAATAGGCATCTGCCTGTCTGATTTTTGTGATTTCGTCGATAGACAGACTTACCGCAATACTCGTTACCATTTCAGAATTTTCAGTATCTCTTAATAACCTGAAAACATCAGCATTATAAGGGGCATTTAATTCATTTACCAGTCCATTTATATCCAGGATTTTGATGGTTGCCAATTCAGGTTTGTTGGGCAGACTGTCTATATAGGTTACTTTTGTCTGGTTCTGATTGTATTTGGCTTTAGATTTATACACCTTATTTAATTTTCGATTGAAGGGTACAATGCCAATTGTAATTCTGATTTTATTTTCGAGTTTTGGTAATGTCCTTTCTGCAAAACTATTTTCTCTTTTATAGTTTTTTTGAGACTGACCAATGGAGCCTAATTCAGGTGATGAAGTGGCAATTTTGTAAGTATCCTCTTTTATTTTAGTTGTTTGACAAGCAGCACATAGTATAAAAAAGAATACAATAATTTTTTTAATCATGATTTTAATTTTATATGAAATTATCCTGTTAAATTTCAATGATTTTTTTTTAACAAATCTATAAAATTAGAATATAGGTTTATTAGATTTTACGGGATTTTTTCAGATAATTTATTTTATAAACCTTGTGGGTTTTTATATCTTCAAATACATACTTTGTTAAGGCAGTTTTTTGTTATAAGAACGATAATCAAAACATAAAAAGCCACTTCGTTACTGAACATGCCCCAAAAAG
>NZ_AKJZ01000015.1 GCF_000282055.1 Flavobacterium sp. CF136
CCTTTTTTAAGTTACAAAATCTATGTTTCTAGCCAGCACTGAGCGGAGTCGAAGTGTGTTGAAAATAATTACACCCAACGGGTTATAATTAGTGTAAATTAATGAAATTAGTGTTCGGTTTTTAATCGTTCTCTTAAATCCGCAACACCTTCAGAAGCAACTTTAGGAATAACTTCAACTTTATTTCGAATATTCGGAATCGAAATCGGTTTTGGATCAATATAAAAAACAGGAGTAATGCTGTAAGTGTACGAAATCAGTCCGGCTGCCGGATAAACTTGCAGAGATGTACCGATTACGGCAAAATAATCAGCTTCTTCTACTATTTTAATGGCTTCTTCAAGAGCAGGAACTTCTTCTCCGAACCAAACAATATGCGGACGCAGCTGATGTCCATTTTCGTCAAAATCTCCGGTAAATAAATCTTCTGTCCAGTCTAAAATCAGGTTTTTGTTTTGCGTACTTCTCACTTTTAGTAATTCACCATGCAAGTGCAATACTTTTGTACTTCCTGCGCGCTCATGTAAATCGTCTACGTTCTGAGTAATAATATGTACATCAAAATCTTTTTCTAATTCGGCCAAAATCTGATGCCCTAAATTAGGTTGGACTTCTTTCAGCTGCTGACGTCTTTTATTATAAAAATCCAATACCAATTCCTGATTTTTATACCAGCCTTCCGGAGTTGCAACTTCCATTACATCATGACCCTCCCATAAACCATCGCTGTCGCGAAAAGTTTTTATTCCGCTTTCAGCACTAATTCCTGCACCGGTTAGAACGACTAATTTTTTCTTCATTTTGATTTGATTCTAAAAAATAAAAATAATCAATTCTCAACTAAAACGAACTGTTGATTTTATAAAAAATGAATTTATTAAAGCAATCATTTTTTTAGTATTTTTACTATAAATAAACAGCAATATGCTGATTTATATCATTTTGTTTTACGTGTGAAAATAATTTTCAAATGATACTAATACAATTTACAGGTCTCTCAGGTTCCGGTAAAACTACATTAGCAAAAAATGTGGAGCATTTGCTGGTAGAGAAAGGACACAAAGTTGAAATCGTAGACGGCGACATTTACAGAAAAACACTTTGTAAAGACCTGGGATTTTCAAAAGATGACAGATGCGAAAATGTCAGGCGGCTTTTTAATGTCGGGCAGGATTTTGTTCAGTCTGAAGTTATCGTTTTAATGTCAGTAATAAATCCTTACGAAGATTTAAGAAACGAAATAAGACAATATGATTTTGTCAGAACGGTTTTTCTCGACTGTTCGATAGATAATCTCATTAAAAGAGATCCGAAAGGCTTATACCAAAAAGCACTTCTGCCGGATAACGACAGTAATAAGATAAAAAATTTTACAGGAATAAGTGATGTTTACGAAGTTCCTTTAAAAGCTGATTTAACACTTAAAACTGATTCAGAACCGGAATCAGTTTCAACAAATAAACTTTATTACTTTATAATAGATAACATTACTAATGCTGTTTAAGATCATAAAAGCTGACAATAAAATAAATTTTAGTGTATGGAAAATATAGATCACCCTCTTTTACATTGGATTCCTTATAAGTTAATTGAAAAAGATGGAGAGGTGTATTTTGAATGGATTTATCTGGGAGAAAAAAGGTATTCAGATCCTTTTTTTGATGAAACAATGATAAAATGCAGAAGTCATTCCAACAATTCAAATTTTTTTAAAGTTGTAAGTACTGTACAAAATCTTATTGATTGGTCTGCACAATTGGTTTCTGCTGAGTTAAAAGCATTTGTATTTCATATATCGCGTTGCGGTTCTACGATGTTAGCGCAATCTTTAGCAGTTTCTCCACAAAATATAATAGTTTCTGAAGCCCCGATTATTGATGAGGTTATAAGAAGTGAATTTTTTGATCTGGATAAAAAAAGAACTCTTGTCAAAGCCATAATTGTAATATTAGGACAGAAAAGGTTTCCGGAAGAAAATAATTTAGTTGTAAAACTGGATTCCTGGCACATATTTGAAGCTGACGAATTAAGATCAATTTTTCCTGAATTGCCTTTTGTTTTGCTTTACAGAAACCCAATTGAAGTTTTAAAATCGCATTCGAAACTTAAAGGAATGCATATGGTTCCGAATTTACTTCCGGCCGCTATTTTTGGTATAAGTAATAAACAAATTGAGGAAATTACTTTTCAACAATACAGTGCAGTAGTTCTTGAAAAGTATTTTGAAGCTTATTATAATTTTCATGAAACAGATCAAAATGTTTCGGTATTCAATTATAAAGAAGGGATGAAATCTATTTTAGAAAGATTTCTGACTATTATGGATGCTGATTTTTACATCGAAGAAGTAGATCAGATGAATGAGCGTTTAAAAAAACATTCTAAAAATAAAAAGAACACTTTTAAGGGCGATTCATTTGTGGATGAGAATTTAGCAATTGATGTCAGTAAGGTTAATAGGTTATATGAAAAATTAGAGGAGAAATTAGTTGGACAGTTGGCTGGCAGAAATTAACGATTACTTTGTTAACGATTCTTTTTTAGTATTTTTGCGGCAAATAAAACCAAAATGATTGATTTAGATTATCTCGCTTTTCTTGAAAATATACTTACTGATAATCGCAAAGAAAGATTTCTAAATGTTCTGGCCAATCGTACCAAACATTTTACGATTGCTGTAGAAGATGTTTTTCAGATGCATAATACGAGTGCCGTTATGCGCAGTTGTGAAGTTTTTGGGATTCAGGAACTTAATGTTATTGAGCAGCGTTACGGTAAAAGAATCGATAAGGAGATTGCAATGGGTGCCCAGAAATGGGTAGATATCAATCAGTTTGATTCGATTACGAATTGTCTTTCCACTTTAAAAAATCAAGGTTATCAGATTATTGCAACAACACCTCATGAAAACGATTGTTTGTTGGAGGATTTTGATATTACAAAACCAAGTGCCTTATTTTTCGGTACGGAACGCGATGGACTTTCACAGGAAATATTAGATAAGGCGGATGGCTTTCTTAAGATACCTATGGTTGGTTTTACTGAGAGTTTAAATATTTCTGTTTCGGCTGCAATCATCATTCAAAACCTTACCAATCGACTACGAAATTCAGATATTGCATGGCAATTGTCCGAAGATGAAATTTTGGAAAAACGTTTGTCATGGGCAAAAAGTTCGATTAAAGATATTAAGAGAATAGAAGCTCGTTATTACGAAGAAAATATTAGAGAATAAGGCTGTCAGGTTGAGCGGAGTCGAAACCCTTATAAATTAAAAAGAATCTCGACTCCGCTCGATTTGACAATTTTGTTATTTCCTCAAAAACAAAATAAAGCCTAAAACACTAACAATTAAAATAGTTAGCGCTGCCAAAACCATTGTCAGGTCGCGAATGTTTTTTCCTGCCCAATCCATGAATAAAAATTTATGTAAGATGGCAAAAGAATACCCTTCTACCTTATCTGAATTTTTAACCACAGCAGCTAATCTTGAAGTCGCCGTTTCGATAAAATATGTAGTTTTTTCCGGTGTGTCATATGCTAATTTTATGACCGGCAGTCTTTTGTTTACGAAACCATACTCCCTGCTTTCGAAATCAGTTAAGACTTTTGATTCTAATAATTTTACATTTTCCAAAGAAGGCTGAGGTTCTTCATCAGTACTTTCGACCATTTCACAGCAAGATGCTTTTGGTGCACCGTCTGTAAAATAATAAGCTAAAAACTCCGCATATTCTAAATCTATATTTGGCATAATTTGATTGGTTGTTGCATTGATGTAAACCACTTCTGATTTTGGGTCTTCTTTTTTATTCCATTTAGAATTGGAATCTGATTTTTGTTTTTTGAATTTTTTGGTTTCTTTTTCAACCAATTGACAGCGATAATAAGTTGTGTCGTTAAGTGTAATAATACTAATGTTTTGAAAACGATTCCAGTCTAAATTTAAGCTGGTATTGGGAATCGGGATTTCTTTGGTTTCAAAAGTTGGTTCATAAACCATTTGCGAAAGCGTGTATGGAGCCCATTTTGTAGTAGCATGATATGCGCCGCTAAAAGCAAAAGTTAGCGTAAAAAGAGATACCCAGATTCCGATTTGGCGATGGTATTTTCTTAGTCCTTTAGGTTGAACATTATCTGTTTTTTTGAATTGTTTCCATAATAAACCATAAATTAAGATGCCGCTTAAAGCAGAAAACCCGATAATTGATAACAAGAAAATCATCGTAATAATTCGGATACTATTGTTGGTAATAGCATCAATAAATGACCAATTATGAAAAGTGTCGAAAAACCAAATAAACCATTGTCTTGAAGTTGGATTATAGGTAGCTAATTTCCCTGAAGAAGTTTCCACATAAACTTCCATAGTGTCAGGACGATCGAAAGTCAGTTTGTAAACCGGTAAATAGCGGTTTACGTATTTGTATTGCGAAGTAAATTCGGTTACAATTTCACTGTTTTTTACAGCACTTTTCTGGTCGTCTAAAAAAGATCTTGAAAGCCATTCGGCATATTTTTGATCTCCGTTTTCCAGTTTTTTAGCATTTGAAGTATCGAAATATAATAAATCACCAGGAATCATTTTGACCTGATAAAAAGTGGTATTGTCAAATTGAACTATTCGAAAGTTTTTGAAATCGTTGATACTGTTTTTCTTCAGAACTTCCTGAATCGAAAAATGCAGTTGCTTTTTATCAATGGTTTGTTGTTCCAGTTTATCTCGGGCGATTTCCGGTTTGAAGAAATGTGCCATAAACGGATGCATCAATCCTGATAATGTCCAGAAAATTACAGGAATAATGGTGACTAAACCAATAACACGATGCCACTTATACATGTGCTGTTTGATTTTTTTGATAAATTTAGAATCTTTCTTTTTTGGTTTTTTTTCTTTGCTCATTGTTAGGTTTTTTAGCCCCGATGGGAGCGATATCCTTTTGTGGCGGGGTTCGCCGCAAAAGATATAGCGGACAGCGGGATTAGCTTCTAATACTTATTTTTTTAATGAAAAATTGTACTGTATTCCAAATACAAATGTTCTGGGAGCAGCTGCTGTATAAGTTGGCTGAGCGCCTGTGGTGTTGGCTCTCGAAACATTATAAGCGTATAATTTATCGGTAAGATTCATTACATTTCCGAAGATTTCTATTTTTTTCCATTGATAACCAATTCTTGCATTGAATAAATTATACCCGTCATATTTTACGGTATTAATCTGATCCTGGTAATAACTGCCGACATGTTGCCACTCGATTGAAGTTCTTAGGTTTGGAAGCCAGTTTGGATAATAACTTATCTCTGAGTTCCCGGACCATTTTGGTGCTGCCGGCATTTCTTTTCCGTTTAAATTCTGAACAGGATCTGATGGTTTGTCCGAAAGTTTAAAATCAATATAGGTATGTTGTGCATAAGTTCCGCCAAGACGAATATTAAATTGTTTTGATGGTTTGTATGAAGCACCGAACTCAAGTCCTTTATGACGCGTTTCTCCGGCAGAACGATAATATGTTGAATTATCTGCAAGTTTTATATTTAATAATTCGTTTTTGCCTTCCATATAATAAAGGGCATAATCAAAATTTAATTTATTTTCCAAGAATGAAAACCATCCGCCAATTTCATAGTTGTCAAAAGTTGCCGGTTCCAGGTTATAATAAAAATCTGCCGGGACTCCAGTTGTACCACCAGTTCCGGGTTTAGTTCTAAAGATTGAAGTAATTCCGGGAGGTGCAAAACCTTGTGAATAGTTGCCATAAAAACCTGCAAATTCTACCGGATTATAATTGACTCCAACTTTAAAAGTTGCTTTGTCATATACTTTGCTTCCGGAAGAATTATCTAAAGCATTTTCATAATCTACTTTCATATTGTCGTAACGGCCGCCAAGCGTAATAACTAATTTTTCGATTGGATTAAAACTTACCTGAGCATACCCGGCTGTGTTGAAAATATCAGCGGAATAATCTGCCAGTTTTGAGTCAGGATGCTCCGCAATAATTTCATAAGAATCTACGGTTTGTTTTCCTGCCTCACCAGGATTTAGATTTGCTTTCAAATCAATAACATATGACCAATAGGTTACAGGTGAATAATCATATAAAGCTCCTGCAACAATTTTTGTATGTAGGAAGTCGATTTTTTGAGTATGCTGACCGATAGCTCCGTAACTTTTGAAGTTATTCGAGTTTACTTCACCTTTAGCGGTTGTAGGGTTTACAGTTGGACTCCATTTGATTCCGTAAGAAGGATTTTGACCTAATTTATTGTCACGTAAATAACCTGTGATGTAACTGCTTGAATTATCGTTCCAATCATGCTCAAGGGTTAATCGTGTACGCAAAGCATCAGATTTTCTATAAGTGAAATCGGTTGTGCTTTTATAAGTTCTATTGTTAAAGGCTTCTTCGTTAACACTTCCGCTCATGTCCGAATAATATTTTCCGTACATGGTATTGCTGATCAATCGGGTAGAAGGTGAGATATTATAATCGATTCGGGCATTCAGATTATCTTTATTGTAATCTGAATATGTCATCCAGCCGTTTTCCTGTAAACTTGAAATCCCCGCAATATGAAAACCAACTTTGCCTATTGTTGCGCCACCAGCTGCCTGAAATCTTCTGTAGCCGTAATTATCTGCCTGAATTCCAAATTTAAATTCGGGATCAACAGGTGGTTTTAGTGAAATTAAATTGATAGTTCCGCCAACAGCTTCGGGGCCGTACAATGAAGAAACAGGTCCTTTTACCACTTCGATACTTTGCAAATTATATTGATTAATTTCAAGTAAAGCATTGTGATTGAAGATTCCCATTGGTCGAATTGGCAAACCGTCTTCCAGATATAAGTAATAGGCATTTGTTGTCATTGGCTGACGAATCGACATCATGTGTTGTTCGTTTCCTAAATTGACCATTAATACACCGGGTGTTTTATTGATGATTTCGTAAACGGCAGTGGCTTTGGTTTCGTTAATGGTTTTTGCCGTTATTTTGCTGATGGCAACTGGAGTTTCTTTACGTAAAGTTGCCGTACGGTTGGCAGTTACAAAAACATTTTCAAGTTCCTGAGATTTGGTTGTGTCCTGCTCTACTTTGTTTTGTGCAAAAACACATTGCCCTATGATTAACAGGGTAAAGTATATATTTTTCATTTTAAATTATATAAATTTTAAAAAGTAACCGGTATTCTTTGGCTTTAAACCAAGAAAAGACCTTTCAATTTGTATTGAAAAGGGAGACTAAAATTTATATAAAATAGGATGGGGGATGAAAAGTAGTATTTGAAACCGATATTGGTTTGTTGTCATTAAAAGCGAAAAGTTTTGCTTTTGATTCAATCAGTTCTACTAGTTTGAAATTATTTAAAGTTGTATTCTGAATGTAAACTACTTCTGCTTTTTCTTTCAGATTGTTTTGCATTCTTTTTTCGTTATCGGAGTATTTTTTTAAACTTTTTTGAAGTTCACAACGACCGTTACAACTATTAAAAACCATTTTTCGCTGTACGCATATGGTTTTTGAAATTTCTTCCTGATTTAATTTGAATGCCGTATAAACAAAGAAACTGCCAAATGATGGCACTAAAAGCATACAGGAAAGAAATATGATGATTAACTTTTTCAAAAGTTGTTTCGTTGTTTACGATTGCAAAAGTACATTTTTATTATTTTTAAACAGTATGATTTTTGTCATTTTGCAAAAAAAAATCCCCAATTACAACAGTAGTTGGGGATAATTTGAGTTTTTAGTCACAGTTTTCAGTCTTCAGAATGTAAACTGTGACTGTACACTGGAACTTTTATTATTTAACAAGAACCCAGGCTCCTGAAGCTAATAAGGTTTCTGCTTTTTTAAATTTCATTGTTTCAGTTTTACCTGTAGCAATTTCCTGAACAGTTACAGTATCATTACGATTGATTTTTGGCATATCTCTCACAATGGTTTCCGTAACCTGACGTTGTTGTGTTTCTCCGGCTTCGCGATTGATGTTTTCGCTGTTTACAATTTCGTCTTTGCTTAATTTGAAGTTTTCTTTTTGACGAACTTCTCTTGCTTCGTGAATCTCAGGAACGTTTTGAGCTGGTAAATCACCTTTGAATAAAAATGAAATCACCTCTTTATTTACGTTGTCCAACATTCCTCTGAACAAATTGAAGGCTTCTAATTTGTAGATAAGTAATGGATCTTTTTGTTCATGAACAGCTAATTGAACAGATTGTTTCAATTCGTCCATTTTACGTAAGTGTTTTTTCCAGGCTTCATCAACAATAGAAAGTGTGATGTTTTTCTCGAAATCAGCAATTAATTGTGTTCCTTCGCTTTCATACGCTTTTTTCAGGTCAGTTACCACATTTAACGTTTTTATTCCGTCTGTAAATGGAACTACGATACGCTCAAAATGATTGTTTGGCTCTTCGTAAACTCCTTTTATGATTGGGAAAGCTTCTCGGGCACTACGTTCTGTTTTTTCAGTATAGAAAGCTAAAGTTTCCTTGTATATTTTTCCTGTGATTTCAATATCAGTTAATTTTGCAAAATCAGCTTCAGAAATTGGAGAAGTGATCGAGAAATAACGAATCAAATCAAATTCGAAATTTTTGAAATCATTTATTGGTTTTGTCTGACTTACGATTAATTCGCAAGTATCATAAAGCATGTTTGCAATATCCAGTTTCAAACGCTCACCAAATAATGCGTGACGACGACGTTTGTAAACTACCTCACGTTGTGAGTTCATTACGTCATCATATTCTAATAAACGTTTACGAACCCCAAAGTTGTTTTCTTCTACTTTTTTCTGAGCACGCTCAATAGATTTAGTCATCATAGAATGCTGAATAACTTCGCCTTCCTGTAATCCCATTCTGTCCATTACTTTAGCAACTCTTTCGGAACCAAATAAACGCATTAGGTTATCTTCAAGAGAAACATAAAACTGAGAACTTCCCGGATCTCCCTGACGTCCTGCACGACCACGCAACTGTCTGTCTACACGACGGGAATCATGACGTTCTGTACCTACGATCGCTAAACCTCCGGCAGCTTTTACTTCTGGAGATAATTTAATATCGGTACCACGACCAGCCATGTTGGTAGCAATAGTTACAACTCCGGCTTTTCCTGCTTCTTCTACGATTTGTGCCTCTTGTTTGTGCATTTTAGCATTCAAAACGTTATGTGTAACGCCTCTCATTTTCAACATTCGGCTTAACAATTCTGAAATCTCCACAGAAGTTGTTCCAATTAAAACAGGTCTTCCTGCATTTGATAATTGTGTGACATCTTCAATTACAGCATTGAATTTTTCACGTGTGGTTTTATAAATGTAATCTTCTTTATCTTGTCTTGACATCGGACGGTTGGTTGGAATTTCAACAACGTCTAATTTATAAATCTGCCATAACTCTCCGGCTTCAGTCACAGCTGTACCTGTCATACCGCCCAATTTGCTGTACATTCTAAAGTAGTTTTGTAAAGTAACTGTAGCGAATGTTTGTGTAGCAGCTTCGATTTTTACATTTTCTTTAGCTTCAATTGCCTGGTGTAAACCATCAGAATAACGACGGCCATCCATGATACGACCCGTTTGTTCATCGACAATCATAATTTTGTTGTCCATGATCACGTATTCTACATCTTTTTCGAATAAAGCGTAAGCTTTTAAAAGTTGCGTTAAAGTATGGATACGCTCGCTTTTTACTCCAAAATCCTGAAATAATCTTTCTTTTGCTTCTGCTTCAGCATCTTTGTCCAGTTTTTGTTTTTCGATAGCTGCAATTTCAGTTCCGATATCCGGAAGTACGAAAAAGTCTGAATCTGTATCTCCAGAAAGGTATTGGATACCATTATCAGTCAATTCAACCTGATTGTTTTTTTCTTCAATAACAAAATACAAAGCTTCATCCACTTTATGCATTTCGCGATTGTTATCCTGCATGTATTGATTTTCGGTTTTTTGAAGTAATTGCTTAATTCCTTCTTCACTCAAAAATTTAATTAATGCTTTATTTTTAGGTAAACTTCTGTAAGCTCTTAACAATAAGAATCCACCTTCTTTAGTGTTTCCTTCTTTGATTAATTTTTTAGCTTCAGCCAGGAAACCATTTGCTAACTGGCGTTGTTGACTTACTAAGTTTTCAATTTTTGGTTTCAACTCATTAAATTCATGACGATCTCCCTGAGGAACCGGTCCTGAAATAATAAGTGGTGTTCTTGCATCATCAATTAATACAGAATCGACCTCGTCGACAATAGCGTAATTATGTTTTCTTTGCACTAAATCGCTCGGCGAATGCGCCATGTTATCTCTTAAGTAGTCAAAACCAAATTCATTATTGGTTCCGTAAGTGATATCAGCGTCGTATGCTTTTTTTCTTTGTTCAGTACTTGGCTGGTGATTATCAATACAATCAACTGTTAAACCATGAAATTCGAATAAAGGTGCTTTCCATGTACTGTCACGTTTTGCAAGGTAATCATTCACAGTTACTAAGTGAACTCCGTTTCCGGTTAAAGCATTTAAGTAAAGAGGAAGCGTAGCCACTAACGTTTTACCTTCACCCGTTTGCATTTCGGCAACTTTACCTTCGTGTAAAACCATTCCGCCAATTAACTGAACATCATAATGAATCATGTCCCAGGTAATTTCTTTACCGGCAGCATTCCATTTGTTAGCCCAGATAGCTTTGTCACCTTCAATAGTAACATATGTTTTGGCAGCAGAGAATTCTCTGTCTTTTTCGGTTGCGGTAACTTCAATAAAAGAATTGTCTTTAAAGCGACGGGCAGTTTCTTTAACAACAGAAAAAGCTTCCGGAAGAATTTCTAATAATGTTTTCTCGGAGATTTCATATGCTTCTTTTTCAAGGGCATCTATAGCATCATAAAGATCTTCTCTTTTATCGATGTCTTCAATATTTTCAACTTCGGCTTTAAGCGAAGCAATCTTAGCATCTTTATCAGCTCTGGCTTCTTTTATTTTTTCTTTAAAAAATGCGGTCCTGGCTCTTAATTCGTCATGAGACAAACTCGTTAAGCTGGTTTCGAATGTTTTAATTTTGTTTAAATACGGTTGTAAAGCTTTGACATCTTTCTGTGATTTATCACCTACAAAGACTTTAATAATACTGTTTATGAAACTCATGATTTATTGTATTTCTATATTATGTAAATGTGTATTTTGAGCCAAAAAAAAAGCCTCCTTGATGAGAGACTTTTTCCTTTGGTTTATTTTTTAATATTCATCCTCATTCCAAAGATAATCTTCGTCTGTTGGATAATCAGGCCAAATTTCTTCCATTGATTCATATATCTCTCCTTCATCCTCAATTGACTGAAGGTTTTCTACTACTTCTAATGGAGCCCCAGCTCTAATAGCGTAATCAATAAGTTCGTCTTTGTTAGCAGGCCATGGTGCATCACTTAAATAAGATGCTAATTCTAATGTCCAATACATCTGTTATCTGTTTAGTTTGTGCAAAAATAAATTTTTTACTGAAAAAGACAAGTAAAATTTGATTTATTTTAATAAAATTTAAGAACGTCTCTATAAATATTCAGTTTTCGGTGCCAGTTTGCAGTCTAAAAACTGAAAAATCGGAACTGTTTACTTTCGCGGAATCCACTTCACTTCATCCGCTTTTAAGTCTGACGACAACTTCCGTGCCAAGACAAAAAGGTAGTCAGAAAGTCGGTTTAGGTATCGAATTGCGATTTCAGGAACGTGTTCATTATGACTTAAATGTACTGTCAGACGCTCTGCACGACGGCATATGCAACGTGCAATATGACAATGTGACACGGTAGGATGTCCGCCCGGTAAAACAAAATGAGTCATTTGTGGAAGGCTTTCTTCCATTTTATCAATTTCGTTTTCTAACAATTCAATATCAGTATCAATGATTCCGAGATTTTTTAATCGAAGTTCACCGTTTTTCAATACTTCTTTTTCTTCCGGAGTTGCCAAAATGGCGCCAACTGTAAATAATCGATCCTGAATTTCTATTAAAATGGTTTTATAATACGAATTGATTTCCTGATCGCGAATGAGACCTATATAAGAATTTAATTCATCAACTGTGCCGTAGCTGTCAATACGGATATGATCTTTAGGAACACGTGTGCCTCCAAAAAGAGCCGTTGTTCCTTTATCTCCGGTTTTTGTATATACTTTCATTTTTGTAATTTTTAGATTTCAGAGTTCTGATTTTAGATTTTAGATTTTTAATCGGAATTCTAAAATCAGAAATCTACAATTATTTGATAGTGTCACTTTCAATCATTCCATCTCTCAAACGAATTACGCGATGAGCGTAGGCTGCAATATCTTCTTCGTGCGTTACCAGAATTACAGTATTTCCTAGTGCATGAATGTCTCCAAAAAGCTTCATAATTTCTACAGAAGTTTTACTGTCTAAGTTTCCGGTTGGTTCATCGGCCAAAATAATAGAGGGCTTATTGACCAAAGCACGGGCAATTGCCACACGCTGGCGCTGTCCTCCAGAAAGCTGGTTTGGCTGGTGATCCATTCTATCGGCAAGATTTACTTGTTTTAGAACTTCTGTCGCACGGACTATACGTTCTGATTTGGAATGTCCGGCATAAATCATGGGTAAAGCCACATTGTCTAAAGCAGTAGTTCTGGGCAAAAGATTAAATGTCTGAAAAACGAAACCAATTTCTTTGTTTCGGATTCCTGCTAATTCATCGTCTTTCATTTGGCTCACATCTTTTCCGTTTAACACATAACGTCCGGAAGTTGGTGTGTCCAAACAACCAAGTAAATTCATTAAAGTAGATTTCCCTGATCCTGAAGGCCCCATTAAAGCTACATACTCTCCTTTGTTTATTTCTAAATCAATCCCTTTTAAGACATACACTATTTCGTTACCAAGAACAAAATCTCGTTTTATGTCCGTTATTTTAATTAATGGATTTGCCATTTCGTTTTTACAATTTTGATTTTAAAAGTACAAAACACTTTTCAATAATCGATGAGTAGCCTTTAATTGATTTTTGTTACAAGGCCGGGGTTATTTTAATGATTACATGTTTAATTTTAAAAGCATACTTTAAATTGAAAAATATGTTGTTATATGATTTTAAGTTATTTTTACATAATTGTCATATTTTGTAATTTTAATTAAATTATTTATAAAATAAAAGCTAATTTATTATTAATAATTTACTTTTATTCAGTTTTTTAACTATATTTGTTATCTAATATTTAAATAATCAAGATTATGAAAAACATACAAATTTTATCAGGGATTTTATTAATAACTCTAAGTCTTACATCTTGTAAGGATGAAAAACAGGAAAAAGCCAAAAAGACAATCGACTCCTATGTAACCTACGTCGATTCTGTGAAAAATGTTTCAGCTGACAATTTAAAAGAAAACTGGAAAGATGTTGAGGCAGAATATGACAGAAGAGCAGAAAATGCTCAACTGGCACTTGCCGATATTAAAGAAAATGCAGCCGAGACTGAAAAAATAAATACAAGTAAAATAAAATACGAAGAATTCAAAAATGAGATGACTACCCTTTTTGCCCCACCGGCACCCAGTGCTAAACAACAATTGCGTAATGCTTTATTTGGTGAAGGAAAGATTGGTAATGACATGAGTTTTAGTTGGGTAAATGCCCAAAATATTCATAGTGTTTATCAACAATTTGTTAATACTGTGCAAGATAACAAAGATAAATATTCCCGTGAAGACTGGGATGAAATCAAATTGATGTATGAAGCTCTTGACAGTCGTAAAAACACAGTCGAAAAAGAAGGACTTACCTCTGAAGATAATAGAAAAATTGCAGGTTTAAAATTAAAATTTGCTCCAATGTATACCCTAAACAGAATGGGAGCTAAATCTGAAGAAACGGCTGCCGCTAAAAAATAATAGGTTAATTGGTTTTATTTAGTAAAAATGACAATCAGAAATGGTTGTCATTTTTTTTATGCCCGAATCACAAAGTGCTCTTTTTTCTGTTCACGTCTGAAAAACACAAATCCCCATTGAAAAGTATCTATTGTAACAGTCACTTTTGAGTGGTTTTGAATAATTTCCCAGACTTCTTCCATTTCCAATGACCAATGAATATCATCAAAAATCCAAACAGAATCATTGTCGATAGTTGGTAATAAAAATTCAAAATAAGCTAAAGTGGCTTTTTTCGAATGGTTTCCGTCAAAATATATTAAGTTGTAGCTTTCAGTTTCAGTTTTCAGTCTCAGTTTGATATCTTGAAAATATTTTTCAAATTCTGTTACAATTGAATTTACATTATTGAAATTGAATTTTTGTAATTGTAATTGACATTGATTTGCTGTTTCAGAACAACCTTCTAAAGTAATTACTTTTGCTTTTGGATTTCCCAACGCCAGGGCAGAAGTTGCTAAACCTAATGAAGTTCCTATTTCAAGAATGTTTTCCGGTTTAAAATAATTGGTAACCCTGAATAATAATTCGGCACGTTTTGGTAAAATTCCTGCTGTTTTTGCAATTTTAGAAATTTGTCTTCTGTTTGATTTAAAAACTCTTGAACCGGCACCAAAATCAGTTACTTCAATAAAATTTTTATTTTCAAGTAGTGATTTTCGATACTTCTTAAGGATTAGATATTCAGGTTTTGGCTTTTTATCGTAAAAACACTTCGTCAATAAATTAAACACAAACGGCGAATGAACTGCATGTTCGTTTTTTGAATGCCAAAGGAATTTAATGTATGATTTTATTTGAAATAGCATAGAAACATTTATAAAGTAGCCGCGAAGATACAAAAGCAAAGACAATACCCAAAAGCATAGGTTTTAAGAAGTTTTATTGTGTCTTAAAAGACTATATTTGCGACCTTGAAATTAATACACATTTTATGATGTTAAAGGAAGAAAAAGAGGATAAGAGTGTAATAACTTCCGAAGAAATTGATCGATGTATTGCTATTCTGGCACAATTAAATAATGATACAGATCAGATATTTGATATTCCGAAAGATCAAAGAATAGCATTGATTAAAGCTGCAGGAATGTTTTCGAGACCGGATAGAGGAGAGTTTTCCAGAAGAATTAAGGATGGAAAACAAGCCGCTAAACGTAAAATGGAAAAGAAAGACAAAACGGCACGTAAAGAAACCGGAATTCGTTATGCCCGTGAAGCTAGTGTGTTTGTTGCCCCAAAATTATTAGCTTTTAATGATCTCGCTCATAAAGAACAATTAGAATTAGAAAAGCCCGGAAACTGTTATGTATGTAAAACAGGTTTTACTAAAATGCATCATTTTTATGATACAATGTGCACCGATTGTGGTGATTTTAATTATGCGAAACGTTTTCAAACAGCTGATGTAAAAGGGCAGGTGGCTGTTATTACGGGGTCCCGGTTAAAAATTGGTTATCATATTACTTTGATGCTTTTGCGGGCTGGAGCAACTGTTATTGCAACAACCCGTTTTCCTGTTGACTCTGCGCTGCGTTTTTCTAGAGAAGATGATTTTCTAGAGTGGGGACATCGATTAAAAATTCACGGATTAGATTTGCGGCATATTCCCAGTGTGGAGATTTTTTGCAATTTTATTGAACAAAAATACGAACGCCTGGATATTCTGATCAATAATGCTGCACAAACGGTGAGACGTCCTGCCGGATTTTATACTCATTTAATGGAGAATGAGGAGCGATCAATAGGTTCTTTGCCAAAGCAGGCCCGGGAATTATTATTGGATCATACTAATTGCCTGGATGAATTAAAAATATTGACAGCAGGTGCTTCTTCCAATCAAAATATGCCGGTAACATGGCACGGACCAGAACCTGGAATTGGGTTACGTGCTTCGGCCAAATTATCTCAAATACCATATTCTTTTGATAATGCCCTGGTAGCAAATGAAGTTTTTCCGGAAGGAGAATTGGATGCCGATTTGCAGCAAGTAGATTTGAGGAAAACAAATAGCTGGCGTTTGCGTCTGGGTCAAATAGAGACGACTGAAATGATTGAAGTTCAATTGGTGAATTCGGTTGCTCCTTTTGTATTGTGTAATCGCCTTTCGGAAGTAATGAAGAAAGACAATACAGGACAAAAACATATTATCAATGTTTCGGCAATGGAGGGGAAATTTCATCGCTTTTTTAAAGAGGACCGTCATCCGCATACCAATATGGCCAAAGCCGCTCTAAATATGCTAACGCATACTTCATCCGGTACGCTGGCAAAACATGGTATTTTTATGAATGCAGTAGATACAGGTTGGGTAACTGACGAAGATCCCGCTGAATTAGCCAAGAAGAAACAAGAACTGGAGGATTTTCAACCGCCATTGGATATTGTCGATGGTGCAGCGCGTGTTATGGATCCTTTGTTTGATGGTATTAATACAGGGAAACATTGGTGTGGAAAGTTTTTGAAAGACTACAATCCGATTCCATGGTAATTGTAATTGTAAGTCTCAGTCTCAGTTTTTAGTCTCAGTCTGTATTTTTTTTCTCCAAATAAAAAGAAGGTTTTTCTTATTTTTTTATTATCCTTGTAAAAAATTAAATTTATGGATTTTAAAGAATTACTGGCTTATAAAAGATCATTTCAACTTGCTATGGAAATTTTCGAAATATCAAAATCATTTCCATCGGAAGAAAAATATTCTCTTACTGATCAAATACGTCGTTCATCAAGGAGTGTAAGTGCTAATATTTCTGAGTCATATAGAAAAAGAAGATATGTAAATCATTTTATAAGCAAGTTGACAGATAGTGATGCAGAAAATTCAGAAACAAATGTTTGGTTAGAATTTTCATTACAATGCAACTACATTAATAAAGATACATATGATAATTTAAATAATAAAAGTTTAGAAATTGGAAAGTTGATTAACTACATGATAAACAATCCCAATAAATTTGGTTGTACAATATAGATTTCTTTTTTGAATACAATACTGTTTAAATTTAATTAGCCTAAGATTAAGAGATATAAAAAAACCATAACAAAAACTCATTTTGTTATGGTTTTTTATAATTTAATTCTAAACTAAAAAAAATCGACAATATGACTGAACACTGCCACTGTGACTTTAATACTAAAATTAACCTTCGATCTTCGCAGAAAGCTCAAACCAGCGTTCTTCTTTCTGGTCTATTTTATTGATGATGTTTTGCAATTCGTTTGCTTTTTTCTCAATATCGGCATCTACAACTTTTCCGTCAGAGAATAATTGTTCAATTTTAGTTTTGTCAACTTCTAAATCTTTAATTTCTTTTTCCAGTTTTTGATATTCTTTTTGCTCGTTAAAAGTTAAATTTCCAGTCGGATTATTTTGTTTCCAATCTTTCTTTTCGGCTTTGTTCTCTTCTTTTTGGGCAACATCAGCGCTATCTTCATAAGCTCTAAAGTCAGAATAGTTTCCCGGGAAATTTTCGATTTCACCATTTCCTCTAAAAATAAATAAGTGATCGACAATTTTGTCCATAAAATAACGGTCGTGTGAAACTACCAATAAACATCCCGGATAATCTAAAAGGAAACTTTCAAGAACATTTAACGTAACAATATCTAAATCGTTTGTGGGCTCATCGAGAATTAAAAAGTTAGGGTTCTGAATCAAAACAGTACATAAATACAAACGTTTTAATTCACCACCGCTTAATTTTTCGACAAAATCATATTGTTTTTTAGCATCAAAAAGAAAACGCTCTAATAATTGCGAAGCCGAAATCATTCTGCCTTTTGCAAGCGGAATAAATTCACCATATTCTTTAATAATATCGATAACACGCTGATTTGGTTTCGGATTGATTCCGCTCTGCGTGTAATAACCCACTTTTATGGTCTCTCCTTTTACCACACGCCCACTATCAAGCGGAAGTGCTCCCGTTAGAAGATTTAAAAAAGTCGATTTTCCGGTTCCGTTTTTACCAATAATTCCGATACGTTCTCCTCGTTGGAAATCAAAGCTGAAATTATCAAGAATAACGTGGTCTTTAAATTTTTTAGAAATTTTGTGAAGCTCAAGAATTTTGCTTCCCATACGTTCCATATTAATTTCAAGTTCAACTTTATTTTCCTGACGACGACTTTGCGCTTTTTCTTTAATTACGTAAAAATCATCCTGGCGTGATTTCGATTTTGTCGTTCTCGCTTTTGGCTGACGGCGCATCCATTCTAATTCTTTTACAAATAAATTTTTGGCTTTGTCAACACTTGCGTTTTCGGAGGCAATCCGCTCTTCTTTTTTCTCTAAATAATAAGAGTAATTTCCTTTGTATTGGTATAATTTTCCGTTGTCTAATTCGATAATTTCGTTACAAACACGCTCTAAAAAGAAACGGTCGTGCGTAACCATAAACAGCGTAATATTTTCTTTGGCAAAGTAACTTTCAAGCCATTCGATCATTTCAAGATCTAAATGGTTGGTTGGCTCATCCAGAATCAATAAATCTGGTCGATTGATCAAAATGATGGCTAATGAAAGACGTTTTTTCTGCCCACCGGAAAGGTTTTTTACTTTTAGTTTAAAATCTTCCAGTTTTAATTTGAAAAGAATCTGTTTGTATTGTGTTTCGAAATCCCACGCATTATGCTGATCCATTCCGTCAAAAGCTTTTTGGTAGGCTTCTTCGTCATCTGGGTTCTCTAATGCTTTTTCATAAGCTTCAATTACTTTAAGAGTTTCATTGTCTGAAGCGAAAATACTTTCTTCGATAGTCAGTTCTTCCTGCAAATTGTTATTTTGCGAAAGAAAAGCCATTCTGATTCCTTTTCTTAAAACTACCTGACCTGTATCTGGTTCGTCCAAACCATTAATAATGCTCATAATGGTTGTTTTTCCGGAACCATTTTTGGCAATAAAAGCAATTTTTTGATCTTTATTGATTCCGAATGAGATGTTGTCAAATAAGGTTCTTTCCCCAAACGACTTCGATATATTTTCTACAGATAAGTAATTCACTTTGTAAATTATGAGTTATAAATTATAAGCTGTGAATATTTTACAAAACACAACTTTTTTGCAAAAGTAAGCTATTATATTGCTATTTGCGAATTATTTATGGAGATAAGAATTCAATAAAGAACTTAAGTCAAAATAATGAATTTGCTGAGGAACATTCAAAATGGGTTTTCGTATTAAGGATTCATTGGTTAGGTAATAATGTAAACCATCTTTTGTTGCAATACCTTCAATTTGATGAAATGGAAGTTTAAGATTGATTTTTCGTTTATTTCCTGACAAAAAATCATAATCTTTAAAATCGTATAAAAGATATAAAAAAGATTTTCCTTTTTTTGAATACCCGCAAAGTACAATCAGTTTTTTTGATTCTAAATATACAGCGCCTGTTACCAAACCTTCTGTATTTAAGATTTCTTTTAATTTGGCAATATATTTTCCAGGTTGGTTTGGTAAAACATAAATACTCGTTTTAGAAGAACTCCATTCTTTGGAAAATAAATAAATACTATCTTTTGATACAATAAAAGCTTCACAATCAAAATTGGTTGTATTTCCTTTCTGAGGTTTAAAATCGGTTTGGTTTGGATACGAAAATGAAATCGTATCAATAATCGAATTCTCTTCTAAAAAAGACTTTTTCTTAATTCTTAGAATCTGCAAATCGGTTCGGTTTCCCCGGTAATTATTTCCAAAATCGCCAATATATAGATGAGTGCTGTCTTGTGAAATTTCTTCCCAATCATGATTCGCTACTTTGTTGAGAATAATTTTTTTTCTAATTTTTCCTAAAGAATCTAATCCATAAATGGTTTTGTCATGATCGTCATTATGTGTCCATAATAAATGATCAAAAGCAATTAATCCTGAAGTTTCTTTAATAGAATCACTCAATCTGATCGAATGCTGTGGTTTTATTTTATATACGCTATATAAACAGCTTCCATCGTTTTTCGTTGCGTTGGGATTGTGATTTTTCGAAAGAGAATCTGTACAGCCAGAAATTTGGCCATATGTTGAGGAAACGAATAGAAAGAAAAATAAAAAAAATGTTTTCATGATATTCAAAATACAATAAACTAAAATTTTAAAAGTTATGTTTTGAAAGAAAGTTCAATTTGAAAATTTAGATTGACAATATATAAATGTAAATATTTTTTTATTAATCATAATTTTAACAGGGTAAATTTCAATTTAATATAATATCAGATTTTTAAGGTTAAAAAAGATGTTATTTGGTTCTTTATTTTTACAAAATTAGTTATCTTTAAATTAAAATAGTTGCTTTTTTGGATTGAAAGCATATGTTGTTGATACTGAGATTGGTGTAGTTATATAGGGCCTTATTCGTAGTTTTTTTTGTTAATTTTAAGTTTAATAGTTAAAAATTGTCAATACATTTGCACAAATTTTATTTTTTTTTCTAATTTTCTAAATGGGAGTTAGAATAGCGAAGCTGTACTTAAATAGTTGTGTTTTACAAAATTTTATAAGAAGAAAAATGTTAAATATTTTTTTTCTCAAATATAATTGCAAAAACATAAACATTTATGAATGTTAAAGCTGCAATTTGATCGTTATTTTGACGTTAAAGTTTAGTGTTAGATTAATCTTAAAAAAAACAAAGAAAAAAGTTGCCCGATTTATTATATAACAAATTTTTAAAAATTGCCCTTATGAAAAAAATATTTTTTGCTTTATTATTGATTACTACAATTTCACAAGCTCAATACAGAATAAGATATGATAAGCTTTTTATGGAAGCTGGAATTGGATTGGCTATGCCTTTATCAAATGTTTCACCATCTGGTGAAAACAGACCAATAGCAATAGTTCATGGTCAGGGTGCGTTACGTTATATGTTTGACGAAAATGTTGGAATCATAGGTTCTTTAAGTTATGATCAGTTTAGTCATGGAAATCAAAAGAGTGATCAAAAATTGGCTGGTTTAGAGCTTTGCTATAATTTGGGTAATGCTATTGAATTGTCAAGAAATACCGGGGGACAATTTGGATTATTGGTTCATGGTGGAGCAGAACTTGGAGTGATGTCAAGTAAATATAACAATCGTGATAATATAGCTGCTTTGGTAATTGGAGCAAGACCGTATATTGCCATAAACGAAAAAGTTTCTTTTTTTGCAGACTTAACTTATAAGTCTACTTTGCAACAAAGTATGTATTATAACGGAGATTTAGCTGGAAGAGAGCTGTCAGGTAGTCAGTTGGGGCTTACTTTTGGTTTTATGGTTGCTTTGGGACAAAATCGTTTCCATGCGGATTCAGCTTATTAATTGAATAAATAAACTATTAATCCGATTTTGATATCTGCGAAGATTGAAGTGGATTATTGAACGATTAAAAAAAAATATTTTTTTGATTTCTATGTATAATATTAATAATTTATAATACAATTTTAAAAATATTTAGATTTAGTATTCTAAAATAAAAGTTTATGAAAACAGGAATTACATTTAGTGCTTTTGATTTGCTTCATGCAGGACATATTACGATGTTGGAAGAAGCAAAACGTCAATGTGATTATTTAATTTGCGCATTGCAGACCGATCCAACCTTGGACCGGCCTGAAAAGAACAGACCTACTCAAACTGTAGTAGAACGTTATATTCAATTAAAGGGATGTAAATTTGTAGATGAAATAGTTCCCTATGCTACTGAACAGGACTTAGAAGATATTTTACGTTCTTTTAAAATTGATGTACGTATTATTGGTGATGAATACCGTGAGAAAAACTTTACTGGTCGTGAATACTGTGAATCCAAAGGAATTGAACTGTATTTTAATACCAGGGACCATCGTTTTTCAAGCAGTGGTCTAAGAAAAGTAGTAGCTGAAAAAGAAGCGTTAAAGGTAATTTAAGCAAAATGAAAAGCAGTACGAAAATTTACATTGCAGGGCATAACGGAATGGTCGGAAGTGCTATCTGGAGAACACTCGTTAATAAAGGATTTACAAATCTAATAGGAGTTTCCAGTAAAGAATTAGATCTTCGAAATCAGCAGGCTGTCCGGGATTTTATGGCTAAGGAAAATCCTGAAGTTATTATTGATGCTGCTGCCCGTGTAGGTGGAATTTTAGCTAACAATGATTATCCATATCAATTTATTATGGAGAATATGCAAATCCAGAATAATCTAATAGATTCAGCTTTACAAAATAATGTGGAGAAATTTATTTTTCTGGGGAGTTCTTGTATTTATCCAAAATTAGCACCACAACCTTTAAAGGAAGATTATTTATTAACAGATACCTTAGAGCCAACTAATGAGTGGTATGCAATTGCCAAAATTACCGGAGTAAAAACATGTCAGGCTATTAGAAATCAATTTGGAAAGGATTACGTGAGCTTGATGCCGACTAATTTGTATGGTACACATGATAATTTCGACTTAAATACATCACATGTTTTGCCGGCAATGATTCGAAAGTTTCATGAAGCCAAAGAAAACAGCCATGCACCTGTAACACTTTGGGGAAGCGGAACTCCGATGCGTGAATTTTTATTTGTAGATGATATGGCTCAGGCTGTCGTTTTTGCTTTAGAAAATAAATTACCTGACTATTTGTATAATGTAGGAACTGGAGAAGATTTAACTATTAAACATTTAGCGGAAACCATTCAACAAATTACAGGACATAAAGGAGAAATTATTTGGGATTCTACTAAGCCTGATGGAACTCCAAGGAAATTAATGGATGTTTCTAAAATGCATAATTTAGGATGGAAACATAAAATTGAGCTTCAGGAAGGAATTCAGAAAACATATAATTGGTTTTTAGAAAATAGTGATGTTTTCAAACAAGTAAAAATGTAGTTAAAAAGTTTAATTGGTTAGAAAAATCTAAATCTTTTAACCAATAATGAAACAACCAATTAAGCAGTTAATCAAATAAACAATTAGCCAGTTAACAAAAATATATATGAGCACACAAAAAGTAGCACTTGTAACAGGAATCACTGGTCAGGACGGATCATATTTAGCGGAATTATTATTAGAAAAAGGATATCAGGTACACGGAGTTAAAAGACGTGCATCTTCTTTTAATACACAACGAATTGATCATATCTATCAAGATCAACATGAGGTCCACGTTAATTTTAAGCTGCATTATGGAGATTTGACTGATTCAACTAATATTATTAGAATAATTCAGGAAGTACAGCCTGATGAGATTTATAATTTAGGAGCCATGTCTCATGTAAAGGTATCTTTTGATTCTCCCGAATATGTGGCAAATGTAGATGGATTAGGAACCTTGCGAATTTTAGAAGCGGTAAGAATACTAGGTCTAGAGAAAAAAACAAGAGTTTACCAAGCTTCAACTTCTGAGCTTTATGGAGGTTTGGCAGAAAATAAAAACGAAAAAGGGTTTTATGATGAAAACTCACCATTTTACCCGCGTTCTCCATACGGTGCTGCTAAAATTTATGGTTTTTGGATTACTAAAAATTACAGGGAAGCTTATAACATCTTTGCTTGTAACGGTATTTTGTTTAATCATGAGTCACCAAGACGTGGTGAAACTTTTGTGACGCGTAAAATTACTATGGCAACTGCCGCTATTGCAAAAGGAAAGCAAGAATGCCTGTATTTGGGTAACTTAAATTCACAAAGAGATTGGGGACATGCCAAAGATTATGTCGAAGCAATGTGGAGAATTTTGCAGCAAGACGTAGCAGAAGATTATGTGATAGCAACAGGTGTAACTACTTATATTAGAGATTTCATAATCATGGCTTTTGCAGAAGTTGGAATAGAACTGAGTTTTGAAGGCGAAAACGAAAGTGAAGTAGCTAAAATCTTAGCTTGTAACAACCCATTATATCAATTAGAAAAAGGAAAAGTAGTAGTACGTGTAGATCCGGAATATTACCGCCCTACAGAGGTAGATCTTTTAATCGGGGATCCTACAAAATCTAAAACTAAACTTGGGTGGGAACCTAAATATGATCTTGCTGCTTTAGTAAAAGAAATGGTAGCAAGCGATTTGAAATTGTTTTAAAAGACGAGTATTTAACTTCTAAATGTAAAATGAAGATTATTAAAATTTTTTATTAACGAAAAGTTATAAACTACTCATTAATTTAGAAATTATGTTATTAATCATTAGCAGTTTTGGTCTGAATTAAATGTTTGTAAAAAATATTATGAGTAAAAGAATAAGATACCAAGAGCTTGATTGTTTAAGAGGATTGGCAGCGATAGCGGTTGTGTTATTTCATTTTACATTTGGTTACGATAATGGATTGCATATTTTATCAGAAGATAAGTTTTATTTTAGATATGGGAATTTTGGGGTGTATTTATTTTTTATTATAAGTGGGTTTGTTATTTTCATGACATTAGAAAATACAGCAAAAGTAAAAGATTTTATAATATCTAGATTTTCAAGATTGTATCCAGCATATTGGGCAGCAATTTTTTTATCTGTAACCATTACATCATTATTGGCAGCACCTTTTCAAAAAGGAATTTTTACATTAAAACAGATTCTGGTTAATCTAACAATGTTCCAACATTGGTTTAAAGTTAAAGATGTTGATGGTGCATTTTGGACATTGGCAATAGAATTAGCTTTTTATTTTATCATGGCTTTAGTTTTTTTTCTAGGAAAGCAAAAGCAAATTATATTCATTTGTATATCATGGTTATTATTGTCAGTTGTATTTGCAGTTTTTGAAATACCATTAGAAAAATACATAACAGCAATTTTGATATTAAAATTTGCTCCTTTGTTTATAGCTGGAATTTTTTTTTATTTAATTAAACACAGGCCGAAAAATAAGGTTTATCATTTATTGATACTTTTTAGTTTGTTATCTGAATTGGTTGTTTTCTATCAAGTTGATTCTTCTCTAATAGAATACCTGATTATTATTTCTTTGTATGTTGTTTTTTATTTGTTTATATATAATTATCTAGGATTTTTAACCCATAAAATTTTAGTTTTTTTTGGAACAATTTCCTATTCTTTATATCTAATACATGAAAATATAGGTTATGGAGTAATATATTGGTTGAAAAAAATTAATGACAATCAGTTTTTTTATATATCTATAACTTTTTGTATAGTTTTTTTGTTAGCTGTTTTTATAACTTTTTGTATAGAAAAACCTGCAATGAGATACTTTCGAAATTACTATAATAAAAGAAAAGAAGCACATATAATCTATTAATATTGCCAATTTCATTCAATGATTAATAAGCTAACTCAACTCAAAACCCATCCTAAATTTAATAATTGGAAGCAGTGGGGAAAGTTGATAAGTATTACGGGTGGAGCCCAAGTATTAATTCAAATCATTAGTTTTGGTTGTGGTATTTTTATCATTAGAAATTTTTCAGTTGCTGAATATGCTATTTATACACTTGCTAATACAATGCTTGGTGCTATGAATATATTAGCAGATGGCGGAATTGTTTCAGGAGTAATTGCAGAAGGCGGAAAAGTTTGGCAGGATAAAGATAAATTAGGTGCAGTTATTTCTACGGGAATGAATCTAAGAAAAAGATTTGCTATTGGGAGTATTTTAATTGCTGGCACAGTGTTGATTTATTTATTAATGCATAATAATGCTAGTTGGTATTATTCCCTTTTAATATTACTGTCGTTAATTCCTGTTTTTTATGCAAATCTTTCCGATTCCTTACTCGAAGTTGCGCCTAAACTACATCAGGATATAAAGCCTTTACAAAAAAACCTGGTAATGGCGAACATAGGGAGATTATTATTGACAATTCCTTCTGTTTTTTTTATTCCTTTTACACCAATTGCAATAATTACTACTGGTATACCACGAATAATAGCAAATTTTAAGCTTAAAAAAATATCCAATAAGTTTGTTGCCTCAAACCAAAAAGAAGATGTTCAAATCAAAAAGAATATTTTACATATGGTCAGTCGTATTTTGCCAGTAGAGGTATATAATATTTTTTCAACTAATATAACCGTTTGGATTTTGTCAATTATTGGAGCAACTAGTTCTATAGCACAGGTTGGGGCGTTATTTAGAATTGGAGCGGTTTTGTCATTGTTTACTATTGTCTTTAATACTATAATAGTACCCCGATATTCAAGATTGCAGGAAGTGAAAAAAGAATTGCAAGAAAAAATGATAAAAATTCAATTACTTTTATTCAGTGTTAGCTTTGTTATTGTATTTTTTACATGGCTTTTTTCAGCTCAAATTATTTGGCTTTTAGGTAACAATTATAAAAATTTAGATTCTGAATTAGTTTTGACAGTAATTATTTTTTGCTTTAACATAATATCTACTATAATCTATACACTTTGTAGAGGTAGAGGTTGGGTAATAAGCCCTATTTTAAACATAAGCATTAATTTGTTATCAATAGTTTTGGGTGCTTTTATTTTTGACATTACAAGTTTAAAAGGAATTTTAATATTTAATATCGCTACATCAGCAGTTTTGGTAGTAATGCACGGAGGGTATTCTTATTTTAGATTGTATCAGCTAAAAGATATGAAAAACATTTATGAGTAGGACAAAATATGAATTAGATATTCAAAATAGATCTTTGTTTCGTTATTATTTAGGTATAGGAGCAAGGTTGAAAAAATATTTTTATTATTCGTATTCCAGATATGTTGCAAGAAAAAAAGGAGCAATTATTGGAGAGAATACGGTTTTGCCACTTTCATTAGCAAAAAGAGCAAATGAGAATCTTGTAATTGGGAAAAATAGTTCTATACAAACTGATTTAATAGATTTAAGGGCAAAAGTTACTATTGGCAGTAATGTAATAATTGGTTCAGGTGTTGAAATTCTTACTTGTAGTCACGCTATCGATTCACCTGATTGGGAATTTAAATCATATGGGATAACAATCGAAGATTATGTCTGGATAGCAACGCGGGCATTTATATTGCCTTCTTGTAGAAGCATTGCCTATGGTGCAGTTTGCGCTGCAGGAGCAGTAGTCGCTAAAGATGTTGAGTCAATGAATGTTATTAGTGGTAATCCTGCTATAACAATCAAAGATAGAAAACAAGTTCATACAAACTTAGTGGTCTCATCACTTTTAGGAGCAGATTTAATGATATATAAAGAAACTTTTAAGAATAGAAAAAAAATTAAATGAGAATAAATATTGCAGCTTCACATCGCTTTCATTTATTAGATTTAGCCAGAGAATTAGAATTATTAGGACATGATGTTCGTTTTTATTCCTATGTACCTACTAAGCGCGCTTTGCAATATGGTTTGAAAAAAGAGTCAAGTTTTTCTTTGCTTTTTATAATGTTGCCTTTTTTAGGTCTGGTAAAATTGTCAAAAAAAGCTTCGTGGTCGCTAAAATTGATTAATTGGGCATTAGATAGTTATTTGACATTTTTTATGAAGCCGTGTGATGTGTATATTGCTTTAGGGACAGTTTATAAAAACTCGCTTGTAAGTGCTAAGAAAAAATTTAATGCTATTACCATATTAGAATGGGGGAGCAAGCATATTGAAGAACAACAAAGAATTTTATCTCTGATTCCTAAAGTAGTGCAACAGGATAAGTATTTTATAAATCGTTCTTTGGCAGGCTATAAACTTGCCGATTATATAGCTATAGCTTCTGATCATGTTAAACAAAGCTTTATTGAACGAGGTGTCTCTGAGCAAAAGTTAATTCAAAACCCGTATGGTGTAGATTTGTCAATGTTTGCCCCTACAGAATTATCTTCTGAAAAAAATTACGATATAATCATGGTAGGGGGTTGGAGTTATCGAAAAGGATGTGATTTACTGATAGAATATTTTAAAAATTCTGAATTGACTTTTTTACACGTGGGATCTATTGTTGATTTATCATTTCCTGATTTTGATAATATGACACATGTAGATAGTGTCGATCAAAAAAAATTATTAGAGTATTATAAAAAAGCCAAAATATTTATTCTTGTGTCAAGAGAAGAAGGTTTGGCTATGGTACAATCTCAAGCATTAGCATGTGGTTTACCAATTGTTTGTACTAAAGATACCGGTGGTCGAGATCTTAGAGGTTTTTTACAAGATAAAAAATGGATTATAGAATTGCAAAATTTTACGATTCAAGACTTAGATTCAAGTATAAAAGAAGCTTTAGTCTTAGCACAAACTCAAATGGGACTTAGATCATATTCTACGAATGTAAGTGATTCTTTGAACTGGAATGCTTATGGAGGGCGTTATAATAAAAATTTGGAGAAAATTTTAAAACTAAATTAATGGATAAATTTTATAATAATTAATGAATTTTTCCAAACTTGCAAAATACAGCGTTATATTATCAACAATTCCAGCATTATATGTTAGTATTAATCATGGTAAAATAGCATTAATATCTATATTGTGTTCATATTTTCTTTTAGGAGGAATGTTAATTATTGGGAGTAAGTTAAAGATTGTAAATGAAAAAATAAACAGAAATTTTGATAGTGTCTTTTATATAAAATTATTTTTATATTATAATCTTTTAGTATTAATAAGAGGTTTATATGATGCTAAATCAGAACAAGATTGGGTAGTTATATTTTCAGCAACAATTCCTTTGTTTTTAGTAATTCATTTTTCTATTTATTTGGCGGCATATAAAACATCAATTAGTAGTCTTATTAAATCCTTTATAACTTATGGTGTAGTTCTTTCTTTTTTTATATATTTATTAGCTCCACCTTTGTCTCTTGATTTTGCAAAGTCGATATCTCCAATTTATTTAATGATATTTATGATTCCTTATGTAAATAAAAAGAATCGTATTTTTATTATTTTCTTGACACTTATGTCATTTTTTAGTGATTTTTCAAATCGTTCCAATCTTCTTAATATTTGCGTTGCTTTTATTATAACACTTACCTTTTTATGGCATAGTAAGAGTTGGATATTAAATTTAATTAAAGGAGTGAGATTTTTTTTATTAGCTTCTCCAGTTGTTTTTTTAATATTAGGATTATCTGGCATTTTTAATATTTTTTTACTTGGAGATATGATGGATACTTATAGTATTGAATATGGTGGAGGTAATAAACAAGATCTTTTAGTTGATTCTAGAACAAGTATTTATGTTGATGTATTTTCTCAACTAAAAAAAGAAGACAGTTTTATTTTTGGATTAGGAGCTTCGGGTAAAACGAAAACATCTTTATCTGATGTTTCTTATGCTGATTTTGATAAAGTATATAAAGAAGGACGTAGAAGAACAGAATCGGGTATGCTTAATTATATACAATGGGGAGGGATGATTGGAGGATTAGTTTATTTTTTACTTTTTGTCAAAGCATCATATTTGGGTATTTATAAATCTCAAAATTGGTTTTGCATAATGTTAGGAGTTTGGGTAGCTTTTAAAGGTCTCTTTTCATTTATAGAAGATGCAACTTATTTTTCAGTAAGTTCAATATTTATTTTTTTTGCGATTGGAATTTGCATGAGTAAAAGTATTCGAGTTTTAACAGATTCAGAAATAAAAATATTCTTTAACAAATTTTTAAAATTTAATTTAGGTAACAAATAACTTTTTAATGAAAATTATTAGAGTTGAGAAGTTGTATTGTTTAAAAAAAAGCACCGTATTTCAATATGAAAATAAAAGATGTATTAATTCGTGTTTTCAAAAAAGGACATAGAATCCTTTTCAATAAAAAATTTGAAAATCCAGAATGTGATATTGACAGACAGTCAGCAAATGACAAGATTTATGACCTTTTAAACAGTAAAGAGCCTTGTATGATTGCAAGATTTGGGACTACAGAATTGATTGCAATAAATAATTATCTCTGTATAACAAGTAATGAACGTTATTATAAAAAGATTTGGAATTACATTTCTGATAAAACACATTTGCCATGGTGGGATGAAAAACATTTTAAATTTATGGAGATATATTCGGGTATTTTTCCGCCAACAAAAGAAATAGCAGAACGATTTTCCAGACTTTATCTTTCAGATACACCTTCGATTGATTTATTAGGATCGTTCCAATATTATGAAAAATTTATGCCTCTGCGTTCTGATGTACAAAAAGTTCATTTAGAAACCCTATATCCTTTTTTTGTAGAAAGACCTTGGACTCGCGCCTTAAAAGGAAAAAAAGTATTGATAATTCATCCCTTTGAGGAAACTATACAGGAACAATATAAATTAAGAAATAAACTTTTTGATAATCCTGATATTCTTCCTGAATTTGAACTAATAACTTACAGAGCAATTCAGTCAGCAGCTGGTATTGAAGTACCCTATAAAGATTGGTTTGAAGCCTTAAAATATATGCAAGATGAGATAAGTGAAATTGATTTTGATATTTGTATTTTAGGTTGTGGAGCATATGGTTTACCTTTAGCAGCACATATAAAAAGAATGGGTAGAAAAGCCTTTCACATGGGTGGGGGATTACAATTACTATTTGGCATTAAAGGTAAGCGTTGGGATAGAGCAAGTTACGGATATGAATATGGAATACCTGAGTTGTTTGTTGAACCATATTGTAATTTATATAATCAATATTGGACAAAACCATTAAAAATTAACACTCCGGATAAAGCTTCAAATATTGATGGAGCGACCTATTGGTAAGATTAATGAGTACTCAATAAATTATTCAATTATGAATTTTATCAGACAAAAAGTTAAATATTTGATTCTTAAATTCAAATATTCAAACGCTTATATTGATTCAACTGCCTTTGTTTCAATGGATTCTGTTTTGGATAAGGGAGTGAAAATTTTAAAAAGAGCCAGAGTAGGAAATTGTAAAATAGGAAGATATAGTTATATAGGTATTAATTCTAATTTTTCAAATACAAACATAGGATCATTTTGTAGTATAGGACCTGATGTATTATGTGGTTTAGGTGATCATCCGATTGACTTTGTTTCTACTTATCCTGGATTTTATTCAAATCAGGCCTCTGGTTCATATTGGTTTGGGCATGTACATGATTTTAAAGAACAGCAAAATACTATTATTGAATCTGACGTTTGGATTGGGGCAAAAGTAATTATTAAAGGCGGAGTACATATTGGTATTGGCGCCATCATCGGAGCAGGTGCAGTAGTTACTAAAAACATACCTCCATATGCAATTGTTGGGGGGATTCCGGCAAAAATATTAAAATATAGATTTGATGAAAATTTAATTTCCTTATTAATTGAATCAAAATGGTGGGAAAAGAATGAGGAAACATTAAAAAATCTTAGTAGTTATTTTAACGAACCTCTCGTTTTTTTAGAAAAACTGGAAAAATTTTAGAAATAATAATAAGAAAAGTGTATCTGCTAAATTAATTTTCCATTTATGAATTTAATTAAAATATTAAAAATTCCATATTATTTTTATAGATTTTTACGTGATATTTTATTTTGTACCCTCAATATAGGACATTGGCATAAATCATGGCGTTTCCATGGTTTGCCTTTGATTCAGAAATACAAAAAATCAAGTATAAAAATAGGGACGAATTTCGTAGCATGCAGTAATCCTAAAAACAATACAATTGGTGTATTTCAAAAAGTAATCATTAAAACATGTTCACCCGAAGCAGTTATTCAAATTGGGAATCATGTTGGTATTTCAGGCGCCACTATTTCCAGTAATTCTAGAATTACGATTGGTAATAACGTTTTAATTGGGAGCGGTGTTTTAATAACAGACAGTGATGCCCATTCTATAAATCCAAAGTTTAGAAATGATAAAAGTAAGATAATGTCTTCGCCAATTGTAATAGAAGATGATGTTTTTATTGGTGCTAGATCTATTGTTTTAAAAGGAATTACAATAGGAAGAGGAGCTTTGATTGGTGCAGGTTCAGTTGTTTCTAAAGACATTGAGGCTTTTGCAATAGTTGCCGGAAATCCTGCAAAAAAAATAGGTGATGTTCGAGACGAAAAATATCAATAAAATTTATTTTCTTCAATGAGACAAATAGCAGTTCTATTAACCTGTTTCAATAGAAAACAAAAAACAATAAATTGTTTAAATCAGCTTTTTAAACTTAAAAGTGATTTAGATGTATATTTAGTTGATGACGACTCAACAGATGACACAAGTAAGGCAGTAGTAAAAGAATTTCCACAAGTAAATTTGATTAAAGGATCAGGAAATTTATTTTGGAATAAAGGAATGAATTTGGCTTGGGAACATGCAGCCAAAAAAAACTATGATTATTATATTTGGTTAAATGACGATGTTGTTATTTATGAAAATTGTTTTGATGAACTTTATTCATGTGTAGATTTGACAGAAAATAATGCAATCATATCAGGAATTATTGAGACTTCAGATAAGAAAGATATTTTATATGGAGGTTTTGATTCTAATAAGAAGCTAATTAAACCAAATGGGAGTTTAAATCCTATTAGAAATATGAATGGTAATGTAGTAATTGTACCTAAGAGAGTTTATGAAATTTTAGGTTGTCTAGACAATCATTACCATCATGATTTAGGAGATGTTGATTACGGTTTGCGTGCACAAAATAATGGTATTGGTGTTTATACAACGAGAATTCCTATCGCAAGCGGAGAAAAAAATGATATTTGTCGGGTAAGGCAAAATAACTCTAATATCTTAAAAAGATTTAAAAAGTTGTATTCTCCATTAGGAGCAAATCCTAAAATTATATTTTATTATAGAAACAAATATTTTGGTTTTGCAAATGCTGTATTCTATTTCATTTTTTTACATTTTATAAATCTTATTCCCGATAGGTTAAACAAATTGCTTTTTGGCAGTCGTTACGTTTAAATTATTAAGATAATAAATTGATACAATGAAAATCCTTCGTGTCATTTCGTCAATGCATCCCAGTAAAGGAGGTCCTTGTCAGGGGATTCGTAATGCTATACCTTATTTTCGAGAGGCAGGAATTACAAGTGAGGTGGTTTGTATGGATGATAGCGATAGTAATTATCCAGTTGTAGATGATTTTACTATTTATAAAGTAGGAAATGGTAAAACATCTTATCAATATCAGCCAAAATTATTAAAATGGTTGGAAAATAATATTCTAAATTATGATTTTGTAATTGTCCATGGGCTTTGGCAGTACCATAATTTAGCAGTTTATAAAACAATTAAATTACTGAGGAAACAAAATCAAAAAACTCCAAAAGTAATCATTATGCCTCATGGCATGTTAGATCCTTATTTTCAAAAAGCAACAGATAGAAAATGGAAGGCATTAAGGAATGAAATAGTTTGGACTTTTATAGAAAAAAAATGTATCAATAAAGCAGATGCTGTTTTTTTTACCTGCGAAGAAGAAATGCGATTAGCAGCTACCACTTTTAAAAGTTACAATCCTAAAAAAGTATTTAATGTTGGATATGGTATCCAGTTGCCTCCTGATGATGATGATTTTAGAGAAGCTTTTTATAAAAGATGTCCTGCTGTTGAAAATCAAAAATACTTGCTTTTTTTGAGTCGTATTCATGAAAAAAAAGGTGTTGATTTATTGATAAATGCCTACAATGAATTGTTTCAGGAAAATCAAGATTTACCTGATTTAGTTATAGCTGGTCCAATAATATCTGATTATGCGCAGAAAATGATACAATTGGCTTCTAAGAATCCAAAAATACATTTTCCAGGGATGTTAACCAGCAGTGCAAAATGGGGTGCTTTTTATAATTGTGAAGCTTATTTATTGCCTAGTCATCAGGAAAATTTTGGTATTGCTATTGTTGAGGCAATGGCTTGTAAAAAGCCTGTTTTAGTAACAAAAAATGTAAATATTTGGAGTGAAATTCAGGAGGGTTCAGGAGGATGGATTATAGATTTAGAAGAAAAAAACACTTTAAAAAAAGCTTTGTCGGATATAATAACTAAATCAGAAGAAAGTTTATTAACAATGGGATATAAAGCTTTTGAAACCTATCAAAATAATTTTGATGTTAAAGCTTGTGCAAATAAATTTATTGAAACCTTGAAGAGTATTTAATGGAGATTCCAAAATATATAGACACAATACCTAAGTCAGATAAGATTTACAGATTAGTCTGGCGAATTATATCATTATTTTTTTTTACTCCATTTTCACTTCCTTTTTTTAATGGCTGGAGAATTTTTTTATTAAAAATTTTTGGAGCAAAAATTGATAAAAATTGTAATATTTATGCTTCCGCTTATATTCCATCTCCAAGAAATTTAATAATGGGTGTACATTCTACATTAGCGCCTGGAGTGCAATTGCATTTTGGGAAAACAATTATAGGAAATAAAGTAACTATTTCGCAAAGGACATATTTGTGTAGTGCCACTCACGAAACGAATTCTTTAAATGTTCCTTTTGTTGCAGGAGAAATAATAATTAAAGATTTTGTATGGATTGCGGCTGAAGCATTTATAATGACCAATACAGTAATTGGTGAAGGTGCTATAGTTGGTGCCAGATCTGTTGTTGTAAAAAATGTAGAACCATGGACTATTGTTGGGGGAAATCCAGCTAAGTTTATTAAAAACAGAATATTAACGGATTGATTTTATTCGTTAGAATTTATCTATATAGTATAATTATGATTTCAATACTTATCCTCACTAAAAACGAAGAGCAAGATTTGCCTGGCTGCCTGGCATCAGTATCGTGGAGTGATGACATTCATGTTTTTGATTCTTTTAGTGATGATCAAACGGTAGCAATTGCTCAGGATGCTGGGGCGACTATTACTCAGCGTGTTTTTGATAATTGGTCAGCACATCAGAATTGGGGCTTGGCTAACATTAAATTCAAATATCCATGGGTTCTTTATATTGATGCTGACGAAAGAGTTTCAGAATCTTTATTAAATGCTATTAAAGTACTTAAGCCAAATGCTGACTCTGAATTTGTCGCATACGAACTTAGAAGAAGAGATTTTGCATGGAATGGGAAATGGCTGAAACATGCACAAATGTCTCCTTTTTATTTACGGTTGTTTCGTCCGGATAAAATGCGTTATGAAAGACTTGTAAATCCCGTTTCAATTCCTGATGGACCAACTGACAAAGTCGATGGCTTTTTAGATCATTATCCTTTTAGCAAAGGATTTAAATTTTGGATCCAACGTCATTTAAGTTATGCTGATATGGAAGCTTTAACAAGAGTCAAAGATTTAGAAAACGGCGCCGCTTTTTCTCTTAGAAAAGCTTTATTAAGTAAAGATTTTACAGAAAAAAGATACCATCAAAAAGGATTGTTTTACAAATTACCCGGACGTCCTTTAATAAAATGGTTTTATATGGTAGTAGTAAGAAGAGCATTTTTAGATGGAAGTGCCGGTTTAACTTATGCTACATTACAATCCATTTATGAGTATTTTATTGTTTTGAAAAGTAAAGAATTACTCCGTCAAAAAAAGTAAATAAAATAAGGTTTTTAAGCTAATCATAATTTATGAAAGTTTCAGTTATTACAGTTTGTTACAATCGAAAAGCTACTATTGGACAATCAATAAAGAGTGTTTTAGATCAGGATTATCCGGATGTAGAATATATAATAGTCGACGGTAATTCATCAGACGGGACAAAGGATATCATTAAATCTTATTCAGATAAAATCACCAAATATATTTCAGAATCGGATAACGGAATGTATGATGCCATTAATAAAGGATTGGGTATGGCAACAGGAGATATAGTTGGCTTAATGCATTCGGATGATGTTTTCTATGATACAACGGTAATTTCTAAAATAGTTGAGGTTTTTAAAAATAATCCAAATACCGATGCTATATATGGTAATGGTATTTATGTTACCAATGATGATGAACAGAAAATAGTAAGGAACAGGATTGGAGGAGAATATGATTATAAAAGATTGAAATCGGGCTGGTTGCCTTTGCATCCTACGGTTTATATCAAAAAAACGATTATTGATAAATACGGAAATTATAACTTAAATTTTAAAATTGCCTCTGATACGGAATTTTTATTACGTTATCTGTTTAAATATAAAATAAGTATAATTTATCTTAATACTTATATCGTAAAAATGAGAATGGGAGGTTTAAGTACGAACTATAAAAGAGTACTTGAGGTATTAAAAGAAGATTACAATATTTACAAATTCCATCAGATATCAGGTATAAAAGTTGTTTTTCAAAAAAAAATACTCGCCTTAATACAATATGTAAAAAAATAAATTTGTTATGATAAATAGTAAAAAGATTTTTTAGACTTATGAAAATTTTAGATGCATTATCCCGTCATCGTTTTTCCCGCTATTTTAAACTTTTGTTTGTAGTTTGGGATGTAATTCTATTAAATTTTTCAATTGTATTGTCATCCTGGTTACGATTTGGTAATTTAGATAAACTTTTTCTTAAAGAAGTGCAGGCAGTTTCATTTTTATCTAATTTAATTTGGATTGGATTGTTATTGCGTAATGATTCATATCGTATTGTGCGAATAGAACCATTAGAATCTATTTTGAAACGAACAACAAAAAAGTTTATATTTCATATTGCAATAATTACTTTTTTTGTGCTTTTTCTAAATTATTCGCAGATTTCCCGTCTTCGATTATTTTACTTTTATTCTATTTTTTTCTGTTTATTAATGTTCTCACGATTTTCATTAATGGAGCTTTTAAAATATATTCGGGCAAAAGGATATAATTTTAAAAATGTTATTATAATTGGTGCCAACGATGCCGGTGAACGAATTCGTAAAACGTTATCAAAAGATTTAACTTACGGTTATCGATTTTTAGGTTTTTTTGATGAAAAAATTGATCCGTTTGCTTTTATATCAGCTCCTGTATTAGGAGGGTTTGAAGATGTAGAAAAATATGTATGTACACATCAAATTGATGAAATGTATGTTGCTTTACATATTGATAATGTGAGAGTAATTAATAGTTTAATACAAATTTGTGAGCATCATATGATTCGTATTAAATTTATTCCTGATTTTCAATTGTATACTAAATCGAGTAAAGTGGAAATTTCTTTTTATGAGAACACACCCGTATTGATGTTTCGTACAGAACCATTAGAGTATACAGTCAATCGATTATTAAAAAAAACATTTGATATTGTTTTTTCTTTTTCAGTCATAATGTTAATTTTTCCATGGTTATTTCCAATAATAATGATTCTGATTAAAATGGAATCGCCAGGGCCAATTTTTTTTAAACAAGAGCGTTCAGGTCGCGATAATGAGTCTTTTTTTTGTTGGAAATTTAGAAGTATGCGGGTAAATAAGCAGGCCGATAAATTACAAGCCGGAAAAGGAGACGAACGTATTACTAAGTTTGGAGCATTTATTCGTAAAACGAGCATAGATGAGTTACCACAGTTTTTTAATGTTTTTTTGGGTGATATGTCTGTAGTAGGACCACGACCACATATGGTCAACCATACCAAACAATATACAGATTTAATTGGGAATTATTTAGTGCGCCAGTATACTAAACCGGGTATTACAGGTTGGGCTCAGGTAAACGGCTACCGTGGGGAAACTAAAGAACTTATTGATATGGAAAACAGAGTAGAATATGATATTTGGTATATAGAAAACTGGAGTATCATATTAGATATCAAAATTATCATTAAAACGGTTATTAATGTATTTAAAGGAGAAGAAAATGCATATTAATAATGTTGTTTTGTTATTAATTTTGACGGTTTAGTTTGAAAATCAAAAAATAAGAATTTGAATTAACAAATTCAATTAAAAAACAGTTATTTAAAAAGTGAATCTTTTAGCCAGCTAATGTGAAATGCCGGAAAAAACTAAAAGGATTCGTTATATTTGCTACATAAAACCACAATCCTAATGAATTTAAAAATCTTCTGTTATATAAAAAAAATAAGTGTATTTGTACTATTATTTTTGTTTTTTTCATGTGCGTCCAGAAAAGATATAGTATACTATCAAAATATTGATGGGATGAATACCCAGCAAAATGTAAATTCTTATGAAGTGAAAATCCAGCCGGATGATTTATTGATGATTATAGTTTCGGCAGAAGATCCTGAAATTGCTATTCCTTTTAATTTAACATCCGTTACAATACCTAATGCAACTAATTTACAGGCGGCTGTAGGTCAACAGACAATTCAGTCCTATTTGGTGGATAGAAATGGGAATATTGAATTTCCTGTTTTAGGAAAGCTACAGGTAGGAGGTTTAAGCAGAACAGAAGTGCTACAGTCTTTGAAAGATAAAATTGCAGTTTATATTAAAAACCCAATTATTAACCTGCGAATTATAAATTTTAAAGTCTCTTTACAGGGTGAAGTGAATATGCCGGGAACATATTCTATTGCTTCCGAAAGAGTTACACTGATTGAAGCTTTAAGTATGGCTAAAGATTTAACTATTTATGGCAAAAGAGATAATATTTTGGTTATACGTGAAATCAATGGTGCAAAATCATATAACAGAGTAGATATAACAAAGGCAGATTTTATCAATTCTCCTTTTTATTATTTAACCCAAAATGATGTGGTGTACATAGAACCTAATAAAACCAAAGTAAATGCGTCAGCAGTAGGTCCTAATACTTCTGTTATTATATCAGCGGTTTCTATTTTAATATCGCTTTCTGTTCTAATTTTTAAATAAAAATTGAATAAACAAAAGACAAATGAAAGATTTTTATAATGATGCAATAGAGGATGAAATCGAAGAAGCAAGTATTCGGGAACAATTAGATAAATATATAATTCATTGGAAGTGGTTTTTACTAAGTGCAATGCTATGTTTGATTTTTGCATTTCTATACTTACGTTACATAACTCCAAGTTATGAAGCCAGTACGACTATATTAGTTAAAGATGAGAAAAAAGGAGGAATGCTTTCGGAATTATCTGCTTTTTCAGATTTAGGATTAGCTGGTAGTGCTATAAATAATGTCGATAATGAAATTGAAATTTTAAAGTCAAGGACTTTAGTTGAATCTACAGTAAAAAAACTGAATTTAAATATTGCCCTACTAGTTGAAGGTAATGTAGTAGATCGCGATATTTATGGAGGTGGGGAATCTATAAGTGTTTATTTTCTCAATAAAACAGAATTATTTGAGGAGGCTAATGCAATTTTAAAATGTGATTTATTATCTGATGGTACTTTCAAATTAGAAAATGAAATAAAAGACGGTAGCGGAATAGAAAAACTTATTTTAACGCCTAAGGAGCAATTTAAGTTTGGTGAAAAAATACCTACCCGTTTAGGAATATTGATTATTGAAAAGACCGCATTCTATAAAAAAAATACTATTGGAGAGGATGATAAATCAATTCGAATAATAATTAGTCCGTTAGAGAATGTAACTGCAAGTTTTAGAAACAGACTGAAAGTAGAAGCTATAAGCAAAACCAGTAGTGTGGTTAGTGTGTCTATAACTGATCCTGTTCAGAAAAAAGCCGAAGATTTTCTGGATAATATGATCCAGATTTATAATGAGGATGCTGCAGAAGATAAAAATTTTATTTCTGAGAATACTTCAAAGTTTATTGCTGGTCGATTAGCATTAATAACACAAGAATTAGGCGAAGTAGAGCAAGATGTTGAAAGTTTTAAAAAAACGAATAGATTAACCGACATCGAGTCAGAAGCCAAACTTTTTATTGAAGGTTCAAATGAATATGATAAAAAAAGTGTTGAAACTGAAATTCAATTAAATGTAATTTCATCACTATTGGATTTTATGAAAAAAAGTACAAACGCTGATTTATTGCCGACTAATATTATAACAGAGGATGGTGATGCAGGTGGGTTGATTACTTCTTATAATCAGTTAGTTTTAGATCGTAACCGAATTTTAAAATCAGCTACGACTGAGAACCCTTCTGTTATTAAACTAGACCAACAAATTTCGTCATTAAAAGCAAATGTAGCTACAAGTCTAAAAAGAATGCAGTCTAATTTGCAAATTCAAAATCGGGATTTAAAAAATCAGGAAGGTATCTTGAATAATAAAATTGGTAAAATCCCAGTACAGGAACGCCAGTTCAGGGTAATTGCCAGACAACAAAAAGTAAAAGAAGAACTATATTTATATTTGTTGCAAAAACGTGAAGAAACCGCTATTTCGTTAGCAGCTACCGAACCCAATGCCCGTATAATAGATGTGGCAAAAGCAAATAAAATTCCGGTAAGTCCAAAGAAAAAAATTATTTACCTTGTTGGATTGTTAATAGGATTACTTATTCCTTTCGGGATTATTTATTTGCATGATTTATTAGATACTAAAATCAAAAGCAGATTGGATTTAGAAGGCAAAACACAAATTCCTTTTATTGGAGATGTGCCAACTTCTTTTGATACAGGTGAGTTGATAAAAACGGAAAGCAGAAGCAGTTCTGCTGAAGCTATACGAATAGTTAGAACGAATCTTGAGTTTATGCTCAATAAAGTGGAAGAAGGAATTGCTAAAACTATTTTTGTGACTTCTACTTTTCCTGCTGAAGGGAAAACATTTATTTCTGTAAATCTTGCTGCAACTTTTGCCTTGTCCGGAAAAAAAGTATTATTGATAGGAATGGATATTAGAAATCCAAAACTTGCTGAATATATGAATGTTCCCGGTTTGGGATTAACTAATTATTTATCGGCAAAAGGTACTGATATTAAGGATTATATTATTAAGCACAACGATTATGAAAATTTCTTTATATTGCCTTCAGGTGTAATTCCTCCTAATCCTGTTGAACTTTTGATGAGTAAAAAGGTAGATCAGCTTTTTGAAACAATAAAAAAAGAATATGATTATATTATTGTAGATACTGCTCCTGTAAGTATGGTGGCTGATACTTTATTAATAGCAAAATATGCTGATACATTTGTATATGTAATGCGTGCCAATGTTTTAGAGAAACGTATGTTGTCTATTGCAAATACCTTTTATAAAGAAAAGAAATTGCCTAATATGTGTATAGTTCTTAATGATACCGATTCTAATAAAGGCTATGGTTACGGCTATGGTTATGGTTACGGCTATGGAGTTAATAAAGTAGAGGAAAAACCATGGTATAAGAAATTCAAAAAAAATAATTAAAATTCAAAATATAAAGTTAGGAGCTTTTAAAAAGTTTTTCTAAAAAATAAAAAACGGTTCAAATAAAATATTTGAACCGTTTTTTTATGAAGATACTTATTGAAAATTTATGACGTTAGAATTTAAAAAAATGATTGTTACTTATGATTTCTTTTAACGAAGTCAGGGAATTCACTTTTATTTTTTGTTCAAAAGCAGCTATATGGTTATTATGGTGTACATCGCTGCCTACAAAATCATACATTCCCTTCTTTAAAAGCTGCTCTGAAATTTTGGTAATTTCTCCGCCATAATAACCTACTACAGCTAATAAGTTTAGTTGAAACAGGCAACCAGCTTTTTTTAATTTTTCGTATTCATTGAAATTTTTATGATAAAACAAATATCGCTCGGGATGTGCTAAAACAGGAATATATCCGGCAACTTGTAAATCAAACAATATTTTATATAATTGTATAGGAGCATTCATATATGACATTTCTACCAATACATAATTGTCCTTTAACGTAAGCAATTTTTCAGCTTTAAAATGCTTTTCAAACCAATCATCCATAAAATACTCTGCAGCAGCCTGAAATGGTTTTTTTATATTGCTTTCAGACAATAAAATTGTTGTTGTTTTATGATTAGCAAGAATAGCCTGAGGAGAATTATCCCAAATATAATGACTAATATGTGGGGTTGTAATAAATTGCGAAATACCAATTGTTTCAAATGCTTTTGTCAATCTGATAGTATCTGATATCGTTTTTGCACCATCATCAATTCCGGGTAATAAATGAGAATGGATATCGACATAATCGTCGGATAAAAGATCTTTTAGGTAAGGTTTGGGTTTTAAAAATGATAACATAACTACAAAAATAAAGAAAATGATAATAATATTGAATGTTTAAGGTACAAAAGAAAAATTAATTCTAAAGGTGCCTGTAAAAACGATTGTCTTTGCAATGAAGTTTAGTCGAAAATTTTTAACTTCCCCAAAATAATCTAGAAATCTTTTTATATGCAATTATCTGTTATTATTCTCAATTATAATGTGCGTTACTTTCTGGAGCAATGTGTTTTAAGTGTGCAGGAAGCACTTTTTGAAATTGAAGGAGAAATTATTGTTGTTGATAATAATTCGACAGATGATAGCTGTTTGATGATGAAAAGTAGATTTCCTGAAGTGAAACTGATTCAGAATAATGAAAATTCAGGATTTCCAAAAGGTAATAATATTGGGGTGGAGCAGGCAAAGGGAAAGTATATTTGTATTCTTAATCCTGATACGGTTGTTGCAGAAGATACATTTTCTAAAATTCTGGCTTTCGCCGAAAAACAAATAGATCTTGGTATAGCAGGTTGTAAACTTATTGACGGAACAGGAAATTTTCTTCCCGAAAGTAAACGTGGTATTCCAACTCCCTGGGTAGCTTTTACGAAGATTTTTGGACTTTATAAAATTTTTCCAAATCAGAGACTTTTTAATAAGTATTATGCACAACATCTAACAGAAAATCAAACGGGTGAAGTAGATATTTTAGTAGGTGCTTTTATGTTTATGCAACGCAAATTGTATCTGGAAGTAGGGGGTTTTGATGAAAAATGTTTTATGTATGCTGATGATATTGATTTATCATATTTAGTTTTGCAAAAACAAAAAAAGAATTATTATTTTCATGAAACTACAGTCATACATTATAAGGGAGAAAGTACAGTGAAAAATGAAAAATATATGAAACGTTTTCAGGAAGCAATGGAGTTTTTTTATCAAAAGCATTTCAGGAAATCGTTGTTTTTTTCGATTTTTATAAAAATAGGAATTATCTTTTTTTCGTTTATAAAAATGTTTCAGGGGAAACCAAAAACAAATTCATTACCGGAAAGTTATATTTTGTATTCTTCAAATATAATTTTGTTTGATAAATTGACAGCTATTTTAAAAAATAAAGTACTCTTTTTCGATTTCAAAAAAGAAAAAATGGTAAATTCGTCTCTTGTTTTAAAGGATAAAAGAGTCGAAATTATTTTGGATAATCAATATATTTCATTCAAAAAATGTATAGAAATCTTAGAAACTCTTAAAGATAAGAGCATTACTTTTAAAATTTTCCCTAAAATGACCAATTTTATTATTGGGAGTAATTCTAAAAATGAACAAGGTGAAATAATAAAAATTGAATAAAAATTATGTTTTGTGTAATTTATATCTAAAATATTCAGTAATTTCGCAATCTGAAAACCAAAATCACCTTTTAGGTTAATAATATGGCAAGATTTGAATTAAAGCTTCCAAAAATGGGAGAAAGTGTCGCTGAGGCAACTATTACAAACTGGTTGAAAGAAGTTGGGGACAAAATTGAAGCTGATGAAGCTGTACTGGAAATAGCAACTGACAAGGTTGACAGTGAAGTGCCAAGTGAAGTATCTGGAATTTTGGTTGAACAATTATTTGGAAAAGATGATTTGGTTCAGGTTGGACAAACAATTGCCATTATTGAAACAGAAAGTGATGTGTCATCATTACTGGTTGATAAGGTAACTGAAGAACCAACTATTTCTAAAGAAGTGGCTGAAATTGAAAAAACAATTGAAGTTGCAAAAGAAATAACTTCAGTTCCTCAGGATTTTTCTAATTCGGATAAATTCTTTTCTCCACTGGTAAAGAATATAGCTAAAGAAGAAGGTATTTCTGTTGCTGAATTAGAAAGTATTTCCGGTTCAGGGAAAGAAGGTCGTGTTACAAAAGAAGATATTTTAAAATACATTGAAGATCGTAAATCAAACATTGTAAAATCAACTGTTATTCCTATTCCTGAAGTAGTTGAAGCAAAAGTTCAAAAAAGCCAGCAAGCTGTTCCTGTTTCTGTAAATGGTGAAGATGAAATTGTTGAAATGGACAGGATGCGTAAACTGATTTCAGGGTATATGGTGGCTTCGGTTCAAACTTCTGCACACGTACAATCGTTTATTGAGGTTGATGTTACCAATATTGTAAAATGGAGAGACAGGATCAAAGCCGCTTTTGAAAAAAGAGAAGGTGAAAAGCTGACTTTTACGCCAATTATGATGGAAGCTGTCGCAAAAGCATTAAAAGATTTTCCGGGAATGAATATTTCTGTTGAAGGCGATTATATTATCAAAAAGAAAAATATAAATTTAGGAATGGCTGCTGCTTTACCTAATGGAAATTTAATTGTTCCCGTAATTAAAAATGCAGATCAGTTAAATCTTGTCGGAATGGCAAAAGCCGTAAACGATTTGGGTAATCGTGCAAAGGCCGGAAAATTAAAACCGGACGATACACAAGGCGGAACTTATACTGTAACGAATGTGGGTAGTTTTGGCAGTGTTTTCGGAACACCAATTATTAACCAGCCACAAGTGGGGATTTTAGCTTTAGGAGCTATTCGTAAAGTACCGGCCGTTATCGAAACACCTGAGGGTGATTTTATCGGAATTCGTCAAAAAATGTTTTTGTCGCACTCTTATGATCATAGGGTTGTAGATGGTGCTTTAGGTGGAAGTTTTGTTAAACGTGTAGCAGAATATCTTGAGGCTTTTGATGTAGACAGAGATTTCTAAAAGCATATAAAAATGTATTTCAAAACCGGCAAAATTTTAAACTTGCCGGTTTTTTGTTTTTATCGATAAATATTTAATAAAAGAATAAATTTAACAGATGATTACAGTAAATAAATTTGTGATAATTCGGCTATAAAAATTACATTTGTAACATTCAAAAACTATAAAATGGAACTCAAACTCAGTAAGCCAATCTGCTTTTTCGATTTAGAAACAACAGGTATTGATATCGGAAAAGACAGAATCGTGGAAATTTCAATATTTAAGGTTTTTCCAAACGGAAATAAAGAAAGCAAAACTTGGTTAGTGAATCCGACAATTCCTATTCCTCCTCAGACAACTGCGGTACATGGGATCACTGATGAAAAAGTGGCCAATGAACCAACTTTTGCAGTATTAGCCCCACAAGTTTATAATATGATTAAAGATAGCGATCTGGCAGGTTTTAATTCAGATCGTTTTGATATCCCGTTATTGGCTGAAGAATTGCTTCGTGCAGGTGTTGATTTTGATATGAAAAATAAAGTTTCGGTCGATGTGCAGACTATTTTTCACAAAATGGAAGAGCGTACTTTGAGTGCTGCTTTAAAATTTTATTGTGGGAAAAGCTTAGAAAATGCCCATTCAGCAGAAGCGGATACAATGGCAACTTATGATATCCTGAAAGCGCAGCTGGATCGTTATCCGGAATTAGAAAATGACATGAAATCATTGTCAGAATTTACAACCCGTAAAAAAATTGCTGATTTTGCAGGAATGATTGCTTTTGATAAAGACAACGAAGAAATTTTTACCTTCGGAAAACACAAAGGAGCAAAAGTAGAGAAAGTATTAGAATCAGAACCGGGGTATTACAGCTGGATTCAAAATGCTGATTTTCCTTTATATACCAAAAAAGTTTTAACAGCAATTAAATTAAGAAAATTAAATACAAAATAAGTTGATAGTTGTTTGTTGATAGCTTTTTGCTGACAACCTACAACTGATAACCTACAACTGGAAAAATGAAGATAATCTGTATAGGCAGAAATTATGCCGATCATATTGAAGAACTAAAAAATGAAAAGCCTGCCGAGCCTGTAATCTTTATGAAGCCCGATTCTGCAGTTTTGTTAAAACAGCATCCATTCGTAATTCCTGAATTTTCAGAGGATATTCATCATGAAATCGAAATTATTGTTAAAATTAATAAAGTGGGAAAATATATAGAGCCAAAATTCGCACATAAATATTATGATGAAATTAGTGTAGGCATTGATTTTACCGCTCGTGATTTGCAGACAAAGCTGAAAGAGAAGGGATTGCCCTGGGAAAAAGCCAAGGCCTTTGATGGTTCAGCAGTTATTGGGGATTTTTTACCCAAGACACTTTTTAGTTCCGTAGAAAATCTTACTTTTGAATTGACAAATAATGGTAAAACTGTTCAAAAAGGTAATACCGATCTTATGATTTGGAAAATAGATGAACTTATTTCGTTTGCATCACAATATTTTACATTAAAAATAGGTGATGTTATTTTTACAGGAACACCGGCAGGAGTCGCAGCAGTTAAGCCAAATGATGTTTTAGAAGGCTTTTTAGAGGATAAAAAATTATTTAGAATACAAGTAAAATAATGGCATTAAAATATAATTTATCAAAAGTATACGCACTTTCAGACAATGATACAGAGTTTGTAAATGAAATTCTGAGATTATTTGTTACCGAAGTCCCGGAAGATTTAAAACAAATTAAAGAAGGGATTAAGAAAAAAGATCACAAACATGCATATTCTTATGCACATAAAATAAAACCTACACTTGATTTAATGGGACTGAATGTCGCTTTTGAGGAGATTTTACAAGTTGAAGCCTGGACAAAAGCAGAAGGTAAAAAGAAAGAAATTGTAGAAACTTTTAAAAGCATAAAAACACAGGTTAAAGAAGCCATAAAAGAAATAAAAAAAGACTTTGATTTGTAATATTTGGACGTGACCCAATTTTTGCCTTTTTTTTCAAATCGGTCAAGAATTAGGTCTGGTTATTCACTGTATCTTTTGTTCCTGAAGATTAGTTTAATCAGGTGTTGCTTTTGTCACAAAAGGATGCCGTTTCTACCCCTCACGCAAATCATGTAACAAGAACCTCTTTTTAAATAATGACTTGCATTCTTGTAAGTAAAAATAAGTTAATGATATGAAAGCAGTAATCATTACAATTGGAGACGAAATTTTAATTGGGCAGATTGTTGATACAAATTCCGGTTTTATTGCTAAATCACTTGATCGAATTGGAGTTGAAGTCACTGAAATGATTTCAATAAGTGATGATAAAAAACACATTTTAGATACTTTTGCACAATTACAAAATAAAGTTGATGTTGTAATTGTTACCGGAGGTTTAGGGCCAACAAAAGATGATGTTACTAAAAAAACATTTTGTGATTACTTTAATGATGAATTAGTAGTTGATCCAAAAGTTTTAGCACATGTAACGCAGCTGATAGAAGGTTATTTTAAACGGCCAATTACGCAAATAAACAAAGATCAGGCATTGGTTCCGTCTACGTGTACAGTGCTTCACAATCAGGTAGGTACTGCACCGGGTATGTGGATGAAAAAAGAAAACACTGTATTTATTTCGCTTCCCGGGGTTCCTTTTGAAATGAAATATTTGGTCGAAAACGAAATAATACCAAAGATAGTCCGCGAATATAAACGTCCGTATATTATTCATAAAACGATTTTAACTTATGGGCAAGGGGAGAGCCTAGTTGCAGAACGTATTGAAAATTGGGAAAATAATCTGCCTGATTTTATTAAATTAGCCTATTTGCCAAACCCCGGAAGAGTGCGATTACGATTAACGGCAAGAGGGACTAATAAAGAAGAATTAGACGCTGCTATTGAGGCCAATGTGCAATCTCTGGATGCTATAATTCATGATATCATAGTTGGTTTTGATGACGATGAAACAATTGAAGTAGTTGTTGGAAAAATGCTTACAAAGCAAAAGAGAACTATTTCAACAGCAGAAAGTTTTACGGGCGGAAAAATCGCATCAGCTTTATCTGCTGTTCCGGGAGCTTCAAATTATTTTAAAGGCAGTATAGTTTCATATGCAACCGAAACTAAAGTTAACGTACTTGAGGTTTCACAAGAAGTAATTGATCAGTATTCGGTAGTAAGTGCACAGGTGGCTTCAGCTATGGCTTTGAATGTGAAAAAGATACTTAAAACTGACTATGCAATTGCGACAACCGGGAACGCCGGGCCAACAAAAGGGGATTCAGATGCAGAGATTGGGACTGTTTTTATAGCTTTGGCAACTCCGGATGATATAATTGTTGAAGAATTTAATTTTGGTCAACCACGTGAGAAAGTGATAGATAGAGCTGTTATTAAGAGTTTGGAAATATTACAGAAAGAAATTTTAAAAAATGTGCATTAATTTTTTGCTACAATCGTTTATTTTTCTTTTCTTTGCACCCTGATTTTGAATAACGATAAAAGATAAGTATAATGTCAAGAGTTTGTGACCTTACAGGTAAAAGAGCGATGGTAGGAAATAACGTTTCTCACGCTATGAACAAAACTAAGAGAAAATTTTCTGTAAACTTAGTTAAAAAGCGTTTTTATCTTCCAGAAGAAGATAGATGGATTACTCTTAGAGTAGCAGCATCTACGATAAAAACAATTAATAAAAATGGAATTTCTGCAGTTTTGAAAAAAGCGCAGTCAGAAGGATTTATCAAATAATCCTTTCCTAAATAAATATATAGCAAGATGGCAAAGAAAGGTAATAGAATCCAGGTAATTTTAGAATGTACTGAGCACAAGACTACTGGTGTTGCAGGTACTTCAAGATACATAACAACTAAGAACAAAAAAAATACTCCGGACAGATTAGAGATTAAAAAATTTAATCCAATCTTAAAACGTGTAACTGTTCATAAAGAAATTAAATAATTTAAGTCATGGCAAAGAAAACCGTAGCATCGTTACAAACATCTTCTAAGAGATTATCAAAAGCCATCAAAATGGTAAAATCTCCTAAAACTGGCGCATATACATTCGTAGAATCTATTATGGCACCTGAAGAAGTTGATACTTTCTTGAAAAAGAAATAATAACAATTACAATATATAGAAAAGCTACTTTCATTCGGAAGTAGCTTTTTTATTTTTTATATTTGTCTAAATTTAGAGAAGCATAATAATTGGCTTTTTTTATACATAGTTTCCCGCTTTCCGCTTCAATCTTTTATTCTGAACTCCAGAATAAAAGGATTTCCACTGCAATCGGGGCTAATTAAAAAACAATTTTAGTTTCTTTAAAGATTAGGATTTCAGATTTATCTAATAATCTTGAGTCTAACAATCTAATAACCTACAAAAAATGAGTTTTTTTAAAAAATTATTTTCTACCGATAAAAAAGAGACTTTAGACAAAAGTCTTGAGAAATCTAAAACAACTTTTTTCTCAAAGTTAAGCAAAGCTGTAGCTGGAAAATCTAAAGTCGATGATGATGTTTTAGATAACCTGGAAGAGATTCTGGTAGCCTCAGATGTTGGAGTAAACACCACTTTGAAAATCATTACCCGAATTGAAAAAAGAGTAGCCGAAGATAAATACTTAGGAACAGAAGAATTAAACCAAATTCTTCGTGACGAAATTGGTGCTTTATTATCTGAAACCAATAGAGGTGAGGCAACTGAATTTGAAATCCCTAAAGATAAAAAACCATATGTTTTAATGGTTGTTGGTGTTAATGGAGTTGGTAAAACAACTACTATTGGTAAATTGGCTTATCAGTTTAAAAAAGCTGGTTATAAAGTAGTTTTAGGAGCTGCAGATACTTTTCGTGCTGCTGCGATCGATCAATTGCAGGTTTGGGCAGATCGTGTTGATGTCCCAATTGTTAGACAAAATATGGGAAGTGATCCAGCTTCTGTAGCTTTTGATACGTTGCAATCAGCGGTTGCTCAAAATGCCGATGTGGTTATTATTGATACTGCCGGACGTCTTCATAATAAAATTAATTTAATGAACGAACTTACAAAAGTAAAACGTGTAATGCAGAAAGTTGTTTCTGATGCGCCACACGATGTGCTTTTGGTTTTAGATGGTTCAACCGGCCAGAATGCTTTTGAGCAGGCAAAACAATTTACTGCTGCGACAGAAGTTACTTCGCTTGCTGTAACTAAATTGGACGGAACTGCAAAAGGTGGTGTTGTAATTGGTATTTCAGACCAGTTTCAGATTCCTGTAAAATATATTGGAGTTGGTGAAGGCATTGAAGATTTACAGGTCTTTAATAAATATGAATTTGTAGATAGTTTTTTTAAATAATATCAGAATGAGTTTTTCTTCTTTAAAAAATATAACGCCTGTTACTTTTTATTTCGCAAGCGTTTTGTGTTTTGTTTTGGCAAATGTTCTAAAAGATAAAAGTCTTTCCTTTTATTATATTTTATTGATTTTAGGACTTGGATTCTTTTTCGCAGGTATGATAAAAAGAATAAGTACTAAAAAATAAAATTACTTATGAAATACTATTTTCTCATTATGCTTTTCAGCTTAATTTCTTGTACAAAAGAGAAAAATGAAAATAGTATAGAAAAAAGAACAGTTCAAAAGGTCATTGTTATTCAGCCTTTAGGTAATTTTAAATCGTATCAGGCAAAGAATGTTTTTGATCAAATCAAGATTATTAACTCTAATGTAGTTTTGAGACAAAATATTCCTTTTCCTGAAAATGCTTATTATAAACCCAGAAACAGATATCGTGCTGACAGTATTATAAAATCACTTCTTAATACTATTGGGAAAGATTCAGTAATCGTTGGATTGTCGAATTCTGATATCAGTACTACTAAAAACGGAATTAAAGATTGGGGTGTTATGGGATTGGGCTATAAACCTGGGAAATCTTGTGTAGTTTCTGATTTTAGATTATCATTCAAAAATAAAAATCAACAGTTTTATAAATTAGTTTTGCATGAACTAGGTCATACGGTGGGCTTGCCTCATTGTAAAGCAAAAACATGTTTAATGCGCGATGCTGAAGGAGGAAACCCGCTGGATGAAGAAAAAGATTTTTGCAATTATTGTAAAAGCTTTTTAAAAAGTAAGGGTTGGCAATTAATATAAATAACTATCTTTTTCAAGTCTTTTTGCTGGGTTTTAATTATTGATACAAAGCACTAATTTTTGTCCATAGCTCTTCATCAAAACCGGATAAGGCAAAAGTTGGATTTTCAGGATTTGCAACATCGCCCATTCTAATGATTACCATTTTTTTGCTTGGAATTACATATATTTTTTGGTCATTTTTGCCCAAAGCCATAAACATGTCGTTTGGGCCGGTAGGAATTAAACTTCCATTAAATTGTAGTTGAGATTGCGGTAAATGATAATTCGCTTTTCCGTTAAGCCACCATAAATAACCATATCCTAAATTAATATTTTGTGAAGTATTTGTAGCTTCAGTAAAATAGGCTTCGTTTAAGATAGTAGTATTGTCCCATTTTCCTTTATTGAGCATCAAAAGTCCAAAGCGGGCCATGCTTCTGGATGTACTTGCATAAACGCTATTATTATCAATTTGTACCCAAGTACCATTCATGCCAATTTTATCTCTTAATTTGGCATTGAAATAATTTTGCCAGGTTTGTCCGCTTGCCTGTGCTACGACATCTTGCAACTTTACATATACATTATGATATGCCCAGCGTGTTCCTGCATTGGCTTTGTAAATTAGACTGGCAGGATCAACATCGTCTGTACTGTCATCTAATCCTGATGTCATGTTTAGTAAATTTTTGCAGGTAATGAGGTTTTCCTGAGCAGTTGTTTCGCTTGTCCAGCCCTGACCTATATAATCTGAAACCTTATTATTGATGTTAATAAAACCTTCTTGCTGTGCAATTCCTGTGACTGTTGAGGTTAATGTTTTTCCGGCACTTGCCCAATACCAATTTGTAGTTGCTGAATGTCCGTTGAAATAATTTTCTAAAACGATTCTTCCATTTACTAAAACTATAAATGATTTAGAGTGTTTAAGCTCCAGGTAATCCAAAAGTGGCTGTACGGCATTTTGATTCCATTTTAAGTCTGAAATTGATTGTGTTTCCCACGTAGTTCCTGTTAATGGGGGGAAATACATTGTTTGTGTGGGAGTTGAGTCGTCCCCGGATGATTCTTTGCTGCAACTAATAAAACTTAAAATTATCATCAGCTTAAAAATAGTTTTGGTCATGTTTTTAGGTTTTGGTTTTAGGTTTGACCAAAAATATGTAAAATAGTTTAATGGCTTTTGTGAATTTTTATTTCTTTTGAATTTTATAGGTTAACTTTGTAGTTCACAAAATATTCTTTTGAATACCGGAGTCCTAGCCCTGATGGGAGCGGCATCCTTTTGTGGCAGGGTTTGCCACAAAAGATACAGTCGGACAGCAGGAAACAGCTCCTTCCTTCGATTTCGCTCAGGATGACAAAAGGCTTCGTTTAGAATGACAGTTATTGAATTTTAATATAATAAATATGAAAAACACTTTTATGATTTTGGTTTTGTCGCTTTTGTTTGTGGGCTGCAAACAGGAAATAAAACCGGCAGATATTGCAAAATTGAATGGTTATTGGGAAATCGAAAAAGTGGTTTTTGATAAAGGCGAGGAAAAAGATTATGGTATGAATGAAAGCTTTGATTTTTTTAAGATGAAAGGAAATACAGGAATTAGAAAGAAGGTTATGCCACAATTGGATGGAACTTTTTTAACCGGTAATTCTTTTGAAAATGTATCGGTTCGATTTACAGATAAAGGAACTTTTCTGGATTATAAGACAGCTTACGCGAAGTGGAGTGAGGAATTAATTTCGATTTCGGATGAAAAATTTGTGGTGAAAAATGAGCAGAATAAAGAATATCATTATAAAAAATCCGGACCAATAAATATCCTGAACGATGGCAAAGAGACTAAATAACGAAAGTACGATTGGCGCTGTTCTGCAGCAGATTATTCAAGTGAATAAACTTCAACCCGGAATGGATCAGATTGATGTGAAGGAGGCCTGGAGACAACTCATGGGGAATGGGGTGAATACGTATACGAAAAATGTTGTTTTGAAAGGAAGTACACTTTATGTTGAACTTGGCTCCTCTGTCCTGAGAGATGAATTGAGCCATGGAAAGTCTAAAATAATTAAAATGATTAATGAAGAACTGGGCAGGGAAGTAGTTAAGGATGTTGTCTTGAGGTAGTTTTTCAGTCTCAGTCTCAGTTTTCAGACTAAACTAAGGTAAGGTATAAAAAAACCGTTTCAATTTTGAAACGGTTTTTTTTAAGGCCTTCTGTCACTGAAAACTGCGACTGAAAACTAATAATTAAAACTGCTCTCTACCAGCAAAATGGAATGCACTTTCGATAGCAGCATTTTCGTCGCTGTCTGAACCGTGTACTGCGTTTTCTCCGATAGAAGTTGCGTATGCTTTACGAATAGTTCCTTCAGTAGCTTCAGCAGGATTTGTAGCTCCAATTAAAGTTCTGAAATCTTCTACTGCATTATCTTTTTCTAAAATAGCAGCAACAATTGGTCCGCGTGACATAAATTCAACTAATTCTCCGTAGAAAGGTCTTGCAGCGTGTACAGCATAAAATGCCTGCGCATCAGCTACAGTTAATTGAGTTAGTTTTAATGAAACGATTTTGAAACCTCCATTAGTAATCATTGCCAAGATATTCCCGATATGCCCGTTTGCAACAGCATCCGGCTTAATCATTGTAAAAGTTCTATTTGTTGCCATTTTCTTGCGTTTTTTAAATTTTGTGCAAAAGTAGGTTTTTTTTATGAATTGATTTTAATAAATTCATAATTAAAACTTCATGAAATGATGTTATGGCAATTAAACCTTAAAAATGAGCTTGTTTTTGTAGAATATCCATAAAATAAAGGTCCAGATTCCAACATATACCAAAGCTCCGGCAAATGAAGCCATCATTGGATTGCTGAAAAAAGGTGCGATATCATAACGATACAGATAATTTAAAAGATTAATTTCTTTACCGGTTTTATGAGGGTTTTCAAATTGAATCATTACCAGTGCCTGTGGGATAATCTGTGAAGCGAAAAACACAATCATCGGGTTTACACCCCAGATTAAAAACAATTTGAATCCTTTTTTATATTCAGCAATGTCAATTATAAAATATAAAACAGACAAAGTGGTTGCAGCTAATCCTGTTGTGTACAATACATAACTACTTGTCCAGATTGATTTGTTTATTGGGAAAACAATATTCCAGAGTAATCCGGTAATAATTAATGCTATTCCAATCAATGCTATTTTTTTAGCGATTTCTATTTTAGCTATTTTAAGAAATAGTAATTGTCCGATTAATAAACCAATGATTCCGTTTACTATTGATGGAATTGTACTTAGAATTCCTTCCGGATCCCAGGTTTTGGTTTCGTGATACATATGACCTTTAAGCAGAATACTGTCGAGCCATGAAGCCAAATTGGTTCCTTTTTCCAGATTCGCTTCTCCGATTCCGGGAACGGGAATCAAGTTCATAACTGCCCAATATCCTAATAATAAAAAAACTCCGGTTATGATTTGTGTTTTTTGAGATGTTTTTAGGTATAATAACGAAACAACAAAATAAACAACGGCAATTCGTTGTAAAACTCCCGGAAGACGTACATCCTGATAAGCTTCGATTTCGCTATAGGCTAAAAACAGATAAATTATTAATATTGAGAAAGCAAAAATATTTTTTAGTTTAGAACTGAAATTACCCATTAAAACATATCCAACAGCGATTGTAATAATTAATCTGCCAATAAGAAGCGGAATTCCTTCTAAACCAAAAAGTTGTATTTTTTCGAAGAAATTGAAGAAAATCCCCAAACACAACATTCGTAAGGAACGAACCAGAATTTTATTGAAAGTAGTGTCATCGTATATTTTATCCGGCATTGCAAGGGGAACTGCAACTCCCATAATAAAAATAAAAAATGGAAAAACTAAGTCGGTTGGAGTACAGCCATTCCATTTGGCATGTAAAAGTGGAGGGAAAACATGGCCCCAATCTCCAGGGTTGTTGACAATTGTCATTAATAAAATAGTGAGTCCACGAAAGACATCTAGCGAAATTAAGCGTTCTTTTACCATTGGTTTTGGGTAAATTGATTAGTTAATAATTTTTAAAAGTCGCTATTTGGTTTAAGAGACAATAATTTCAGGACCAGGTGGTTATTTATCCTGAAATTATCGTTGTAACACATAATTATATTGTTATGATTGAAAAATTAGTTTCTAAAGGTCTTAATTTTTGAGTTAATAATGGAATCAGTTGTTCTCCTTTTTCTAAATAAAATTCAGAAAAATTAGCCTGGCGTTCCTGTAAACTGTTATTCGGAAATAATTCGCATTGTAAATCTGTAACACGATCTAATTGATCTTTTAATTTTCTTTTTTGTGCTTTTAGCAGGCGTTTTTCAAGATTTTCCAAACCTTTTGTCTGCTTTATTTCTTGTGCTTTTACAGCTCCGGTAAACGATTTATCGGTTTTTTGAGCTAACTCAAATAGATATTCAAATTGCTTCTCAAGAATTTCTTTTTGAGGGGTTAAGTCAATTGGAAATTCTGAAATTTTATGTGTTATGACATTTGTTAAATCGCTTGGTTTGGTGAATAAATCTTTCCAGGTTAAGCCTAATTGGTCTGCTTTTTTAGCTTGTTTTTCAGTTGTTAAGAGAACTGAGTTTCGAACTAAAATCATCGGAAAAGTGATATTTACAGCATCAAAAAAAGATTTTAATTCCAGCCAGTAAGCAATTTCTCCGCCTCCGCCAATGTAACATAAATTCGGTAAAATAATTTCCTGATACAGCGGACGCATAATCACATTCGGGCTGAATTTCTCCGGATTACTTTCCAGTAATTTTAGAATTTCTTCTTTTGAGAATGAAGTTTTGGTATTGTTGATGATGAATTTATCATTTTCAAAAACTATTCGTTCACGTAAATTGTCTTCAATATAAAATAAATTGATTTCACGCGGATTTACCTGAACCGTATAATCTTTTAGTTTTTCAATAGTCTCCTGAACAGCTTTAAATGAAGTTTGCTCTAATAACTCTTCTTTTATATAAGGAATAAATGCACGTTTTAAGTCGGCGTTATCAGCATCTACAATAACCAAACCTTGCGATGCAAATAAACTGTTCGCTAAAAATCGAGTTGCATCGGCAAGATTATCATGTTTTAAATAGGAGTCTTCAAACAGTTTTTTTAATGTATTTGCATTTGTACTCGCCCCTAATTCTAAAGCATATATTTCGAAAAATTCGGTTAATCCTTCTGTTGAAAGTCTTCCAACGGGGCCATTACTTTCAGTATTCCATCTGAATTTTTTTCCCTTAAAGTTAAAATAATTAATTTCTTCGAAATCGTGATCCTCGGTTGCCATCCAATAAATGGGAACAAAATTATATGCAGGGTATTTCGATTTTAATTCTTTGGTAAGATTAATGGTCGATATGATTTTATAAAGAAAATATAAAGGTCCGCTAAAAAGATTTAATTGATGTCCGGTTGTAACCGTAAATGTATTTTCTGACGATAAAAGCTCAATGTTTTGTTTGGTTAAATCTGAAATTTCAATTGACAAATATTGTTCTTTTAAAACAGAAACTAACGGAATTCGGTTCTGATTATTGAAATTCTGCTTTTTTTCGGTGATTTGTTTTTCAAAGTTTTCCAGCGTTGGAAAATTATTATATAGCGGTTTTAAGTCCGATTTTTGTTCTAAATAATCATGTATCAAAGTAGAAAAATATCCTGAGTTTTGGTAGCTGATACAGTCGGTAGGCATAATTTTGGGTTTATTTTGATAGCTGTAAATTTAATGAAAATATGTAGTTAAAAATGGTTTTAACGATTGCTTATGATTTGAATTTTATTTTTTATTGTAAGTAATTGTAAATCAGTGATTTTTAAGTGTTGTTTGAAAATATTTCAATATTAACTTGTTTATTAGGAAAATATTTTACAAAATTTGCCTCAGAAAAATAAATCACTAACTATTAACAACGAAGACAATGTTTGTATTAAACTTTACCTCTCAAAACATCGCATCAGAATCAGATTCTGTTGGTATGTGTCTTCGTGGCTTTTCTCAATCATAGCAAATTAATTTTAGATATATGAACAAGCCCGAAGTAAATTAACTTTCGGGCTTTTTTTTATTCTAGACTCTTCAAAAAATTCCCGATTACCAGAACTCAATTTATCTGTTTCTGATAAAATGTTTATCAAAATCAGTATTGCTGTTAATCAGCTATGTGTTTTGCAAATATTCTTATTTCTTTTAAAATGATTTAAGATGTTAAGCATTTCCTTTTGCACGATTAACAATTTGCAATATTGATTTTGAAAAGAATATCAATATTAAAAATATAATGGGAAATAAATTATCCGGAAAAGACCTGATTAAAATAGGCTTTCCAAAAAATAATAGTATCAATATTGCTTTAGGGCAAATAAACAGATACCGAAAAAGAGAAAAAAAAGAGAGTATACTAACCGAAGCCAAAGAAGTTTTACTGTTTCCTGAAAAATTTACCGGACACGGAACCTGGGGAAAAGTTGCTGAAGGATTAGTAAATCCGGTACAAGTGCGAATGCATCAATTAAATAATACACGGGCACCGTTTTCGATATTCGGAGAAAATGAAATTGATGAACAGGCGAAGTATCAGTTGTACGATGCTTTAAAATTACCAATTTCAATAGCCGGAGCTTTAATGCCGGACGCACATTCGGGTTACGGATTACCAATCGGAGGTGTACTTGCAACAGATAATGCTGTGATTCCATACGGAGTCGGTGTGGATATCGGATGTAGAATGAGTTTATCAATTTTTGATATTCCGGCTTCATTTTTCAAAGGAAAAGACCATCAGTTGCAGGCAATTCTAAAAGACAATACAAAATTTGGAATGTATGAAACGCACACTATAAAAGCGGATCATGAATTGTTTAGCCGAAGTGAATTTCAGGATATTCCGCTTTTGAAAAATCTTTTGAGTAAAGCTTACAAACAGCTGGGAACGTCTGGTGGAGGAAATCATTTTGTTGAATTTGGAATTGCAAAAATTACAAATCCGCTTAACGAATGGAAAATTGAAGTTGGTGAATATTTTGCGGTGCTTTCGCATAGTGGTTCAAGAGGTTTGGGAGCAAATATTGCCAAACATTATACCTATCTGGCCACAAAACAATGTCCGTTACCGAAAAATGTTCAACACTTGGCGTGGTTAGATTTAAACACACATGATGGTCAGGAATATTGGATGGCTATGAATTTAGCCGGGGATTATGCAAAAGCCTGCCACGATGATATTCATCGCCGAATTGCAAAAGCAATAGGAAAACGAGTTGTTGTTACAATCGAAAATCATCACAATTTTGCGTGGAAGGAAATCGTAAACGGAAAGGAAGCAATTGTGCATCGCAAAGGTGCAACTCCTGCAAACGTTGGTGAATTGGGAATTATTCCCGGTTCGATGACGGCTCCGGGATTTATTGTTCAGGGAAAAGGTAATACTGAAAGTTTAAATTCTGCATCGCATGGTGCCGGACGACTTTTTTCACGTAGAAAATGTAAAGAATCATTTACGCAAAGTGAGATTAATAAAGTCCTGAAAGCAAATGATGTCAGCTTAATTGGCGGAAATATTGATGAAGCTCCAATGGCATATAAAGACATTAATAAAGTAATGGCAAATCAGAACGAATTGGTCGATGTGCTCGGTACATTCACACCAAAGATTGTTAGAATGGACCGCTAAAAAAAACAGAAATTATGGAAAAAATAATTCAAATAACATCGGGTCGTGGCCCAGCTGAATGCAGCTGGGTTGTGGCTCAGGTTTTAAAAACCTTTATAGAAGAAGCAAAGGAGAATAATATTAAAACGACGATGCTCCAAAGAGAAATTGGAATCGAGAACGGAACCGTAGAAACGGCAACAATTTTACTCGAAAGTGATAACCTAAATGCTTTTGCCAATTCATGGATTGGAACGATTCAGTGGATTGGACAAAGCCAGTTTAGAAAATTTCATAAAAGAAAAAATTGGTTTATCGGAATTTTCGAAATTGAAAAATCAACTGCAACAGAAATTTTTGAAAACGATATTCAATATCAGGCAATGCGAAGTTCAGGAGCCGGTGGCCAACACGTAAATAAAGTTAGTTCGGCAGTCAGAGCGACTCATATTCCGACCGGAATTAGTGTCGTTTCGATGGATTCACGTTCGCAGCATCAGAATAAAAAACTGGCAACCGAAAGATTATTGCAGAAATTCAGAGAAGAAACCGTAAAGCAGTTTAAAGCCGAATTTCAGGTACAATGGATGAATCAATTGCAGATTCAGCGGGGAAATCCGGTTCGGGTTTTTCAGGGTTCGGATTTTAAAAAACAAAAACAGGAAAAAAAAATATAAACAGGAAAGACAAAGATTAAAAAGAGAAGATTATTTCGATCGGGATTAATAACTCTCATTTTTGGATTTCTAAAAAAAATCATATATGAAAACAGTAGATAAATACATTTTTGAAGCATTGGACAATTATCCATATTCGCTGGTTGAAACCATAGAATCATTGGATTATGCGTTGTCTTATGATGATAAAAATACCATGGCATTATGCTTATACGGGCGCGTTCAGGCTGATCAATTATTTAAATATGAAGAAGCCAAAGAATTTTTTCAGCAGGCAATCTCCATTAATATCAATGCAATCGAAGTTTATTCGTATTACATTAATACTTTAGTTTTGAATGAAGATTATTCGGAGGCGGCCAAACTTATAGATTTTGCTTTGACCATTAAAGGAATTAATAAAGTTGAAATTCTTCTTAAAAAAGTAATGCTTTTCGAAAGCCGGAAAAATTTCAAAAAAGCGTTGAAAGTATTAAAAGAAGCAAGACTTGTAACTTTAAGTAATGAATATGATTATCTTATTGAAGAGACCGAAAAGCGATTAAATAAAAAATTGGATAAGGTCTCTAAAAAAGAAAAACCGGTCAGGAAAAAAAGTAAATAAATTAGAAAGGATGTCATCATGGCATCCTTTTTATTTTTCAGAAACTTTATGTAATTCAAATCTCAACTATTTAGATTTTGAGTTTTTCACAATGATGCTGTATTTTTAAAGATAAATGTTTGTTACTTTCAGAAATAAGAATCATTTTTATACCCTGTTTTCTTAAAAAAAAAATCTATACCAAAACCATATGAAAAATAACCCCAATCAAAAGAATTCTTTAAGGCATGTTCTTTTTGGCAGTTTAATAGGTACCACAATCGAATTTTTCGACTTTTATATTTATGCCAATGCTGCGGTATTGGTTTTTCCACAATTATTTTTTCCGGGTTCTGATGCGACCATGGCAACTTTAGAATCATTAGCTACTTTTTCAATTGCCTTTTTATCGCGCCCTCTGGGTTCGGCATTTTTTGGACATTATGGAGATAAAATCGGACGCAAGTTTACTTTAGTTGCCGCCTTGTTGACGATGGGTATTTCGACTGTGACCATTGGTTTTTTACCAGGTTATGCCAGTATTGGTGTTGCTGCTCCTTTATTATTGATGTTATGTCGATTTGGACAAGGGGTTGGATTAGGAGGCGAATGGGGAGGAGCAGTTTTGCTGGCTATAGAAAATGCGCCACCAAACAAACGTGCCTGGTATGGTATGTTTCCGCAACTGGGTGCTCCAATTGGGTTGTTACTTTCGGGAGGAACCTTCTTGTTGTTAACGGATTCAATGAGTAGCGAAGATTTTATGGATTATGGCTGGAGAATTCCTTTTATTGCCAGTTCTCTTTTGGTAGTAGTTGGATTTTATATCCGAACTAAAATTACAGAAACACCTTCTTTTGAGAATTCAAAAAAGGAACATGAAGAAGTAAAAATTCCATTTTTGACCTTGATTAAATCGTATAAAAACCAATTGATTTTCGGGACATTAGCAGCCATTACAACATTCTTAGTATTTTATCTGATGACTGTATTTACATTGAGTTGGGCAACCACTGATTTAGGTTATGCTAAAAGAGATTTCTTATTGATTCAGTTGTTTTCAGTATTGTTTTTCGCCTTTTTTATTCCAATTTCTGCAGTAGTTGCGGATAGAATAGGACGTCGTAAAATGTTGATTATTGCCACGACTGCTATTGCTCTTTTTGGTTTTTTCTTTTCGTATTTTCTAAATTCAGGAAGTTCAGCTATGGTAACATTCTTTTTATGTACTGGAATGGCTTTAATGGGATTTACTTATGGACCTTTAGGAACATTCTTGTCTGAATTATTTCCTACCACAGTTCGTTATTCCGGAGCTTCATTAACCTTTAATCTGGCAGGAATCCTTGGTGCTGCTTTTGCCCCGATGATTGCAATTTGGCTGGCAAGCACTTATAGTTTAACTTATGTAGGTATATATCTGACTTCAGCAGCTTGTATTTCATTATTTTCTTTACTGGCAATTAGTAAGAAGGAACATAAGTTTTAGAAACTATAATTTATTAGGATATTATGAAGGTAATGATTGTAATCGTTACCTTTTTTTGTTTCCGAAAATAAATAAATATATAAAATGTTTTGTTAATATAAAAAGTATTTAGATATTTGTCTAAATATATAAATATATGAATGCTATTTTTAAAGCTTTAAACGATGCTACTCGAAGAGAAATTCTCGAACTTTTGAAACAGAAAGATTTGTCTGCAGGAGAAATAGCAGATGCCTTTAATATTTCAAAGCCCAGTATTTCCCATCATTTGGATATTTTGAAACGAGCAGATTTAATTACTTCTGAAAAAAATGGACAGTTTATTATTTACTCCATTAATACTACAATAATGGAGGATGTTTTACAATGGATACTAACTTTTAAAAAATAATAAGATGAATTTAGAATTTAAAAAAGAGCTTCCGTTAATAGGAATTGTTTTGGTACCTTTTGTGTATTTGGCTGTAATCTGGAATAATCTCCCTGAGAAAGTGCCAGTACATTGGAATTATAATGGACAAATTGATCGATGGGGAGAAAAATATACATTGATTATAATCGTATTTTTATTTACAATTTTTTTGTATGTTCTTATGCTTATTATTCCTAAAATTGATCCTAAGAAAAGATTAGAAGTAATGGGTGGTAAATTTTATCAGCTAAAATTCATCTTACTTTTATTTTTCTCCGGCTTAGCCTTAATAATTGTAAATATTTCTAAAAATGAGTCTCTGTCAAATCCAGGCTTGATTAATACTTTGATTGGTTTTTTGTTTATAGTTTTAGGGAATTATTTTAAAGTGATACAACCCAACTATTTTATTGGAATAAGAACACCCTGGACTCTTGAAAATAAAGAAGTTTGGAAATCTACACATGCATTTTCAGGAAAACTTTGGATGTTGGGAGGGGTAATAATTGTACTGTCAGGTTTATTGCTTTCAAATAAACTACTAAAGTATAGCTTGATAAGTGTTATGGTAATAATTGTAATTGTACCAATTCTTTTTTCTTATTTTAAATTTAAACAAATCAAAAAATGATTCTTGTAAAAATCTTCACTTTAATTTTGATTACTATTTTCTCAATTTTAACCGAAATACTAAAGTAACAAAAGCTCTTTTAAGAGCTTTTGTTTTTTATGTTATTATCGTTTCAGACTAAAATGGCCTCTAAATTCTGCACCATTCAATCGGGTAACGGTAAACCAGTAATCCGAAGCGGGCTCATCCTGTCCGATGTAAGTTCCGTCCCAGACAGTATTTACAGTTAATTCTTTGATGAATTTTCCATAACGATCAAAGATTCGGATTCCGGTATTTGGTTTCAAATAAGCAAAATCAATTGTCCAGGTATCATTGTAACCATCGTTGTTTGGAGTAAAAAACTTAGGAAAAGGGAGCTCTTCAACATAATTAATGCAGTCTGCAGTTGTGGCTTCCAGAATCTGAATAGTAATTGGAGTTCTATCGCTTTCACAATTGTTTACGGTTTGTGAAGCATAATAGGTAATTCCATTTTCGAGAGGAGTTGATTCTGATAATTCTGTTCCTGCAATTAAATCATTGTACCATTTTATGTTTTCTCCTGAAATTTTAATGTTATCTATTGTTGCATTTTGTTGTACACAGAAACTCTGATTAATATCTACTATTAGAGATTTTGTATCCTGAATTTTTACACTAATAGCAAACCTTTCGCTTTCACAATTGTTTAGTGTTTGCGTAGCATAATAAACACTATTTTGAAGTGAAGTCGTTTCGGTCAAAACATTTCCATTAATAGCAGAGTCATACCATTTAATAGCTGCTCCTGTAATGTTAATATTGGTGATGGTTGCATTTTCATCAATACAAAATTGTTGATTATTATTTCCTGTTGGCAATGGAGTGTCATAAATCTGAATTAAAACAGGAGTTCTATTACTTTCACAGCCTATAGTTTCTGAAGCATAATACGTTTTATTATTTTCTAATAAAGTGGTGTTAGGTAATGCAGCTGTTGCGATATTGGAATCGTACCATTTTATATTTTGCCCCTGCATTATAATATTGCTTAGAGCTGCATTGTCCTTTTTGCAAAATGACTGATTTGCATTTCCTGCTGGAGCAGAAGGGGTATTTACAATTGAAACAGTAATTCCAAATCGAGGACTTTCACAATTATTAACAGTTTGAGAAGTATAATAGGTTTTACCGTTAACAAGATTTGTGGTTTCTGCTAATAAAGAACCGTTACTTAACGCATCATACCATTTTATTGAATCTCCTGTCACTTGAATCTCTGTAATTGTCGGATTTTGACCAGTACAAAAAGGTTGATTTGCATCTCCGGTTGGTACTAAGGTATTTTGAATATTGACAGTTACTGGTATTCTATCACTTTCGCAGCCATTAATAGTTTGAGATGCATAATAGACACCATTGTTTTGAAGTATAGTTGTACTTGGTAAAAGTGTTCCTGCTGTTTGGGCATTGTACCATTTTATATTTTGTCCTGTGATAACAACATTGTCTAAAGTGGCGTTTTGTTGAAGGCAGAAGGTTTGTGGAGAGTTTGCAGTTGGTAATGGCTGGTCAGTAATCGTAATAGCTTGATTTTGCGTTGACGAATTTCCGTTTCCGTCGTTATAATTCCATACAATTGTGTAAGTCCCTGGTAAACTATAAGATAAAGGATTTGTAGTTGTCCCTGTAATTTGTCCTACACAGACATCTGTAGCAGTTGGGATTGTATTTATTACAGTATTACAATCGCCAGTAATTGTTGGTAATGTTACAATATTAGGAACTGGAGCTTCTATATCTCCAATTACAACAGTAATTTTTTTAGTGTCATCGCAACCACCAGTTCCAGTTATTAAACAACTGTATTCTCCGCTATTAGCTATTGCTGCATTTGCAATTGTCGGATTTTGATCTGTCGATGTAAAACCGTTTGGTCCAGACCATGAATAATTAGTTCCTCCTGATGCTTTTAGTTCTAATGTTTTACCGATGCAGACTGGAGAGTTGCTAGAAAGTGTTGTAGTTAGTTCGCAATCTTGAAATTCAGCAACAAAAATGTCAATAAATCCACCTCCATTTTCTTTATGTGTACCAGGTGTGCTTAAATCTTTCGAGTCATCATAAACAGTGCGTCCAGAAACGACAATTTTTCCGTTAGAATAATCAATACTTTTAAGGAAATCACCTCCTATTCCACCATAATAAGTACTCCAGTTTAACTCCCCGGTTGTTGAAAATTTTGCAATAAATCCGTCAGGTCCGCGTTTAACGGTGTTTTGAAAAGAATTTGGAGTAGCAATATTGTTTTGACTATCTGTGTATCCAATTAAATATATATTTCCTTCAGGTGAAATGAAACAGTTTGTTCCTGAATCTGTATAAAGAGTAGAGTTGTCTCCAAAATATGTTCCCCATATTCTATTTCCGTTCGAATCAAATTTTGCTATAAAGGCATCTTGCCCACCTGTATTTTGTGAAGTTTTAAATGCTCCTGCAGTGGAAATACCAGTTAAACTTTTTGTAGTACCGATTATGTATACATTATTCAAATTATCATAGCCAATCCCTTCTATTAAATCTGAATTTTCAGATGTGTCTGTATCACTTTTATCTCCACCATAATAGGTACTCCAAAGTTTTGTGAAATTGAGGTCAAACTTTATTAAAAATCCATCTACGGAATTTTGGGTTGTTTTAAAAGCCCCAGGTGTTGAAATATTTGGATAGTAATTAAAGAAATCATCAACATACTTATTTCCGGCAAAAAAGACATTATTGTTTTGGTCAATTGTACTGCATTTAATTACAACTGGAAAATAACTGCCATAAAGCCTATTTCCGTTTTTATCAAACTTGGCAAAGAATCCTGAATATAAATCAGGAGAAGCATTTAATGTTTTTTGATAGGCATTGGGAGTAGATATTCCTTCAATACTATGGGTTTCTCCTGCTATTATTATATTTTCATTACTATCTAAAGAAATCGCGTCTGCACGTTCGAAATTTTTTCCTCCAAAATAAGTTCCCCAGATTCTTTGACCATTTGAATCAAATTTCATTAAAAGAGCATCTGTAGAATCTAAAGTTTCTTTGTGAGAATTTGGTGTCGAGAGCACTCCTGAAGATGCATATCCAGCTATGTAAATCTCATTTTGAGAATTAATTTTAGCAGCTTGCACTCCCGATCCTCCTAAGTATGTGCCCCAAATTCTCAACCCGTCTGAGTTTAATTTAACCATAAAAGCAGAACCGAAAATAGTTGAAGTTGATTGGAAAGCGCCTGCAGTAGCTATTCCACTATTATTTTCGCTACTTCCGGTAAAAATAGTATTACCCAGACTATCAAAATTAATGGAATTTGGTTGGTTAGTAAGATATCTATCACCATAATAAGTTCCCCAAAGTCTAAGTGGTACAGGATCAATTACAATAGTTTTCCCATCAACATAATGATCGGAATCAAATCCATAAACATCTTTTTTAACCTTCCTATATCCAACAGCAATCTCCTTTTTGCTTCCTCCATCTTCAACCCAACTCGCAGGAAGCGTTTCTTCCATTTTTCCAAAACGAACATTCATCTGGATTTTATTATCAACCAATTCAGTTTCTGCACCATTAAATTTTAATTGGATATCAGATATTTTTCCTTTTGGATAAATTATAAAATTATATTCAACTGTTTTTTGAGGATCATTCGGAACTGTAAAAACTATATCAATATTAGGATAGATATTTTTGTAAGTAATTTGTTTGTATTGATGAACGCCAACAATACCATCAGGTTTATTAGGAATATTGTAATAATTGTCAAAATCTTTTGATTCGTGGCTGGTAATTAATTCCACTTTTGAATTTGCATTTACAAAGTCAATGTCGATTCTGTGAAATGTATATTCTAATGTATAGTCAGTTTGCTCTGTTTTTTCTTTTTCGGGAATTTTATGGGTAAGTGTTTTTGATTTTTCTGAACAAACAATTGGAATCTTTTTTACTTCATAAATATCATATGAAAAACCTTTTTTTTTAAGTTGAACATTTAATCCATTAGTATTCAATAAATATTTTACAGCAGTATTTGGTTTTCCTTTTTGATTAATAATTTGTCCTTTATTTTCTTTAAAACCAACTGACTGATTTACGTTTTGAGAAAATGATTGCAGGCTAATTATAAAAAAAAATAAAAGTAATGTATGTTTCATCCGAATAATTTGATTGCCGCAAATGTAATTAAATATATACAAAATAAAAGTAAAGTAAGCAGTCGAATCTTTTCATAAAAACAAAATAAATATCCCGTATTTTTGCAGAAAATAATTCCTTTTGAACACAAAGCTTTTCATTATCACACCACCTTTTACCCAACTGAATACTCCGTATCCGGCAACAGCGTATATAAAAGGGTTTTTGAATACTAAAAACATCGAATCCGTTCAGGCAGATTTGGGTATTGATGTGATTTTGGAATTGTTTTCAAAGAAAGGATTAATTGATTTGTTTCAGGTTTGCTCCGCCAATTCGGCTTCCAGCCTCGGGTCAGGTTACAAGTTTGAAGTTGCTGGAAATACAATTTCAGATAATTCTAAACGTATTTTTGCTTTGCAGGATGAGTATATCAAAACCATTGATGCCGTAATTCAGTTTTTGCAGGGAAAAAATCCAACGTTGGCTTTACAGATTTGTCAGGAAGATTTTCTGCCCGAAGCTTCTCGTTTTGCACAGTTAGAAGAACTCGATTGGGCTTTCGGAACCATGGGAACACAGGACAAAGCGAAACATTTGGCGACTTTATATCTAGAAGATATTTCAGATTATATTGTGGAATGTGTCGATGAAAATTTTGGCTTTAGCCGATATGCAGAGCGTTTAGGCCGAAGCGCAAATTCTTTTGATGAATTATATGAAGCTTTACAGCAACAACCAACTTATATTGATTCGATTTTAATTTCTCTTTTGAAAGCTAAAATCGAGGCTGTAAAACCGACTTTCTTTTTAATTTCTGTTCCCTTTCCGGGAAATTTATACAGCGCTTTCAGATGTGCGCAATGGGTAAAACAAAATCATCCTGAAATTAAGATTTCTATGGGGGGAGGTTTTCCAAATACCGAATTACGGTCTCTTTCTGATGCACGTGTTTTTGAGTTCTTCGATTTTATCACTTTAGATGATGGTGAAGTTCCAATTGAGGAACTTGTTGAAAACTTGTCATCCCGAGCGGAGTCGAGGGGCGAGAAGTATTATAAAAGAACTTTTTTATTAGAAAACGGAGAAGTCGTTTACAAAAACAATTCGCTGAAACACGATTATAAACAAGTATTTGTCGGAACGCCGGATTATTCAGATCTGCCTTTGGATAAATACATTTCGGTTATCGAAATCGTAAATCCGATGCACCGAATGTGGAGCGACGGACGCTGGAATAAACTCACCATGGCGCATGGCTGTTATTGGGGAAAATGTACATTTTGCGATATTTCGTTAGATTATATTAAAGTTTACGAACCTGTAGCCGCCAATTTATTGTGCGACCGAATGGAAGACATGATGCAGCAAACAGGTCAGAATGGTTTTCATTTTGTTGATGAAGCTGCGCCGCCTGCTTTGATGCGTGCTTTGGCTCTCGAAATTTTACGCAGAAAATTAGCAGTAACCTGGTGGACAAACATTCGTTTTGAGAAAAGCTTCTCTGCAGATTTATGTTTATTGCTAAAAGCTTCAGGCTGTATTGCTGTTTCCGGTGGATTGGAAGTAGCTTCAGACCGATTGTTAAAATTAATTGATAAAGGTGTAACCGTAGAACAAGTGGCAAAAGTAACCCGAAATTTTACAGAAGCCGGAATTATGGTTCACGCGTATTTGATGTACGGATATCCAACACAAACGGTTCAGGAAACTATTGACAGCCTTGAAATGGTGCGTCAGTTGTTTGAGGCGGGAATTTTGCAATCCGGTTTTTGGCATCAATTTGCTATGACGGCGCATAGTCCTGTTGGATTGTATCCGGAGAAATTTGGCGTAACTAAAGTTACAGAAACTATCGGAACTTTTGCCAATAATGATATCGATTATACCGATTCTACCGGAATTAATCACGATAAATTCAGTTTTGGATTAAAGAAATCACTCTTCAATTTTATGCACGGAATCTGTTTCGATTACGAATTGCAGGATTGGTTCGATTTTAAAATTCCGAAAACGAAAATAGATCCCGATTTTATTTTTAATGCACTGGAAGAAGGAAATGATTTCAATACAAAACCAAATGCAAAAGTGGTTTGGTTAGGAGGAAAGCCAGCCGTTGATCATTTCACCAAATCTAAAAAAGGCCAGACTTGGGAAATGCTGACCCTGACTTTTCACGATAAAAAAGAAAGTTTCACGATTCAGACCAATAAAAATGAAGGGGAATGGCTTGTGGAGATCTTGAAAAAAATCACAGTTTCAAACAGCAAAAATTATACTTTTCAGGAAGTAAAAACTGATTTTGAAACGAACTATGAGGATTTCGAATTGTTTTGGTATTCAAAACCAATCAATACGTTACGTGAATTTGGTTTGTTGGTTTTATAAAGCTTCAATAGCAAATCGAAAACCAATTCCGTGAAGGTTTTCAATAGAAATTCCTTTTTCGTTTATCAAAATTTTACGCAAACGCGAAATAAAAACATCCAGGCTCCTACCCATAAAATAATCATCAGTTCCCCAAAGCGAGGTTAAAATCTGCTCTCTTTTTAAAACAGAATTTTTATTATCGAGAAATAATTTCAGAAGTTCGGCCTCACGTTGTGTGAGACTAATTTTTTCTGTTTCATTAAAAAGAATAAAGTTTTTAATATCAAACTGATATTTTCCGATTTCGTAAAATGATTTTTTGACTGCATTATTTTTTTGCGAACGCTTCAGGAATATTTCGATTTTAAGAATTAATTCTTCAATACTAAAAGGTTTTACGAGATAATCATCTGCACCCAAACGCAGTCCTTTTATGCGGTCTTCCTTTAGTGTTTTTGCCGAAAGGAAAATGATTGGAATATCGGTATTGATTTTTCTAATTTCTGCTGCCAATTCAAACCCGTCCATTTTTGGCATCATAATATCGAGAATGCAAATATCAAAATCTTCTTTTTTGAAACTTTCAAAGCCTGAATTTCCGTCAGGACAATGTGTTACATCATAGTTATTTTGTTCCAGATTATCTTTGGTCAAAAAGGCTAATGTTTCATCATCTTCGGTATAAAGAATTTTAAAATTTTTCATTTTCTATATGGAATTGACAGTGTTATAGTACTACCTTTTTCTAAATTATTGATGGCGTTAATTTTCCAGTTTTGTAAGTTGCAAATCTCTTTTACGTAATATAGACCGAGCCCAAAACCAGTAACTTCATTACTTTTTTCATTTTGAATCCGGTAAAACTTATCAAAAATATAAGAGATTTTTTTAGACGGAATTCCAATTCCATTATCAATGAATTCTAATTTTAAGGATTGGTTTTCTTTCGAAATCCGAATGAGAATTTCAGGTTTTTCAGTACAATATTTTACTGCATTATCTAACAAATTGTAAACTAAATTGGTAAAATGAAAAACGTCCGTTTCAATTTTATAATTATCAGTATCCGTTTCAATTTTAATATTGGCTTCCGGGTATTTTAATTGAATATTAATAATCGTTTCTTCTATAACCGGTACTATCAAAATCGATTCCGTTTTTAACTCTAAAGGAGTATAATCAGATTTGGCAATGTTCAAAATTTTCTCGATATGATTATTCAGTTTATTGCTCTGATTGATAATAATATCAGTATAAGTATGTAGTTTTTTATCTTCTTTGATTGGATTCTGTTCAATTAAATATTTCGAAGCAATTAAAATCGAAGACAATGGCGTTTTAAATTCATGTGTCATATTATTGATGAAATCACGCTGTAATTCGGAATATTTTTTTTGTTGTAAAAGCGTAAAAATCGAATAAACATAAATCAATAAAATAAGAATTAATGCTATGGAAAGTATAAACCAAAAACGCATCGAACTGAATAAATAAGTGGTTTCATTAGGGAAACGAACCGCAAAATAATAAACCAGGTTTTTATGTTTAGGGAAGTAAACAGTTTGCTTTCCTTTTCCTTTTTCAGATAATGAAATGTAGTTTCCGTAAACCATTTCATCGCTTTGGCAATTGTACATGGCATATTCAAAATCAGTGGTGATATTCATTTTTTTGAATTCTGATTTCAAATAAAACTCTAAAATATCGGCTTCAAAATCGTTATCGATATTTACAATATAATAATCGTTGGCAATTTTCTGAACCGGATTTTGGGATGGTAATTCATGATTTGTGCCTTCATATAATTTTTTGGCGACTTCCAGTAAAGCAATATGTGTCTTCTGGCTTAACTTTTTTTGTTCTAAAGTAAAAGCCTCTTTTGTCCATAGCAATTGTACAACCAATATGCTGATGATGGCCGCTAAACCTAAAAGGATAATGCTATTGAGTTTGTTTATTTTCAAGGAAAAATAAAATTTATTAAAATGTAATATTAATCAAATTTATACTTAAAAATACCCATTAACAAGTCGTTAACAAACATTTGAGACCGCTTAACAGCGAATTGATTTTTTCTAAGGTAGTTTTGAAATATAAAATTTAACTATAAACCATTTAAATAGATAAACCATGAAAATTATTAAAATTTCGATGTTAGCTTTAGTTTTGGGTCTAATGTCTTTTTCAGCAATAGCACCAGTACAATCATTAGTTTCTAACATAAAAACAGAAACTACGGCTTCTGTAATTGTATGGAAAACTGAGTCAATTGATGTTGGTGAAATTCCACAGGGAACTCCAAAAGCAATTGTGTATGAATTTAAAAATACAGGAAAAGCAACAGTTGTGATTACAAATGTTCAGGGATCTTGTGGATGTACAGCAACAGATTATACTAAAGAACCAATTTTACCCGGTAAATCGGCTAAAGTAACCGCTACTTATAATGCAGCTAATAAAGGTGGTTTTACAAAAACAGTAACAGTAACAACAAGTGCAGAAACAACACCAAAAATCCTGACTTTAAAAGGAACGGTAATTTAAAATAAAAAGTTGATTATAAAGGGGAAAAACTCCAAATATGTGATGTATTTGGAGTTTTTTTATACTTTATTTTTGTTGATAATATTGTTGTTAAAATGAGTGTTTATTTTTTTATAAAAGGACTCTTTTCATGAAAACTTTTCTATTTTTATTAAAAATATCAATATGAAAATTTTGTATCCGCTTGCGGCAATAATAATTCTTTTTACAGCTGTTTCATGCAACTCCAAATCAAATAATAAAAAAGGAAACCAAATAAATAAAGCAAAGGCAGAATTACCTGAACTGAAGATTCCGATTGATAGTACTGATATTTCTAAGTTTTATCAGGCGTATCCTAAACTGGTTAAATTTCAGGAAGATGTTTTGTCTTTATATAAGAAAAAGAACTCTGCTCAATTATGGTTAGATAATAAAGGTGTAGTAGAGTTTGGAAATACTTTATTCAATAAATATAAAGGTTTGGGTGATGAGGGCTTAAAAGCTAATTTTCCATACAACGAAAAAATTAATTCAATTTTCGAGCGCACTTCAGAAAACAAATTATCGAAAATAGATACGGATTTGATGATAACCAATTTATATTTCTATTATGCTGAAAAAGTATTTAGTGGTTTCGATGAAAAAACATCAACATCCTTAGAATGGCTTTTACCCCGAAAAAAAGTAAATTATCAGGTACTTTCAGATTCCATTTTTAAACATTCTACTATTAATGACGATAATAAAAGTAAAATGTTCAGCCAGTATTATAAACTGCGTGAAGCGTTGAAACAATACAGAGAAATAGAGAAAAAAGGAGGCTGGAAAACTATTGAAGTCAGTGATGATTTTAAAAACCTAAAATTAGGAGATTCGGCTATAACAATAGCTCAAATTAGAGAAAGACTTTCTATTACAGGAGAACTTAAAGAAAACAGTAAAAGTGCCGTTTGTGATTCGGTTTTAATTTCGGCTATGAAAGACTACGAATTACATCATGGATATACGCCTAAAAATATAATTTTAAAAGAGCATATTGACGAAATGAATATTCCTGTTTCAGATAGAATCAAAACCATTATTGCAAATATGGAGCGTTGCAGATGGATTGATCCTGAATTAGAGAAAGGGGAAGAATTTATCGAGGTTAATATTCCTGAATTCAGATTATATTTAATTCGAAATCATGAAATTGTTTTTGTGTCGCCAGTTGTAGTAGGAAAAGCCATGACCAAAACCGTTATTTTTAGCGGTATGATGAATAATATTGTTTTTAGTCCGTATTGGAATGTTCCTCAAAGTATTATCAACAAAGAGATCAAACCCGGAATGGCTAAAAACAAGAACTATTTAGCTGAAAAACATTTAGAATGGAATAATGGTGTGGTTCGACAATTACCGGGAATAAATAATTCACTTGGTTTGGTAAAATTTTTATTTCCAAATTCAAATAACATTTATTTACACGATACACCGTCAAAAAGTTTATTTGAAAGAGAAAACAGAGCTTTTAGCCATGGTTGTGTGCGTGTGGCAAAACCCAGGGAATTGGCAATTGAACTTTTAAAAAACGATCCTAAATGGAATCCGGCCCGAATTGATAAAGCAATGCATGCCGGTAAAGAAAGCTGGTATACCTTAAAAAAGAAAGTTCCTGTTTATATTGGTTATTTTACTGCCTGGGTAGACAGAAAAGGACAATTGAATTTTTATAAAGACGTTTATCAAAGAGATGAAAGTTTGATAAAATTATTGACTGAAGAATAACTATTTATTTAGATAATACATCAATACACTTATAAAAACGTTTAGTGTAATGTTCTGAATTCAGTTCGCTAATAGTTACCTTATTCGCTTTTCCGGAAGAGGCATGTATAAACTTTGACTGCATGCCGTTTGCCTCACAAACAATTCCAACATGGCCTACGATTGTTCTGTCTTTATAACCGTAAAAAACTAAAATATCCCCAACTTTAAAATCTTCAGGGGCTAATGCAGTTCCTATATTTTTATAGCCATTAGAACTTCGCGGCAAGTTTATATCAAAATTATTAAATACATAATTGACAAAGCCTGAACAGTCAAACCCCCTTTGAGGACTATTTCCCGCATATAAATAAGGAGTGCCCAAATATTTTTTGGCATACATAATAATGGAATCCCTGTCAATTGCAGTTTGGTTTTTTTGAATTTTATTGATTACTGTTAGATTGTCTTTTTTTGAAAATGAAGAGAATAGAACGGATGCGGCAAATAATATATAGATGGGTAGTTTCATTTAATAAGTACTGAAGTGTATAAATTCAAAGGTAGGGCTAAGTTTTGGAAATCAAAGTAAAAGGTTGCTAATGAATGCCGGAAATGGATAAATGGGCAGAATTGCTTTTGGTGTTTTTTTATTGCATTTTGATATTTTAGTATCTTTTTTGATAATTCATTTGGGGTATATTTGTCAATCGTGTTTATATTTTAACAAATAAATTATGTTTCTCAAAAAAATACCACTTTTAATTTTGTTTTTATTGATTTCGATTGTTTCGACTTCACAAAATAAAACCAATACATTTCTTTATGAGGGCCGGGTTGACAAACTCCAGGATAATAATGTTGTCCTAATTGGAACGGCTTCTTCGGTTTCGTTCAATTTTACAGGAGATAAATGTTCAATTTCTCTTCAAAGCATTGATTCCTGGGAACATCATAATTATGTTTCTTTAGTTTTGGACGGAAAGTATATTGGAAAATTGAGAATTGAAAAAGGGGCTGCCCAATCTTTTCCAGTAAAGATTACTTGCGATAAAAAACATCATAATCTCACGATTTATAAAACTACAGAAGCACAAAGCGGTAACGTTTTATTTGCCGGAACTACTGCAAAACTAACTTCGATTTCTTCAAAAAAGAAAAAGAAAATCGAATTTATAGGAGACTCTATTACATGCGGTGCTGCAAGTGATGATTCCGATGTTCCTTGTGATCAGGGCGAATATTTTGATCACCATAACGGGTATTTTGCTTATGGTCCGACACTTTCCAGAGAAATTGATGTTGATTATTTAATGAGTTCTGTTTCCGGAATTGGAATGTACCGTAACTGGAATGACGAAAATAAAGACGAAGGTATTATGCCGGATTTATATGGGAATTTGTATTTAACAAAAGATGCTTCAAAACCTAAATATGATTTTGCTTTTCAGCCCGATATTATCAGTATTGCTTTAGGAACCAATGATTTTTCCGGTGGAGACGGGAAAAAAGAACGCCTGCCTTTTAATCCTGAAAAATATGTTTCGAACTACATTAATTTCATCAAAATGCTATACAGTCATAATCCAAATGTACAGATAGTAATTACGAACAGTCCAATGGTTGGCGGTGAGAAAGGAATTGTTTTTGAAGAATGTCTGAATAAAGTTAAAGATGCTTTTAAAGACGATAAAACACATAAACCAATTGTGATATTTAAGTTTAAACCAATGACTCCGAAAGGCTGTAGCTGGCATCCAAATCTTGCCGATCATAAGGTTATGGCTGATGAATATGGTCCATTTTTAAAAAAGCTGCTAAATGAAAAATAATATATTTAAGTTTGCTTTCTTTCTGTTGATTTCCAGTACTATGATGGCAAACGTTTCGCTACCCAATATTTTTGGTGATAATATGGTTTTACAGCGTAATTCCGAAGTTAAAATCTGGGGCTGGGCGAGTCCAAAAGAAGAAATTAAACTGGTTTCCAGCTGGAATAATCAGGAATATAAAGTTACGGCCAACAATCAGGCACAATGGGAACTTAAAATAAAAACTCCCGAAGCAGGCGGACCATTCACGATTTCTATAAAAGGATATAACGAAGTAGTTTTGAAGAACATTCTGATTGGTGAAGTCTGGGTTTGTTCCGGACAATCGAATATGGAAATGTCGGTAAGCTGGGGAATTGATAATGGAGAAGAAGAAGCAAAAAATGCTGCAAATCCGAATATTCGATTTTTTACGGTTCCAAAATTGACAGCTACAACTCCACAAAACAATTTATTAGGAAACTGGACAGAATCGACTCCGGAAACCATGAAATATTTTAGTGCTGTCGGATACTTTTTCGCGAAACGTTTAAGAGAAGATTTAAAAAATGTTCCAATCGGATTGATTTCTTCCAATTGGGGTGGAACTCCGGCGGAAATCTGGATGCCGGAAGAAGTGATTCAGAACGATCCTCTTTTATTAGAAAACGCTAAAAAATTAAACGAACAGGAATACGGACCGAGACAACCGGGACGTGCTTATAATGCAATGATTTATCCTTTTGTTGGATTTAAAATTGCAGGAACGCTTTGGTATCAGGGTGAATCGAATGTGGGATCTACAGTTTACGACAAAACATTGTCGGCTTTGATAACTTCCTGGAGAAAAGCATGGCAGGATGATTTCCCTTTTTATTATGTACAAATTGCACCTTATAAAACTGGCACCAATAATTTCTCGAATGTTACTCTGAGAGATTCCCAAAGAAAATTACTTAAAGAAGTTTCGAATACCGGAATGGTTGTAATCAGCGATGTTTCTGATACAATAGATATTCATCCAAAAGATAAAAAATCGGTTGGAATTCGTTTGGCGAATTTAGCTTTGGCAAATACGTATAAAACCAATTCAGGTTTAGTAAACGGTCCGGTTTTTAAAGATTTTAAAGCGGAAAAAAACAAAGCAATTGTTTCTTTTGATTCTGCTGAAGGTTTGCATTTTAAAAATAAAACATCCAATCAATTTGAAGTAGCCGGAGCCGATGGCGTTTTTTACACAGCCGAAGCCTCGATTAAAAATAATCAGGTGATTTTGACGAGTAAGAAAGTAAACGTTCCGGCAAAAGTTCGTTTTGCATGGGGAAATACAATACAATCTGATTTGTTTAATAAAGTCAATTTGCCTGCTTCGTGTTTTATTACGGAATAGGTAGTTAAGATTTTTGATTAACGATTTTTGATTTGAGATTTTGCATATTCTTGTCTAAAAAAAATCAAAAAGTTCTCGTTTGCCTTTTTTGGGCAAACAACACGCTCAAAATAATAAACTAACTAACCATGAGGAATAAAAAAATATTAACTATTGGGGTTTTTACCCTCTTTACTGTTGGAAATATGAACGCACAGAAAAAGCCATATCTGGATAAAAATAAAACGATAGAACAACGCATTGATTTGCTTTTACCATTAATGACTTTGGAAGAAAAGGCAGGTCAAATGAATCAATATAATGGTTTTTGGGATGTTACCGGACCAGCACCAAAAGGAGGAAGTGCAGAATTGAAATATGAACATTTGCGAAAAGGATGGGTAGGGAGTATGCTGACAGTTCGCGGTGTGAAAGAAGTTCGTGCCGTACAGAAAATTGCAGTTGAAGAAACGCGTTTGGGAATTCCGCTGATTATTGGTTTTGACGTAATTCACGGTTATAAAACATTGAGTCCAATTCCATTGGCAGAATCGGCAAGCTGGGATTTGGAAGCGATTAAAAAATCGGCAGCTATTGCGGCTGATGAAGCTTCGGCATCCGGAATTAACTGGACTTTTGGCCCAAATGTAGATGTTGCCAATGATGCTCGTTGGGGGCGTGTTATGGAAGGTGCCGGAGAAGATCCGTATTTAGGAAGTAAAATTGCAACGGCAAGAGTGAAAGGTTTTCAGGGAGAAACAATTGCTGATTTGACGAAAATAAATACGATTGCAGCATGTGCGAAACACTTTGCGGCATATGGATATGTTGAAGCCGGATTAGAATATAACATTGTTGATATTAGTAATTCTAAATTATATAATTCGGTTTTGCCTCCGTTTAAAGCGGCTGTAGATGCAGGAATTCGTACGTTTATGAATTCATTTAATACACTGAATGGTGTTCCTGCAACCGGAAATGCATTTTTACAAAGAGATATCCTGAAAGGAAAATGGAAGTTTGACGGTTTTGTAATTTCAGATTATGCTTCGATTCGTGAAATGATTGCTCACGGTTATGCAAAAGACGAAGAAGATGCAGCTTTAAAAGCTGTAGTTGCAGGTTCTGATATGGATATGGAATCGTATTTGTATGTTGCCAAATTAGTTGGTTTAGTAAAAGAAGGAAAAGTAAAAGAGGCGATGGTTGATGATGCTGTTCGCAGAATTTTACGCGTGAAATTTGAATTAGGTTTATTTGATGACCCATACAGATATTGTGACGAGAAACGCGAAAAAGAAACTATTGGAAGTAAAGCCAATAATGATGGTGTCCTTGACATGGCGAAAAAATCAATCGTGCTTTTAAAGAATGATAAAAATTTGCTTCCGCTAAAGAAATCCGGACAAAAAATTGCTTTGATAGGCGCACTGGCAAATGATAAAACCAGCCCGTTGGGAAGCTGGAGAATTGCGGCTGATGACAATACGGCGGTTTCGGTTTTAGAAGGAATGCAGCAATATAAAGACAATAAGCTGACTTTTGAAAAAGGTGCTGACCTGACGGTTGGAAAAGTTTCTTTTTTGGATGAGGTTGTTTTTAATACAACTGACAAAAGTGGATTTGAAGCAGCTAAAACTGCAGCAAAAAATGCTGATGTAGTGGTAATGGTTTTAGGAGAACATGGTTTTCAAAGCGGTGAGGGCAGAAGCAGGACCGATCTTAATTTGCCCGGTTTACAGCAGGAATTGCTTGAAGAAATTTATAAAGTGAATCCAAATGTTGTTTTGGTTTTAAACAACGGACGTCCGTTGAGTATTCCGTGGGCAGCAGAAAATGTTCCTGCAATTGTTGAAGCATGGCATTTAGGAACCCAAAACGGAAATGCTGTTGCGCAAGTATTGTATGGAGATTATAATCCGAGTGGAAAATTGCCAATGTCTTTCCCGAGAAACGTAGGTCAGGTGCCAATTTATTACAATAAATATAATACCGGAAGACCTGTAAATACTGATAAAAATGTGTTTTGGACACATTATACGGATGTTGAGAAAACACCTCAGTTTCCGTTTGGATTTGGTTTGAGTTATACTAAATTCGATTATAAAAACCTGAAATTAAACAAAACTGATTTCGCAAAAGGAGAAACTGTTAAAGTTTCCGTTGAAGTTACAAATTCAGGAAATTATGACGGAAAAGAAGTAGTGCAATTATATATTCATGATGAGTTTGCAAGTATTATTCGCCCGATTAAAGAATTAAAAGGTTTTGAATTAGTTAATTTGAAAAAAGGAGAAACGAAAACAATATCTTTTACTTTAACCGAAAAAGAATTAGGTTTTTATGATAATGAAGGAAATTATTTAGTAGAACCGGGAACTTTTAAAATTATGGTTGGAGGAAGCTCTGATGCTGGTTTGACGAGCGGTTTCGAATTGAAATAGATTAAAAAAAAATAACTTGGAAATATTTTTTTCACGCGGATTTAGCAGATCCCCCAATCTGCAAATCTGCGTGATTTTTTTTTATTAGCTAAAGTATATTTTACTAATTTGAATTGAAGTAATTAATAAATCTCTAAAATCATTAATTCATTAGTTGAAAAAGATTCTATGATTTCTTTTTTCGAAACCAGAAGTTCAGCAATCTGTTTCGTGTTTTTATTAAAAGTTTTTAAAATTATAACTTTCGAGGAGCTCCTTTCAAAAGTAGTAATTTTTCGAAATCATCATCGTGAGTCAATATTGTAAGTTGGTTTTGTTTTGCAAATTCCCAAATTTCAATATCTTTTGCAGGTTGATTTATTTCAATATCTTTAGAATGAAAACAGCCTGAAAAATCATTTTCAACAAGTTTGATAATTCTCCAGGAAATATTTGCATCCAGAAGTAATTTCATTATGCTGCTATTATTTTTGTTATGTTTTCTCTGTTTGCAGCAAATGCAAGTGATGCAAGAATATCCTCTTTTTTTAATTCCGGAAAATCTTCAATAATATCTTCAAAAGACATTCCTGTAGACAGCCATGAGAGAATATCAGAAACACAGATTCTTGTTCCTGTAATAACAGGTTTTCCAAATCTTATATCAGGATTTATAGAAATTAAGTTTTGCCAGTTATTATCCATAATTTTATTATTTAAACAAATTTACAAAAATAAAGTACTAATTTGGGTTTAAAATATTTGGGATTGTTTTTATCTTTAAAATCTTTAACTATTAAACCAAAACAATGAAATATAACAGATGTGGAAAAAGCGGGTTATTATTGCCTGAAATTTCTTTAGGATTATGGCATAATTTCGGATCGGTAGATAATTTTGAAAATGCCGAAAGTATAGCGGTTGAAGCTTTTGATAAAGGTATTACTCATTTTGATCTGGCCAATAACTACGGGCCTGTTCCGGGTTCTGCGGAAACTAATTTCGGAAAAATATTATGGCATAATTTTCAGGGAAATTTACGTGATGAAATTATTATTTCTACCAAAGCAGGTTATACTATGTGGGATGGACCTTATGGGGATTGGGGATCCAGAAAGTATTTATTATCTAGTTTGGACCAGAGTCTGAAACGGATGAAAGTTGATTATGTTGATATCTTTTATTCGCATCGTCCGGATCCCGAAACTCCAATCGAAGAAACGATGATGGCTTTGGATCATGCAGTAAGATGTGGAAAAGCATTGTATGTTGGAATCAGTAATTATTCGGCAGAGCAAACCAGAGTTGCAGTTGATGTTTTAAAACAATTAGGAACGCCTTGTTTAATTCACCAGGCTAAATATTCGATGTTGGTACGCTGGGTAGAAGATGATTTACTGGACGTTTTAGAAGAAAAAGGAGTAGGCTGTATTGCCTTTTCACCTTTGGCACAAGGACTTTTAACAGACAAATATTTAAACGGAATCCCGGAAAATTCCAGGGCACATAATCCAAACGGGCATTTAAAAGAAGATGAAGTTACAGCAGAACGTATTCAAAAATTAATTCAATTAAATGAAGTTGCTCAAAACAGAAATCAGTCTTTGGCACAAATGGCTTTGGCCTGGCTGCAAAAGGACAAACGAATTACTTCGGTTTTAATTGGTGCGAGTTCTGTACGTCAATTAAATAATAATATTGATTGTTTGCAAGGTCTTGATTTTTCTTCTGACGAATTAAATGCAATCGAATCAATTCTAAAATAATTTTATAAACTCTTCCATGTTTGATCATCTTAAAAACAAGTTCCCGATTGAAGACCATAAATGGGAGAGTTATATAAACTGTTTTCATAAACTTGAGGTTTCTGCAAAAACAGTTCTTTTAAATGAAGGAGAAATTTCTGAAAGGATCTTTATTATTGAAAAAGGCTGTATTAGATGCTCGTTTAATAAAGACGGAAAAGATTTAACCCTGCAATTCTTTTTAGAAGGTGGAATGGTTGCTTCTATTGAAAGTTTTAGAAAGAAAATCCCAAGTCCCATTTCGATCGAAACCATTGAGCCAAGCATTTTATGGTACATTGATAAAAAAAATGTTGACAGTATTCTTAACGATTTACTTGAGATTCCGGAATTAAGGGACAAAATTATTGACCTTATTTTCGAGCGTACTTTCGATTATATAAAACAATTTGTTTCTTTTATAAAAGATTCTCCGGAACAGCGTTATCAAAACATTCTAAAAGAAAACCCACTGATTATTAAACGTATTCCGCAGCATTACATCGCTTCTTATTTAGGAATTACTTCAGTTCATTTAAGTCGGATAAAAAATAAATTACGCAAATAAATCCGATTTGTATTTGATAACAAATGTTATCGTCCAGCTATTTACTGCGCACTAATTTTGCTTCATAAAATTTAAACACTACTTAAAATTTAAACATTATGAAAGCAGCAGTAATTTATAAAAAGGGTGAATTACCACAATACACTGATTTTCCGGACCCAATTATCGAAAATGAGAACCATCTTTTAATTTCGGTTAAAGCATCGGCAGTTAAAAATTTAGATAAAAACATAGCAAGCGGAAAGCATTACTCAGCAGATGCTAAAGAAATAGCAAAAGTTGCAGGCGGCGACGGAGTAGGAATGCTCGAAGACGGCACCAGAGTTTATGCCTTAGGTGTAACGGGAATGATTGCCGAAAAAGCAATTGTAGATAAAAACAAAATTGTAAAAGTTCCGGAAGACCTTGATGATTGTACAGCTTCAGCATTGCCAAATGCAGTTGCAGGATCAGCAATGGCTTTGCGTTTTAGGGCCAATATCCAAAAAGGAGAAACTGTTTTAATAAACGGGGCAACCGGAGTTACAGGAAAAATAGCCATTCAGCTTGCAAAACATTATGGGGCAGCAAGAATAATTGTTACCGGCAGAAATGAGCAGACTTTAAAATCATTGTTGGATTTAGGCGCAGATGAATACGTAATTCTTACGCAGCCGGATGATGATTTTAAAGCACAGATCAAGCAGATTCATACTAATACGCCAATTGATATTATAATTGATTATTTATGGGGACATTCTGCCGAATTAATTCTAAAGGCATTAAAAGGTGAAGGTTCATTTACGCATAAAACCAGATTTGTTTCTGTAGGCTCATTGGCGGGAGATTCGATTCAGTTATCATCTGAAATTTTACGAAGCGTTGATCTTCAGTTATCCGGTTCAGGTTTAGGAAGCTGGACTAAAGATGAAATGAAAAAGCTGGTAACTGATATTTTACCGGAAATGTTTGAGTTGGCAGCTTCTAAAAAGTTAGTTATAGAAACCGTTTCGATTGATATAAAAGATATCGAAAAAGCCTGGGATATGAATATTCCTGATGGTAAGAGATTGATAATTACAATTTAAGTAGAGACGCACAGCAGTGCGTCTTTATACACAACACGCGTAGAGACGCACTGCTGTGCGTCTCTACGCGTGTTGTGTTTAATTTTTTATTTGATGATAGCAGCTAATCCACCGCCGCTTGCTAAGTGATATTTTAGTTTTGTAGTTGAATCTACGGTTATAATTTCTTTTTTATAATCTGTTGCAGCTTTATCAGCATTTATTCCGTCAGAGAAAATTTCAGCTTCGTATTTTTTGCCTTTTTCAAGGAATGAGAAATCAATAGTTACCTCTCTGGAACCCCAATTTGTGATTGCTCCTAAATACCATGTGTTTGCTTTTCTTCGGGCCATTACTACAAATTTTCCAACTTCACCATCTAAAGCAATCGTTTCATCAAAAGTGGTTGGTATTTTTGCAATAAAATCAGTGCTTTCCTGTTCTTTCATGTAAGCCGTAGGACTATCAGCCATCATTTGTAAAGGAGCTTCAAAAATAGTATAAAGTGCCAATTGATGACATCTTGTTCCTTGACTTACCGGATTAGCATTACTTGGTTTGAATTCGCTTTTTGTTGCATTTCGCATTGCGCCAGGCGTATAATCCATTGGACCGGCCATCATTCTGATAAACGGAATCGAGCAATCATATGTCGGAACATCATCATTAGGTGTCCATTTATTGTTTTCTAATCCTTTTACGCCTTCAAAATTCAGAATATTCGGAAAAGTACGCTGAATTCCGGTTGGTTTGTACATGCCATGAAAATCTATTAGCAAGTGATTGTCAGCTGCTTTTTGAGCAATATCATAAACCGAATTTACCATTTTGGCATCATCACGATCTATGAAATCAACTTTGAAACCTTTGACTCCTAAATTAGCATAATTCTTTAAAATACCTTCAGTGTTTTTTGTCAAAGCCATCCAGGAACTCCATAAAATAATCCCCACATTTCGTTCTTTTCCGTAAGCAATTAAAGCTTCCAAATCTACATTCGGGCTATGTTTCATTATGTCATCTTCAAGGCTCCAGCCTTCATCCAAAACCACATATTCAACTTTGTTTTTTGAGGCAAAATCAATGTAGTATTTGTAAGTTTCAGTGTTAATTCCGGCTTTAAAATCAACATTATAAATGTTCCAGTCGTTCCACCAATCCCACGCTACTTTTCCGGGTTTGATCCAGCTGATATCTTTGATTTTTGTTGGCTCGGATAATTTCTGAACCATATCGTTATTGGCTAAGTCTTTGTCATTTTCAGAAATAACAATAATTCTCCAAGGAAAATTTCGCTTTCCTTTTGTTTTGACTAAATAATCAGCTCTTTCAGTAATAAGTAGATTGATATTATTGAAACCTCCGTTTTTTTCCTGCAATGGATATTTGGAAAAACGAGATTCAAAACCTGATTTTGAGCTATTATTCGTTACAAATAATCCTGGGTAATCTTCCAGATTTGCCTCCAGAAAAACTGCTTTTTTATTGTTTTTATAATCAATTAAAAATGGTAGAAAGGCCAGCGTGTCTTTTGCAAATTCACTCATTTTTTTGTTCTCATAATGCGCTTCAAAAGCAAAAATATGAGGATCTTTCGGATTTCTTAAATCACGTACATACGGCATTAAAGTACCATAATCCTGATCGAAATTTAAACTAACTTCTTCTGATTTAACCGTAATGTCTTTTTTCTTTTGTGTTATGAACCGATAGGCAGCACCATCATCAAAAACACGATATTCAATGCTGAATCCATTTTTAAAATTTAAAAGGAGGAGATTGTACTGATTCTTTATTGTACTTTTTTTGTAAAAAGGAGATTCAAACGTAGTGTTTACTTTTTCTCTTTTTGAATTCAAAACCAAAACATTTTTTCCTAAAACTTCATTTTGATCCAAAGTCATTGAAATAGAGGAAGGTGCCAGAATTTGATTTTTTTCATGCAGAACAGACCATGTTATTTTTTCGCCGACCAGAATGCTGACCTTAATTTTTCCGTTAGGAGATGTTACAACAAAGTCCTGGGCTTCCTGTGAAAATGTGGCATTAAAAAAAAGCAGTGTTAAAATAAAGAATATTCTTTTTTTCATTATTAGGTTATTTGGGTATAACGGCAAATTTAATTAATCATATGAATTATAAAAGCGTATTTTATAAATTTATTTAAGCAGTCCTCTCAAATGAAACTTTCATAACTTATATATCGTTAAATGTTTTTTTAATTAAGATTTATTTCAGTTTACAGTTGTATTTTTTTACAATTTTTAAAGTCGATTTATCAGATGAAAAAACCGAATTTAGTCCTTGTGGTTCCTGCGGAGGATCAGTTGTTAAAGGATCTCCGGGATTCCATTTTCCTGTTTCGTTTACCGGTTTTCCTTCACCGCCAAATCCCCAAAAATTCGCTGCCTGTAATGGACCTTTATTAGCTACACTTTCAGCAACCCTGCTAAAAATATAATTGTAAAATACATCTCTGTTTGCAACAGATGAACTATTTAATAAACTCTCGTTCTCTCTTGGTAAACCAAATTCTTCAATGATAATTGGACGTTTTAAATTATTTGCGACTTTTACATGCTTGTCGATATAAATCCCAGCATTTTCTAAGGTTGTCGGTAAAGTTTTTTCAGCATTATCTGCCTTAAACCAATTCCAGTTTTTTGGCCAGATGTGCATTGTTAAATAATCGATATTCGGATTTTGATGTGTTCTCTCAAAAATTTCCATGCTGTCATTTGAGCTGTTTAATCCTTCTGAACCTGTAGAAATCAAATGATTTTTATCTAAGCTATCAATTAAATTCACAATATTATTTAGCCAGGCTGTAAATTTTGCTTCATTTTCTACAGTAAAAAGTCTTGGTTCATTTCCAACCTGCCAAGCCATTATGGTGTTGTCTTCTGTGTACTTCTTTTTAGAATAAGAGTTTGTTCTGCCAATAATAAACTTCACATGGTTATTCAAAGCTTCCATACAAGGTTCACAACTATGAAATTGTTCTGTATACGACATAAATTGTGGCCATGTATTTGGGGCGATTGCCGGAACAGGAATTGGCCCTTTGCCATTCCATTCCAAATACTGTGACATTCCGCCTGACCATTCCCAGTTGTTCGTCAAATACAAAACTGCGTACATTTTGCGTTTGTTCATTTCATTAATTAAGAAATCCAGACCATCAAGTAAATCTTCATCATATTTTCCCTGCTCATATTGCAGTGCCGGACGAACTGTAAAATCATATTTTCCACCATCAGCACCAACGAGGATACGTAAGTTGTCGATACCATTTTTTTTCATTAAATCAAGTTCGCGAAGTAATCTTTTACGATCCCCAATTTTTTTTGAAGCCAGTAAACTTCCATACCAATAATTTGTTCCAATGTATGAATATGGTTTATCACCTTTATAAAATTGCGTTCCTTTTACGGTGATTCTTGGAAGCTGTTGTTGTGCCTGGCTATTTAAATTCGCTAAGCAAAAGACAAACAGAATTAATTTTGAAATAGAATTTTTCATGGTTTTATAAATTGATAATTTATTTTTTTTCAATAACAACAAAAACAGAAGAACGGGCTGGCAGTGTTATATTTGTCCCTTTTGTTGTTTCTGCTGAAAATGGTTTTAAAGAGGCGTAATTAGTTGGTCCTCCTGCTACTAAACTTGGACCTGTTCCGTTTATAATTACTTTTCTTGAAAATTCACCATTATCAGTATCACCAACTATAGTGTACCAAAACATTCTTTTTCCGGTAAGGAAGTTGTTAAGTTTTACTTTTATGTTAATTGAAGTTGTTGCTTTGTTTACAAATGCCAGACCTACTTTTCCATCAGAAAATGAGGAGGCATATACTTCGTAATTTCCGTTGGCATCTTTATTGGCTTCGATCAAACGGTCTCCCATATATTTCTGAAAATAATACATATGATAGAAAGCAGGGCGGGGTGTGCCTTTTGGAATATTAGGTTCGTCTCCGTTACTAAAGGTTCCATGATCATTTCCGTTATCCCAGGCATTTGCTAAATCCCAACGTGCTGCAAGACCAATTTTGTTTTTTAGAACTTCTCCTAAAATCAAAACTGCGTGCATTCCGTTTATATGTGAAACCTGCTGTTTGCTTCCGGTCGAGAAGATATTCCATTCATCTAATGCAAAAGGTTTGATGTCATTGCTTGTTGCAGTTAATTCACTTTTACAAAAAGTCATCATTTCGGCAGTTACTTTTTTAGGGGTTTCTAAAATTTCTGCTGCAGGTGCATTTGTATTATAGTTGGTGTAATAATTATGAATCACATAATAATCGGCATTACCATTGATGTTGGTAAGTAATTTATTATTCCATGTTTTATAACAATCAGGTACATAGCTGGCAGGAGTATTTTCGACCATTACAGCCCCAATTTTGATGTTTGTGTTTCCAACTGCAGCTGCAGCTGCACGCATGGCGGCTGCTATTATTTTAAAATGTTCTGCATATAATTTTCCGTTTAAAAGTTCTGGCTGGCCATCTTTATTGTTTGCAGTATTGATTCTGTAACTTGCTTCCCAATCAGCAAAAACCTCATTACCAATTTCCCAATATTGAGTTCTTCCGTTATCATAAGTTACCCAGTCTGCTGCTAGTTTTGCAGCATCTTCAACCGGATTTGCACCAGTTCCGTATCTGGCATAACCATAATTTACAGTAATAATTCCTTTACTGTTGGTCGATTGTAAAAGCTGGTAATAATTATCTAATGAAATCGTCCAGTCACCATCATTTTTACCAAACCAATAGCCGGATTCTACTTCAGTTCCATCGGCTTTTATTAATTTCGAAGGAGCAGTTGAAGGAGCATTTAACGCATTCCAAAAATAAACATCACTAATGCTTCCCCCTGGAAATCTAATGATATTGGGTTTCAGATTGGTTATGTCATTTACCAGAGTTGTATTGGTAATCATTTTTCCGGACCATAAATTGGCATTGTTTCCGTAAATGGAGCTGGGGATTTTAGTAATTACATTGGCATAATCAACAGTAACAGTAGAAGTTGTTACCTCAGGAACTGCAGCAACAGTATAATTGGTTGGAGATGTTAAGCTTTTGGATGTCCAATTATCCAGAAAAAAACCAATTGTATTTGATACCAAAGGATCCGTTTGTGGTTTTATTACAGGGTCTTCAGGTGTTGGTGTTGGATCAGAAGAATTGTCATCTTGTTTGGAGCAAGATGAGAGTTGTAATAAAAGAATACTAACTGTTATAAGGATTATTTTTTTCATCTTGACTATTTATTTAGGTAACTCATACATTTTTGGTAAAGAATTTACCAAAGCCGATTTCGTTTTTGTACTATAGGTTTTAAAATCAGCAGCATTAGAAACAGAACCATTTGGAACATAATAACCGTCGCTGTTGTTGTTCCAAAACATTACATAACTTACTTCTATACTATTTGATGTCAAAGCGCTGTATAAATATGTCGAAAACCAATTTGTAACAGGAGGAGTTGAACTTGTTACACGATAACCGGTTTCGGTCAGAGCAGCAATTTTTACTTTTGATTTAGCATAATCCGAAATAATTTTCAGCTTGGTATTTGCTTTATCTGCACCCGGTTGTCCCTGATTATTAAAATCTCCATAATTATCCATTCCTAAAATATCAACGTAAGCATCGCCTGGATAACGACTTAAATAATTGGTTTGTGTTGTGTATGAATTGTCAGGGGAAAAGGCGTATAAAATGTTGTGAACTCCTTTTGTAGTTTTCAAATAAGTAACTGTAAACTGATAGGCAGTTTTGTATTCTTCCGGAGTACAGAAATTTGCTCCCCACCAGAACCAGCTTCCGTCAAACTCGTGAAAAGGCCTAAATATTATGGGGATTAATTCACCATTTGCTCCTTTTAAATTAGAAACTACACTAGCTACTTTATCCAATTTTTTCTTGTACCATTCGTGATTTGTTCCGCCTGGTAAAATACTTTTAAAAGCAGTAGCTTTTTGCTCCGGAGTCATATCGGAAGCATAAAAACTGTCTTCTTTGTTTGGTTCTCTTAAATGCCAGCAAAAAGTGTTGATCATTCCTTTAGCATAAGCAGCTTTTACATCGGCAGTGATTTTTAGCTCTTGCTGATAAAACCAATTGTCTGACTGATTGTTATTGTTTTTATCAGTTATAAACATAAAATCCGAGCCTAAAATGGCAGGATCGTAATCTGTGTTTTTCTTAATGTCAGAGTCGCCACCGGCATCCTGATAAAAACTGTTAAAAGCTTCTTGTTGGCCAATTGCAGTTTTGGTTTTGGCCAGTTTTTTCAGGTTGTAAAATAAGGCTATCGTTTCTTTTGTAGCATTTGGGTCAACCATATAAGTGGTTACATTAGAAGTTGTCAACGGATCAGTTTCGACCACAGGGGTATCAACTATAACTTCATTTTCAGGGTCTTTATCTGATGAACAATTTGTAAATGTTAAAAGCGTAAAGCTGATAAATGCTATTTTTAGAAAAATATTTTTCATTTTTAATTTTTAGTTAGTTTAACCTGAATATCATCAGCTAATAATGTTCCGGTGCAGGCACTCATTGCGATGATAATTCGGTATTCTTTTGCTCCGTACGGAATTTGAAAAGATTTTTTAAAAAGGGTCCAGTCAGTTGTACCTGTCACAGTTCCTATTGCCTGGTCTTCAGATGCTTTAGTTGTTTCGTCTTTTTTAAATTCAATAATAAACATGCCGTTATTCCAAATTTCTTTGCCTTGTTGGATATTTATTGCTTTTAGCCAGCCTGAAACTTCTATTGTTCTATCTCCTTCATTAATTTGGGCTGTCTGATAAATCGCATTCCATTCGGCAGTTTTTGAAATTATTTCTGCAGCCGAATTACCTTCTTTTTTATATGTTGTAGTAATTATTCCGGGTCCTTTCCAGGAATTTAAGAGTTCTTCAAAATTTCCGTTTGAAAACTGGTTTACATTTGTGACTATTTTTTGACCCTCTGCAACTGTAATTATTGGATTTAATCTAAAATAATCCTCTTCGGAAAGCGCAACAGCTTTTACATCATCAAAAAATACTGAACCGTTTGTTTGTGCCAAAGCCAGCATTATTCTTATTTTTTGTGCCTTTTCAGGAACCAGGATAGTTTTTTTGTAATTGATCCATGGTGTAGTTCCTGTTACTTGGGCAATATTTTCTGAAGTGATTTTTTTTTCGGCTCCATTTGTAAATTCTGCGACCATAAGACCGGCATTATAAGCTTCTTTACCAGTTTCAATTTGATCTGCTTTTACCCAGGCACTAAATGTTATGGCATAGGTGTTTTTCGGAATCGTCATAATCTGATCGATCGATTTCCATTCTGCACCCGCAAACTGATTAATGGCAACACTATTTTGACCTATTTTTTTGTCATAAGGAGAAATAGTTCCAACATCTCCACGCCAATTTGTTGTTTCAGATTCAAAACTACCATTTTTAACTAAATTGATTTGTGCATTACTTATTGCACTAAAAAATAATAAACTAAAGAAAAAGATTTGTTTCATAATCGTTGTTTTTAATGCAATAAATTAATTTATGAAAAATAAAAACTTAAAGTTTGATTCTTTGAATTAGCTCTAAACAGGCGCGACTGTTATGATACGGACATTTCCAAAAACCGGCTTTGTCTTTTTCTATCAGAGAATAATCGCGATAAACACCCCAAAACCATTCTCCGTTTTTAGAATCGATTATGTGGTTTTTTATAAAATCCCAGTTTTTGAAAATGATGTCCAGATAATTTTTATCTCCGGTTAATTGATAAGCGTTATAAAAACCAATTAAAGCTTCTGCCTGAACCCACCAATGTTTTTCGGCAATTAACTCGTTCTTTTCAGGATCAAATTCATAGCATAAACCTCCGTCAGTATCTAATCCTTCTTTGGTAACTTCTGCTATTTGTACTGCATGTTTTTTATAATTGGCAATCAGGGTTTCATCTTCTGAAATTTCTGCACATTGCAATAAAAGCCAGCCTGCTTCGATATCATGTCCATACGAAATGACATCTGGTTTTTCAGTCCAGTTTTCATCAAAAAACAAATGTAAATGCCCTGTTTTTGTATTGATGAAATGTTTTTCGATGGTTTGCAGTAATTCGATAATATCATTATGGAGTGCTTTGTCTTTCCAAACCTTAAACAAATTTGCATATGCTTCAATGATATGCAAATGCGTATTCATTGTTTTCTTTTCATTAGCATCTTTAGCACTCAGACGCAAATCATCAATAGGCTGCCAATCTCTTGTAAATGCTTCTAAGTACCCTTTGTTTACAGGATCGTAACTATGTTTTTGTATTTTTAAATATAGATTAATTGCTAATGCCAGCGCTTTATCGTCTTTAGAAATAGCATAATATTCAGATAATCCATAGATAGCAAAAGCCAAAGCATAAATTTGATTTTTAGTGTCTTTTGGCGTTTTATCAACATTGATACTCCAAAATAAGCCTCCAAATTCTGGATCATAAAAATATTTTGAAAGAAATTCGAAAGCTCGTGCCGCTATTTTTTTATGTTCTTCATTTTTGGTAACCTGATAACTTGCAGAATATGACCATAAAATTCTTGCATTTAAAACGGAACCTTTTTCAGCATCAGGAATAACCTTTTCATTATAATCAATCTGGCCAATGAAACCGTCATTTTGAATATCAATCGTGTTTTTTGACCAATAATTTAAAATAGAATCCAGTTCATTAGATAATTCGGTTTTAAGTTGCTTTAGTTTTGTTGACACGATGTATTAAATTGCATTATTTTTTTCAATTTGGTCGATGATTGTATTTACAGAGCCTGCAGATATAAAAGTATCGGATGGCGTATTAGTCACATAATCAACAAGTTTTGCTACAGATGAAACTGCAACGTGCATTCTTGTATCAGATGAGGCGTAGTATACATAAACAGTTCCGTCAGTATCTTCAATCCAACCATTTGAGAATAATACATTTGATACATCTCCAATTCTTTCAATGTCTTCTGGTCCCATAAAATGACCTGCAGGAACGTGTGTTACTTTGGTAATATCATTTAAGTCAGTCATAAACATGTATAAAGTATAACGAAGACCGGCAGCAGTATTTCGAACTCCATGTGCTAAATGCAGCCAGCCTTTTTCAGTTTTGATAGGAGCAGGACCAAGACCATTTTTTAATTCGTAAATAGTATGATATTGTTTTCCGAAGATGATTTTTTCGTCTTTTACAACCGGGTTTGTCATATCATCGACATAACCTAAACCAATTCCGCCACCAGCTCCGACATCAATAAAACCATCTTGTGGACGTGTATATAATGCATATTTGCCATTTACGAATTCGGGATGCAAAACGACGTTACGCTGTTGACCGGTATTCGAAATTAAATCAGGCAATCTTTCCCAGTTTACTAAATCTTTTGAACGTACAATTCCTGCATTGGCGATAGCAGAACTTGTGTCGCTTTTTGGTGCTTTCGGGTCTTTTCTTTCCGTACAAAAAATACCATAAACCCAGCCATCTTCATGGTTAATCAAACGCATGTCATATACATTTGTATCAGGAACTTCGGTTTGTGGAATAACGCATGGCTTCTCCCAAAATTGAAAATTGTCTATTCCATTTGGACTTTCTGCAATAGCAAAAAAAGATTTGCGGTCAATTCCTTCAACACGAACTGCCAGTAAATATTTATCATTCCATTTTAATGCACCAGCATTAAATGCAGCGTTCATTCCGATTCGCTCCTGTAAAAATGGATTCGTTTTTTCGTTTAAATCAAAACGCCAGTTTAATGGAACATGGGCAGCTGTAACTACCGGGTTTTTATAACGTTGGTAAATTCCATTGCCTATTGTGTTTTGAGGTTCGTTTTTTTGCTCTAAAAGCGCTTTATGTTCTTTTTCTAATGCTACTTTTCTATCTTGAAATGTAGTTGAAGTTACTATTGTTGCCATAATATAAATGGATTTCTTAATATGTATTTTAATTTGTCTGGTCTCTTTTTTCGTTTAAATCCTGTTCTATTATTTGTAATTTTTCCTCGGATAAAGGATAGAACAAAATAAAAGCGACTGATATAATTGCTGCGATTGCAGGAAGTATGCTTAACATTAATTGAATTCCGTTTTGGGTAACAGCCGTTTGCTCAACATTGGCCTGAAAACCGTAATAACCCAAAAGCCATCCTGTTCCTGCTCCACCAATTGTCCATCCAAATTTTTGTGACATTGATGAAGCTGAGAAAACTAAACCAGTTGCTCTACGTCCTTGTTTCCACTCTGAGTAATCTGCACTGTCAGCATACATTGACCAGATTAATGGGAAAATACAACCGGCGCAAATACTGATTAAAACCTGGAAACTCAAAATAAGGGAAATATCTTCTTTTCCGAAGAAATAGAAAATCAGGCTCAAAATCGCTGCTAGTGCCATTGCACCAAAAAAGGTTTTCTTTTTACCAAATTTATTTGCAATTGGTGTAGCAATAATAACTCCGATAATATTTGCTGCTTGTCCTAATACTAAATAAATGGAAGTTGGTGTCATGTGGAAATCAGTTCCGAAAAGGGAAAAGTCAAAATTGACACTACTGCTGATATAATATTTAAAATAGTAAACAGCTGCACCATCACGAATCGAATTGAATACTAAAGCACCAATTCCTGCCCCAAGTAAGATCCACCATGGTTTATTTTTTAATAAATCTTTCAGATCTTCCTTTAAATTAGTTTGTTCATCAGCTATTGGCTTTACTCTTTCTTTCGTCCAGAAAAAACAACCCCAGAAAAAAGCTGTAGTTATAACTCCAAATACTGAAATTGTTGCCAGCCATCCTGTTTTTGAGTTTAAGCTTCCGCCGAAATAATTCACTAAAGGCTCAATTAACCAAAGTGCCAAAAGACTTCCTCCAAAAGCAAAAACCATTCTGTATGAAGAAAGTGTTGTTCTTTCTTTTCTGTCAGATGACATTACACCTAAAAGAGAAGCATAGGGTACATTGATTAATGAATAAATCATCATCATGGCTGAATAAGTAATATAGGCATAAATTATTTTTCCTTTTTCGTCAAAATCCGGTGTATAAAAAGTCAATACCCCAATTACGGCAAAAGGAACGGCTACCCATAATAAATAAGGTCTGAATTTTCCCCATTTGCTTTTTGTTCTGTCAGCTATAATTCCAACAATCGGATCGAAACAGGAGTCCCAGATTCTGGTAATTAAAAACATGGTTCCTACTACTGCAGGTGCCAATCCGAAAACATCGGTATAGAAAAACAAGAGGTACATGCTGAATATTTTCCAGAACATTGAAGAGGCTGCATCTCCAAGGCCGTAACCTATTTTTTCTTTTAAACTAATTTTGTCGTGCATCAGGTTTTTTTTAAGGTTGTGGTTATAGATTTGAGGCAATTTATTTTAATACTTTTTTAATGTCTTTTTCAAATAAAGTTTTATCTAAATTATAGAAATCAACGAAGTCTTTTTCACTTATTTGTCCTTTGTACGGAGCATAGTAATGCATTTTTTGTTCTTTTTCCTGCCAGCCGTGATTTCTCCATAATAATACATAAGAAATTTTATAATCTCCAATGGCTTTAGATAAAGTTCCGGTCCACCATTTTGCGTCAGGAACAGCTTCATATCCGGCTTCGGCAAGAGCCATAAGTTTATGTTTTTTCTGGGCGATGTCGTTTAATATTTTAAATTGATTTTGAACTTCAGTAATAAACTTCTCTCCATTTTTATCTTCATTATTCTGATAACTGTCAAAGCTTAGAATATCTGCGTAATTATCACCCGGATAATTAGCCAGAAATTCATTTTCAGAACTGAAACTTCCCGTATTATATACGTAAATTAAATTATGGACTCCTTTTTTCTGGAGATACTCAAAAGTAAATTTCCATAAGGATTTGAATTCTTCAGGAGTACAATTTCCTTTTCCCCACCAAAACCAACCGCCGGTAAGTTCATGATAAGGTCTGAAGAGAATTGGGATATTTTTTCCTTTTTTATCTTTTAATGATAAAAAGAAATTTGCAGCTTTATCCAGCCAATTAGTGAATTTTTTGTGATTTTCACCGTCCGGTAAAATTGTTTTCAATGAATTCGGTGTGTTATCCCAAGCATTTTTTCCTGTTGCAGGATTGTCAAAATGCCAGCTTATTGTCGAAATTCCGCCTCTTTCGTTTGCTTCCTTTATATATTGTTTCATTTTATCAAAAGGAACACCGTCAATGTTTTTAGCATCATCTTTTTCTAAACCTGCAATATCCCAGCCATAAACAGCGGGATAGTCTCCAACGACATCTTTTATATCACTTCTTTTATTTTCATATTTCCAATTAACACCGTAAGCAAGATCGTCCTGATGACCAAAAAGATACCCTTTTTGAGATAATTGATTGAGTTTTTTATATAGCGAAACAGTCTCAGCGGTTGCTTTTTTATCTGAAATTGACAAATTACTATTAGTAACAATATTTTTCGCAGAACAAGAAGTTCCTATAAGTACTGAGATCATTAAAGTTAATATGTTTTTTTTCATTTTGAATCTGGTTGTTTTTCAGCACACTGTGAGTAAATCTATAAATTGACATCAACTAAAAAAAGCTTATTTTTCTTATCGAAAATTCAGTGGCTTTTTTGGTCTAAAATTATTAAAACTATAAAAAGATATTGTATTAAAAATGATTAATGTTTATTATTAATATACTTTTTGTAAAAAATATAATTCTATTTTTCAAAGATATATCTATGTTTGTCGTATATTTAATATTATTTTATCAATTATATATCATATTATTGCAAAATAATAAACGGATTTTGCTTCCTAAATAGTATTTAAAGATGAGTAGTGATAAGAATTTTTATAGAGAAATCGCTCCGCTTTCTGCGGGAGATAGTTTTTTAGTTTTTGACAGAGTAAAGGATAGTTTTGATTTTCCGGTGCATTATCATCCGGAATTTGAGATCAATTTTATTTTGAACGGGAAAGGAGTGAAGCGTGTTGTTGGTGATAATATTGAAGAAATTGACAATGTAGAACTCGTTTTAATTGGACCAAATTTATATCATGGATGGGAATTGAATAAATGTACCAGTAAAAAAATACATGAAATTACGATTCAGTTTCATAATGATTTATTTCATGAGTCATTGCTTTCCAGACGTATTATGAATCCGATACGGGATATGTTTAATCGTTCTATTCATGGTATTCTTTTTTCGAAAAAAGTAGCCGAAGAATTAACACCAAGACTTATAAGTCTCTCTAAATTAGATGGAATGGATTATTTTCTTGAAATTACTTCCTTGCTTTATGATTTGGCTAATTCCAGAAATCAAAAATTACTTTCTACTTATACGGTTGATTATGATACGTTTGATGATTATGATAAGATGAAGTTGGTGTATGAATATGTTCAAAAGCATTTTACAGGTAAAATAACGCTTGAGGATGCTGCTAATGTAGCAAGTATGTCCATAATTTCATTTAATCGATTTATAAAAAAGCGTACCGGGAAAACTTTTGTGAATTATATCAATGATATTAGGATTGGATATGCTGCACGTTGGCTTGTAGAAAAGGACATGAGTGTGTCTGAAGTGGCTTTTAAATCCGGGTTTAATAATATAGCGAATTTCAATCGTAGTTTTAAAGCTACTAAAAATTGTACGCCTAGTCAATATAGGGAAGATTTTTCTGGACTAAAACGTATTTTGTAGTGATACTTTTTTTTCATAAACAAATATTATTTTTAACGAAATCGTTTGCTTTTGCCTTTTTTGTTAACTTTTATTTATGATTTATAGGTGTTTTTGAGTAGTCATTGCGAATAATGTAATTTTTTTTCAGTTTTATTTTGATATGTGTTTTTTTAAACTCTTATAGTAAAAATATTATCAGTAAATGATATAATACTATCGATTTAATGTTTCCATCTGTTATAGATTTGTTAAAATAATTTAAGAATAAATATCACCCTTTTTGTTACTGAATTATAATTTAAAAAAAACAATTTAAAACTAACCAACATTATTATGAAAAAACTAATGACTAATTTTATTCATTGGAACGCTAACCACAGAGCAGTTCCATTGATTTTATTTTTGTTACTTACGAGTAATTTTATTACTGCGCAGGTTAAAATATCGGGAACTGTATCCGATGATAAAGGATTGTCAATCCCTGGAGCAAATATTTCTGTTGTAGGGCAGAGGACATCAGTTTCAACGGATTTTGATGGTAAATATACTATTAATGCTCCTGCGAATGCGATCTTAGAATTCTCATTTATAGGTTTTACTACTCAAAAGATAGCTGTGAATGGAAAAACAACTATAAATGCAGTTTTGAAATCTGGTGCAGAAGAGTTAAAAGATATAGTAGTAATTGGTTATGGTACTCAAAAAAGGAAAGATGTAAACAGTGCTATTTCCAGCATTGGATCAAAAGACATTGCAAATTTAAAAGTAGCTTCTTTTGATCAAATGTTGCAAGGTAAGGTTGCAGGGGTTACTGTAAGCAGTAATTCTGGTCAGCCCGGAAGTAATGTTTCGGTAAAAATTAGAGGTGTATCTTCTTTAACAGGTACTAATGAGCCTTTATATGTAATTGATGGTGTGCCAATTTCCGGAGATGCCAGAAATTCATCAACATCAGGAAGAAGCGCTACGGGAGATTCTAATTTTTCTAATGCGGGAAATATTACTTTAAGTCCATTGTCCCTTATCAATCCTAATGATATTGAGTCTATTGATATTTTAAAAGATGCTTCTGCAACTGCTATTTACGGATCTCGTGGTGCTAATGGTGTAGTCATAGTTACAACAAAATCTGGTAAAAAAGGAACAGGTAAAGTATCTTATGAGAACTCATACTCAATCAGTACTCTGCCAAAAAAACTAAATTCTATGAATCTTAGAGAGTATGCTGCGCATCAAAATGCTTTATCGGATGTATACTATCCGGGATTTCGTCGTGTTGAGTTTGCAAATCCTTCTGCTTTAGGGACAGGTACAGATTGGCAGGATGCCATATATCAGACAGGAATTATGACATCTAATCAGTTGTCTTATTCAGGAGGTTCTGATGGGATTACTTATTATTTATCCGGAGGTCAGCTAAAACAAGACGGTATTGTTATTGAGTCAGGGTTTAAGAGATACAATGTCAGAGCAAATATTGATGCCAGAGTTAATAAATTTATTAAAGTAGGAGTTAATATGAGTGGAGCTCAAACTAACGAAAAATTAACTTTAAATGGTCAGTTTAATGGTGTAGTTGCAACCTCATTATTTAGTACTCCTGATGTAGCGGTTACAGAATTATCAGGAGAATATGCAGGACCACCTGCTGGTTCAAACCAGGTTTCATTTGTTAATCCTGTAGCAATATCAAAGTTGGGGTCCAATACTCTTGTTAGAAAAAATTTCTCCGGGAATTTTTATACACAAATTGATTTGTATAAAGGTTTAGAGTATCGTTTTGAAATTGGTGGTTATACAGAAACTAATTTAGGACAGCAATATGATCCAATGTATTCTTTGGGGAGTGCGGTGAAAAGTTATGCCAATTTATATTACAGACCATCAACAAGTAATTCATGGAATATAAAAAACATGCTTACCTATAGAAAGAAAATAGGAAATCATAATTTTACGTTGTTAGCTGTTCAGGAATCTAATAGAGGACATTGGGAAGGATATTCTATAACGGGGTATGGTTATAAAGACAACAATGATCATAGTCTTTCGGCTTCCGACCTTTCAAAAGCAGTAACGAGCGGAGTTTATTCTGGTACACAAACACTTGCTTCGTATTTAGGAAGGGTAGTTTATGATTATGGAGATAGATATAGTATTTCTGCTTCTATAAGAACAGATGGTTCTTCAAAATTTTTCGTAGGGAATAAATGGGGTGTTTTTAAATCTTTTGGAGGTTCATGGAAACTTTCTAACGAAGGTTTTATGGCTAATACAAAAGAATATGTAGATAACATTAAAATTAGATTTGGTTACGGTCAGACTGGTAATAATCAAATCCCAAATAATTTATATGACTCTAATTTGCATATAGTTAATAGTTCAATGGGGACATCTTATCTTCCAGCTAATACGCCAAATAAAAATTTGAAATGGGAAACACAAGAGCAAACCAATTTAGGGCTTGATTTTACTTTATTTGATTCAAAATTAACAACTTCTATTGATTTATATAGAAAAGTTTCTAAAGATTTCTTGTATCAGGTACCATTGCCAAACTATCTTTCAGGAGGTGGTAACTATGAAGGAGGAGTAGATCCACCGTACTTTAATCTTGGAACAATGGTTAATAAAGGGGTTGAGTTTACAGTTGGATATACTAATAAATTTAGCGAAAATTTTTCATGGAATGCTAGTGTGAACTTTACTAAATATGTAAATGAGGTTCAAAATATGGCAGGGTTGAATATTGTGAAAACTGCTAATACTCTGGCATATAATCCAGTGGATGTTTCCAGAACTCAGGAAGGTTTGCCTATCGGGTCATTTGTAGGGTACGAAGCTACAGGGATTTATAGAACAGATGATGATTTGATAACCTATGGACATACTGATGCTTCAGGAAATAAAGTGATTTTGAAAGATGGTATCAATTCATTGCATCCGGATTTTCAAAAAGGGGATGTAATTTATAAAGATCAAAATAATGATGGACTTATTGATACTAAAGATAAAGTAGCAATTGGTAATCCAAATCCAAAATTCACGTATGGTATTACTAATACATTCAAATACAAAAATGTTGATTTATCCATTTTTATACAAGGTACTCAAGGTAATAAATTAATGAACTTAACCAGAATGTCTGGTACATTAAATGCCTATGTAGGTACAAATTATTTAACTGAAGCGGCAGATTTTTATTCTGCATCTAATCTTGACGCAAGTTTACCAAGAGCTTCTACTTACGATAATCTTAATAATGCTGTTTCATCTCGTTTTATTGAAGACGGATCTTATTTAAGAATTCAAAATGTTACTCTGGGATATAATTTACCAAGTGATATGATTTCAAAATTGAAATTATCTCGATTGAGACTTTATGCAACAGGACAAAACCTATTTACTTTTACGAAATATAAAGGTTATGACCCTGAGGTTGGTTCATTTAATCAGGATGCTTTGTTAACTGGTGTAGATAATGGACGTTATCCATCACCGAGATTAGTCTCTTTTGGATTTAATGTTGAATTTTAATGCATACTAACATGAAAAATATAATGAAAATAAAAATAAACTTTTTGGTAATGTTGACACTGGTGTCAATATTTTCCTCATCTTGTTCCCAGGATTTTATAGATGTCCCACTTGAGGGAGCACCTACTTTAGGTAATTATTACGATTCAGATGAAAAAGTGGATAATGCAACCAATGGTCTTTATGGTATCGTTTGGTTTAATATGAACAAAGAAGGTTTCTATGGTATTACAGATGTTATTTCTGGTAATATGTATGCAGGGAACGGAAATAAGTTCGGTACTTTTGCTGATTTGAGTTTTACAAGTTCGTCAAGTTTTATTGAAGATTCCTGGAGATCTTGTTTTGGAGCTGTTGCTAACGCAAATGCTTATATTAATAATTTGCCAAAAAGTGTTGGGCCAAATGTGAGTGCAGCATCACTTAATAACGCATTAGGCGAATGCCATTTTATCAGAGCATTTTCTTATTTTTTCCTGGTAAGAGGCTGGGGTAACGTACCTATTATTGAAAATAATGCAGATTATTCTCAAAACTTTGTAATTCCAAGTAATCCTGTTGAAGATGTTTATACTTTTATTGAAAATGACTTAAAATTTGCTATTGCAAATTTAAAGACTAAAAACAGAGGTTCTGATTATGCTGCAAATGCTCATGTATCTAGTGGATCTGCAAAAGCACTTTTAGCTAAAGTATATTTGTATCAAAAAAAATATGATTTGGCAAGAGCATTAGCAGAGGAAGTTATTAACAGTGGAGAGTTTAAATTGTTAGGAGGAGATGAGTTGCCAAATTATACTTTTGCAGATTTGTTTTTACAAAAAAACAATAATAACCAGGAGTCAATATTTTCATGGCAATGGACGGGTGCAGGAACTTATTTTGAGGGTAATTTCTCAAATACATTGTTTGCTCCGGACAACAGATTGGTAGAAACTAGTTATTCAGGTCAGATTGCTCCGTCACAAGATTTAATTAAAAATGGTTTTGTTCCGGGTGACAGAAGAAGAAAAGAGACTTTTATGTTACCAGGAGATTATTATCCAAATTTAACGTATGCAGAAACACTTGCTGTAGATTCTCCTTTACTTTTAGGATATACTTTCGACATTGCCAATGAAGCTCACTCATCTGGTGCAGGGTTAAAAAAATACGTGATAGGGAAACAAAATCTGCCAATTACAGGACAATTTAATGCGCCATTTAATGGTGAAAGCAGTATGAATAGTTATATGATGCGTTACGCAGAGTTATTATTGATTCATGCTGAGGCGATATTAGGTTCCCAATCAGGAAGTACTACAGATGCAAATGCGCTTAAATCGTTTAATGCAGTTCATAAAAGAGCAGGTTTGCCTGCTGTATCGACCATTTCTTTTGATGATATATTCAAAGAAAGACGTGCTGAATTAGCCTGTGAGGGTGATTATTATTTTGATTTAGGACGTTTACCTTTTAGCAAAGCCAAAGAAATATTAGAAGCACAAAACAGAGGAGACAGATATACTGAAAAGCATATTTCTATTTCTGCGACAAATCTTTTATTGCCTTATCCGGCAAGTGACTTGACAAAAAATCCAAAATTAATTGAAGTTGTACCTTACACTTTTAAATAATCGTAAAATTTAAAATTATCATGAAATATATAAAATCAAAATTCTTAATCGGCTCCATATTAGGAACCATTTTGATGTCACTGCTTTATTCTTGTTCTTCAGATGATTCTGCAAGTTCTAATGGTGGTGATTTGACAGTAGGAGGTGTGTATAAATATGTTTATGCTAGACCAACTGCCAGTTCTCCAATTGATTATAGTGCACCCGTAGATTCACTAACCACCGTAGGATTTTCCGGTGTAAGTTATTTAGTTAGAGGTACAGGCTTATCAACACTTAAAAAAGTTACAGTAAACGGAACAAATGTTTATTTTAATAGTACTCTGGTTACAGATACTCAGTTTTTTATAAATTTACCGACTGGAATTCCGTATTCTGATGATACTACACCTAATAAGTTAGAAGTGGTTACTAAATTTGGAACAACTTCTACATATTTTTATATTGGACAGCCTTATCCGACTATTAAAACATATCCATTGGCTTTAATTGGTGGAGAAACGGTAACCATTACAGGAACTGACTTTGCCAGATTACAGGCAGTTAAATTTGGTAAGATTGAAAATGGTGTTGATACTACTGTAGAAGGAGAAATTCTTTCTTCTGATGAGAAAAGTATTACGGTAAAAGTACCGACAGGAGTCCCTTCAACCGGAAATATTTTTGTAAAAACCTTTGGAGGAATGTCTGTTGCTCCTGTGGTATACGGTTCTGATTATCCTGTTTTTGAAGAATCTGAATTATTTGATGACTGGAGTTGGGCTGCAATACATGAGCCTTCAAATGAGCAAGTCAGAGACGGGCTATATTCTGAAAAATTAGGATATACTGGTTGGGATGCTTTGTATGCACATTTATTAACTCCTGTTAAATTAGGAGATTATAAATACCTTAAAATCTCACTATATTCTGCAGTAAATACTAAGATAAAAATATTTTGTGATTGGTCAGCAGCCGGAAAAGTTGTTGATATTGCCGAAGGGAAATGGAATGATTTATTAATCCCTGTTTCTGATTTGACGACTAATCTTGATGCATCTACACAAGATTTTATCATTCAGGAATTTACAGGAGGGGCTAATACAGTTTATGTTGATGATATGGGCTTTATTAAATAATTTTGTTTGAGTTAGTTTAAGATATTCCCTAATTGAAAGATTAGGGAATTCTTTTTTACAATATGTTTTAAATTCAATAATAATGAAAAAAATAATTTTAGTATTTGCTTTAAGTTTTTCATACTTAGGGTTTGGTCAGGGCAATACACATACGCAGGTAGGAGGAAAATTTGAAGGTTTGGCTATGACCCCGCCAATGGGTTGGAATTCATGGAATACTTTTGGAACTAATATCGATGAAAAATTAGTAAAAGAAACAGCGGATATTATGGTTTCATCAGGAATGGCTGCGGCAGGTTATAATTATATTGTACTTGATGATGGCTGGATGGCAAAAGAACGTGATGTTAATGGGGATTTGGTTGCTGATCCTGTTAAATTCCCTAACGGAATGAAAGCTGTAATTGATTATGTGCATGGCAAAGGTTTGAAATTTGGATTGTATAATTGTGCAGGAACACAAACATGTGCAGGTTACCCGGGAACTCGTGGTTACGAATATCAGGATGCTCGTTTTTATGCTAAATTAGGAATCGATTTCTTAAAATATGATTGGTGTAACACACAGGGAATTACAGCCAAAGAAGCATATACAACAATGAGTAATGCACTTAAAACTGCTGGAAAGCCAATTGTTTTTAGTCTCTGTGAATGGGGAGATAATCAGCCGTGGGAATGGGGAAAGCCAGTTGGGAACCTATGGAGAATCTCGGGAGATATTTATCCATGTTTTGATTGTGAGTTTAAACATCCGGAAAATTGGTCTTCCTGGGGATTCATGAAAATTGTAGAAATGCGAAAAGATATTCGTAAATATTCAGGTCCGGATCATTGGAATGATTTTGATATGATGGAAGTAGGAAATGAAATGAATGATACTGAAGATAAATCGCATTTTGCTATGTGGTGTATGATGGCATCGCCGCTTTTTGCAGGAAATGATTTCAGAAAAATATCAAAAGAGACATTGGCAATTTTGACCAATAAGGAATTAATTGCTGTTAATCAGGATAAATTAGGAATTCAGGGGTTTAAATATTCTGCTGAAGATGGTTTAGAAGTTTGGGTAAAGCCTTTATCTGACGGAAATTGGGCTGTTACATTTTTAAATAGAAGTGATGTTGCTAAAAAAATCAATTTTGACTGGAAAAAACACACTATAAAAGATGCTGATTTTGGTTACGAAGCCGATTTTAATAAAACGGTTTTCAAATTAAAAGACCTTTGGAAAAACAAAGAAACGGGTAATACAAAAAAGAATTTTGTTGCTGACATTGCTTCTCATGATTCTGTAACATTAAGATTAATTCTGTAAAAAAATATTATGAAGTTAAAAGCTAAATTTTTGATGATTGCTTTATTATTGATATTTGGTGTGTCAAAAGCACAATTTGTAAAACGTCATGGACAATTAAGTGTTCAGGGAACTCAGTTGGTTGATAAGAACAATACTCCAATTGTATTACGCGGAATGTGTCTTGGATGGCATAGCATGTGGCCAAGATTTTATAACGAAAAGGCCGTGAATTGGTTAAAAAAAGATTTCAATTGCAATATTATTCGTGCTGCAATGGGTATCGAACTAGGAGAGAAATCATATATAAAGGATGCTCAATTCTCAAAAGATAAAATTGAAACTGTTGTAAAAGCAGCTATAAAATCAGATATTTATGTAATTATAGATTGGCACAGTCATAATGTTAATCTGAATGAAGCAAAAGTGTTTTTTGCTGAGATGTCTAAAAAGTATGCTAAATATCCTAATATAATTTATGAGGTTTTTAATGAACCGGATAATGAATCATGGATGGAAGTTAAAACATATGCCGAAGAGATAATAAAAGTAATTAGGGAGAATGATCCAAATAATGTTATTTTGGTAGGTTGCCCGCATTGGGATCAGGATATTGATCTCCCGGCTGCAGATCCAATAAAAGGGTATAATAATATAATGTATACGATGCATTTTTATGCAGCAACACATGGTAAGGAATTGCGGGACAGAACAGATGCAGCTATAAAAAGCGGGCTTCCTGTTTTTGTCTCTGAATCAGCCGGAATGGAAGCTTCAGGCGATGGACCTCTAAATCTTCAAGCCTGGCAGGAATATATTGATTGGATGGAAGCCAGAAAGCTGAGCTGGATTACATATTCTGTTTCTGATAAAGATGAAACTTGTTCTATTTTACAAAAATCAGCTAAGTCAGAAGGTAATTGGAAAGAAAAAGATTTAAAAGAATCGGGAATTAAGGCTCGTGAATTTTTAAGAAAATACAATACACAAGAATAAAGAAGGGATTGTTAATTGTGTAAATGAAAGCCTGTTCAGTTTAGACTGCACCCAAAAGTTTAGACAAATTTATAATTAAATTTGATAATAATGAGCTCGATATTTTATCGGGCTCATTTTGTTTAAATTTGATTTAATTCTTTCGTTA
>NZ_AKJZ01000016.1 GCF_000282055.1 Flavobacterium sp. CF136
TTTGATTATTATTTTTTAATGTTTTTAATCAAATTGAGAATATGAAAACCAATCAAATGATTTTATTGATTACTCGTAATTTTTGTCAGAAAAAAATTAATTTATAATAATTTATCTGTAAAAAGCGGAAAATAAAAAAACAGCTCAGTAACCACAATGAGCTGTTTCAAAAAACAATTAAGTTTTAATTTCTAACTATCTAACCATTCTTATACCTGACTAAGTATAATTTTTTAGCGTACTACTACGCTTGTATTTTTAGCAGAAAATCCTGCTTTATAAACTGATGAAATTGCTTTTGTTGATAAAACAGTTGTATCATCAGTAATAGTAATTTCATGTTTTGTAGTTTTTACACTGTCTTCGATTTCTAAGATATAAGCTCCTTTTGGAAATTCCTCAAAGCTGAAGGTTCTCAAAATTCCATCTCTGCCTGAAGCATTTTCAGAATAAATCAGATTACCATCTTTATCATAAATAGATAGATTTGCTTTTTTTACATTGTTTAATGCAAAAGTGATCAGCTTACCATTTCCTTTAATTACATGAAGAGTAAAATCTTCATTCCCGTCAATTGCATAAGTACTCATTCCTGTGAAAAGCACTGCACATACTAAACTTAATTTTAACATCTTTTTCATGACTTTAGTTTTTTAGATTATTGTTCTAATTCTATACTGCTAAATTACTTCAATAAGAGACTTAAGTGCACAACTCTATTCTCTGATTTATGTGTTATATTCTCATTTACGAAACCGATATAGGTTAAAATTTGAACTATTTTAACCGTTTTAGTTAATTTACATTTTATTATGTAAGTTTTTTATAGTTGTTAAATTTACCTTTTCCTAACTTTTCAGTAACCTTCCAGGTTGCATAAAGTGGTTAAGCCGGATCCTTCCCTTCAAAAAAACAAGGCATAAAAAAACAGCTCAATAACCACAATGAGCTGCTTTCAAAAAAACGATAACGTTTTTAATTTTTTTAACTATCTAACCATTTTTATACTGATAGAGTATAATTTTTTAACGTACCGCTACGTTAGTTTTTTCAGCAGAAAAACCTGCTTTGTAAATTGATGAAACAGCTTTTGTTGATAAAACTGTTGTATCAGTAGTAATAGTAATTTCGTGTCTTACTTTTTTCACATTGTCTTCAGCTTCCAGGAAGTAAGTTCCCTCCGGAAATTCTTCCAGGCTAAAAGTTCTCAAGATACCTTCTTTACCTGAAGCGTTTTCAAAGTAAATTAAATTGTCGTCTTTGTCATAGATTGACAATTTTGCTTTTGTTACTTTGTTTAAAGCAAAAGTAATTAGCTTTCCATTTCCTTTTTTCAATACATGAAGATTAAAATCTTCATTTCCATCAATCGCGTATGTACTCATTCCGCTAAAAAGCACCGCACATACTAAACTTAATTTTAAAATCTTTTTCATAGCATTAGTTTTTAAATTAATAGTTCTAATTCTCTGATGCTAAATTACTTAGATCTTTCATTGTTTTGTATAACTCAGTTTTCTAATTTATATGCTATATTCTCATTAACGAAACCGATATAGGTTAAAATTTGAATTATTTTAATCGTTTTTGTTAATTTGATTACAATTATTTAAAATTGTTAAAGAATGAAATTTACTTTTACCTAACTTTATGATAACCCTTTTTGATTGTAGAAAACATTATTCCAAAGCTTATCTTGCAAAAAAATAAAGCACAAAAAAAAACAGCTCGAGAACCACCAAGAGCTGTTTTAAAAACAATTAAGTTTTAAACTTTACTAACTATCTAACCTCATTTTATACTGTATGCGAGTATAACTTTTTTAGCGTACTGCTACGCTTGTATTTTTAGCAGAACCTGCTTTATAAACTGATGAAACTGCTTTTGATGACAATACTGTATTTTCATCAGTAATAGTAATTTCATGTTTTATAGTTTTTACATTGTCTGTTACTTCCAAAAAGTAAGTTCCTGTTGGAAATTCCTCAAAGCTGAAAGTTTTCAAAATACCTTCTTTACCTGAAGCATTTTCAGAATAAATCAGATTACCATCTTTATCATAAATAGATAAGTTTGCTTTTGTTACATTGTTTAATGCAAAAGTTACTTCCTTACCACTTCTTTTAATTACGTGAAGTGCAAAATCTCCATTCCCGTCAATTGCATAAGTACTCATTCCTGTGAAAAGCACTGCACATACTAAACTTAATTTTAACATCTTTTTCATAATTATAGTTTTTAAGATTATTGTTCTAATTCTATAGTGCTAAATTACTTCAATAAGAGACTTAAGTACACAACTCTATTTTCTAATTTATGTGTTATATTCTCATTTACGAAACCGTTATAGGTTAAAATTTAAATTATATTAGGTGTTTTTGTTAATTTGATTATTATTTTTTAATGTTTTTGATCATTCTGAGAATATGAAAATCAATCAAATGATTTTATTTATTACTCGTAAATTTTGTCATGAAAAAATTAATTTATAGTAATTTATTTGCAAAATGGCAGGGTAAAAAAACAGCTTTTATAACTAAATGAGGTGTATTTTTAAATGAATTTCGAGTTTTACTGATAATTTTGCCCTATTTTTATATTGCTTAAATTAACCACAGACACAAAACTTAATTTTAAAAAACCTTTTTCATGACATTAGTTTTTAATTAATGTTCTAATTTTATAGTGTTAAATTATTTCAGTTTTACAGAGACTTATTTGCTGATTTATATGAATTATTCTTATTTACGAAAGCGTTGTAGGTTAAAATTTGAATTATTTTAGACGTTTTTGTTAAATTTGCTATTATTTTTTAAACATTTGAAATGAAAACAATTGCTCCAGCTCTTGAATTAATATCAAACTCTTACGGAAGTTCCTTTACCTATACTAAATACGCCCAAAAAACTAACAGTAAATCGCATTTATTGCATTATCATCCTGAAATTGAGATAGTTTTTGTAAATGGCGGTGCAGGAAAGAGACAGATAGGAAGTCATATTTCTTATTATACAAACGGTTCTTTGGTGATGATAGGCTCTAATTTGCCACATTGTGGATTTACAGATGAAAAAACAGGTAATAAGGATGAAATTGTAATTCATTTTAAACCTGATTTCCTGGGGAATGATTTTTTTGGTGCCCAGGAAATGAAAAAAATCCAAAATCTTCTTAATCAGGCAAAAGCTGGAATTGCATTTGGTGGAGAAACCAAAAAACGGGTGGGAACAAAAATGGAATTAATGGAAAATAAATCTCCGTTTGAGCGCTTATTGACACTTTTAAGTATTTTAGATGAATTAGAATCGTCTGAAGAATATACGATTTTGAATGCTGATGGATTTTCACTTGAAATGCAAGTACAGGATAACGACAGGATCAATGTTGTATTCAATTATGTGAAAGACCATTTTAAGGAACCGATTTCAGTTGATGAGATTTCAAGTTTGGTCAGTATGACAACTCCTTCATTCTGCCGCTATTTTAAAAAAATATCCAATAAAACCTTTACTGAATTTGTAAATGAATACCGTTTGGTTCATGCTTCTAAACTTTTGGCCGAAAAAGCAATTAGTATAAATGAAGTTTGTTACGAAAGCGGATTTAATAATTTTAGTCATTTCAGCAAATCATTTAAACAATATACAGGTAAAAGTGCTTCGCAATATCGCCAGGAGCATACGGTCATAATTATGTAAGAATAAGTTCTAAAATTTGTGTCTTTTAAGCGTTTTATTGATTATTTTTACGCCCTTAAATAGAAATCCCTTACAAAATAATATGAATTTATTAAAAGCCTCAATTCTTGCGCTTTTTATTTGTGCTGCTTTTTCAAGCTGCAGTAAAAAAGAAGCTGCATTGTCAGATCCTTTACTCACAAATCGTGATACAACCATTAATCCTGTCAATGACTTTTTTAGTTATGCAAATAATGGCTGGTTTAAAAAAAATCCAATAAAAAATTCTGAAAGCAGTAACGGAATTTGGAAAACAATTCAGGATACAATTGATTCCCAGATAAAACGTATCTGCGAAAATGCTGCTCAGGATAAATCTGCAGCAAAAGGAAGCAATAAACAAAAAATCGGCGATTTTTATACTGCTGCGATGGACACTGTTGCTATCGAAAAAGCCGGTTTAAGCCCGCTTCAAGCCGAAATAAATCACATTCAGGCCATAACGGATGTTTCTTCTTTAACCAAATCTATTGCTCATTTTCAGACTATAGGAACAGCTCCGGGTTTTTTATTTTATATAGGTCAGGACGATAAAGCCAGTACCAAATATGCTGTATTTTTCTATCAGGGCGGGTTAGGTCTTGGAGACAGGGAATATTACTTTGATACAGAGAATAGAAACGTCATCATCAGAAAAGAATATGTAAAGCATATTGAAAAGATGATGAAGCTAATGGGAGAAAAAGATGCTGCTGCGGCAAAAAATGCCTCGATAATTATGAAATTAGAGACAGATTTAGCTAAATCTTCAAGAAAGATGGAAGATCTTCGGGATCCGGTTAAAAACTATAATAAAATGACGGTGGGACAATTTAATAAATTGACACCAAATATAGATTGGAATGCAGTTTTGCCAATTTTAGGAATTCCAAAAGCAGATACCCTTATTGTTGGACAGCCTGAGTTTTTTACAGGATTAAATTTATTATTGAAAAAGTACTCAATCGAAGATTGGAAAACCTATTTAAAATGGAACCTGGTTAATTCATATGCTAATACGCTGAATAAAGATTTTGAAAAACAGAATTTTAATTTCTTTGGTACTATAATGAATGGTACAAAAGAACAGAAACCCCGCTGGGAAAGAATTGTTCACGCAACAGATGAATCATTAGGAGAATTAATAGGTCAGGTATATGTAACTGAATATTTACCAAAAGGCACAAAAGAAAAACTGCTGGAAATAGGAAATAATGTCAGGGATGTTTACGCTTCACATATCAAAAAACTAGACTGGATGAGTGAAGTAACTAAACAAAAAGCACTTCAGAAGCTTAGTAAGATTGTAATGAAAGTGGGATATCCTGATAAATGGAAAGATATGAGTAGTCTTTCTATTGACAGGAAATCGTATTGCAGTAATGTAATAAGAGTCAGTAAGTGGCAGCATAATTATATGGTATCTAAATTTGGTAAAAAAGTAGACAGAACAGAATGGCAGATTCAGCCCCAGACTTACAATGCTTATTATAATTGCAGTAATAATGAAATTGTAGTTCCGGCATGTAATATTATTGTTCCGGGTTTTGAAGGCCGTATGCCGGACGATGCTGTTCTATATGGAATTATTGGAGGTTCTACTTTTGGTCATGAAATCACTCATGGTTTTGATGATCAGGGAAGTAAATATGATGAAAACGGGAATTTAAATAATTGGTGGACTTCTCAGGATCTGAAAAAATTCAAAGAAAAAACTAAAGCTATAGTTTCTCAATATAATAATTATGCAGTGGCTGGAAAACACGTTAACGGAGAAGCTACACAAGGAGAAAATATTGCAGATTTAGGCGGCGTGATTGTAGGTTTTGAAGCCTTTAAGAAAACGGAGCAATATAAAAAACAGAAAAAAATAAGCGGATTAACACCAGAGCAGCGTTATTTTCTTTCGTATGCATATTCCTGGATGATTAATAGGAGGGTTGAAGCTAAAATCAGATTAATGATGACTGATGTACATTCGCCGGAACAATTCAGAATAAATGGACCGCTAAGCAATTTCCCTGCATTTTATAAGGCATTCAACGTAAAAGAAGGAGATAATATGTATCGACCGGATAGTTTACGTGTAGTAATTTGGTAAATTTTAAAACCGTAGAATTTAGGGGTGAAGGGATTGATTAACCGTTGGTGTAATTGAAATGTTATTCGATATAAAAACAAATAGATCAAAAAGATAAATTTTTGAGTAAAACTTGATATTTCCAGAAATTATTGTCATCTGATTCGGCTTCGCAAGAAAACTTTAGTCGAAGCTTTAAAGGGCTTCGACTCCGCTCTGCCTGACACCTTTTGAATCACGTTATTATTATTATTATTATACTGTCACATTGAGCGAAGTCGAAATGCAGTGAAGGCTCTTCTGCCCCAAGGAATTAGGAAATAAAAAAAGTGCCATCAATTACGATGGCACTTTCGGGTATAATTTAAGCTAATGAATTATAGCGCTGATTTTACAGTTTTGATAATTCTGGCAGCAATTTTGTATGGATCACCGTTTGAAGCTGGTCTTCTGTCTTCTAACCAACCTTTCCATCCTTTTTGAACAGTCATTAAAGGAATACGGATTGAACATCCTCTGTCAGATACTCCATAAGAGAAATCGTGAATAGAAGCAGTTTCGTGTTTACCAGTTAAACGTTGATCGTTGTAAGCTCCGTAAACAGCGATGTGCTCAGCAGTAACAGGTCTGAAAGCCTCACAGATTCTTTCGTAAGTTGCTTTATCTCCACATGTTCTTAATACTTCATTAGAGAAGTTAGCATGCATACCTGAACCATTCCAGTCTGTATCTCCAAGTGGTTTTGGGTGGTATTCGATATAGTAACCATATTTTTCAGTCAAACGATCTAGTAAATATCTGGCAACCCAGATTTCATCTCCGGCTTTCTTAGCACCTTTAGCGAATAATTGGAATTCCCATTGTCCACAAGCAACCTCTTGGTTAATACCTTCAAAGTTGATTCCGGCAGCGATACATAAATCAGCATGTTCTTCTACTAATTTTCTTCCGTGAGTGTTTTTTCCACCTACTGAACAGTAGTACATACCTTGTGGAGCAGGATAACCTCCAACAGGGAAACCTAATGGCAATAAAGTTTTTGTATCCATGATGAAGTATTCTTGTTCGAAACCAAACCAGAAATCACCATCATCATCAATAGTAGCTCTACCGTTAGAAGAGTGTGGAGTTCCATCTGCATACATAACCTCTGTCATTACTAACCAACCATTAATACGAGTTGGATCCGGATAAATCGCAACAGGAACCAATAAACAGTCAGAAGAACCTCCTTCGGCTTGTTTTGTTGATGAACCATCAAATGACCAGTTCCCCAGTTCCTCTAATGTTCCTTTGAAATTTTCGTGCTCTTCAACTTTAGTTTTACTTCTAAGATTTTGAGTTGGTTCATATCCATCTAACCAAATGTACTCTAACTTAATTTTAGCCATAATAATATAAATTAATTTTTTTTGTTTTTTTTCGCTGGGTCAAATATAGATTTATTTTTTTAGTCATAAAAATAAGGGGGTATATTTTGTGTTACTAGTTATAATTTTTTACATAAGCGCAATTTTGGCAGGGGTATATTTGAAAAATAGCAATTTTTTAATGTTTAAAAAATAAATTCGTAATAAACGAACGGTTTTTTTGATTTTTATTATAATTAAATTACGAAAAATTGTTTATTTATTGAGTATTACCTGACTATTTTGTTATATTTCTTTAAAACATTTTCGGTATTCTTTGTAAATAGACTTTTTTATTGAAAAATCGGTTCTTAAAATTCTAAAAAGTTATCTTTTAAAAAGGCTTTTTTATTCTTTATATTTGTTATTCTTTTTCAATTGAATTATTACGAATTTTTAAAAATTATATACATGTCAACATTACGTTTTCAAGCTTTGAAAGAAGCTTCATCGAGAAAGCCTGTACATTTTGAAGAAATAGATAAAAAATCAACCATTTTTGGTTCAAATGTTTTTAATGAGAAAGCAATGAAGCAATATTTGACTTCAGATGGCTTGAAAGGAGTGAGGGATGCTATTCAGCACGGAACTAAAATAGACAGAAAACAGGCAGAGTATATTGCAATGGGGATGAAAGAGTGGGCTTTGGCAAAAGGAGTTACTCATTATACACACTGGTTTCAGCCGCTTACCGGAACTACTGCTGAAAAACATGATGCCTTTTTTGAAACATCTTTTGACGGGAGTGATCCGGTAGAAAAATTTGGCGGTGCCCAATTGGTACAACAGGAACCGGATGCATCAAGTTTTCCTAACGGAGGAATCAGAAATACTTTTGAAGCCAGAGGATATACTGCCTGGGATCCGACTTCGCCTGCGTTTATCTACGGAACAACTTTATGTATTCCAACAGTATTTATTGCGTATACAGGTGAGGCTTTAGATAATAAAATTCCGTTATTAAGAGCTTTGTCAGCAATGGATGAAGCAGCAACCGAAGTGTGCAAATATTTTGATAAAAATGTCAAAAAAGTTACAGCTACTTTAGGCTGGGAACAGGAATATTTCCTGATTGATAAAGCTTTGGCGAATTCACGCCCGGATTTAATGATGACCGGAAGAACCTTATTGGGACATACATCTGCAAAAGGACAGCAGCTGGATGATCATTATTTTGGATCTATCCCGACCCGTGCATTAACGTATATGAGAGATTTAGAGCAGGAATGTATGTTATTGGGAATTCCGGTAAAAACACGTCATAACGAAGTGGCACCAAATCAATTTGAGCTGGCTCCAATTTTTGAAGAAACAAATCTTGCCGTTGACCATAATTCCTTATTGATGGATGTAATGCAAAAAGTAGCAGAACGTCATGATTTTAAAGTTTTATTTCATGAAAAACCTTTTAAAGGTGTAAACGGTTCCGGAAAACATAACAACTGGTCATTGGCAACAGATACCGGAGTTAACTTATTGAGTCCGAGTAAAACCCCAATGAGTAATCTACAGTTTTTGACGTTCTTTATTAATACCATAAAAGCAGTCAACGATTACGAAACTTTATTAAGAGCTTCTATCGCGACAGCCAGTAACGATCACAGGTTAGGAGCGAATGAAGCGCCTCCGGCTATTATTTCGGTTTTTATTGGGGCACAATTGACAAAAGTTTTATCAGAATTGGAAAGTGTAACCAGAGGTAAATTATCTCCTGAGGAAAAAACCGATTTAAAGCTGAATGTTGTGGGTAAAATTCCGGATGTTCTTTTGGATAATACGGATAGAAACAGAACTTCGCCTTTTGCTTTTACAGGAAATAAATTTGAGTTCCGAGCGGTAGGTTCAAATGCAAACTGTTCAAATGCAATGACTACTTTAAATGCTATTGTGGCCAAACAGCTGAAGGATTTTAAAATTGAAGTAGATGCTTTAATTGATTCTAAAGACATGAAAAAAGATGATGCAATCTTCAATGTTTTAAGGGAATACATCAAACAATCGAAGAAAATTTTATTTGAAGGCGACGGTTATAGTGAAGCCTGGGAGAAGGAAGCGGCAAAAAGAGGTTTGAGTAACTTTAAAACTACTCCGGAAGCAATTAAAGCAAAAGTTTCAAAACAAGCGTTGGATTTATTTGATGAAATGGGTATTTTAAACCATATTGAAGCTGAAGCACGTTATGAAATTGAATTAGAAGAATATACTAAAAAAATCCAGATAGAAGGAAGGGTTTTGGGGGATATTTCCAGAAACCATGTGATACCGACAGCTATTCGTTATCAAAATACTTTAATTGAAAATGTAAAAGGATTAAAAGAAATTTTCGGCAAAGAATTTGAAACCATTGCCAAGGAACAAATTCTTTTGATAAAAGAAATTTCAAACCATATCGAAGGAATTAATTCGAAGGTTGCCACCATGACAAATGAACGAAGAACGGCAAACCAATTAACTGATGCCCAAAAAATGGCAGAAGCATATTGTAATAAAGTAATACCTTATTTTGACGAAATTCGTAAGCATTGTGATAAACTTGAATTATTGGTTGACGATGAAAGTTGGACATTAACCAAATACAGAGAATTACTGCTTACAAAATAGAATAGCTTCAGTAGTGTATTTAAATGCCTTTCCAGTTTTTGGAGAGGCATTTTTTTATTTTAAAGCTTAAAGGGGTAACAATTGTAAATGAATTCTGATATAGATGTGTGTTTATACATTTATTAACCTCAAAATTATTTATTATGAAAACAATTGTACATCTAATTACGGGATTGTTCATTTTAATGTCCGGGTCAGTTTCTGCACAGAAATATCAGGACACATTAATAACTGTCAAAAATGCTAAACTGCATTATGAATATGATTTAAGCTGGACTAAAGAAGTCAAGGCGAGAAGTATTGAACAATTTATCAAAAATCAATCTGAACCCTCGATTAAATCTTCTACACAAATCCAGTCTATTTTACAAAATATAAAAGTTTCTAAAGATCCTTGTGTTAATTCGGGATTTGAAAGTGGTTACAGCGGATGGACTGGTTTGAGCCTGAAACATGGAATTCAAACACTTCCAATTGAAAATGGCTTAACATTAAATCCGGGAGTTTCGGCATTGCCTTTTACTGGTTTGGCATATGGACAGAATTTTACTTCAATCGAAACAACAGGAACAGATGCTCTATTATTGGCTTCGAGCCCTTCTTTTTCGATGTCTAAAACAGCACCGGGTTCCTCCGGGACACAATCACTTCGTTTAGGAAATGACCAGCCAGGTTACGGAGCAGAAGGTGTTGCCAAGCGTTTTGTTGTGACAGCAGCAAATGCAAAATACTATTTTCAATATGCTATGGTAATGGATAAAAGTCACTCAAATCCAAATGGAAGCGTCAATGGTTCTGAAGTCTTTTTTGTAGCTGAAGCGGTAGATATGACTGGAGTAACTGTAGATAAAATGGTAGATATTGCAGCTCCGTCTAATCCTTTTATCAGTGCAACTAACTCTCCTGGTGAAGGAGTGAAATATTACAGAGACTGGCGTTGTGCCTATTTGGATTTGTCAAGCCATATAGGGAAAGAAGTGGTGATCATGTTTATTAACTCAGATTGTTCTGCGGGTGGTCATAATGGATATACCTATATTGATGATACGTGTACGACTTGTAAAAATACTTCAGAAGGAGTTATTGATTTAGATTTAAAAGGACACGATTGTATAAATCCGAAACAAACTTTTAATGGGACATTTACTGTTCCTGCTCTGGCAGCCAATGTTCAGATTAGTTTTGAAATTTATCAAAACGGAACATTGTTGAACACCATAGCTGCTACCACAGTTGCAGGTTCCAATTATACAGTTGATATAGCCGCAACTGATTTCCCAAATCAAACACCGGGGACTTGTTATGATGTGGTGGCAAAACTGACTTTTAATTTAATTGATTTAAACGGAAACGTACAAACGGTTGTCCAGTATTCTGCAAATCCTGTTTTAGGGGTACAATACGGACAAACGGTAGGTTTTAATAATGACATCTGTTTTTGTATAAATAATTTAGGTTCCTATTGTTGTGATTCTGAGAATTTGGTTGTAAACGGTAATTTTGAGGCTGGCAATACAGGTTTCTCCAGTGCTTATACGCTGGATGCATTAACTTATCCGGGACAATTTAATGTAACTAATTCCGCAGTAGCTTTTGGAGCAACAGTAACGGATCATTCGTATTGTGCTGATCCTGTAGCGTATGCTTCAAATACTAAATATTTGACAGTTAACGGAAAAACACAACAATCCGGTTCTTCCGTGGTTTGGGAACAAACGATAACAGGTTTAAGAAAAGGAACAACCTATCGTTTTTGTGCCAATTTCAAAAACATGAAACAGTGTACTTTTGATATTCTTCCACAAGTTAAAATGGAAGCAGGAACTACCACCTCAGCTGTGTTTACAGTAAATATGCCGACAACGAATGCTTGTGCATGGCAAAATATAGATGTAGTTTTTACAGCAACTGGAACTAGTGAAACCGTTCGAATTTATATTGACGAAACAGGAAATGGTGATGGAAATGACCTGGCGATTGATGATATTTATGTAGGTGCCTTAAGTGATCCGGGGCTTGCAATTACGGTACAGCACAATGGAACGAATAATGCGATTATTGCATCTGTTAATAGTATAGCAACAACAGATGACAGTATTAAAGGAAATTGTAGAAAATACCATTGGTATGTAGCAGAGGTAACTTCATATCCTTCTATTGTGATTGACTGGAGTACTTTTGCTCATGGAAATAATACCGGAAGTAATTTGCCTCCATTTGCAGGGACTTCTTCGCCTACTGCATGGAATCTTACCACTACTTTTCCGGGTTATACTTTTGCAAATAATAAAATGTATATAATTGGAATGTACACACCGGAATGTGATTGTTATGATAGTGATTTTACATACCAGTTAACCTTTAATACCACAGCTAAAACAGCTAATACTACTGGTATTACAGAACAACAAAAAGCAGAAATTATTGATGCTATTCTAAATGGATTATCACAAGAAAAAATAGATTCGTCAACTACAAATGATGTGAAGACAGAAATCAAAAATAATGTGGAATTGTATCCTAATCCCGTAGCGAATGAATTGACTGTTTCTGCTTTGAACGAGCTAATTTCAGAAGTGATTATTTCAGATTCAGCAGGTAAAATAGTTAAAAAGCAATCATTTTTATCTCAAAATACTATTGAAAAAATCAATGTGTCAGACTTAGCTCAAGGACTTTATTTTGTCAAAGTCATAAGCGATAAAAACACGTATGTATCGAAATTGATTAAAAATTAAACATTCAGGTTTATTAAAAAAATGGGCTATCTATAATTATTTAGACAGCCCATTTTCTGTTTATAATATTGCGTTTGAATAAAATCATCATTTATAATGATTCCTTACGTTTTGGTAAAAATTAAATTTGTTAAATATATTAATTGCTAAATGAAAAATATTTTACTCGTTTTATCTGTTTGTTTTAGTGTTTCAAATTACGGTCAATACAACTCCGTGAAAATAAATTCTAAAAAAGAAACAAGTACATATCCTCTAAAAAATATTCTATCTGTAAAAGATGATTCTTTTTTTGATCAGACTTTAATTTGTCCAAATCCAATAAAAAGGAAAGTAAGCATTAAAAATGCAGTTTTAGATAAAATAACTGTTTACGATACTCTTGGACAATTACAAAAATCATTTGTGTTTTTAAATAATACTAAAGATCATTCCATCAATTTATCTGAACTGTCTAAAGGAGTTTATTTTATCGTTTTGGAAAATGAAAATAAAACGGCCAATAGAAAAATTATCATTAATTAGAATTGGTAAGAGATTAGACATATCAATCGGATGAATAAATTTAAAAGAAAAATTTAAAGACATTCATAATATAGAAATTGCAGGAATTAGTTCTTTAGATAAAGAGTATGTTTCTCTTTTAAATATTTGGTTTACTGAATGGTATAATTCATTACCTCAATAAATTATTGTATTCAATAAGTTTCGTGCTGATCAGTCAATTTTTTAGGGAAGACACTGATTTTATAAAAGTTATTGAAGAAAAATAAACGATGATAAAATTTCAAATGAAGAGTAATTTGGTGAAGAAAAACAGAAGAGACAAGGTTTTCCTTTTAATACTGATTTTAATGCTTAACACTATTTTTTCCCTTGCTCAACATAAAACAACATATAGTATGGAGCATTTAAAGTCAAAGAAAAAGCAGGAACTTATAGAAATAGCATTAGAAACCCTGAAAGAGAAGCAGCCTTCTTTAGTAATTGATTTAAATGATTTTGAAGGTACAGCATGGGGAAACAGTAAAGAAATACTAGTTAAATTTAGAAGAATCATACGTTATATTCCACTTGGGACAGATCCTGAAAAACGTTTTTCATATGATATAACAGTTAATTTAAATACGAATGAAATTTCACCATTTGATGATTTTTTTAAATCTGAGTTTTATATTGAGACCAAAGAAGACAAAAAGTCAATTGAATTTATAAAGAAAAATTTTGGGGGATTTTCTTCTGATTTTGAAAATACAATTTATGAGGGAGAAGAAGATTATTTTATAGATCTTCAAAATCAATATTCGTATGGTAAATATGTCCTGAATAAAAAAACAGGTAAACAAAAGCCGGCAATTCAGGCATCTTATGATCCAATGCCAACGCCTGAGCGAATTGAAGATTTAGATATTCTTACTGAAATTAAATAATTGAAAATGATGAAAAAGAATTACAGTTTTTATAAAAAAACAAATGAGGTTTATTTTAGTGGAGAAATAGCTTTTCCTATCGTATTAATATTGATTGCATCACTTATTACTTATGGATTGCTTTATTTTTTTGGAGCTCCCATTGCGATCTTTTTTAATGTGTTTATTTCATGGTGCTCTTACTTTTATCTTTATAATTATGGTAAGTCAAGTATACATATAACTTTCGATTTTTTAAAGGGCGTTGTCCTTATATTGACAGTGTTATTATTTGTTGATTACGGAGTTTATACATTCGTTGTTTACCAAAAAACAGGATTGTTTAATACTTTTTATTTTCGGTTTTGGTTAGTTGTTTTGTTAGGTATTCCAATATTGTATTATGCTTTTAAATATAGCCGTTATTATTTTGAAGAAAGGACAATGGCTGTAAATTATCTAAAAGTATCACTGGAGGTATATCATGATAAAGAGCTGTTTATATGTATTGATAGTATACAATTTGTAAATACTTCAAATCGTACAATGTCGGACGTTAAATTAGAAAAACCTCTTTGTTATTATTCGGAAGCTGAGTTGAAAAAAATGGATGACAGCGATAGAAATTATTACTTAGAAAAAGATATTTTTAGCAATACTATTCACATGCCTTTTGATGCAGATTGTCTTTTCATGTCCTGGTATTCGATTATAGAGGATAAATATTATGATATCGAAGTGCCTTTTCCTTTTGAAAAACTGGTTATTGAACAGGAAAAATACCCTACAGATGTTTCTGCTGCTTTGAGAGGTAAGAAAACCAAAAGACTAAATCTGCATATTCATGCTAATGGGGGAGTTCGTCTTTTTAACAGTGATATGGTTTTAATTGATCTCGCTGAGAATTTTCCAAGTGTTATTACAGACGAGGTACGTAATAACAAGATTGAATTTCATCGCCGTTCACATGAATATTATAACGACCCAAAAGCATTTTCGGCTTTAGTAGAAAAAATTAAATCTTCCAACGGAATTGAAGAACGTTTTTTAATAAAAAACAAGTTAATTCTCTGGAGTATGAATGTTTCCGGACTTAAGGGGGAAAATTATTTGGAAGTATTTGATGTTTCATTTAGTGAATACAAAAGCGAAATTGATGCATTGAAAATCCCGGCATTGAAATCCTTACCAAAAAAACTTGAAATTGTTTACAGAGGAAATTATTTGTATGATTGGCTAACTTTACGTATCAACACTCAAAAACTTTATCAATTTATCCACAGACTTACTGAGGGAAATGATGAAATTCCTGTTGCGTTTGAGCTCGTTTTTGAAGATTCGTTGACAGATTTAAAATTCAGAATTATCGTAAATGAAAAATCTATAGTATTTAATGATTGGAAGATTACAATTCATAAGGACCGCAAACAAGACATGGAAGATCATTTGCTTGACATAGACGAAGATCAGCAAAAACGTTCCCTGTTAAAAGAAGCCTGGGATTTGGTTGCAAACAAACAATACGATCTGGCTCAGGAAAAATGTGATGAAATAATGGCAATAGATCCAAGATATGGTTTTGCATATTTTCTGGAAGCCCGATTAGTGTGGTATAAGGAAGGTTTTGAAGCCTGCTATACCAAAAAAGACTATTTTATTGCTAAAACAGAGCATGAACCGGCAGCTTTGGCACATATTTATAATAGTTTTGGATGCATATTAGATTTAGAATTGCGTTATGAGGAATCGCTGTCTTATTTTGAAAAGGCAATTTTAACAAACCCAAAAGAAGGAACTTATGTATGTAACCTTGCCGAAATCTATTGTAAATTGAATAATCCGAAAAAAGCATTCGAGGCAGCAGAAAAATCTAAAAAAACAGGGCACGAATCGCCAACATTAAATGCTATTTTAGAAAGCAAAGGAATGCATTATTCATAGAAAATCACTACAAATAGTGATGCTTTAGAAAACCAATAATCATAAATTTGAGTAAATCTTTCTATTTCCAGAAATCTATGTCATCCTGAGCGGAATCGAAGGCTTTTTACATGCAAAGGGCTTCGACTAAGTTTATTTTAAGCGGAGTCGAACAGACTCTGCCTGACACGTTTTTGAATTACACCTAACGATTTAAAATTTCAATTTCCAGCAAAATTTATGAAGAGATATAAATTGTATAAAAAAGTCGAACCGGTCAGCATTAATTTTGAAAAATTGCTTACAGGCATTATTTTGCCATTAGTAATAGTATCCTATATTTCGTATCCCGTTTTATATTTTTCAGGAACTAAGGCTATGATTCTTTTTAATGTTATTGTTGCGTTGGCTGCTAATTATTATCACAAAGATTTTAAAAGCCGGATGTTAATTTTAAGCAGCACAAATAATGATTCAGGATATAGATTGGTTTTCTTTCGGTTTATTTCTTTTCTGATCGTATTAATGGTTTTACTGATTGCCGATTTTGGTTTTTATTTATTGGTTCTGTACCAAAAAAATAATGAATTCAATATTTTTTATTTTTATTCATGGCTGCTGATTTTGTTTGGTTTACCGTTATTTTATTATAGTATAAAATTAATCCGTTATTATTACATAAAACAACGTCAGGCTATTGATTTTGTAAAAGTGTTCCTGATTATTAATCATGATTCGGAGCTGTTATTATCCGTAAATAATGTTCAGTTTATAAATACTGTAAACAGAAAATCATCCAACATAAATATAAAAAAGAACATGCAATACTACTCTCAAAAAGAGTTTATTGCAATGAAAACCAAAACCAGGGAATATTATGCAAATAAACACGGTTTTAGAGAGCCGGTTCAGATTCCTTTTAGTACAAATATGCTGTTACTATCCTGGTTTTCGTTTGTTGAGAATAAATATTATTCCATAGAAATTCCTTTCCCTTTTGATAAACTTATAATTGACCGTGGGAAACATTCGACAAATAATTTAAAGATATTCAGAGGTAAAGTAACAAAACCATTATACCTTCAACTTTATCCTAACGGGGCAGTCAAATTGCTTTTTAATGACGAAATATTAATAGATTATCCTGATAGTAAAGAAATTCCGATTAGCGAGGAAGATATACAAAGGATTTTTTTGATTTGATAAATTAATTTACTTCAACGATAAAAACATCAAAATTATAATATCCATTATGAATACGGATACTAATGAACTGGAGATTTTCACTTGCTGTTTGTGTACTGATAAAAAATAAAAAATGATTAAAATGACAAACTTGTATATAATAATTCCTGCTTTATTATTGGGATTCTTTCTGTTCGGCCAAACCCGAAATCTATTAAAATATAAATATCTGTTTCGCAATAACATATTAAGCAAGTCAAACAAATATGAACTTGCCCCGGTACTTCGCGGGCGGGTGTATTATCCGCGTTATTTTTATATCCCATCTTTAAAACAATACATGGTTTATTCGAATGTGGATGAAAGCGGTCCTTTTAGAGTATATGAAACGAAAACAAAACCTGATGGAGATTCGTATGCCTTATTGGATGAAGAAGGAAATAATATTGTTACATTTGAAACCCCTTTACGCTTTTCCTACCGAAGCGGCTGTTTCTATGGACCTTCATCCTATATTCCTTTATTAGGGACAGGAAAAAAAGATATCCTTCACTACGATCATATACACAACTCAAACCTGGATTTGGGTAAAAGAGATTTCGAAAAACTTTTTATACAATTATATACATCGGCGGAGTATGTAGAATTTATTAATCTTCGGGCTTCGCGTGATGATATTCATCAAGCAGGTGTAATTTTCAAACGTCAGGGTAAAATTGAGATTCTGCTTTCAGGCTTAAGAGACAGCCGTATGATTTGTCGTTTTCAGGAAGACCGAACGATTAATAATCGTGAGGATTATTATTTGCCAGATATTCAGAATAAGGAAACCTTTCCGCAGTCGAAGCCATCAATAGAAATGATCTGGCTGGAAACGACCAATATAAACCCGTTTATATATTGGAGACTGGGTTTTAAAAGGGAATTTAAGATTGAAAAATATAAAACCCAATATTCTTCAGGATTGCAGGGTATTGTAAAGTTGGGCATTATTCCAATCTATGGTCCTGGTGAATCCTCGGGTACAGCTTATGTTCGTTTTAAGGCAAAAGGAGAAACTTTCAGAATCAAAATTTTAGAGGTTGAAAAAATAAGTTTCATTCCAGCCTATAATTTAGGTCTTCGTACTTTTCAGTTGCCGGCAAAGTATCGGACAAAAAAATCGCTTGTGTTTATGGAGTCAGTTCAAAATTCAGGCAGTAACCGTTTGGGTGGCGGTGTCTTTGTTGTACGTCCGGTTACAAATACGAATCCATCGGCCGATATTCCTTCAGACATAACAGAAGAGCATTTTAATACTTTGCCGGTAACTTTACAAGAAGCATTGTTGCAGCCTGATGAAGTAACTTCATTAAAATTGATTGATAAAAATCTTCACGAATGGATTCCTGAAATTGAGAGATTGAAAAACCTGACCCATTTGGAAATAAGCGCGCCAATAAATGAAATTCCGGATGCCATTTCAAAACTTCCCAAATTGCAGCAATTGTCGTTGGAACACTGCAGAATTCAAAAAATTTCACCCCAACTGACCCAACTGACAGAATTAAGAGATTTAGATTTATTTTCAAATAAACTGACAGAATTTCCCTCTGTTGTTTTGGAACTTAAAAACCTAAAAAGACTAAATATTGGTGCCAATGAAATTTCAAATTTACCCGATAACATTGGTATATTAAAACAATTAGAGTATTTGAGCCTAACTTTAACCAATGTCACTACTTTACCGGAATCAATGATTGGTATGGAAAAATTATACATCGATGACAGTCAAAACCTGAAAGAAAAAGTACCGGAATCTTACAAACATCTATTTATGTATGATAAGAAAAAATTATAACTTAGCGTGGTAAAAAAACAATTTGAACCATAATTAATCGTTTCCAAAATATTTAATGAATAAATTAAAAAAAAAATGAACAAATTAAAACAGATTATCGTTTCGCTTTTAATAATAGCCAGCTTCTTTTCCTGTTCCAAAGAGGATAATAATTCTGAAAAGGAAAGTATTGAGAATAAATGGATTGTTAATAATTCAACAGAATTCAAATCGATCGAATTTGATAGTAACGGAAATTATATTATTACAAAAAACAACATTGCTTCAACTTCAAAAACGAATGAAGCAGAAGAGATTGTTTTGCTGGGCACTTATGAAATTTTAGATACGGATATTTTTTTACTGTCTAATTTCGGAACTGTGAAGTTTGATGACAGTGATCCAAATCATATCAAATTTTCGATTAAATACGAAGGGTCTGATACTTACACATATGATTTAAATGTAACTAAAGCGGCTGAATTTGCAAGTACACCCAAAACTGATTTATTATGTGATAACACCTGGAAATTTACCAGAAAAGTATCTGTTAAGGATACCACCAACTTAATAAATTTTTCTAAGGCGGGAACCTGTTTTACGAACTTTAGTATTATTTCTTCAAAAACTAATTTAACAGAATTTGGTAAATGGAAATGGCAGGATAAGGAAGAAACTAAAATAATAATTACCCAGATAAAAAGTCCACAGTGGTTAATAGACAAGGATGAAGAGGTCGAGCTTGAAATAACTAAGCTGAATAATGCAAGACTTGAAATGAGAGAAATTTATAATGAAAAGGTCTATGATATTGTTTTTGATACGACAAGTGTATCCAAACCCAAGACAGTCTCTTCTAAAACAAACAAACTATTCTGATTTTTTTGATCAGAATAATTTTAGCCGATACTTTTTTCAAAATGTAAAATCATTATTTATAGTGATAGCCCTTAAAAAACTCCGAATTAGATTTGTATTATAAAGTTTTATAATTAACTAATAATAAAAAATGTAAATCATGGGTTTAGCAGAAAAACGTTTAGCAGAATCAATTAAAACAGAGAAACTTCCGGCTTTTGAAGCAAAATTAAAAGATAAAGCCGGATATGATATTAAAGTAGATGTTGACTGGAATACATTTACAGCATATGATGAATACCCGCTTTCAAGATTAGACATCGTTTTTGATGATTTAGAATCATTCGTAAAAAAAATATGTTCTGATGATATGGGGAAAGAGGCTTTGCAGGACAAAATGTCAACTATTCATTTAACTAATTCAGATAATAATGATGAAGTGAAAATGGAACTTAAAGACAATACATTATCCTTGACAGTTCAATTGGTTCAGGGATCTTTCAGTTCACAAACCGATTCTCAAATTGCAAACTATGTAGAAGCGTTATTGTAATTATAATTGCATCTTATAAAAAAAATCTGTTCAAAGACTTTTCCGGTTGGTTTACAGAACTCGCTGATTTAGCACAAAATACAGAAGATAATTCCAGTTTACCCAAACTGGAATTATTGTTGCATACAGGAAATACTATATGTGGCAGTATTATTCATTCCCGAAAAACAGCTAACGAGCATTTACTGATGATACTAGGAATTCCCGATTCGTATTCAAAATCCGAAATTACTTTGGTTTCAAGTAGTCAGGTAACAGCCATAACACTCGTTGACCCGAATCATTATTTAAAGTTTTTTTCTGCTCCAGAAAACACCGCCATAGTGGGAAGTTTGGAACTCAAACGAGCCATCAAAAATACTGAAATCGAATTAGAAAAAATCATCGGAGAGAAAACACAATTCCTTCTGGATGTTGATGCTTTTCCTGAAAATTCCCGAAGCGATGTGTTGCGCACCATTGGCTATCTTCCTGCCATTTTTGAAGCGCTAACCGCAGATGAATTGGGTAAAAAATTGGTACAAAACGCCATCAAAAACATCCAAATTACCATTGGAACAAATAATACCATTACACTAAATGAGCATACACTTCATCTGGAAATCCTTTCGCCTATAACAATCCTTGAGACTAAAGAGAAAGAGCGAATTAAAACCGCTATTGAAAATTTGCTGTAACAAAAATACACCCATTTTATTGGTCTCAAATAGAGTTTAAAACTATGCACTTTCAGTGCATCTCGCTTTAGCTTCTAAAAATTTTTACACCGCAGATTCGCAGATTTTAAAAGATTAATAATTATAATAATTTGCGAATCTGCGGTTAAATTATATTGCAACCTTGCAGACTTTCAGTCTGCCAAACCAAATTATGGACTTTCAGTCCATAGTGGTTTATTTTTTTAAAATAGAAAAATCATCATTTATAGTGACGGATATTTTTTGCTCAACAGCTAGTTTTGCTTTTTTAGATTTAATATAAAATCAAAATTGTATAATGAGAAACAGTATCATTTCAGTTCAAAAATCATTTTTTTATATAATTACGTCACTTTTTTTGTTGGTCAACAGCCTAGTTTCCTATGGTCAAGGTTGTCCCGAAGTACCTCATACTATTTTAAATGGGACAAACGGATTTTCTACAGAAGGGAAAACCGCAAATGACCATCTTGGAACCACCACCAAAAGTGCAGGCGATATAAATGGAGATGGTATTGCTGATATTATGATTGGAGCCCCCGGAGTTAATGCTGGGACATTGAGTGATGTGGGTGAAATTTATATCATTTTTGGAGGAACAGGAATTACGGCTACTACTTTTGATGTTACTACCTTAAACGGTACCAATGGTTTTGTGATAAGAGGTGTAGCACAAAACGAAAAACTAGGTGCAATGATAAGCACTGCTGGTGATTTTAACCACGATGGTGTTGATGATATTATTGTGGGGGACAATTTTAACCTCACAGGTCAAGGTACAGCATTTGTGTTTTTTGGATCTAAAACTGCTTTTTTACCCTTATACAACAGAACCGATATCAACACCACAAATGGAGTTGTTATTACCGTTGACCAAACTACAAATACTGCGGTTATGGGCGTTAGCGATGCAGGTGACTTTAATAAAGATGGAAACAATGACGTAGTGCTAATTACGAATGTAAACTTCAACATAAATTATGTTGTGCTTTTTGGAAAATCGGGTATTTCAAATACAACTACTTCAAGTATAAATGGAACGAATGGCTTTAAAATAGAGTGTTTTTCAAAAACAGGAAGCAGTACTGCTTCAATAGTACGAAATGCAGGAGATATAAATAATGACGGTATAGATGATTTAATTTTGGGCTTTCCAAATTATACCGAGGGAACTGAAAGTAGTGTGGGTAGAGTTGCTGTTGTGTTTGGTAAAACCACAGGTTTTTCGACGCTATTAAAATTAGATTTATTAACAGCAGCAGATGGTTTTATAATAACGAATTCCGGACAATATACGGCAATGGGAACATCTGTAGCAGGGGCAGGCGATTTTAATAACGATGGAATAAAAGATATAATCATCGGGGCACCGGGAAAGAAAGTAAACAGCATTGAAAATTCTGGAGAAGTGTATATCGTTTTTGGAAAAAACACATTCCCACTCACATTTCCTGCTTCTAGTATAACAGCAAGTACGGGAATTGTTTTTCAATCCAAACTAGACTATTATACACAATTAGGAAAAGTGGTACATGGCGTAAAGGATGTAAACAAAGATGGTGTTTCAGACATTATTTTCTCTTCGACTAATGGAGGGATTTCACATTTGGGTGCGGTTTATGTTGTTTTTGGTGGTTCAACCGCATCAGGTACCATCACCGAAGATACCATTAACGGAACAATAGGGTATCAAGTGTATAATGACGAAGATATTAGTTCGAATTATACTTTTGGAAAAGATGTGGCAGGAATTGGAGATTTTAATAATGATGGTACGAATGATTTTATTGTTGGGTCTGTAGGTACTAATGATATTTATAATAAAAAAGGAAAAGCGTATGTTTTTTATGGAGAAAAACTAGATCGCTATGATACCCAAAAGCCAATTATACAATGCCCGACTAATCAAGAATTGTATGCTAATGCTACTTTACCTAATTATGTTTCTTTTTTGCAATCCGTAAGTGATAATTGTACTCAAAGTACAGAATTGATTTTTACTCAAACACCACCAAGAGGGACATTATTTACTACAGACACAAATGTAACCATAACCGTTACCGATAAATCAGGAAACACAGAATCGTGTACATTCTTAGTTAAAAAAAGAACCCAAACTACCACTATAGATTGTAAAACAGATAGAATTCAAACTAGCAATCTTGATGGTACAATTGGATTTACAATTTATGGCGAAAAGCACAGTACCAAAACGGGATATAGTGTAAATACTGTTGGAGACATCAACGCAGACGGTATTGCTGATTTTATTGTTAGTGCAACTGGAGAAGATTTTTATTTTCAAGGACCAAACAGAACAGAGTATCCACAGATTAGAGGTGGCGCTTTTGTTGTTTTCGGCAAAGCATCCGGTTTTCCGCCCAATATTGATTTGGCCTTTTTAGACGGAACCAATGGTTTTGCTATTCGAAATACCAATCCTGCTGTTATTTACGTCAGAACGGGGTATGACGTAGGAAGTGCAGGAGATATAAACGGTGACGGAATTGGAGATTTGATGCTTAGCAATCCTAGTGTATGGGATTCTAATGGAAATTTAGGTTATGTATATATTATTTATGGAAAAAGTACCGGTTTCGCTCCTGAGTTCTTTTTATCAACATTGAACGGTACAAATGGCTTTACTTTAAGTGGAGTAAAAACCAAAAATGAATATTTTGGCTATAGTATTGATGCTATTGGTGATTTTAATAAAGATGGAAAAGATGATATTGCCATTATATCTAGTGGAGATTCTACAACGAATAACGGTAAGTGTACTATTATTTATGGCGCACCTACTTTTCCTTCTATATTAAATACAGATCAAATTAACGGTAGCAATGGTTTTATTATTGAAGGGAACGCCGACCCAAATAGGATAGGACCATCTGTAGCAGGATTAGGGGATATTAATGGCGATGGCATTCCGGATATTGCCATTGGAGGAAAGAGCAGTAGAGAATACGTAGTATATGGAAGTGCAAATCCATTTCCTGCTATTTTCAATATCTCAAGTCTTAATGGTACCAATGGCTTTAGAGTAGAAGATTCTGCAAATCCATTATCGGGTTATAGTGCCGTTTCAAAAGTGGGTGATATTAACGGAGACGGCTATAAAGACATCGCTTTTGCTAAAGGTAATATTGTTTTTGGAGGCACTTCTATTCCTGCTGTTTTAGATTTGAATACGCTGAATGGCACAAACGGATTCCGAATTACTAACACAAATACGATCTATTCTTTTGGCCCTGCTGGAGATTTTAATAAAGATGGCTTTGATGATTTTGTTTTTATAACCAATCAAATTGCTAATATTTTGTATGGCAAGAGCACTTGGTCTGCAAACAGCAATTACTTTTTTTATACCCCAAATGATGCCCTAAAAATTGAGTTGCGTTATTCTGCAAACTATGCAGTAAATTTTGCAGGAGACGTAAATAAAGATGGTGTAGATGATATTATTATAGGAAGTATTCAAGATTATTATTCGGGATACAATATAAATAACGACCCCGGTTTTGCTTATGTAATCTTTGGCAAAAAGAAGATAGACGATATCGAAAAGCCTGTTATTGCCAATTGTCCAACCAACAAAGTTTTGGCTGTCGGAGCTTCTATTCCAAATTACAAAACAGCTATTACCGTTACTGATAATTGTGACAGCAGTCCTGTAGTTACACAAGTTCCAGTAGCAGGAACTATTTTTGCAGGTGGCTCGCAAACCATAACGCTTACTGCCACGGATGCTAAATCTAATTTTGCTACTTGCAGTTTTACGATTTCATCCGTTGGAGACACACAAGCACCAACGATAACTTGCCCCTCAAATCAACAATTAGCTTGCGGAAGTGCTACAATTCCAAATTATATAAGCTTAGTAACGGCTTCTGACGATACAGATCCTTCGCCAACAGTTACTCAAAGTCCGGTAGCGGGAAGCCCATTTGTAGCAGGAATGACCATTACAATGATTGCCAAAGATATTTCTAATAATGAATCACCCTGTAGTTTTAAAGTCAACGCAGCAACAGATGTGACTAAACCTGTAATTACTTGTATTGGAAATCAAACACTATCCTGCGGTGCAATAATTCCAAATTATATTCCATTAATCATTGCCACTGACAATTGCGATGCTTCGCCAACAATTACGCAAAGTCCAATCGCTGGAAGTCCTTTTGTGGTTGGAATGACAATCACAATGACCGCCAAAGATATTTCGAATAATACGCAAACTTGTAGTTTTTTGGTCAACGCTTCCGCAGATGTGATTAAACCTGTAATTACTTGCATTGGAAACCAAACTTTGGCTTGTGGTGCAACAATTCCGGATTATACCGCGTTAATCACCGCCACCGATAATTGTGATGCTTCACCAGTAATAACACAAAGCCCAGTGGCAGGAAGTCCGTTTATAGTTGGAATGACAATCACAATAACTGCCAAAGATGCTACGAATAATACAGAAACCTGTAGTTTTAAAGTTAATGCTTCCACAGATGTGATCAAACCGGTCATTACTTGCATTGGTGACCAAACTTTGGCTTGTGGTTCGACTTTACCTAATTACATTCCGTTAATCACCGCCACTGATAATTGTGATGCTTCACCAGTAATAACACAAAGCCCAGTGGCAGGAAGTCCGTTTATAGATGGAATGACGATAACAATTACTGCGAAAGATGCTTCGAATAATGTTTCAGCTTGCGATTTTAAAATCAATGCTTCCGCAGATGTAACAAAACCAGTCATTACTTGCATTGGCGACCAGTTTTTATCTTGTGGTGCAACAATTTCGGATTATACAAAATTAATAACAGTTACAGATAATTGTGATACAGCACCAATTATTACTCAAAGTCCTGTGGTAGGAAGTGCTTTTACAGCAGGAATGACGATAACAATTACTGCGAAAGATGCTTCGAATAATGTTTCAGCATGCGATTTTAAAATCAATGCTTCTGCAGATGTAACTAAACCATTGATTACATCTTGTCCCGGAAATCAAAGTGTAGCATTTGGTAGTCTGCTTAAAGATTATAGAAACTTGATTTCGGCTTCAGATAATTGTGATCCTAATGTTAGTATTATTCAAAACCCATTTGCAGGAACTTTTGTTGTTGATGGAATGACAGTCGAAATAAAAGTCTCCGATAAAAGCGGAAATGAATCTGTTTGCTCTTTTATAGTCAATACAATTAAGGATACTGAAGCACCTGTTTTTGCTTGTATCGCTAATCAGATAATTTCCTGTAAAACCAAAACAATTCCGGATTACACCAAAATGATTTCTGTAAAAGATAATGAAGATTTAAATCCAATTATTACTCAGAATCCAGTTGCCGGCAGTGCATTTGTTGATGGAATGGAAGTCGAGATAAAAGCAACCGACAAAAGTAAAAACAGTAAAGTTTGTAGATTTTTATTGAATTCAGATATTTTAATTGTAGATGCCGGCGAAGATCAGGAAATCGAAAAAGGGCAATCTGTTCAATTAACTGCAATGGCAACTGAGAACGGTAGCTTTAAATGGCATCCTTCTTTGGGAATGAACAGTAGTTTAATTTTTAATCCGATAGTAACACCTGCACAAACAACTACTTACATAGTTACTTTTATCAATAAAGACGGATGTGATGCAGAGGATTCAGTAACTGTTTCTGTCATATCAAATGAAAAGGACGACACTAAATATGGTTTCTCGCCGAATAATGATGGTATTAATGATTTTTGGAATATTGATGGAATTGAAAAATTCCCGGAGAATAAAGTATCAATTTATAACAGTTGGGGAGACTTGGTTTTTCAAACAAAAGGCTACAATAACAACACGAATGTTTTTGCAGGAAAAGCAAATAAAAGCAGAAGTCTTGGTGCCGATGAACTGCCTGAAGGAACTTATTTCTTCGAAATAAATGTAGACAAACCAAATCATTTCAAAAAACTTAAGGGATACCTTGTTTTAAAGCGTTAATTCATGAAAAATAAAATTAATATAATTTTTACAATACTGTTTTTAGTAGTTATTCCTAATACAATTATGGCTCAGCAAACACCCGTTTTTTCGAGCTATAATTACAATACAGTTTTAATAAATCCAGCGCATGCGGGCTATTATGAAGATACTGACATTGCATTAACAACAAACGGCTATTTTAATTCGGTAGAAGGGAGTCCTAAAAATTTCGATATTTCAGTAAATACTTTGACCCGATCTGAAAAAATAGGATTGGCAGCCGGGATTGCGCATAGCCAAATAGGAGTAACTTATGCCACTAATTTTTTTGCATCGTATTCGTATAAGATTTTTTTTGATAAAGATTATAAATACGGAAAATGGTGGGCTTATGATCCAAATATTATCTCTTTTGGTATCACAGCCGGAGCCCAAATTTATGATGAAAATCTAACCAAGTTGGGAATCGAAAATGATCCTGAATTTCAGAAAAATGTACATAGTTTTACGCCAACACTTGGGGTAGGTTTTTTGTATAATCGTGACAGGATTTATTTTGGTTTATCGGCACCAAACATATTAAGCAGGACTTTTAATTCAAATAATAATACAAATCTAAAAAATGTGTATTATACCTATTTTGGGTATCGCATCTTCACGGACTTATTTGAGGATATACTAATAAATCCAAGCTTTTTGGTTAAACATGTCGAAGGAGCTCCACTACAATTAGATTTGAATTTATTGGTTAATTATAAAAATAAATTCGAATTGGGTGGAGGTTATCGTTCTTCAAATACCTTAAATTTTTTGGCTGGCTTTCATTTGGCACAAAAATCAAGACTAATATTTACTTATAATAAATCTATTGATAACGTAATATTTCCAGATACATATGGAATTGTTTTAAATTTTCGTTTTGGAAACGGTTTTGAAAGATAAGCTTTACAGGTTTTTAGGTCTTCATTTTAGTTTTTGTTTTAACAAACAAAATTATGTTAATTAATATTGTTAAAGCAATGCTTTATTGCAAATTTGCAGTCAAATTACCGAACCAAATATTAAAAAACTACCACAAAAGAATTGCTGAAAAATATATTTAAAATACCTCTTCGATTTTATTTTTCACTAGGGATTATTGTTATCTCTATGAGTTTTTTTATATCTTTTGGACAATCTGTTGATTTGTTTAAAAGAGATGTTTCTGTCAAAAACAGCAGTTTTACCCCAAGTTTTGTTTTTCAAAAAAAGTCAGACACACCAATCGTCTCATCCCATCAGAAACAAAATAATAAAAGGAGAAATTCCCATAACAAGTCCCGGGTTAGTAATTTCCTCAAAAAAAAGGATATAAAAATTCAGCCAGTAAATCTTTTTGCCGGTTTAATTATTTTAGCTGATCAGCAAAACACGGCTCTTTCTAAAAATACGTGTTATTTTTTCAACTTTATTTCTTCAATTTTCCGTCCGCCACATTTTTAATTTGATTATTTGCTAAATCTTTAATTCAAAACCAAAGTACAAATCAAGATAGATTTACATGGAAGTAAGCTTCTGTTTAAGTCACTTTTTGAATGTTCTTTCCATTGGTTTTTTAAAGAAAATATCCAAAAACAATAATTAGATAAAAATACACAGACTTAAAAGATGAAAACATATATCAAACAAATAAGTATTGCATTAATAGTAACAGTAATGTTCGTTTCTTGTAATAAAGATGAATCAAATGAAACGAATACAGAATTTCCAGAAGGCATAGTAAGTTATAATTACCCTCTTGGAACAACCAATATTCAGGGACAATCACCTATTAGCATCAACACAAGTGCTACCGAAAAAATGAATACTACAGATCCTGTTATTCATTATAATGCAATAACACTAAGCAGCGTAGAAAACACAAACGAAAACCTAAAAGTAAGTTTGTCAACTACCGATAAAGCAAACAATTATATTATGATTAAGGGTATGAAATATGAATTACAGCAATTTCACTTTCACCGTCATAGCGAACATAATATAAACGGAGAATATGGGACTATGGAACTTCACTTTGTAAACAAATCGGAAACAGGTGCTTATGCTGTTTTGGGAGTAGTTATCAAAACCGGATCGGTTAATAGTGCTTTGCAAACGCTTATCGATGCATCTCCAACAGATAAAGGTATAAATGCGATGACTGATACTTTTTATTTGAGTTCTATCATGCCTTCAGATACTGGAAAATATTATAGCTATAGTGGTTCACTGACAACTCCAAATTTGGATTCAACTCCAAATCAGGGACCCGTAACATGGATTGTTTTCAAGAATAATATTCAAATGACAGGTGATCAATTAGAGGATTATGCGAATATATATGAAGAAGAAAACTTCCGCGCAATACAACCACTTAACAGCAGAACTGTTTACGAAAACATCAGATAAATTGTTGCTTAAAAAACAGTAGCTTTAATCATTATAATTTTAAAATCTACTAAATCTGCGCCAGCTATTCGGCGCAGATTCGGCAGATTTATAAGATACTTTATCCGAAAATATTATGGAAATTAATTTGCAGTAAATTGAATCGTTCTTAATCAACCAATCCGTTTTCAACTGCATATTTTACAAGACCTGCAGTGTTTTTAGCATTTAGCTTTGACAATAAATTCCTGCGATGTGTATTTACTGTATTTAGGCTAATAAAGGTTTTTTCGGCAATTTCGGCTGTGTTGTATTCATGGGCAATTAAAACCAGAATTTCTTTCTCCCTTGAACTTAATTCTGTCAAATTGGAAATTTGTTTTTCAATTTTTTGATTGTTGCTCAGATATTGATCTTCCACATCTTTTGAGAAATATTTTTTCCCATCAGCTACTGTATAAATTGCCTCTAATAGTTCGGCTTTTTCAGCATTTTTCAGTAAATAACCATTTACACCAATACGAATTAGCCTCGAAATTATTTTCGCATTGCTGTGTGTGCTGACAATTATAATTTTTATAAAAGGATATTCTTTTTTTAATATTTTGCTTAGTTCAATTCCGTCCATTTCCGGCATACTGATATCAAGTATGACTATGTCTGCACTTTGGATTTTTAAAATATTCAAAACTTCAATACCATTTACTGCTTTACCAACTATTTTTATTGAAGATTCATGTTCTATTAATGAAATAATTCCTTGCAGGAACATAGTGTGGTCATCGGCAATAATAAGTTTTAATTTTTCCATAAATAAAAATAATATTTAGTTATAATTTGGTCAGGTTATCAAGTTGTTTTTTTACATTAATTCCTTTTGCTGTTTCGTCTTCTATGGCATTCGATATTGATAAAACAGGGATTTCGATATTGGCAATTGTACCTCTTTTAAATTTTGAGTCAATTACAAATGAACCACTCAGTTTATCAATTCGGTTTTCTAAATTTATAAAACCAATACCGGGTTTATAATCGTCAGGGTTAAATCCTATACCATTATCTTCAAATAAAATATTCAGAATATTTTCGATAAGGTTTAGTTGTAAGTCGATTTTTGAAGCTTTCGCATGCTTTATTGTATTGGTCAGAAGCTCCTGAATTATTTTAAAAATTTCAATTTGGATCTCTTCATTTAAAGCATCAATTTCTTTTTTTGGATAAACTGTAAAAGAAGTAGTAATATTACTGGCTTCTCCTATATTATTAAAATATGATTCTAAAACTTCGCAAAATTTATGATGAGTAAACTTCTTCGGAATCAAGGTATGCGATAAATTTCTAACTTGTTGATAGGTTTCATCTAACAGTGCAGTAAGATTTTTAATCTTTGGAGAACTGGAAATCACTAAATGATTGAGTTGGAGTTTTATTGCTGCCAGGTTTCCGCCAATACTATCATGCAGCTCCTGAGAAATTCTTTGCCTTTCCTTGTCTTGTCCGCTAATTGATGCTTTTATTAATTTTAATTCCTGATCTTTTAAAAGATTGTTTATATTTTGGGTACTTATTTCAGCTTGTTGGATATTTAGCAGGCGTTGTGTTTTTAGTCGCTTATAATATTGAAGTAATAATCCAATAATCGGTAATAAAACAATTAAAAAACCAAAAATAGTCAATAATTTAGTTTCTTTTTCCTGCTTGATTTCTAATGATTTCAGTTGTTGGTCTTTTTTGAGCAATGAAATTTCGCTAAGCTTCTTTTGAGAGGAATTTTGAAAAAACAATATGGTATTTTCAGTTATTTTTTGAGAAATCTCTTCCTGAAGATTCATGTTTTCAATAGCCTCTTCCTGCTTTTCAAGTTTTAATTTCTTTGTAGTATTATCAAATTGTAAAAGCCTGATTTCTTTTTCTTTTTGTGCAGTTTTGTATTTGATTTCGAGCTCGTTAATTTCTTTAATCTGTTGAACTTTATTTATCGAGTCCTTTAATTTAGTAGCCTTGTTTAAATAATCGAATGCGTCTTTATAATCATTTTGTAAAACTGCAATCTTTTTTAATTCATTGTAAAAATATACCTGATCATTCAGATAACCATAAATAGTGGCTTTTTGTAATGCTGAGATAAAAATTTCTTTTGCTTCCTTATATTTTTTCAAATCAATATAAGCGTCTCCAATATTACCGCGTGCTATTAAAGCTATCTGATTTAATTCATTTTTATCTGCAATAGAAACAACTTCATTATACATTTTAATGGCATCATTTGTCTTTTCCTGCAATTGATAATTTGCGCCAAGACTAAGTGTAATTACAGCTCTCGCTTGTTGATTATTTGTTTTTTCACTGAGTTCCTTTCCTTTATTGTAATAATAATTGGCTTTTTCGTAATCTTTTAAATCAGAATAAATATCACCAATATTTATATAACTTCCGAGAGTTATTTCTTCATCTTTTTTATAATCTAAACATTCTTTAAATAATTTTAAAGCATTTTTAGAGTCTTTTAAAGAATTATAAACGCCGGCTAAACCATGTAAATGTGTATAATATAAATCTGTTTCTTTATATTTTTGTGAAACTTCAAGTCCTTTTAGATGCCATTTCTTGCTTACCTCAAATAATCCTTTCCTTATATAATTCAATCCCATTAGATTATATTCCAAAGAAAAAAGTCTGTTTTTTAAGGAATCATTTGTTATTTTGGCATTGAATTTTAAAGCCTGATTGGTATAGTAAATAGAGGAATCAAGAATAGATCTTTTATTGTAGTAATAAGCCTGTAATAAAACAGCACTGGCTATATTTGAAGGATATTTTGCATTTTTTAAAAAAGTTTTGACACTTCGCAGCGCTTTTTTTTCTTCTCCATTATTGTATAAACTATAGATTGCCGTAACAGTTTTTTTTTCTTTTGCTTCCTGGGATTTCTTTACAACAGATAATGGCTTTTTATCATTATTGTCTATTTGTGCATGCAAAGAGAAGTACAATGTTAAAAAAACAACTGCAATAAGCCATTTAAAATTAATTACCATAACTGTTATTAGTGAATAAGATAAAAATTATAGTCCTGTAAATCTGGCGTTTATAAGATATAATAAACTTTGGTAAAGTCGTTAAAATTAATACAATAGTATTAAAATTTATTCTTTTTATCTAAAATATTTTAACAAATTAGTTAAATATAAATATTGTCTTAAAAGATGTAAAAAACAGCTCAGGCAAACATTCCCTGATCATTTTTAGTTAAAATTATATTACTTTTTTTCTAAATTGTATAAGGATAAAAAGAGAAATAAAAGTAATTTTACTGTTTCAAAAAACATAAATCATGAAAAAATATTTATTCCCAACCATTTTTGCAGTTCTGCTAGTTTATTCTTGTGCAACAAATCCTGTTACAGGAAAAAAAGACCTTAATTTTGTTTCAAATGGCGAATTATTTCCGTCTTCTTTTCAGCAATATGATACTTTTCTTAAAGAAAATAAAGTAATATCAGGAACAGCTGATGCTAAAAAAGTAGAAAACGTTGGAATGAGAATTAAAGCTGCGGCTGAAAAATATCTAACATATTTAGGACAATCGCAATACCTTAAAGATTATCGTTGGGAATACAAATTAGTTGAAAACAAAGAGGTTAATGCATGGTGTTTACCTGGGGGTAAAATCGTTGTTTACTCGGGAATTTTACCAATTACACAAAATGATGCCGGTTTGGCAACTGTAATGGGACATGAAGTTTCACATGCTTTAGCAAATCATGGGGCCCAAAGAATGAGTGCAGCTCAATTGCAACAATTAGGAGCCGTTGGAGTAGCGGTTGCAACCGGAAGTCAAAGTGCCGAAAATCAACAAATGTGGCAAAAATATTATGGTTTGGGATCAGAAGTAGGAGTAATGCTTCCGTTTAGCAGAAGTAATGAAAGTGAAGCTGATAAAATAGGATTGACACTTATGGCGATAGCAGGTTATAATCCGGATGATTCCATCGCATTTTGGACCAGAATGTCTGCTAAGTCAGGAGGACAGGGAACTCCGGAGTTTTTAAGTACACACCCGTCTGATGCTACAAGAATTGCTAATCTAAAATCATTAATTCCACAAGCGAAAGCTACGGCGGCAAAAGTTGGAATTGTCAGAATATAAACTCCTCAGAAACTTCATCTAATTGATGTGAAATAAATTGTCGAAGTAAAATTTTATTTTGGAGATATTCCTGATAGCTCATATTTTTATCAAAACAAAAAACTACTTTGGAGAATTTTTCGAATTTTGTACTATAAAATTTCTTCAATAATTCTGACTTTTTAACTTCAGAACCACCTAATAAAACGAAATCATTTCCTTTTCTAAATTGAAAAGTAAAGTTTCCTTTATTAGGTTTTCCTATTTTATAATACACTTTTGTAAAAGGCAAAAAGGCTAAATTTTTCCCGACAGAATCGGCATACGAATAATAGTTTTCGGCTTTTTCGTTTTTATGAGCTTTTTCAGCCCGCTTTTTTTCCTGAAGTTTCATTACTTCAGGAATTACTAGTTTCAGAGGCAGGCGTTTGTCTATATTGAAAATCCAATTGGTCGAAATAATACTGTTTTTACGATTTACTTCTGCCAGGGTATCTTTCCCTTTTGTTTTAAAAAAGATATAAACAGGCGAAAGATCTTCAACACTTTTAATTATTGAAACATTTGATTTTGGCAATAAAATATCTTCTTTGTTTCCACAGGAAAAAAGAAGACTGATAAGGATTAAACTAAAGTATTTCATAATTGTTATAAATTTAGTTTACTGAACAAGGTCACACATTCCATTGCTTCTTTTACGTCATGAACCCGAAGAATTTTTGCACCTTTTGTTAAAGCAATTGTATTTAGGACCGTTGTTCCGTTCAATGCTTCCTGAGGTGTATTATTTAACGTTTTATAAATCATGGATTTTCTCGAAACACCTGCTAAAAGCGGCAATTCTAAAAGATTGAAAAGTTCCATTTTTTGTAAAACCTCATAATTCTGATCGGTTGTTTTTGCAAATCCAAAACCCGGATCCAAAATTAAATCGTTAATTCCGAGACTTCTGGCTTTTTTTACTTTTTCAGAAAAATACAACAATATTTCCTTTATAATGTCATCATAATGTGTCAGGCTCAGCATGGTTTGCGGGTTTCCACGCATATGCATCATAATATACGGAACGTTATATTGTGCAATAACAGCAAACATTTTCTCATCTAATTCTCCGGCAGAAATATCGTTTATAATTGCTGCCCCGTTTTCTATACTTATTTTTGCTACTTCAGCCCTAAAAGTATCAATCGATAATAAAGTTTTCGGAAAATGCTTTAAAATCAATTCGATTACAGGAACAATTCGATCAATCTCTTCTTGTTCCGAAACAAATTCTGCACTTGGTTTACTTGAATAAGCACCAATATCTACAAATGTGGCACCATCAAAAAGCATTTTATCTACCTGTAAGATAATCTCGTCTTCGTTTTTATATTTTCCTCCATCAAAAAATGAATTAGGCGTTACATTTAAAATTCCCATCACTTTAGGAATTGACAAATCAATAAGTTGTCCTTTGCAGTTAATTAACATTTTTATTTCAAGTTTTATTTTGTTTCAGGTTTCAGGTTTTCGGAATTTCATGTTCTTTTTTAAAAAAACTTGAAGTAAAAGAAAACCCGAAACTTGAAACTCTTTAATATTATCCCTATTTTTGAAGAAATTTTAGCAAATATACAGCAATAAATGAAGAATACTTCCCTTGAATATGATAATGTAATTACGGTTTGCCGTACCTTATTTATCAATAAAATGAAAGATTATGGCAGTGCCTGGCGAATTTTAAGGCTGCCTTCATTAACAGATCAGATTTTTATAAAAGCACAAAGAATCAGAAGTTTACAGGAAAACGAAATCCGTAAAGTAGACGAAGATGAAAAAGGTGAATTCATCGGAATCATCAATTACTCGATTATGGCCCTGATTCAATTAGAATTGGGCGTTGTAGACCAGCCTGATTTAGATGTTGAAAAAGCAACCGAATTATATGATGCCAAAATTAAATTGACAAAAGAATTAATGGAGGCCAAAAATCATGACTACGGGGAAGCCTGGCGTGACATGCGTGTGAGTTCTTTGACCGATTTAATTCTTCAAAAATTACTTCGTGTAAAGCAAATAGAAGATAATAAAGGTAAAACCTTAGTTTCAGAAGGTATCGATGCCAATTATCAGGATATGATCAATTATTCTGTTTTTGCTTTGATTTTAAACCCAATGAAATAAAATATAAATTCCAAAAATGAACCCCAAATTCCATAATAGAATTTGGAATTTAAATTAAACCTATATATTCATGAAAAACATCATTACCCAATTCTCTCGCATATTTGTCGGCATATTGTTTATTATTTCAGGATTAATAAAACTAAATGACCCTGTAGGGTTCTCTTATAAATTGACTGAATATTTTAGTGAACCTGTTTTTAATATGCCATTTTTAGAACCTTTTACATTAGGATTGGCAATATTTCTGGTGATTTTAGAAGTTGTTCTGGGAGTTATGCTGCTTGTCGGATACAAAGCAAAAGCTACGATTTGGTGTTTGTTGCTTTTAATTGTTTTCTTTACATTCCTTACTTTTTACTCGGCTTATTTTGATGTAGTTAAAGATTGTGGCTGTTTTGGCGATGCTTTACACTTAACACCTTGGCAGTCATTCACAAAGGATATTGTATTACTCTTCTTTATTTTGATTTTGTTCATCAATAAAAAATTGGTAAAACCTTTATTTTCAAATATTGTAACGAATATCATTACGTTAGCAAGTATTGTTTTATGCATTTTTATAGCAATTAGGGTTTTAAATCATAATCCAATAAAAGATTTTCGTCCTTATAAAGTCGGAACAAATATTGTGAAAGGAATGGAAATTCCTGAAGGCTCCCCAAAATCAGTAGTTGAAATGATTTTTATCTATAAAGTCAATGGTGTAGAAAAAGAGTTTAGTGAAAAAGATTTAATGAATATTCCTGAAGGTGCAACTTTTATCGACAGAAAGGATAAAGTAATTACTGAAGGCTACGTACCGCCAATTCACGATTTTACAATGACTAAAGATGATTCTGATTATAAAGAAGAGTTTTTGAAAGAACCAAAATTATTAGTTTTTGTAACCTATGATTTAGCTTTATCAAATCCTGAAGGAATGAAAAAATTAGAGAAACTAAACGAGGAGGCTAAAGCAAAAGGCTACAAAGTAATAGGAATGACAGCATCCGGAGCAGATGAAATTGCTAAAACTAAAAAGCAATATGGTTTAGATGTTGATTTTTATTTTTGTGATGCAACAGCTTTAAAAACAATAGAAAGAGCAAATCCAAGTATTGTTGTTCTTCAAAAAGGTACAATAATTCAAAAAGTGCATTATAATGATATTAAGGATCTAAAGCTTTAAAAATGAGGCGATAGAAAGAATTTCTGTTCCCAAATGTTTCATAAAATTTTTGTATTTATAATTTATTTTTTTGTAATTTTGTCCTGTATATACAAAAAAAATATGAATTAGAAATTATATTTTAAAATTTAAATGTTTCAGAATTATAATTTTTTACTCATATTCACGTTCTAAATGCAGAATAAGCTCTTAATATACATGTTGAAAAAATTTGCTCTGTTTTTTTTGTTATTGATTGCTTCCGTCTCTTTTGGTCAAATAGGAGGGCGGTATACATATCAGTTTTTAAACTTAACAACTTCGCCAAGACAGGCTGCCCTGGGAGGAAAATCGATTACGATTTATGACGAAGATGTTAATCAGGTAATGTTCAACCCTGCCACTTTAAATCCGGATATGGATAATCATTTAGCAATGAATTATGGTAATTATTATGGGGAAGCATCATATGGAACAGCTTCTTACGCTTATACTTACGATAGACATTTGCAAACATTATATGCCGGTATAAGTTACATAAATTACGGAACTTTTGAAGGTTATGATGAAAATGGACAAGCAACATCAGATTTTACGGGTAGTGAAGGAGCGCTTTCAGTTGGTTATGCATACAATATTCCATATACGGATATACATATTGGAGCAAATGCTAAGTTAATAACGTCTACTTTAGAAAGTTATAATTCCGTAGGTGGAGCGTTGGATTTAGGTTTTTTATTTATTGATGAAAGGAATGATGTAAATTGGGCATTGGCAATTCGTAACATCGGAACTCAGTTTACAACTTATTCAGGTGTAAAGGAAAAATTGCCACTTGAAATTATTGCAGGAGTTTCACAAGAATTAGATCACGTACCGATTAGATGGCATCTTTCTTTAGAAAATTTGCAACAATGGAATATTTCTTTCTCGAATCCGGTTCGTGGAGAAAGTAATATTGATGGTTCAGCAAATGTAGAAAAAGTTTCATTTGTAAATAATGCTTTGAGACATGTGATTTTTGGTGTAGAACTTTTTCCACAAAAAGCATTCAACATAAGATTGGGATATAATTTTAGAAGAGCCGAAGAATTGAGAATCGAAGAGCAACGCAATTTTTCAGGAATTTCATTAGGTTTTGGATTAAAAATGAATCGATTAAAATTTAATTATTCGTATTCTAAATATACATTAGCAGCAAATACAAGTCTTTTTGGTTTAATTATTAATCTTCAGTAATAATTATGAAAATATTTAATTTAATTTTATTTGTTATAGCAGGAGTTGTTTTCACAAGTTCAAAACCTTACTTTAAAGATGAACCCAACAGTTTGGAACTTGAAAGAATTAATTATCAGATTGATGGAATAAAAACGATGATTAATAATAATCCAAAATACAATTCTAAAATTGCTTTTTTTGTTGATATGAAAATTCCATCAGGAAAAAATCGTTTTTTCGTTTATGATTTAGTAAACAATAAAATTTTGGATCAAGGCCTTGTTGCTCACGGATGTGGTTCTGAAACAGGAGTAAAGGGGAGTTTGAAGTTTAGTAATGAACCTAATTCTAATTGTACTTCTTTAGGCAGATATTCTATAGGAAAAAATTATAAGGGAATTTTTGGCAAAGCATACAGACTGACTGGTTTAGATGAAACTAACAGTAAAGCACTTGAAAGAGCCATAGTTTTACATTATTATTCAGCAGTTCCATACGAAGAACAAGATCATTATATCAGCCGTAGTCATGGATGTCCTATGGTAAATGAACAATTTTTTAAAAGAATTGAAAAAATAATTGATACTTCTAAATCAAACATACTTTTAAATATTTATTATTAAATAATAATAAGTACCTATAAAATTTAAAATCACCACTTTGAAAAAAATCACGATTGCTATAGATGGCTTTTCCTCAACCGGCAAAAGCACTTTAGCAAAACAACTGGCGAACGAACTTGCTTATGTCTATGTTGATACTGGAGCAATGTACCGGGCAGTTACTTTCTTTGCAATGAACAACAATCTGATCAGATCTGATTTCTTTGATAAAAAAGCCTTAATTGATTCACTTCCTGAAATCCAATTGGATTTTAAATTTAATCCCGATTTAGGTTTTGCAGAAATGTATCTGAATGGCCAGAATGTTGAAAAACAAATCCGCACTATTGAGGTTTCCAATTTTGTCAGCAAAGTTGCCGAAGTTTCTGAAGTACGTTCCAAATTAGTAGAACAACAACAGGAAATGGGGAAAAACAAAGCTATAGTCATGGACGGAAGAGATATCGGAACTGTAGTTTTTCCAGATGCCGAGCTAAAAATATTCATGACAGCCAGCGCAGAAACCCGCGCACAAAGACGTTTTGATGAATTACAACAAAAAGGTGATAATGTATCTTATGAAGATGTTTTAAAAAACGTAGTCGAAAGAGATTATATAGATACTCATCGGGAAGATTCCCCTTTGATAATTGCCGAAGATGCTATAGAAATTGATAATTCTTATTTAAATAGAGAAGAACAATTTGCTGCAGTATTAGAATTGGTAAATGAAGTTGTTAAAACTGTTTAATTCTTTGTAGATTTCATTTTTAATAGTAGTTTTACCACTTCATTTATTTTAAAGACAATTTCATCATATGGGAATTAAAAACAGGTTAATTGTAATGAGTTTTCTTCAATTTTTTGTTTGGGGAGCGTGGCTTATCACAATTGGAAATTATTGGTTTGGGACTAAAAACTGGGAAGGAACTCAGTTTGGGTTGGTTTTCGGAACGATGGGAATTGCTTCTTTATTTATGCCTACTTTAACCGGAATTATTGCTGACAGGTGGGTAAATGCAGAAAAATTATATGGAGGTTTACATATTCTATATGCCTTAGTTTTATTTGGTATTACGCAAGTCACCACCCCCGATAATTTTATATATGTAATGCTCGCCGCTATGTGCTGTTATATGCCAACAATTGCTTTGAGTAATTCGATTTCCTATACTTCGCTAAAATTAAACAATAAAAATATAGTAAAAGACTTTCCGCCAATTCGTGTCTGGGGAACAATAGGTTTTATTGTTGCTATGTGGATTACTAATTTAAGTGGTAGTAAGGCAACAGAATACCAGTTTTATATTGCTGGAATCGGTGCCTTAATTTTAGGAATTTATTCTTTTACATTACCAAAATGCGAACCACAGCGTTTGACCAAAGAAAATGTTTCCTGGGTTGAGACTTTAGGTTTAGAAGCTTTTAAATTATTTGGAAACTACAAAATGGCTTTGTTTTTTGTATTCTCTATGTTTTTAGGCGGAGCTTTACAGTTAACGAATGCTTATGGAGATGTTTTTTTGGATGAATTTAAACACTTTCCAAAATATGCAGATTCTTTTGTGATAAAATATTCGACTATTATTATGTCGATTTCACAGGTTTCTGAGACTTTATTTATTCTGGCAATTCCATTTTTTTTAAGACGTTTCGGAATCAAGCAAGTAATGCTGATTAGTATGTTAGCCTGGGTGCTGCGTTTTGGATTATTTGCTTTTGGAGATCCTGTTACAGGTTTATGGATGATTATTTTGTCATGTATCGTTTACGGAATGGCATTTGATTTTTTCAATATTTCCGGTTCATTATTTGTTGAAAGTAATACCGATTCTAAAATTCGTTCTTCAGCACAGGGATTATTTATGATGATGACTAATGGAGTAGGTGCAGTCTTAGGAAGTTTGACATCAGGTTGGGCTATTGATAAATATTTTACAAAATCTTTTACAACTACTTCTGAACTGGCAGCATTTTTACAAACCGATTCTTCAAATTCTAAAATGTTGGATTTTGTAAAATCTCAGGGAAATTCAATTTCGGCTGAAGGGATTTTTAATAATCCGATTTTAATGAAAGACTGGCACACCATATGGCTGTCTTTTGCAGCATATGCCTTGATTATTTCAATAGCTTTTGCAATTTTGTTTAAACACAAACACAACCCAAAAGAGTTGGAAAATTTAGGGCATTAATAGAGATATAATCAGAAATTAACTCCTTCTTTAAAAAGGGGAGTTAATTGGATTAAAATTAAATAATTATAAAAATTACCTGGGTTGTTGAAATTTCTTAAGTGATAGTAAGGCCTGTTCTTTTATTTTGTTTTGAAAAAAGCCAGTCCATCCTAATAAATATCCGGTAAATCCGAAAGCTTGTTTTGACCATTTCCAAACATCAAAATTATCGGTGTGTTTAATAATCAAACCATCTTGAAAAAGAAATTCGGCAGAAATTTTATTCACTACTTTTCGATTTGTTTTACTAAAATTATAAGTAGCAATCCAACGGGCAGACCCTGAAAATTCATCAGCTTTTACATTTGAAAATTCAATTTTTATGTCTCCCTTACTTTTTAAAAGAAGCATTTCCCACATTTTAGAAACGTGTTCCTCTTTTAAAAGGCCAAACACCGGATCTACAAAATGTACTTTGGGATGGTAACATTCGCTCATGGTTTTGGCATCAACATTTGCAAAAGCAGTATAAAACTTAACAATTAAATTTTCGTTCGGATTCATTTACACAAAATTAGACTATAAATGTAAGATTTATTTTGATTAAAATTACTTATAAAAGACTAATTGCTTTGGCAGTATCAAAGGTTTTTTTAGATTTATCAAACGCTGTAGAAAAGTAATTCTTTTTATTGACGGCAGTAAAATAGCCTGTTTGATCTCCAAAAGTATTTGAATTACCCGTAACAATAAATCTGGTTGCCTGAATGTCAGTTTTTTTTAGTTTTAATAATTCTGCTGGTGTAAAATAATAATAGGAAGTAGTTTTTCCATCCCCGGTTTCTTTATTGTTTTTATCCACACAAGCAATTACATCGCCATTAACTAAATCAACATACACACCGCCTGAAATTCTTGTTTTATCATTTGTTGTTGCAATTGTCAATTTTAAAATACCCCCTTTATCTGTTTTTGCAATTTGCACATCAACTTCTCCTGTCAGTACATACTTTTCGCAAATAAAAGTATAATTTTCAGTTGCGGGAAAAGATTTTGATCCCTTAACACTCATAGTCTGTTGAGCATTTACAAATGTTGAAAGCAAAAGAAACAAAAACAAGGGTAATTTAAAATTCATAATTAATTTATTTTTCAATTATTTTAGATTCGAATTTTTCATCCCAATCCATTGATTTTATGGCAGAAACTAAATTTTCCTCATTCACAAAAATCCGAAGCTCTTTGTTGGCAATCTTTTTTGTGTATAAAGCATGATAGCGATAAATTGTTTCTTGTTTGGTTTTATAAACACCATCCAATTTCAAGTCAATAAAACTGCCGTAATATTGTCTAAATCTCAAACAAGTTTTAGTCAAACGCTCTTCAGTTGTATTCTCCATCACAGATTTAGTAACTTCAGTTTCGTTAAAAGGTTTAAATTTTGATGTATTGCAAGTTTCCAGAACTCTTTTACCTAATCTGTAAATTTTGTTTTGCTGATTAGAATCTACTTCATCAGCTGAAACTTTTTTTATTTTCAAATCTTCAGTGTCCCTGCTGACTGTTTTAGATTTACAACCAATTAATAACAACAAACATATAATCAATCCTGCTTTCTTCATAACTATTTATGTTATTTTTAATAATAAATTTGGATCAGGACAATTTTCGATATAAAAATTTAAATCATTTGTATTGCAAACTCCCGGATAATCACCCCAATAATCTTCTATATTTTTAATAATCTGAAAATGTAAATGAGGTGCATAATCTCCGTTAACTTCAGAATTTCCAATACTTGCCAAATATTCTCCTTTTTTAAAAAATTGCCCAACGCTAATCTCTTCTATACTTTCTAACGATAAATGTCCATATAAAGTATAAAATTTTTGATTTTCAATTTCATGTTCTAAAATTATTGTAGGTCCATAATCTCCTAAACCCACATTATTTTTAAAACTATGTATTTTACCATCAAGAGCTGCTAAAACAGGAGTGCCGGCTTCTATCCATAAATCAAGACCTATATGAATGTTACGTTCAGGATACTGACCATTTCTAAAAATGGGGCTTCGCTGATATATATTCCTTCCTTCGATATAACCGCCAAAAGCCACTTTTGCATTATTTTTTTTTAAATAATTAGCAATAAACTCTTCAAAATCAGCTGAGATCTCAGACGGATTTTCAACTAATTCCTGATTGGCAACAGACAAATCCAGCGAAATATATTTTGAATAATCAATAGTTGAATCAATAACTTTTGTTGCAGGGAAAGTTTTTAATATGGATGAAAGAGGTTTCATAAATAGAGTTTAGGCTACTTTTTCGATAATAATCAATTCGTTATGATGTTCAACACGAGGTAACATTTTAGAGGAATATAATTTTGAATTAATTTCTGAAATGTATTTCCGATTTCTAATATTATGAGCTTCATCGAGAATCATAGTGTTGAAGAGTACAAAACCTTTATTTTTTAATATTGAACAAATTCTTTCGCTAAAAAAACGTTCAAATAAAAAGTTGGGCATATTTGTGTCTTCAAAAATGTCAATGATAATCAAGTCATATTGATTTTTGGTTTTTAAAACAAATTCAAAAGCATCATCAATAATAATTTCTAATTGTTTAATCTGATTAAGATTAAAATATTCGTTTGCAATCTGAATTATATCAGAATCAATTTCAACTCCGGTTATTTTACCTTTATATTTAATTTCATCAACCAGTGTTTTTATAACACTTCCACCCGCAACTCCCAAAACTAAAATATGATTCATTTTTTGAATAGTTTTAAAACCAATGCTTTTTAAACCATACCTTAATATACGCTGCAGGCTTCCATAAGAGTAATTTGTGTTTTCAGAATCTAAAACCAATTCGCCATTAGCCCAGGTAACTTCAATCATTTTACTGCGTGTTGATTTTTTTTTGAATATTTTAATTGGAATTAAATAACTAAATATTTTTTGAATCATTTTTATGCTTTTACTCAAATTTAGTTTAATTTTTTTTTATTTTGTGCGAAATATGAAATTTTAATGAAGAAACAATTGTATAAATTCCTTTTTTTTAAGCTAATGGGCTGGAAAATAGTAGGGATTGAGAATGCTGAAGTAAAAAAGTGTGTGATGATGGTGATGCCACATACAAGTAATCATGATTTTTATTTAGGAATTTTCACAAGAGGAATATCAGGTTTGGAAATGAATTGGGTAGGTAAGAAAGAATTATTTAAATTTCCGTTTGGATATTATTTTAGAAGTGTAGGAGGTGAGCCTCTTGATCGATCTGGTGGTTTGAATAAGGTAGATGCAATAGCTTCAATTTTTGACAGAAAAGAAGTTTTTCGTCTGGCCGTAGCTCCTGAAGGAACCCGTAAAGAAGTTTCGGAAATTAAAAGCGGATTTTATTATATTGCTTTAAAGGCAAACGTGCCAATTATTCCTGTTGCATTTGATTGGGGTAAAAAAGAAGTAAATCTTGGAAAGGCATTTTTCCCTACCGGTGATTATGAAGCAGATTTACAAATTTTAAAAAAACATTATGAAGCTGTTTCAGGCAGGATTTCTAAAAATGGCTTTCAGCTTTAATTTTTTTAATATATTTTAAGTTGCCTGAGAATCGCTTAAATGAAAAATATTTTTAAAATTTTTCAAAAACACGCTAAATTTGAAATTACGGGATATATACCTTAAATGTCCCGTTTTTATAAAAAAACACAATTTTTTCTATTTCATTTTCTTCAGAACCAAAATTTGTATTTTTAAATTCCCGAATGTTTCCCGATTGTGTTTTTTCTTTTTCGCTATTATCAATTTTTGAAAATAAATCTCGGGTAATATAATTTTCATTTGATGAAACAGAAGGAGGTGGGACTATTGGCATAATCTCATCAGCAATTTGTTTTTTTGAAATTATATTTTCATCATTTTTAGGAAAATTTCCTTTGCCATTTAAGATCCAATATAAGTCAACCTCGGGAAAAACCTCTGAAATTTTTAATACAAAATCTAAACTGGGTTTGTTTCTTCCGGAAAGAAGGTGTGACATACTTGAACGCTGAACACCAATTTTATCTGCAAAAGAGGAAGCATTTAGCGCATAATAATCCAATATAATTTCAAGTCTTTTTACAAAATCATCGATGTTTACCATTGTAAATTATTATTTATAAATTAACTATTTACAAATGTAACCAAAAGAAATGATATAACCTATTTATGGGATTAGAATCAAATTTTACAACTTACAAACCTTGATTTATAACTATAGGTTAGTATTTTTATATTATTAATTTACAGTTAGTTAAGTGTTTTTATTAACATGAATAACAATTGTCAATTATTAACAAAACAAAACCTTCATCAGTATCTGAAAACCTGTTTACAATTCTAAATTAATATTATTTTAATTAGTTTACAATTGTAAAAATAAAGATGTTTACTTTTGTAAACTAATTAAAAAGTCATGAATTTAGAAGAATTATTCAACCAAAACAAAGAGCAATCTATTGAAGGGCGTTACCTTACTATAGAACATATTCAACCTCTATTAGATAAAATTAATACGGATAATCAAGTTAAGATTATCGGCAGATCGGTTTTAGATAAACCAATATATAGTTACGAAATTGGAACTGGTAAAGCACGAATTTATCTGTGGTCGCAAATGCATGGAAACGAAAGTACGACTACTAAAGCTTTGTTCGACTTCATTAATGTCTTAAACAGCGGATCTGAATTTGCTAAAAAAATGCTCGAAGCTTTTACTTTTTACTGTATACCAATACTAAATCCTGATGGTGCAGCGTTATATACCCGTGCTAATGCTAATGAAATTGATTTAAATCGTGATTCTCAAACCCTGACTCAGCCTGAAAGCAAAGTACTGCGTGAAGTTTTTGAAGTTTTTAAACCTCATTATTGTTTTAATCTGCACGATCAGCGTACTATTTTTGGTGCCGGAGAAACGGGTAAACCTGCTACTGTTTCTTTTTTGGCCCCGTCTTATAATGAAGAAAGAGAAATTAACGAAAACAGATTAAAAGCTATTAATTTAATTGCTGCAATTAATGATGAGCTTGAAAAATATATTCCCGGTCAAATTGGCCGTTTTGATGATTCGTTCAATATTAATTGTATAGGAGATACATTTCAGTTTTTAGGAGTGCCAACTATTTTATTTGAAGCTGGTCATTTTCAAAATGATTACTCCAGAGAGATTACCCGAAAATTTATATTTTTCTCACTTGTTACAAGTTTTGAAGCACTTCTCGAAAACGATATAGTTAATAATAGGATTACTGATTATTTGAATATTTCACAAAATAAAGTGGTTTTTTATGATTTTATGTATAAAAATATCAAAATAAATTATGATGGTATCGAAATTATTACGAATTTTGTCGCACAATACAAAGAAGAATTGATTGACAACAAGATTCAATTTAACGCTTATATAGTTGAAGTAGGTGAGTTAGAAAATTATTTTGGACATTATGAATACGATGCAAAAGGCGCGGAGTATTCGGATGAGTTTAGTAATTTTCCAAAAACGAATCAAAAAGCAAATTTTTATTTAAACAAAAATGTTAAATTTGTTAACGGATTGATAAAAAGTTAAATTTTTTGTGAATTTGTTGTTTTTTATATATATTTTTATACTTTGTAATACCAATTAGTAATATTAATTAAAGAATTATGAGTAAATTTCGTTTAGATGAAGTAGATCACCAGATTTTAGATATGTTAATAGATAATACGAGAGTTCCGTTTACTGACATTGCCAAAAAATTGTTGATTTCTGCTGGAACTGTACATGTTAGAGTAAAAAAAATGGAAGATGCAGGGATAATAATGGGATCTTCATTAGCCTTAGATTACGATAAATTAGGGTATTCATTTATTGCTTATGTAGGCGTATTTCTTAATAATACATCTCAAACAAAATTTGTATTAGAAAGAATTAACCAAATTCCATTCGTAACAGTAGCGTCTGTAACTACAGGAAAATTTAATATTTTCTGTAAAATCAGAGCTAAAGATACCAAGCATGCTAAAGAAGTTATTTTCATGATTGATGATATTGAGGGAGTTTACAGAACTGAAACAATGATTTCATTAGAAGAAAGTATTAACGATAAGAAGCGTTTGATGCATACTATTTTTAAAAATATGTAATATTTTCTTGAATGCTATATTAAAATATAACCTCAAGTTTTCTTGGGGTTTTTTTATGACTAATTAACCAATCAACTATAAAAAGGATTATGTACACGTTGCCTAAAATAGAGCGTTTTAATCAAGATGTTCTCTCTAAATATCATATTTATAATAGTGTTTTTATAACATTGCCTTTTGATTCTATAGATAATACCGGGGTTTTACTTCCTTTATTTACAGAAACTTGCGAAACCGGTTTTAAAAAACAAGAAACCCCTAAAGAGATTTTTGATTTTTTTTCAAACAAATATTTAAATAACGCTTCGGAAACTGAAAAAATAGATTTGATGTTTCGATTTATTCAATATATCGAGCGCCAAATTGTATTGTTTGATGCAATTGAAGATGCTGCTTTTCCTGCCGTAAACAATATGGAAGGACGTGGTTCTTTAAGAGATATTAAAGAAAAATCAGATGCGAAAGAAAAAGATGAAGAATTAATTGAATTTCTTGAGAGTTTTAATGTAAGAACGGTTTTAACAGCACATCCAACGCAATTTTATCCTGGTCCGGTTCTTGGAATTATAAATGATTTGACAGAAGCAATTCGATTGAATGATTTATTAAAAATTAAGCAATTATTGGCACAGTTAGGAAAGACTCCTTTTATACAAAACGAAAAACCAAATCCATATGATGAAGCGGTGAGTTTAATTTGGTATCTGGAAAATGTATTTTATGAAACTTCCGGTGAAATTGTACATTATCTGCAAAAAAATATTCTTCAGGGAAAAGCTATTAAAAATCAATTAATAAAACTTGGTTTTTGGCCAGGAGGTGATCGTGATGGAAATCCGTTTGTTACAACAGAAATTACGTTAAAAGTTGCTGAACGTCTTCGTACTTCAATTTTAAAGTGTTATTATGTTGAAATGAGGAATTTAAAAAGAAAGCTAACTTTCTCAGGTGTAGATACTTTGGTGGCTGAACTTGAAAACAAACTTTATCGTTCCGTTTTTTATTCTAAGGAGGGTGAAATTTATATCACTTTGGAAGAATTATTAGTAGAATTAAATAAGATCCGTAAAATAATAATTGAAAATCACCAGTCTTTATATTTACATGAATTGGAATCTTTATTGGTTAAAATCAATTTATTTGGATTTCATTTTGCTACTTTGGACATTCGTCAAAATAGTAAAATTCATGATGCCGTTTTTCATGATGTAGTAAATTATTATTTAAATTCAGATTCAAAAATATTCCCGAACAATTATTTTGAGTTATCAGAAGAAGAAAAATTAGTTGTTTTATCAAAAGTAAAAGGTAATTTAAATCCGGCTGACTTTGATAATGAGATTACCAAATCAACTTTGGAATCAGTTCAGGCAATTAAAACGATTCAGGAAAATAACGGAGAATTTGGTGCTAATCGCTATATCATTAGTAACAATGAAAGCGCATTGAATGTAATGGAAACTTTTGCCATGATTCGTTTGAATAATTGGGAAAATCCAACAGTTGATATCATTCCTCTTTTTGAATCAGTTGATGATTTGCAAAAAGCACATGAAATTATGGAGCAGTTATATACAAATCCGGAATATGCAGCACATTTAACCGCAAGGGGAAATAAGCAGACTATTATGCTTGGTTTTTCAGACGGAACAAAAGATGGTGGCTATTTAATGGCAAACTGGAGTATTTATCAGGCTAAAATTGAACTTACGCAAATTTCAAGAAAATATGGTATAAAAGCTATCTTCTTTGATGGACGTGGTGGGCCTCCAGCACGTGGTGGAGGAAAAACTCATAAATTTTATGCGTCTTTAGGTCCAAAAATCGAGAATAATGAAATTCAAATTACGGTACAAGGACAAACTATCAGTTCTAATTTTGGAACTTTAGATTCCTGTCGTTACAATATCGAAAATTTATTAAGTGCCGGAGTAACAAATCAGGTTTTTAGTAAAGAGAAAAATGAATTGAGTAAAGAAGAAACTGCAATTTTGACTCAATTGGCAGGATTAGGATATGATAAATATTTAAGTTTTAAAAATCACCTAAAATTTATTCCGTATTTAGAGAAAATGAGTACGTTAAAATATTACTCTAAAACAAATATTGGAAGCCGTCCGTCTAAAAGAAGTAAATCTGAACAATTGGATTTTGCTGATTTAAGAGCAATTCCTTTTGTAGGTTCATGGAGTCAATTAAAACAAAACGTTCCTGGGTTTTTTGGAGTTGGTTCAGCTTTAAAACATTTTGAAGAGACTAACCAATGGGATAAAGTACATGATTTGTATCATAATTCTTTGTTCTTTAGAACACTTTTAGAAAACAGTATGATGTCACTGGCAAAATCATTTTTACCATTAACAGCTTATATGAGAAAAGATCCTGAATTTGGTGAGTTTTGGCAAATTATCTACGATGAGTTTTTAGAAACAGAACGCCTTCTGCTTAAAATAGCCGGTCACAAAACCCTTATGGAAAATTATCCTGATGGTAAAGCTTCTATTCAGATAAGAGAGCGTATAGTGTTGCCATTGTTGACAATACAGCAATATGCCTTACTGAGAATTAATGAATTGAATAAAGAAAAAGGCCATAACGAAGAACTGATTAAGGTTTATGAAAAAGTGGTAACCCGTTCTCTTTTTGGAAATACAAATGCAAGTAGAAATTCAGCCTAAAATATTAAATTATGAAAGCCAGCGAATTATTACCAAATGAATATTCTATTTTTAATGCCACCTATATTAAAGCTACAACTGATAAGACTTTAATGGAAGGTCTGATTGAGGGTTTACCTCAGTTGGTGGGTTTTGTAAAAAAGATTCCAGTTGAAAAATTAGAATATCGTTATGCGGAAGGAAAATGGACTATAAAAGATATCATTCTGCATATGACGGATACGGAGCGAATTTTTGCATATCGCGCTTTGAGAATTAGTCGTGGTGATAAAACACCATTACCCGGTTTTGAAGAAAACGATTATGTTCCGTTTGCATTTGCCAATAATCGTTCTATTGAAAGTTTACTTTTGGAATATGAAAATGTCAGAAAGGCAACTATTAGTTTTTTTGAAAGCTTAAATGAAGAGCAGCTTACTTTTTTAGGTACAGCTTCAAATACAGCTATTTCGGTAAGAGCGATTGGATTTATTATAACAGGACATCAAAATCATCATTTGAAAGTGATTTCAGAAAGATATTTATAATTTATTATCCCAAAGCACGGGTAGTTACAAAATAACGATAGCCAATAATAGCCATTTGCCATTTTTTTGCTTTCGAAATATCTAAGCCTTGTTTAGTAAAACTCGGTAAAATGATTTTGTTTATTTTGGCTAAAATTTTATACATTTTTAATATATTTTTTCAAAGATATAAAAAAAGACTTTGCATAACTGCAAAGTCTTTTTGTTTTATGATTTTAGAATTGGAGCATATTTATTTACTTTCCTGCTCCATTCTCTTCATATTTTTTTCGTGTTCTTTCATATCTTTTGCATGTTGTTTCATGTCTTTTTTATGTTGCTCCATATTTTGCTTGTACTGCTTTGAATTTTCTCCATATTTCTGTTCTATATCTTCATTGTATTTCTCCATATCAGCGTTAAACTTTTCCATTGCCAGATCATATTTCTCCATTTCCTTGTCAAAAATAGCGGATCTTTTTTCCATGATCTCATCTACTTCTTTTTCGTAGGCAGACATGTCAGGTTCATAAGCTTCCATTTTTTTCTCAAATTCCGCCATTTCTTTTTCAAATTTTTTCATAGCTGCTTTATCTTGTGGATTGGTTGGAGCTACAGGAGGTTTTGGCATTTTTGACATATCAACAGCTGGGGCTGCCGGCATTGGACCTTCAGGAAACACAGGCATTGTCGGTGGTGCGGGTGGTGCAGGAGATACAGGGTATGTTGGGGAAACATCTTGATTTTTAGTTTCTCTAGCTTCTACTACGTGATTTTTGATAACCATTGGTTTATCAATTCCTCCATCAGTAACTAAATTAATTTTTTTAGAACCATTGTCGTCAGTTGTAATAATAATTCCACAGCTTTTAATAGCTTCGTTTCCTTCAATCTGGATAGTTTGAACTTCTTCTGTTCCTTTTTGAAGATCAACTTTGATTGAAGTCAATTCGTTTTTTGAGTTTCTTTTGACATCTGAGATAGTAACATCAACATCGTGATTTTGCTTCAATTTTTCACTCATTACTTTTAATTCCTGATCGGTTGTTGTTTTTTTAATTTTGTAAACATCAACAGATGATATTTTTTCAGAAACTTCCTTAGCTTCTTTTTTCTCCTGTGCTATTGTTTTAATTTGGAACACAAACACAAATGCTACTAGTGCAGGAATTACAGCATAATACTTCCAATAATTCCTTTTTTTTGATTGATTTTTGTTTAACATGACAATTCGTTTTTTGATTAATGATTGATAAAAATGATTGGTAATGGCAACACAGCTTTCATGTGTTGTTATTTTTAAAAGCGTGTATTGGTACGCTTTTTTGTCTGATATTTTTTTTGCTGCTTCACTGTCGGCAATGAATTCAAGATTTTGTAGTATGGCTTTTTTATACAGCCAAATAATTGGATTAAACCAAAACAGTACACAAAAAATTCTTGAAATTAATACATCAATTGTGTGATTTTGATCGCTGTGCACTTTTTCGTGCTCAATAATACTTTCTAATTCTGTAGAAGTGTACAGTGATGAGTTGTACACGATATAATCAAAATAAGAAAAAGGAGCGATGTTTTCCTTTATATCAATAAACTTAAAATCAGCTTGTTGTTGTATTTTTTTATTTTTTAAAATAGAATTTAAACTGTAAAAATCGAATGTAAATTTTATCATAAAAGCTAAAAAACCAATAGCATAAATGATGAGTGAAACTAAATTCCAATCTATTTCAAAAGTTTCTTTTTCAATATTTTGCGGAATATATACTTGTGAATAGTTAATATTTGAAATTTGAGGATCAACCCAAATAATTTTGGTATAAACCAAAAATGGCAAAGCTACTGATGTGATCAAACCGGCCAATAAGAACCAACGACTGCTGTTAAAGAATGTTTCTTGCCGTAACAAAAAATAATAAGTGCAGTAAAACAATATTAACAATCCGCTTGATTTTGCGATATATATGAAAAGTGTTTCCATAAGCGATTATTTTTCTTCTTTGGGAGTTTCAATCATAGCTAAGATTTCACGTAATTCGGCTGCAGATATTTTTTCTTCTTTGGCAAAAAATGAAACCATACTTTTATAGGAGCTATTGAAATAATTATCAATTGCTGTACTCATAAATCCTTTGCGATAGTCTTCAATACTCACAATTGGATAATACTGATGCGTGTTCCCGAAAGCATTATGACTAACATATCCTTTTTCTTCCAAATTACGCACGATAGTAGATAATGTATTATAGTGTGGCTGATCTTCAGTAATTTCTGCCTGAACTTCTTTTACGAAAGCTTTTTTAAGTTTCCATAAAATGTGCATGATTTCTTCTTCCTTGTTGGTTAACTTTTGCATGTGTTGTAATTTTAATTCAAACGTACAACTATTTTTTTAGTTACACAACTATAAAAATAGTTATTTAACTTTTTTTATAGTTTGCTTAGTGCTTTTTTACAAATAAGTACTTTTAATTCTGATTTTAATTATTGTTTTAAAGAGGCATAAAAAAAAGGCTGTCTTGATTAGACAGCCTTTGAATATTATATTTTGAATTTATATATGAATTAATATAAACGTGTAAATAGACCTTTTTTGTTTCCAGATCCTCCGCTGCCGGTAATAGTAATATGGCCAGTATTTCCGTTTCCATCATAACCCCAGGCTAAATTATTTGTAGCTGTATTATTAGTTACGGTATGAGGAACACTTTGGCCGGCACTTCCTAATTTAAATCCGTTACCGTCTCCGTTAGTTCCAAAACCATTGTTGCTTGCAGTACAGTTTCTGATCGTTACTGTATATGGCTGACCATAAAGATCCCAACCATCATCAGAATTATGATTAGCTGTACAGCCATCAAATACATTATTTTTTCCAGCAGATAATTTACAAGCAAAGCCATCTGCATTTTCCCCTGCGTTTGCAGCATCGTAGTTGTCGTTTGATTTACATGCGGATACATAATTGTCATGTCCTCCATTATAAATTTGTAAACCTGAATCTCCATTAGCAGAAGTGGTTACATTATTAACATAATTATAACCGCCGCCTTGAAAAACTATACCACAATCCGGTGCATTTTTAATTGTCATATTGGTAATATTCCAGTAGCTTCCGTTTACTTTTACTCCCCAGCTGCCTGATGGCTGACCTGAGCAATTTAAAACACCTCCTGTTAGATTTATTTTAGAACTTGAAGTACCGCTTTTTGCAAGCTCTAAGGTCTGTGTAAGGTTTATTGTGCCACTAATTGTAATGACATCTCCTGCAGCTGCAGACGAAACAGCGGATCTCAATGCAGATTCGGTTGTAACTGTAGTGCTTTTTGCAGTAAGAGAACTGTTGTTTGGTGTAACTTCTTCTGAATTAATTGCTGCTTCATTATCCGTTAAAGGAGCTTCGCTGGTTTCACACGCTGTGAAAGAAATTATTGAACATAATACAAGTAATTTAAAATTTGTTTTCATAATAATTAAAAGGTTTGATAATTTGGTTAATAAATGTGGTTAATAAAGTTTAATTGTTTTTCATGATTATTTTTTGATTCCAATGAAAATTTTAAAAAAAAATAAAACATTGATAATCAGCATGTAATCGATTACGCAAACTTATGAAAATTTTATTACAAAATTACATATTGTTTAAAAAATATTGACTAAAAATGATTATTACTAAATTATTTCCATTAAAAAATTGAACTTATTCAATTTTTTAACTAACAATTATTTTATTTTAATTGTTCTTAATTTTAATCTGAAGTAATGATTAAATCCCTAATTCGTTACTATTGTTTGAATATTATAGAAGGTATATTTTGAATTAGAAGCTTTCAAAAACAATAAACAATTAAAAGGGAACATTAATTTGTTGTTTTTGGTTAATTTTGCTAAAATTTTAACGATGAAAAAAATCTTTATTCTTGTTGTGCTTTTAACTTTTAATTTTGGCTTTTGTCAAAAGAAATTTGATCGAATAGATGCTGAAAAATTTCAGAAGAAGATTAATTCAGAATATGCCGATGCGAAGACAAGTCCGTTGATGGAAACGGATTTAAAAACTTTTAAAACTTTAGACTTTTATCCGCTAAGCAGCAAGTATTATGTGAATGCAAAATTTGTTAAGGCAAAAGATGAAAAAGTTTTCGAAATGAAAACTTCTACAAGCAGAAAACCCAAATACATAAAATATGGTACCATTTTCTTCTCTATTGATGGTATAGCTTTAAAATTAAACGTTTATCAGGATATTGAACTTTCAAAGTCTGATGAATATAAAGATTATTTATTTTTGCCGTTTTCAGATAAAACTTGTGGTAAAGAAAGTTATATAGGTGGAAGATATATAGATTTAAAAATTCCGAAAGGGAATACGATTCTAATTGATTTTAATAAAGCTTACAATCCGTATTGTGCCTATAATCATAAGTATTCATGTCCAATTGTACCTTTAGAAAATGATCTGAATGTAGAAATTAAAGCCGGAGTAAAAACTTTTCATTAATGGAATTCTTTAATTTTCATACACATCAATATACAAATCAACCTGGTGTTTTAGAACTGGTAAATCAATATCCCCGGGAATTTAATGATTCTCTTCCATTTTATTCTATTGGAATTCACCCATGGTATATTACAGAAGATCAAATTGATATTGATTTGAAAATTATTGAAGAGAAATTACAAACCGAAAATTGCCTGGCGATTGGAGAATGCGGTTTAGATAAACGAATTGAAATCCCGTTAGAATTACAAATTTCAGTTTTTGAAAAACAATTAGCCTTAGCCGAAAAATATAAAAAACCGGTTGTCATACATTGTGTGGCTGCTTTTCAGGAATTGATTGCCATTAAGAAAAAAATGAAAATTTCAGTTCCGATGATTGTACATGGTTTTTCAAAAAATGGTCAGCTGGCAGTTCAGCTTATCAAGGAAGGATTTTATATTTCGTTTGGAAAATATTTACTGAAGAACCCTGAATTAAAAACTGTTTTTCAGGCCGTTCCAAATGATTGTTTTTTCCTGGAAACTGATACAGCTGATGAAAATATTCAAAAGGTATATGATTTAGCTTCAGAATATAAAGAGATATCAATCAAAGAATTAAAAGATATTATTTCAGGTAATTTCAAAAGTGTTTTTAATAAATAAAAACTATTAACAAAAAACAAAATATAAACAACAAGGAAAATATGGCAGAGTGGACAGAAAGAGCCGAGCTTTTATTTAAAAAAGAAGGACTAAATAATTTACAAAACTCAAATGTTTTGGTAGTAGGATTGGGTGGAGTAGGCTCATTTGCAGCTGAGTTTTTAGCAAGGGCGGGAGTTGGAAAAATGACAATTGTTGATGGTGATGTAGTAGATATCACTAATATTAACAGGCAATTACCGGCTTTACATTCTACTGTCGGGCAGCCAAAAATTACTATTGTAGGTGATCGTTTGCTGGATATTAATCCGGAATTAAAACTTACCCGTGTAAAGGAATTTTTGTCTCCTGAACGTGCTTTCGAAATTGTTACTGAAGAGTTTGATTATGTCTTGGATTGTATCGATAGCGTAACTCCAAAATTAAATTTAATTATTGCTGCCAAGAGAAAAAGGGTCAAAATTATCAGTAGTATGGGTGCAGGCGGTAAAATGGAAGCCTCAAAAGTAAAAGTTGCAGATATTACCAATACAGTAAATTGTTTTTTTGCCAAAACGATTCGCAGACGCCTGAAAGAAGTCAAAATTGATAAATTAAAAGTAGTTTTTTCCTCAGAAATTCAGGATGAATCGAGTTTAAGAATGACTGATGGGTCTAATTATAAAAAATCATTCTACGGAACCAATAGTTATATGCCTGGTTTGTTTGGTTTATATGCAGCGGAAACGGTTATTCGATATTTAATTAAAAAAGAAAATAAAATCTAAATTTATAATATTCCTAATAAGCTTAAAATACCACAATCGATAAAATGATAAAAACAGTAATTTTTGATATGGATGGCGTAATTGTTGACACAGAACCCGTTCATCGTTATGCCTACTACAAACAATTCTCAGAATTGGACATTGATGTTACCGAAGAAATGTATACCTCATTTACAGGATTTTCGACCCGTAACACTTTTCAAACGTTAAAAGGCTTTTTTCCAACAATTGAACATGGAGTTGAAGATTTGATTCAAAGAAAAAGAAGTATTTTTAATGATGCTTTTGACACCAAAGAAGATTTGTATTTACTGGAAGGCGTTGAAGATTTAATAAAAGATTTATACCATAATAAAATTCAGTTAATTTTGGCTTCTTCGGCATCAAAAGTAACTATTGACCGCGTTTTTACCCGATTCAATTTGCATCAGTATTTTTCTGCGATTGTTAGTGGAGAAGATTTTCCACAGTCAAAACCTAATCCTGCAATTTTTGTACATGCAGCTTCTTTATCGGTTGCTCCAAAAGAAAATTGTATAATAATAGAAGATAGTACCAATGGAGTAAAGGCCGCAAAAGCCGCAGGTATTTTTTGTGTCGGATATAACAGTGAAAATTCGGCATTACAGGATTTATCAGATGCTGATTTGATTATAAATCATTTCAATGAATTAAATGCTCTAAAAATATCACAGTTGGATGCTTGAATTAAGTAATATTTAACATTTTTACCCTTTTTGAATTTGTAAATTTGAAAACAAAACAAATAAACTATTATAATGAAAAAAATTCTTATTGCATTAGCTATTATTTTGGCGCCTTTTGCTACAGAAGCACAAATAAAAACACCTCAGGCAAGTCCAAAAGGTTATATAAAACAAACTGTTGGTTTAACAGATGTTGAAGTTACTTATTCAAGACCAAGTGCCAGAGGCAGGGCTGTATTTGGAAATTTAGTTCCTTTTGGTAAAATATGGAGAACCGGAGCTAATGAAAATACAATTATTAATTTTAGTGATGATGTGGTTATTGATGGTAAAACATTAAAAAAAGGAAAATATTCAATTTATACTATTCCTAAAATTGAAAGCTGGGAAGTGATTTTTTATCTTTCTACAGATAATTGGGGATTACCTGAAAATTGGAACGAGTCATATGTAGTTTTAAGAACAACTGTTAAAGAAGATGCATTACCAACTCCGGTTGAGTCTTTTACAATTGGAATCAACGGATTGGATCAGAATTTCGCTTATTTGGAAATGGCTTGGGAAAACTCTCACGTTGCGTTGAAATTTGAAGTTCCTACTTCTAAAATTGCTACTGCAAGCATTCAAAAAACTTTGGCAGGCCCAACATGGAACGATTATTATGCAGCATCACAATATCTGTTTCAATCAAACGGGAATATGATTAGTGCCAGGGATTATGTCGATAAAGCTTTGGAAATGAGTACAGAGAAACCGTATTATCTTACGAGATTAAAATCGTTAATTCAGGCAAAGCAAGGTGATAAAGCAGGTGCAATAGAAACTGCTAAAATTTCTTTGGCTGCCGCTGAAGCTGCCAATAATCAGGATTACGTAAAAATGAACAAGGATAGTATTTCTGAGTGGAGTAGATAATTTGCAGTCTGTCTTCAAAAAAATAAAACCCATTTTGATATATTTCAAAATGGGTTTTTTATTACGTTTAAAAAAAAATTAAAGGATTTCTATATCAAATGAAGTATTGAAAGTTTGTTTTGCTTCTAAAATCAGTATCTCTTCTTTTTTGAATAAATCGCCCGATTTTTCAATAGTATCAGAATAACCAAACCAAGGTTCAATACAAATAAATGATGCATTCTCTTTGGTCCAGATTCCTAAATTTGGAAAATCCTCAAAATCAACTTTAATATATGGTTTTGAGTTTTCAAGAATAGTCAACGAATTTGATTCCAGAGTTTTAAAAATTAAAGCATCATTTTCAAATAATTTGTAATTTAATGAAACACCATTTTTGGTAGTTTCTAAAATTTCTGTTTTAGTGGAAATCAAGCCGTCTTCAAGAAGCGAATATTCCAGTTTTTCTTCTTTTTCAAATTGAATACTGTAATTTGAAAATTCTTTCGGTAAAGCAAAGGCAGGATGTGCACCTATAGAAAAAGGAATTTGAGTTTCTCCTTTATTGATTACTTTGTAAGCGATTTGAAGTTTATTTTCTTCAAGCAGGTAAATAATCTGCAATTCAAACTTAAAAGGGTATTTTTGAAGTGTTTCTTCACTATATTCCAAAGAGAAAGTAGCCGAAGATTCTGTTTTTTCAATCAATTGAAATTCCATATCACGAGCAAAACCATGTCTTGACAAATGATACTCTTTTTCATTAAATGTATAAGTGTTATTTTTTAAGCTACCTACAATTGGAAAAAGTATAGGGGAATGTTTTGGCCAGAAGTCCGGGTTTCCATTCCATATATATTCTTTTTTTTGATTGTCAATTAGCGAAAATAGTTCAGCTCCGGCATGTTTTATAGAAGCGGTTAGTGTTTTATTGGAAATAGTTGTATTCAAAATAGTAAGTTTATTTTAAGTTGATTTTATTAATTGTAAATATATTTTTTAAATTTTAGTTTTCAGTTTAAAAGTGTCAAATTATTATTTTGATAAAATTTTATTAAAACTGAATTATAGCTTTTGTTTTTCTCTGTAAATAGCTTTTTTTTTCATTAATTTGTTATACAAATAGGTATAAATATGAAAACAAACTTTCCAAAAGCGATATTGAGTATGGCTTTGTTTATTGGAATTTCTTCTGTTTGGGCGCAACAAACCCCAGCTACGACAGCAACAAATTCAGTTAATAATTATGATTATCATGATGCATTTGCACCACATTTTTACACAAAGAACGGTACTTCGACCCGTTCAGCAAGTGGTCAACCCGGTGCTGAATATTGGCAAAACAGGGCTGATTATCAAATAACAGCAAAATTAAATGCCCCAACAAATGAAATTATTGGTACGGACGAGATTACGTATACCAATAACAGTCCGGATAAGCTGTCTTTTGTATGGCTGAATTTAGATCAGAATTTATTCAAAAATGATTCAAGAGGAAATGCAGTAGTGCCTTTAACAGGAAGCCGTAACGGGGCTCAGGGGCAGGTTTTTGATGGAGGAAATAAAATAAAATCCGTAAAAGTAATTTCAGGTGGGAAGAAAAAAACAGAGGCTGAAGCAAAATATATAATTACAGACACCAGAATGCAAATTTTTCTTCCGGAGGAATTAGCTTCAAAAGGAGGGGCTGTAAAAATTAAAATTGAATTCTCGTTTATTGCACCTTTTGAAGGATCGGACAGAATGGGAGTTTTAGAAACTAAAAACGGTAAAATTTTCACGATTGCACAATGGTATCCTCGTATGTGTGTGTATGATGATGTAAGAGGCTGGAATACTGCGCCATATTTGGGAGCATCTGAGTTTTATTTGGAGTATGGTAATTTTGATGTAAAAATTACGGCACCTGCAAATCATTATGTTGTAGGTTCAGGTGAATTGTTGAATGGGGCAGAGGTATTGCCTGCAGAGCAATTTAAACGTTATAAGGAAGCAGGCCAAAGTGATAAAACTGTTATGATTCGCTCCGCAGAAGAAGTTGTTGCGACAGCTAATTCGAATGCAACAGCCGAAAAAACATGGCATTATCAAATCAAAAATGCACGTGATTTTTCCTGGGCGTCATCTCCTGCTTTTATTTTAGACGGAGCAAAAATAAACTTGCCAAGTGGTAAAAAGGCATTGGCTTTGTCAGCTTATCCGGTAGAAAGTGCCGGTAATGATGCTTATGGGCGTTCAACTGAATACGTGAAGACATCAATTGAAAATTACTCGAAAAGATGGTTTGAATATCCTTATCCGGTAGCTACAAACGTTGCAGGAAATGAAGGAGGAATGGAATATCCCGGTATTGTTTTTTGTGGATGGAAGTCAAAAGGAGAAGATTTATGGGGAGTAACGGATCACGAATTCGGACACATTTGGTTTCCAATGATTGTTGGTTCAAATGAGCGTTTATTCGCCTGGATGGATGAAGGTTTTAATACTTTTATCAATTCTGTAAGTTCAGTTGATTTTAATAAAGGTGAATATAAGCAGAAACCTACTGATTTACATGAAGATTGGGAATATTATACAAGCCCGAAATTAGAAACTATTATGAGTTCTCCCGATAACATGAAAGAAGCCAATATTGGGGTTTTATGTTATGCAAAACCAAGTGCAGGATTGACAATTTTAAGAGAGCAGGTTTTAGGAGAAGAGCGTTTTGATAAAGCATTGCGTACATATGTTGAGCGTTGGTCATATAAACACCCGACTCCTGATGATTTTTTCAGAACTATTGAAAATGTTGCCGGAGAAGATTTAAGCTGGTTCTGGAGAAGTTGGTTTGTTAATAACTGGCGTTTTGACCAGGGAATTAATTCTATTAAATATATAAAAAATGACCCTGCAAAAGGTGTTATTATTACGGTAGAAAATTTCGATAAAATGCCAATGCCTATTATTCTGGATGTAAAAACAAAAAGCGGAAAAGTTACAAGAGTTAAATTGCCGGTTGAAATTTGGCAGCGTAATAAAGATTGGTCATTCAAACACAATTCAACAGAAGAAATTGAAAGTATAACGCTGGATCCTGATCATGTTTTTCCTGATTATAACGAAAGTAACAATGTTTGGACTGCAGGAAAAGGGATAGTGGAAAAAGATATAATTTTAGATGCTTATTTAGGAAATTATTCTGCTGCAAAAGCACCTTTAAAGATTGATATTACTGAAAAAAACAGTGTACTTAGTGTTGAAATTACAAATTATCCTAAATTTACTATTGAGCCAGTAGCTAATGAAAAAGATACTTTTCAATCCAATAGAGCAGGGTTGAAATTTAAATTTAATGAAGCTAAAACTGCTTTTGATATGATTGTTATAGGAAATGGACAAGTAATCCCGTTTACTAAAAACTAAAATAAAATTTTACAAATAATTCAGCCCGATAGGTTTATGAAACTTATCGGGTTTTGTTTTTATTAAAAAATAACATTTAATTAAAAAAATGTTAGAATTTCAAAAATTCGATTTGTAAATAAAAAAATAGTGTACTTTTGCACCAATGAATAAAATAAGTTTACATATAATTTCTATTACACGGACAAACTTGCCGATTACTTCTCCCGAAGTACGGATGCTATCTCTATAGTATTCACAGAGTTTTTCGTCGCATATTTATTTATATTCATTTTCATTTTGAAATCATCTAAATTGTCCATAGGGCAAACATATCCTAAAAGCATTTATTATTTAAACGTCACTCACAATCATTTTTTTGGTTTAGAGTTGATAGCAAGTATTCTATTTGATTTTACCGGATTATTTTTTGGATTTCAGAAAAAGCAATCTGTTTTTATTTTTAACACTAAACTTCAACTATTGAAATGAAAATCTCTATTGTTGTTACTCAAGAAGAACATTTTAAGTATGCACAGGAAATCTGCGATACAATAGAATCATCGGCCTTGCTGAGAGGTACCGGAATTGCTAAAAGAACTCCTGAGTACATTCAGAAAAAAATGTCGAACGGTGATGCTATGATTGCTCTGGCAGACGGAAAATTTGCAGGTTTTTGTTATATCGAAAGTTGGCAACATGGCCAATTCGTGGCACATTCAGGTTTAATTGTGCATCCTGACTATAGAAACCATGGTTTAGCCAAAAAGATAAAATCGAAAGTTTTTGATTATTCTTTGCAAAAATATCCGGACGCCAAAATATTTGGTATCACAACTGGTCTGGCGGTAATGAAAATTAATTCTGATTTAGGCTACAAACCAGTCCCTTTCTCAGAACTTACAACCGATCCAAGTTTTTGGTCAGGCTGTAAAACCTGTACGAATTACGAAATTCTAAAAAGCAAAGAAAACAAAATGTGTCTTTGTACAGGAATGTTGTATGACCCAAAAGAAAAGCAAAAAGATCCGCCAAGACATCCTTTTAATGAAGCTGTTTTGAAAAGACTGAAAAAAATTAAACAAGCTTTATTCTTAAGTAAAATCCTTTCTTTTGGATTTTTATCATAAGTAATAAACAGATAAAATGAATCTCAAACTTGCTAAATACGAAAGTATTGGCCTAAATTATAAAAAATGAAAAAAGTTGTATTAGCTTATAGTGGAGGATTAGATACCTCGTATTGTTTGAAATATTTAAAAAATGAAAAAGGATACGAAGTTCACACCGTACTGGTAGATACAGGAGGATTTGATGCAGAAGAATTATCTGCTATCGAAAAAAGAGCCTACGAATTAGGGAGCGCACAACATGCTAACTTAACTATCGTAGATAAATATTATGATAAAGCTATAAAATATTTGATTTTTGGAAATGTATTAAAAAACAATACGTATCCATTATCAGTAAGTGCAGAGCGTGTTTTTCAGGCTATTGAAGCAATTAAATATGCTAAAAAAGTGGGAGCAAGTGCCATCGCACACGGAAGTACAGGTGCAGGAAATGACCAGATTCGTTTTGATTTAATTTTCCAGACTATCGCTCCGGAAATTGAAATTATTACTCCAATTAGAGATTTAAAGCTTTCAAGACAAGAAGAAGTTGATTATTTAGCTCAAAATGGTGTTCATTATTCTTGGGAAAAAGCACAATATTCTATCAATAAAGGATTATGGGGAACAAGTGTTGGAGGAAAAGAAACTTTAACTTCAAGCCAGCCTTTGCCAAGTGAAGCTTATCCTTCGCAATTGAAAAAAGAAGGTGAAGAAAAAGTAAGATTACATTTTGAAAAAGGAGAGCTGGTTGGATTAAACGGACAATTTGACAAACCTTCAAATAACATTGTTGCATTGGAAAAGCTCGCAAATGCTTTTGCCATTGGAAGAGATATTCACGTAGGTGACACGATTATCGGAATTAAAGGAAGAGTTGGTTTTGAAGCCGCTGCGCCTTTAATCATTATCAAAGCACACCATTTATTAGAAAAACATACACTGGGTAAATGGCAGCAATACTGGAAAGAGCAATTAGGAAACTGGTACGGAATGTTATTTCATGAAGGACAGTTTTTAGATCCTGTGATGCGTAACATTGAAACGTTTTTGCAAGACACACAAAAAACAGTGAATGGTGTTGTAACTGTTTCATTAAAACCATATCATTTTTCGCTAGACGGAATTGAATCAGATAATGATTTGATGAACACCGGTTTTGGTCAATATGGAGAAATGAACAATGCCTGGACATCTGACGATGCAAAAGGGTTTATTAAAATTTTAGGAAATGCTCAAAACATATTTTCATCTGTAAACCATTTAGATCATGATTAATATCGGAATAATTGGTGGTTCAGGCTACACGGCCGGAGAACTTATCAGAATATTAATGTATCATCCAAATGTAAACATCGATTTTGTTTACAGTACGACGAACTCTGGTAAACCACTTTCTGTGGCGCACCATGATTTGATGGGAGACATTGAAATGAATTTTACTGATACTATTAATCCGGATGTAAACGTTGTGTTTTTATGTTTGGGTCATGGAAAGTCGATTTCATTTTTAAAGGAAAATCAATTTGCAAGTCATACGAAAATCATTGATTTAGGAAATGATTTCAGATTGAATGCAGCTGCTCATTTCGAAGGGAAAGATTTTGTTTACGGCTTACCGGAATTGAATAAAGCAGAGATTAAAAAAGCAAATTATATTGCAAATCCTGGTTGTTTTGCTACGGCTATTCAATTGGCTTTGTTGCCTTTGGCGAAAAATAATTTATTGAATAATGACGTTCATATTAATGCGACAACAGGAAGTACCGGTGCTGGAGTTGGACTTTCAGAAACATCTCATTTCAGTTGGAGAAACAATAATATGTCTCATTATAAAGCTTTTGAGCACCAACATTTGGGCGAAATCTCAGAAAGTTTGGTTCAATTACAGGATGATTTTGAAAGTGAATTGCTTTTTATTCCGAATAGAGGAGATTTTCCAAGAGGAATTTTTGCAACATTATACACACTTTCTGATGATAGTTTAGAGCAATTGGTTGCTAAATATGAAGATTTCTATAAAGATGAACCTTTTGTAACGGTGACAACGACAAACATCAATATGAAACAAGTCGTTCAAACAAATAAATGTATCATCAGTTTATTGAAAAAAGGAAACCGGATTTTAATCACTTCTATCATTGATAACTTAACCAAAGGTGCTTCCGGGCAAGCAATTCAAAACATGAATTTAATGTTTGGATTGGAAGAAACCACAGGTTTACATTTGAAACCAAGCGGATTTTAGGAAAAATTTGTTTCAGGTTTTAAGTTTCAAGTTTCACCCTAAACGTAACTTGAAACATGAAACATGAAATTTTAAACAAAAAAAGATATGAATTTATTTAATGTATACCCACTTTACGATATAACTCCTGTAAAAGCGCTGGACTGCACCATTACAGATAATAACGGAGTGGAATATTTAGACTTATATAGCGGACATGGCGTAATTTCGATTGGCCATACGCAACCTGATTATGTTGCCAAATTGAAAGATCAATTGGATCATTTAGGATTTTATTCGAATGCTATTCAGAATCCTTTGCAGGTTGAATTAGCAGAGAAATTAGGAAAGCTTTCAGGATTAGAAGATTACGAATTATTTTTATGCAGTTCCGGAGCTGAAGCAAACGAAAATGCATTGAAATTAGCTTCTTTCCATAACGGAAAATCCAGAGTTGTGGCTTTTCATAATTCTTTCCACGGAAGAACTTCTGCAGCCGTTGCTGTTACAGATAACAAAAAAATTGTAGCGCCAATTAACGCACAGCAAGTAGTAACTTTTTTACCACTTAATCAAATCGAATTAGTAGAAGCAGAGCTTTCAAAAGGTGATGTTTCTGCTGTAATTATTGAAGGAATTCAAGGAGTTGGAGGTTTAGATCAGGGGACAACCGAATTTTTTCAGGCTTTAGAAAAAGCATGTAAAAAACATGAAGTTGTTTTAATTTTAGACGAAGTACAATCAGGATACGGAAGAAGCGGAAAGTTCTTCGCATTCCAACATCACGGAATTAACGCTGATATTATTTCGGTTGCAAAAGGAATGGGGAATGGTTTTCCGGTGGGAGCGATTTTAATTTCTCCAAAATTTGAAGCAAGTTTCGGATTATTAGGAACTACTTTTGGAGGAAGTCATTTATCTTGTGCAGCAGGAATTGCAGTTTTGGATGTAATCGAAAAATTGAAACTACAAGATAACGTAAACGAAGTTTCGGCTTATTTCGCTGAACAAATCAAACAAGTTCCAGGAATCAAACAAGTAAAAGGAAAAGGATTAATGCTCGGAATTGAATTTGATTTTGATGTAAGTGCATTGAGAAAAAAACTGATTATCGAGAAACATATTTTCACAGGAAGTGCAAACAATAAAAATTTGCTTAGAATTTTACCGCCACTTACTGTGAAAAAATCAGATATCGATACTTTCATCGTAGCTTTAAAAGAAAGTTTAGAAGAGCTTAAAAATTAAGTTTTTAGAAACAACCAAAAAACCAACCAACTATAAATTATGAATCCATTATCAATAGAAAAACGCAATTTGGTTTTGCATTCCATGGCAAAACTGGTAGAGCAGGATCGGAGTCAGATTATTCAGGTCAATCAAGAAGATTTGAATGCATACGACGGTTCAGATTTAGCGATGGAAGAACGCCTGAAAGTAGATGATAAAAAAGTCGACGAGATGATTTTATCATTAAATCAATTGGCTTCTCAAGAGGATCCTGTTGGAGTAGAGCGTTTTCATTTTGTTCATGATAATGGAATTCGGGTAACAAATAAAACAGCTGTATTTGGCACAGTTTTAATTATTTACGAATCACGACCTGATGTAACCATTGAAGCAGGTGGAATCGCTTTTAAATCCGGAAATAAGATTTTATTAAAAGGAGGAAAGGAAGCTTTAAAATCGAATTTGAAAATTGTGAGTTTATGGCATAAAGCTTTAGAAGAAAATGGAGTTTCAAAAGATTGGGTTGAATATTTAAATTACAATCGTACCGAAACTCAGGCTTTCTTAGAAAAACCAACTCAAAAAGTTGATTTAATAGTTCCCCGTGGTGGTGAAAAACTGATTGAGTTTGTCAAAAAACACGCAACTTGTCCTGTAATTGTAAGTGGTCGCGGAAATAATTTTGTTTATGTCCAGCAGGAAGCCGATTTAGAAATTGCCTTAAAAGTAATTCTGAATGCTAAAACGGCTAAAATATCTGCTTGCAACGCTGTTGACAAAGTTCTAATTGATAACAGAATACCAAATTTTGAAGGTTTTGCTGCAATGTTAATTGAAGAATTGATAGAAGCTAACGTTGAAATTTTAGTGGATAAGTCACTGGAGACGTTTAAAAACACCAAATTACTTGCAGATGAAAATATTTGGTACGAAGAGTTTTTAGATTATAAAATTGTAATTGGAACAGTTGATTCAGATTCTGAAGCTATTGCTAAAATTAATAAATATTGTGGAGGACATTCTGCTTCCATCATTACAAAAAATGATAATATAGCACAAAATTTCATGGAAAGTATTGATGCTGCAGCTGTTTATCAGAATGTTTCGACCCGATTTACAGATGGTTTTCAATTAGGATTAGGAGGAGAGTTGGCTATCAGTACAGACAAACTGCATCAAAGAGGACCAATTGGTTTACAACATCTGGTTACTAATAAGTGGTATATTTACGGAGAAGGGCAAATTAGATAATTTTAGATTTAAAAACTTAGAATCTTAGTAACTCAGAACCTTAGGAGCTAAAAAAATAATGACTAAAAAAAGGATTTTATTAAAAATAGGAAGTAATACCTTAACCAAGGAAACCAATCATATTTCGAGAGGAAAGATTGAGGATATTGGTATGCAAATCGCAGCTTTAAACAAAGACTACGAGTTTGTAATTGTAAGTTCAGGTGCTATTGCAGCTGCTAAACAATTTGTAAAACTCGAAAGCAAAGGCAAGGAAATTATTGTAAAACAAGCTTTGGCTTCAATTGGACAGCCTCATTTAATGCGGATTTTCCACGAAAATTTCAGCGATTTAGGTTTATTGACCTCACAATGTTTATTGTCTTATTCTGATTTCGAAAAGGACCAGTCGAAAGTAAATATTGTCAATACGATTAATGTTTTGGTAGAGAATAATTACATTCCGATTATCAATGAAAATGATACTGTTGCCACAGATGAGATTCAGTTTGGTGATAATGATAAATTGGCGGCTTTGGCAGCAGTTTTATTAAATGTTGATATTCTGATAATTGCAACTAATACTAACGGAATATATACAAAGGCTTCAATTCATAATGAAAATCCGGAAACGATTGGTTTAGTGAATGATTTGAAACTTTTGGAAAAAGAAATCGGAGAATCTAAATCGTCACACGGAACAGGAGGAATGCAGTCAAAAATTGAAGCTGCAGGAATTGCAAAAGCAGCAAACATCGAAACCTGGATTGTGAACGGTTTAAATGATAATTTTATTTTGAAAGCTTTACAAAACGAAATTCCTTTTACTAAGATCGTTTAATTATAACGCGGATAATACGGATTCGCTAAAGCGAAAACGCGGATAAAAACTGATTTTTATATATGGAATTATTACATGAAGAGTTAACCGATGCAATTATTAAAACTTTTTATGAAGTTTATAATGAATTAGGGTATGGATTTTTAGAAAAAGTTTATTTAAACTCTTTATACTTGGAATTAAAAAGTAAAGGCTTAAAAGTTGAAGCTCAAAGAAAAATAGAAGTTTACTATAAAGGAATTGAAGTTGGAGAATATTACGCAGATTTAATTGTTGAGAATTTAGTTATTCTAGAACTAAAAGCTGCAGACAGTATTGCTCCTGCATTTGAAAATCAAATATTAAACTATTTAAGAGGAACAAATTGTGAAGTTGGTTTGCTCCTGAATTTTGGAAAGAAACCTGAATTTAAACGGAAGGTTTTCGAAAATAGTAGGAAAATAAGAAAATAGAAAGAAAAGAAAAATCAGTTTTTATCCGCGTTTTCGCGATAGTGAATCAGTATAATCCGCGTCTAAATAACACAATACAAAAAAACATGAACTATATTTCAATTCAAGATATCAATTCATTATCAAAATGGGTAAAAAGTGCACTAAAAATTAAAAAGAACCCGCTTAAAAATCAAAGCTTAGGAAAGAATAAAACCTTAGGAATGTTATTCTTTAACCCGAGTTTAAGAACGCGTTTGAGTACTCAAAAAGCCGCTTTAAACTTAGGAATGAATGTTATGGTAATGAACTTTACCAACGAAGGCTGGACTTTAGAGTTTGAAGACGGAGCAGTAATGAATTCCGGTGCTTCAGAACACATCAAAGAAGCTGCAGAAGTTGTTTCTCAATATTGTGATATTATTGCCATTCGTGCTTTTGCAGGTTTGGCCGATAAAGAAAAAGATTATGCTGAAACAGTAATTTCAGGATTTTTGAAACATGCTACAGTGCCAATTGTAAATATGGAAAGTGCCGTTCGTCATCCATTACAATCTTTGGCTGATGCAATTACGATGGAAGAATACAAAACGAAACACAAACCAAAAGTAGTTCTTTCATGGGCTCCACATCCTAAAGCTTTGCCTCAGGCGGTAGCTAATTCATTTGTAGAGATGATGCAAATGCAAAAAGATATGGATTTTGTAATCACACACCCGGAAGGTTATGAATTAAGTCCGGAAATCACAAAAGACTGCAAAATTGAATACGATCAAAATAAAGCGTTCGAAAATGCTGATTTTGTATATGTGAAAAACTGGAGTAATTTTAATGATTACGGAAAAGTAACGAACACTGACTCAAATTGGACTGTAACTGCTGAAAAAATGGCATTGACCAATAATGGAAAGTTTATGCATTGTCTGCCAGTACGTCGTAATGTAATTGTGAGCGATGAAGTTATCGACAGTGAAAATTCAATTGTAATTCAGCAAGCCAATAACAGAACCTATTCGGCACAATTAGTTTTACAGAAGATTTTGAAGAAGTTATAAATAAAGGTATAAAGTCACAAAGTTACAGAGGTAAAAAGGTTTAAAAACCTTAAAAGAAACCTTTGTGTCTTTGTCGCTCTGAACCTATGAACCTTAAAAGAAATGAACGTTACAGTAATAAAAATAGGCGGTAATATAATTGATAATCCATCCGAATTAGAGGAATTTTTAACCGATTTTTCTAAGATTGAAGGGTATAAAGTTCTTGTTCATGGCGGTGGAAAATCAGCTACAAAAATGGCTCAAAGTATTGGGTTGGTTCCGCAAATGATTGAAGGGCGCCGAATTACAGATGCTCCAATGCTTGATGTTGTCGTGATGATTTACGCAGGACAAATCAACAAACATATTGTGGCGCAATTACAGGCTAAAAATAATAATGCAATTGGTTTTTCAGGAGCAGATGGGAATTTAATCCAATCAACCAAAAGAAACCATCCAACAATCGATTACGGATTTGTTGGTGATGTAAAGCAAGTAAACACACCTTTATTGAAAACGTTGCTTGAAAACGGAATTGTACCCGTTTTCTGCGCCATCACACACGATAAAAATGGTCAATTATTAAATACAAATGCAGACACGATTGCTAGCGAACTATCAATTGCATTGTCTGAAGTTTTTGATGTTACACTAACTTATTGCTTTGAAAAACAAGGTGTTTTACAAGATTCAGAAGATGATTCTTCGGTAATTGCTGAAATAAATGAGGTTTTATACAAAGAGTTAAAGGAACAAAAAGTTATCCATTCCGGAATGATTCCAAAACTGGATAATTGCTTTAATAGTTTAGCACGAGGCGTTCAGAAAATTAAAATTGGGCATCATAGAATGTTACAGAATCCAAATGTTTTGCATACAACAATTACATTATAAAATATGTTACGAATTACACCAACTTTGGCGAATTAAAATTTTAAAAAAATAGTAAAAATTGGTATAATTCGTGGCAAAAAAACGCAACCAGGAAGCCATTTTAAATATTAATTTAAGAAATTTGCGCAAATTAAAATTGTCACAAATTGATTATAAGGAATCAATTGAAAAATTTTGTGACTTTGAGCCTTAGTGGCAGAGACAACACACATATGAAAAATATAGAAACGCTTACCAAAGAGGCAATTAATTTATTAAAAAACCTGATTGAAACACCTTCATTTTCCAGTGAAGAAGATCAAACGGCACTTTTAATAGAAAATTGGTTCAATCAAAACGAGATTCCTTTTAAAAGAGAGAACAATAATGTGTGGGCTTTCAATAAATATTTCGACGAAAATAAACCAACGCTTTTACTGAATTCACATCACGATACCGTAAAACCAAATCAGGCATATACAAACGATCCGTTTAAAGCAATTGAAAAAGACGGGAAATTATTTGGTTTAGGAAGTAATGATGCCGGAGGATGTTTGGTGTCACTGTTAGCCACTTTTGTTCATTTTTATGAGAATCAAAACTTGCCATATAATTTGGTAATCGTAGCTTCAGCTGAAGAAGAGAGTAGTGGAAAAAATGGTTTAAACAGCGTTTTAAAACATTTACCGGAACTGGATTGTGCTATTGTAGGCGAACCGACTTTAATGCAATTGGCCGTTGCCGAAAAAGGTTTGTTGGTTCTTGATGTAAAAGTGAAAGGAACCGCAAGTCACGCCGCACATCAAAATGATGATAATTCGCTTTACAAATCAATTCCGGTAATGGAATGGTTTAAAAACTATAAATTCGACAAAATATCTGATGTTTTAGGCCCCGTAAAAATGACCGTAACGCAGATCAGTGCAGGAAAACAGCATAATGTTGTACCTTCAGAATGCGATTTGGTTATCGATATTCGTGTGAACGACTGCTATTCAAATACAGAAATTCTTGAAGTGGTAAAAGCCAATGTAAATGCCGAAGTAACACCAAGATCAATGCATTTAAATGCTTCGTCTATTCCAATTGCACATGATTTGGTTCAGGCCGGAATCGCTTTAGGAAGAACAACTTATGGCTCACCAACGCTTTCAGACCAATCGGTTTTGAGTTGTCAGTCTTTAAAACTTGGTCCGGGGGAAACACTCCGGTCACATTCGGCAGACGAATTTATTTTTATCAACGAAATTGAAGAAGGAATCGACTTGTATATCAAAATACTAACGGATTTCTTTAAATTATAATTGTTATCGAAAATTGATTAAACCTAACAGGTTTTTAAAACCTGTTAGGTTTACTTAAAATATATAAAAATATTACCTATGAAACTTTGGGAAAAAGGAATACCAACCGACAAGCAAATCGAACATTTTACTGTTGGAAACGATCGTGAACTTGATTTGGTTCTTGCTAAATATGATGCGTTAGGTTCTATTGCACATGCCAAAATGCTTGGACAAATAGGTTTATTGACTTCAGAAGAAACTACTTCTTTGGTTGATGGATTAAATGATATTATCGCCGACATTGTGGTAGGGAACTTTGAAATTGAAGATAGTTTTGAAGATGTTCACTCAAAAATTGAATATTTACTGACAGTAAAATTGGGCGATGCCGGAAAAAAAATCCATACAGCGCGTTCTCGTAATGATCAGGTTTTAGTGGATGTTCATTTGTATTTAAAGGACGAAGTCAAAGCTTTAAAAGAACAGGTAAAAACACTTTTTGACTTGTTGATGGAATCTGCAGAGAAACATCAAAATGTTTTGCTGCCAGGGTACACGCATTTACAAATTGCAATGCCTTCCTCATTCGGAATGTGGTTTTCTGCTTACGCCGAAAGTCTGATTGATGATATTACAATGCTTAATGCAGCGGGAAAAATTGTAGATCAAAACCCGTTAGGTTCTGCAGCCGGTTACGGAAGCTCATTTCCTATCAACAGAACATTTACAACTCAGGAATTGGGTTTCGAAACTTTAAAATTCAATGCAGTTGCAGCACAAATGAGTAGAGGTAAAGCTGAGAAAACCGTTGCTTTTGCAATGAGCAGTGTAGCAGCAACCCTATCAAAATTTGCGATGGATGTTTGTTTGTATATGAGTCAAAATTTTAATTTTATTGGTTTGCCATCGCATCTTACAACAGGCTCGAGCATTATGCCTCACAAGAAAAACCCTGATGTATTTGAATTAATCAGAGGGAAATGTAATAAAATTCAAGCGTTGCCTTATGAAATCACTTTAATTACAAATAATCTTCCAAGTGGTTATCACAGAGATTTACAGTTGCTAAAAGAAGGTCTGTTTCCGGCAATTCAAAACTTAAAAGCCTGTTTGGATATTGCTATTTTCTCTATAAAAGACATTACAGTAAAAGATCATATTTTAGAAGATAAAAAATATGATTATTTGTTTACTGTAGATACTTTAAATGAAATGGTTGCGGCAGGAATGCCTTTTAGAGATGCTTACAAAGCTGTTGCTGAACAACTGGAAGCCGGAACTTATAAATCGCCAAAAGAAACTAAACATACACACGAAGGCAGTATTAATAATCTTTGTCTGGATGCTATAAAAGATAAAATGAAAGCTGCATTTTAAAATATCATAAAAAAAGACCGATTTGCTTTATACACTAATCGGTCTTTTTTTATATAATTTATTGATTAAAGTTAATATAAGTATTAAACTTAGAGTTTTGAGCATAAAAAAAGGTTATTGATTTTTGTCAATAACCTTTTTTTATGGAGTTTGTTTAAAACTAATTTTTTATAACCTTAAAAGTTTTAACTCTGTTTTCAATTTGTACTTTACTGATGTAAACCCCTTTAGCAAGGCTTCCAACGTTTAATTCTAATTTCTCGTTACCAGTAACACTTTTTGTATGAGTATATACTTTACTTCCATTAGCGGAAAATATTTCAATAAGAGCTGTACCATTTTCAATACTTGAAAATTCGATGTTTAAAAAGTTGTCTACAACTGTTGGATAATATTTAAGTTCTAAATCAGATATATTATCATTAACGCCTAAATTAGGACAACTACTAGAAATCACACCAGCTGAAGTAACCTGAAGTGTAGCACCTGCACCACAAGTTGCATTTGGTACATAAGTAGCAACATTGGCTATAGGAAGTACTGAATAAGTATAAGTTGGTTTTGAGGGTGCCGTTCCTGCATCCAGACCTGTAACTGCCGTAGAAGTTGTTCCTTTAACACAACCATCAAATTTTACCTGAACTGTTCCGGAACCTTCGCTAACAGGGCTGGAAATTGTAGCTACTTGTTCAAAATTACAATTCTCCACATAACAAGTTGTACCTTTATTTCCTGCACCTAAACCAACTGCGGTAGCTCCAGAAACGGAAGTTTTGTAATAACAATTTAATAAATGTAATTCGGCATTTCTGGCTCTTGGCATTCTGGCTTTACAGCCTTCTGCCCAATAGCAGTTTTTAAAGGTAATACTGAATCTTCCATTTGCATCTGTTGTTGGGAAATCAGTAATACTCGATCCCACTAAGTCAGTAAAACGGTGATCAGCAGAACCTCCTGATCCACCAGCAGTTGGAGCTTTTAAATAGGTGAATTTACACCATGAAATGGTTACATTATCTGCATCACCTTTGTTGTCAAAGTTACCGTCCATTCCGTCCTGAAACTCACAGTGATCCACCCAAACATTGGTACCTTCATTGGTAAGATTGTCACGGCCATCAACATCGTAAGCGCCAGGTCCTTCAAAAATAAGATTTCTGATAATAACATTATTAGAACCGGGTTTTATATAAAGAGTTCCAGAATTTGCGGCTGAAGTTGGGGAATCACCAACAGTTATCTGAGTATTTCTAAGTTTTGCTCCCGGTAAACCGATAATAGTTTTATTATTCAATAATACACTAGTATAAACACAATCAATAGTTCCCGAAACCAAAATTACTGAATTAGCAGTGGAAGTTGAGTTAAGGGCTGTTTTTAAAGATGCATAATCTGAAACAGTTACTGTATTAGAAGCAGTCGGAGTTCCAGCTCCGGTTGCTGCAGCACCAAATCCTTCGGGAGCTGACATGTAATAATTTTGTGCAAAAACACTGGATAAACTTAGTAGGAAAAAGAATAAGGGGAATTTTTTTCTCATTTTAATTTTTGTTTAATTGTTTAAGTTAATTTAACGATCGTGGTTTAATGTAATCGATTGCACAAATTTAATTGAATAAAATTTAAAATAAATATTTTTATAAAATAATTATAATTTTATGATATACTTTTGAATTAATGAGTGCTTAATTCAATTATTTATAAAAATAAAACATTCTTAAGAGTGTTTTATTTTAAAAACTATAAAAACTCAATATGATTTAAAAAAGATAATTAGATTCCTCAAAAATATATTGTAAGAATACTTCATTTGAAAACTCTAAAAAATTAAAAGCCAGTCTTAAAACTACAAGTAAAAAAGGAGCAAGAGAGGAATCAAATTGTAAAATAAAATGATAAAAAGAAACCCCAAATTTGAGAATAAGGGGTGTTATTTTGTATGTTCATTAATTTAAATATTATAAAATTAAACTTTTCCCAAAGTATATAATTGTTCCATTGTTGGCGTGATGCTTCCGCCCTCCGGTTCTAATGTAATACCAAAAGCTTCAGCATAAACAGTTTGATTTACAGCAAATATTTTTTGATCATTTTTTTCAAAATCACTTAATAAACCAATGCTTGTTGGAGTCAGGACAGGGCTTAATTTAAGTGCCCATACCTGATAAACCATTCCTTTTGGAGGTTTAGGCAAACCTGCAGCATCAATATAAGTTGTTTTGGTTTCTTTATTCCAGTACACTTTTGCAAATGATTTTGGTGAAACTGTTTGGCCTCCCAGAGTTACACCTGTATTTTTAATATCCCTGACAATAGTCAGATTTTTTTCGACAGCTTTGTTTTTTTCTCCTAAATAAGCATACTCTTTTTCAATTTTATTTTTTTGTCTACCAATAGTTGAAATAGCCTGTTTGGTTTCATTTAACTGTAATGTCTGATAACCAATACCCAGAAGTAATAATACGGCAGCTGCCCACCCGGTATATTCTGACCAGCGGGATGCTGGTTTCATTTCGATAGTTTTACCGTATTTCAGTTCAAGTTTAGCTTTAATTTTTTCATAATTGGCTACAGAATGAAAAGGTGAAAAACTAGAGGACAGTGCTACAATTGCTTTTTCTATAGAAATTATTTCGTTGTCAATTTCGGGATTATTTTTTGCCATATTGGCAACTTCTATGTTTTCGGATTCACTTAGTAATCCGTACACATAAAGTTCTAAAATACCTGATTCTATATAGTCTTTTGCTTCCATTAGATTTTCAAATAATTACGTAAATCATTAATACAGTTCCTGTTTTGTGTTTTTACTGTTCCCAACGGAATAGCTAATTCTTCGGACGCTTCTTGTTGTGTATATCCTTTAAAGAATAACAAATCAATAATTTCAATACATTTTGGTTTTAGTTTTTTAACAAATTCCTGAATTCCAATCGTATCAATCTTATTGTTCAACTTATTATTATCCTCTAACAGATGTACGAAATTATCAGAGTTTAGGTTTTTTTGACTGTTATTAAAGCTTTTAGAACGTAATTTATCAATCGATGTATTTCGGGCGATATTTAGGATCCAGGTATAAAACCGACCTTTACTTTCGTGATAAGAATCAATGTTTTTCCAAATTTTTACAAATACTTCCTGAAGAACATCTTCTGCTTCTTCTCTGTTTTTTACCAGAACATTGATTATAGAGAATAAACTTTTGGAATACATATCGTATAAATGTGTGAAAGCTTTTTCATCTTTCTTGTAAATTAAAACTAATAATTCTTCCTGACTCATAGATTTTGGTTTTAGCTTATACAAACATATACATTTTCAATTGATGGACAAAAGTGTATGAAATATCTGAGTTAAAGATAATTCATTTTTTTGTAAAAATGTGTTTTTTTTATGCCTGAAACCCCTTGTAAAATAAGGGAAACTAAAAATAATTAGCTTTTTTATGATGTTTTTTAAAACCAAAATTCAATTTTTTACGTACATAATTTATTATAGTAAAAATCTGATATTAATTTACTTGTAAAAGGTAAAAGAATTCATATTTATTATTTAATTATTATGAGTACAGCCAAATTAATGAAGAAATTAATAGTTGATGTCTTCGGGACTTCCAATCGAAAATGTTTATGTATTTAATAGAGTATCTAAGGTATCTGGATATAAAAAATAATTTTCCTTATAAACCGAAGCATCAACTATTCATTTTAATGTCAAGAAAAAGGAAATAAGATTTAATACATGGTTTGATTTGTTTGTATGGTTGAAGCCTAACGCCTGATTAGCGTTAGGCTTCTTTATTTAACTTATATTTAATAAAAATAACATAATCAAAAGCTTCATGTAAAATTGATTTTGATTAATTTTATAAAAAATTAAAACGATGAAAAAAATATTATTTCTGTCCTGTGGTTTACTATTTTTATTTAGTTACCAAATTCAGGCACAAACAAATAAAGCAAAAACGCCTAAAACAGATAAGGTTATGACAAAAGAAACCATTTATCAATATAAAGTTGAAGATTTATCAGGAAACGCTTTTGACTTTGCTTCTTTAAAAGGAAAAAAAGTAATGATTGTAAATACTGCTTCAAAGTGCGGATTAACACCTCAATATAAAGATCTTGAAGCCATTTACAAACAATATAAAGATAAAGGTTTTGTAATTGTAGGTTTCCCCGCAAACAATTTTGCTTCGCAGGAACCTGGAACAAATGCAGAAATTGGCGCTTTTTGCCAGCAAAATTACGGAGTGACTTTCCCTATGATGGACAAAGTTTCTGTAAAAGGGGATGATATGTGTGAGGTGTATAAATTTTTGACTCAAAAGTCGAAAAATGGTTTGCAGGATTCTGAAGTAGAATGGAATTTCCAGAAATACCTGATTAACGAAAAAGGAGAATTGGTAAAAGTAATTAAACCAAAGACATTGCCAACTGATCCGGAAATTATAAATTGGATAAAAAGCTAATATTTAGACTATCTAGACCAAAAAGTCCACAAATTTGTATTTAAGATATAAGTTTGTGGATTTTTTTTTAGAAGCTGTTTACTTCGTCAGTTCGCTATCGCTCATGCTGTTCTCATCAGGGACCAGGCAGTCTTTTGAAAAGAAAATTTATTTTAATATCAGCTGCATAAAAACCAGATCAAGCCAATGATCAAATTTATAGCCTACTTCACGAATAGTTCCTATTGCTGTAAAACCAAATTTTTCATGAAAAGCAATACTTCCTGTATTGTCACCGTCGATTGCACCAATCATTACATGAAAGCCTTGTTCTTTAGCCAACCTGATTAATTCGGTTAATAATTTAGTTCCAATACCTTTTCCAATCACATTATCAACTACATATACAGAATGTTCAACAGTATATTGGTATCCAATTTTTTCTCTGAATTGTCCATAACTTCCAAAACCAACGACTTCACCATCTAAATCGGCTACAACAACAGGCATATTTTTAGTTTTTTTATCCTCAAACCATTTTGTCTGTATTTCCAAAGTCTGAATATCATAGTTGTAATTTGCAGTTGTATGCAGAATAGAATGATTAACAATCTCCAGTATTTTGTCTAAATCTCCTGATTTTGCAGGTCGTATTGTTAAATTTGTCATGTTTTATAAGATTGTTAAATGTATGCGAAGCTTATTTTATTTAAAAATTTGCTTTTACAAATATATTCTCTTTTATAAAAAGAGGCTTAATATCTTTTCTGTTTATAATGTGAAGTTTGTAACTTTGCGATATAGGAAATTTATAATTTCTTAAAAAATAATATACTATAACGAATGATTTACCCCAAAATACCGCTTGCTCAAAGCATTATAGAAATTTGTTCAGCAAAAGGCATCACCAACATTATAATTTCTCCCGGATCCAGAAACGCACCTTTGACCATAGGTTTTGCACAAAATTCTAATTTTAACTGTTACAGCATTGCAGATGAACGCTGTGCAGCTTTTTTTGCATTAGGAATTGCCCAGCAAACCAAATTTCCAACAGCAATTGTCTGTACTTCAGGATCAGCATTATTGAATTATTATCCGGCAGTTGCGGAGGCATTTTACAGTCAGATTCCGTTAATCGTTATTTCGGCAGATCGTCCGCAAAATAAAATAGATATTGGAGACGGTCAAACAATACGCCAACAAAATGTTTATGAAAATCATTCGGTCTTTAATGCCAATTTAACTGAAGAAGCTTCGGAAGAAAATGATTTAAAAATAAATAAAGCAATAGAAACAGCAATTCTTCAAAAAGGTCCGGTACATATTAATGCACCTTTTGAAGAGCCTTTGTATGAAACGGTTGAGATACTTTCGGTTCAATCAAAAATCACCAATGCTGAAGAAACGACTGAATCAAAAATCATTGAAAATGTAGAAGATTTTGTTTCTATTTGGAATTCGGCTAAACGCAAACTTGTTTTAGTTGGTGTAAATGAAGTAAATTCAATTGATGAGAAAACAATAGAGAATCTGGTTAAAGACCCATCGATTGTAGTGCTGACAGAAACTACCTCTAATTTACATCATCCGAGTTTTATTAATAGTATTGATACTTTAATTACACCCTTTGATGATATTGATTTTAAAGAGTTTGAACCGGAAATTTTAGTGACTTTTGGAGGAATGGTCGTTTCAAAACGTATTAAAGGTTTTTTACGAAAATACAAACCGGTGCATCATTGGCATGTTGATACTTTACGTGCTTATGATACATTCAATGCATTAACAAAACATTTTGTAATGCAGCCAAATCATTTTTTCAATGATTTATTATCTAAAGCGGTTTTTGTAAAAAGTGATTATTTCAAACAGATAAACAAGATTTATGAGTTGCGAAAAATTAAAAAGCAAAAGTACTTGGATAAAATCCCATTTTCAGACTTTAAAGTGTTTGAAAAAGTAATAGCATCTTTGCCTAAAAATAGTCAATTGCAAATAAGTAACAGCTCAGCAATTCGATATGCACAATTAATTGATATTGATCCGTCGATTGAAGTTTTTTGTAATCGCGGAACAAGTGGAATTGACGGAAGTACATCAACAGCAATTGGTGCAGCTGTCGGAAGCTTAAAACCTAATGTTTTTATTACCGGCGATATCAGCTTTTTATATGACAGCAATGCGTTATGGAATTCATATATTCCTAAAAACTTCAAAATTATTTTGATTAATAATGGAGGAGGGGGGATCTTTAGAATTTTACCCGGACATGAAGAGAAACCTGTTTTTAATACCTATTTTGAGACTTCCCATCATTTAACTGCTGAGCATTTGGCAAAAATGTATCAAATAAATTATTTTACCGCAACAGATTTACCTTCATTAGAAAAAAGTATAACTTCATTTTATGAAATAAATGATAAACCAAATATTTTAGAAATTTTTACTCCAACTTTTGAAAATGATGTTATTTTAAAGCAATACTTCAGGGAATTGATTTAAATAAATTAAGTATAAAAGCGCCTGATCAGGTGCTTTTTTATTTTAGCGAAAGTTTCAACGAATTGGTATTGGGAATACAGGTAAACTTGTATGTCCCAAATCATCAACTGTTTGTACTGCAAAGAAATAATTATCTTTTGAATAGGGTATTTCAGCTTTAGTATCTTTTACAAAAAATGTTTTTTCCCAATTGGGAGAAGAAGTTTCTCTCATCAAAATCTGATAACCATACTGTACTTTCTCATCTGGGGCATTCCAAATTAACGTTGAAGAATTTGAAAGATTTTTAACTTCTATACCAACATTTACAGGAGCTTTCGGGGACCATGCTAAATTTGCCAAAGTTGCTAAGTTGGCACAGGTATTTTTTCTTAAATAATCAAAATCCATAAATTCAGGAAGATCACCAAATTTAATATTATTTTCAGTTCTTAAATCCTGATGTTGATGTTCAAAATTTTCATTCATTTCACAAAACCTAACAGCAGTAAATCCATTTTGACTAAATGGGGTATGATCCCCACTGCGTAAAAAGCGATCATTTCTATACACCAATTTTACTTTTAACTGATCTACATATTGTTCTGTAACTATTTTAATATAACGTGCCAATAATCTCGAAGGACTATCATTGTCGCGATTTGTTGCTTTACGTATTTTAGCTTCGTCTTCAGTTTCTAAATACGGAATGGCTTCACTAAAGATTCTGACTTGCGTGTTGTCTCTTAAATTAGTTCCGCTGGATAAGCTATTTCCAATCATATCATTATTCAGCATGGTAATAATATTCCAATTAGATTCTTTAGCTAATTCGGCAAGATGTCTGGAGCCATAAAGACCTTGTTCTTCGCCTGTTACAGCAACAAAAATAATAGTGGAAGGAAAAGATCTTTTGCTCATAATTTTAGCCAATTCCATTACAGCGGCAACTCCGGACGCATCATCATTAGCGCCCGGTGCATCAGATTTTACATTCATTACATTAGTTACACGTGAATCCAGATGTCCGCTGATAATAAGAATACGGTTATCATTAGGATCTGTTCCTTTTAAAGTTGCCATTACATTACCAAGCTGGCTGTCTGTTGTAATTCGTTTCCCGTCAGCCTTAATTGTAAAATAATCAATAGTTGAAGTTAACCTTCCATTAGATTCCAAAGCATATTTATCAAATTCAGATTTTACCCATTTTTGTGCGGCACCAATTCCTTTGGTTTTACTCTTCGTGTCACTCAAAGTATGTCTGGTTCCAAAAGAAACTAATTTCCTCACCGTTGCTTCCAGGTTTTCCGCTTTAACTTCTGTAATCATTTTTTTTATTTCCGGATCTTCAGCAACTTGTGAAATACTTATTTGAGAAAAGAATAAAAAGGTAAAAACGAAATAAAAAGTATTTTTTTTCATTTGATTTGGAATTAATTAAGGTTCTCAAATTTAATTAAAATAGAATGAATCCTAAAAAAGATATTTCTTAATTTTTATGCAAAACATTTTTCGCTTTACCATTTTCAAACTTCGTACATTTGCGCTTTAAAAACTTAGCTGTTTTAGAGCTCAGAATCTCATTATAATGATTGAAATAGGAAAATACAATACACTTACCATCTTACGTGATACCAAAGTTGGATTATTTTTAGGAAATCCTGAAAAAGACCCGGAAGGGATTCATGATATATTATTACCAAATAAATACGTTCCGAATGAATTTGAAATAGGCGAAGAACTCGTTGTCTTTGTTTATTTAGACCATGAGCAGCGCCCGGTTGCAACAACACTTGAACCTTATATTTTATTGAATGAATTTGCTTTATTGAGGGTAAATTACATCAATCAGGTTGGCGCCTTTATGGATTGGGGGATGGAAAAAGATATCCTTGTTCCGTTTAAGGAGCAGGCCCGTCCAATGGAAAAAGGAAAGCGTTATTTGGTTTATCTTTATATGGATGAGAAAACCAATCGTTTAGTGGCTTCAAGTAAATTGAACCAATTTTTAAAGAACGATCAGCTTACAGTTGAAAAAGGGGAAGAAGTTGATTTAATCGTTTCGCATATTACTGAATTGGGAATCAATGTGATCATCAATGAACAACATAAAGGATTGTTATATAAAGATGAAGTATATGATGATGCGATAAGAACCGGAGACAGGATGCGTGGTTATATAAAAAATATTCGTCCCGATAATAAAATAGATGTTGCTTTGCAGGTACAGGGTTATCAAAGCATTGAGCCTAATGCCGAGAAAATCCTGGATGAATTAAGAGCTAATCGTGGATTTTTACGCTTAAATGATAATTCACATCCTGAAGACATTAAAACCGTATTAAAAATGAGCAAAAAAACTTTTAAAAAAGCAATTGGAGCTCTTTATAAAGACAAACTTATAGAAATTAAAGAGGATGGAATTTATCTTGTAAAAGAATAAAATTACTTAAAAATTAATTCAAAAAAATCCCGAGAAGGAATCTTTTTGGGATTTTTTTATTTTCGGTGTTTCCATCTTTTGTGCGTCCATAAATAATATTCCGGAGCTTCAAGAATTTGTTTTTCCACTTCTTTTAAATACATTTCAGTAATTTCAAAATTTGCATAATCATTTGGATTTTCGCAAATCGGAACTATCGTTGATTCATAATATCCTCTTTTTATTTTTTTTACTTTAATAAATAAAACACTTAAATCATATTTTTTGGCGAGCATTTCACCACCGGTATGAACCGGAACTTCAATTCCCATAAACGTTTTTGAATGAAAAATTCTATCCATTTTAGGTGATTGATCACTGGCTAATCCATAAAGGCTTAAAATTCCTTCTCGTTGATTTTGTGCCATTAATGGAATTGTTTTTTTAGTTTCAACTAATTCAGTACCATATTTTGAACGTATTTTTCGAACTAATTTATCAAAATAAGGATTGGCAATTTTTTTATAAACACCAATTGGTCTGAATTTTAATCTTTTAGTAAGGCTCAAAAGCCATTCCCAACTCGCATAATGAGAAGCTAATAAAACGATACTTTTACCTTTTTCTTCATATGCCCTCATCGCATCAATATTGGTAACAGTAAATCTTTTATCCATTTCTTCCGGAGAAATATTCATTGTTTTTATCATTTCCAAAAACATATCACACATATGCTGATAGAATTTTTTTTCTATAACTTTTCGTTCTGTATCGTTTAAATGAGGTAATGCAAGAGCAAGGTTTTCACGTACTATTTTTTTGCGGTAGCCTAAAACATAATACACCAGAAAATAAACACAATCTGAAAACCAGTAAAATATTCGAAAAGGAAGTATTGAAATAAACCAAAGTAGCGGATAAGCCAAAATATAAACAAGAAACTGCATCTAACTTTTTTTTACAAAGATAAAGTAAAAATGAATAACGCCATATATTTTGGACAGTTTGAAAGTTATCTCCAAGATTGACTATATTTACAATTCAAATAAAATAAAATTTATGAATACCATTTTGATAGGGATTATTGTTGCCAATGCACTAATTAGTTACAAAGGATTTAACGATCTTGCTTTTTTTAGAAAATACGAATTTCATGTTGGAAGTATTCGTTCCGGCGAGCAGATAAGAATGCTTTCTTCGGGTTTTTTACATGCTGATATAATGCATTTAGCGTTTAATATGCTGACGCTTTGGTTTTTTGCGCCAACCGTTATTGATTATCTGGGTAATTTTTCATTCATTTTAGTTTATGTTGGGAGTTTAATTTTTGGAAGCTTACTAACTATGTTATTCCATAAAAATGATTACAGTTATCGGGCCGTTGGAGCTTCAGGAGCTGTAACGGGTGTTTTATATTCCGCAATATTATTACAACCTGACATGATGTTGGGAATTTTTGGGATCATTCCTATACCAGCGTATCTTTTCGGAATTTTATATTTATTATATTCTATTTATGGGATGAAAGCCAAAAATGATAACATTGGGCATACGGCGCATTTTGGAGGAGCTGTAGGAGGTTATTTAATCACTTTGATAAGAGAACCGTCATTGATTATGGACCATAGTTTGATGACAATTTTACTGGCGATTCCTATTCTAATACTTTTTGTAATGGCTAAAATGGATAAATTATAATGCTGGCATAAATTTTGAAATGCCATTATTAAATAATTTAAATATAACAAAAATGAAAAAACTAGTATTATTTATAACAATCATGTTTATGACAATGACTTACGGTCAGGAAATCAAGCAAATTCCTCAAATAAATGTAAATGGAGAAGGAAAAATAAAAGTAACACCTGATCAGGTTAGTATTTCGGCTACGGTTGAAACAAAAGGGAATAATGCTAAGGATGTTAAAAAACAAAACGACGAAAAAATAGATGCTGTTTTAAAATTCATTAAAAAAATGAATATTCCAACAGCAGATTTTAAAACGAAACAGGTTGCTCTAAATCCGCAGTATGATTATGAGAAAAAGAAAACCAGCTACAATGCGATACAAACAGTAGAAATTGTATTGAAAGATTTATCTAAATATGATGAATTGATGGAAGGTTTGGTTCAGCAAGGAATTAATCGTATAGACAAAGTTTCTTTTGAATCATCTAAACTAACCCAATATCAGTCAGAAGCAAGAAAACTGGCTATTAAAGATGCAAAATCAAAAGCAGAAGACTATGTTTCGGTTTTAGGTCAAAAAATTGGAAAAGCAATTACTATTTCCGATAATTCACAAATTTACCAGCCACAGCCAATGTATGCAGGTATGAGAATGAAAGAATCAGCTGATGCAGGCGCTTCAAATGAAACTTTAGCGATTGGAGAAATTGAAATTACAGCAAATGTGAGCGTTAGTTTTATCTTAGACTAAACTTAAAAACAGATTACAATAAAAATTCCCAATACCAATAATCTTAAATTTTGGTATTGGGAATTTTTAATTTTATGCCATAAAAAAAGTCCTAATTTTCATTAGGCCTTTTTCATTGTTTTTAGGTTAATTCTACAATATAAATTCCGTGACTAAAGCCATTGGTAGAAAAATTATAATTTATGCTAATACCAAGATCTTAAGAATAGTCTTTAATGCGGATTAGGAAAAATTCCACTTACTTTCATAGAAGTATAAAGTACAAAATTAAAAACTATTTATGTAATACGTTGAAAAAAGTAGATAATCAACAATAGCTTAAAAAATTGCAATTTTACCTGTTTGCATTTCTCCTAAGCTTGTAACTATTTTATAGATATAAATTCCTGACGCAATATTTTTCATATAAATGTTATTGGTTTTAGAAAGTAATGGCGAAGTAATGGTATTTTGTCCACTAATATCATATAAATAGAAAATAGCGTTTTGCTCTTTTTTGGCTTCAATATTTAATTCTTCATTTTTGCTTAATAGAGTGGGGGAAACAAAAAACAAATCATTGCCTAAATAGTTGGTATCAAGAATTGGAGAACTTATTATATTATTGTTTTTTAAAATTATGTTTATTTTATATTTATTAATGCCTTTTATAGGGACAGTGTCTAAAAAAGAGAATGTTTTTGAATTGATATCATTTATTGTACTAATAACACTTTCGGCATTATTAATTATTTTTACTAACTCAATTCTTTTGATATTGAACAAGCTAAAAAGACTGGCATCAATTTTTACTTTGTTCTGTTCAAAAACTTCTGCTACAGTCAACTCGAAATAACAATTTGAGTTTTGAGCATATTGTAATGTTGACTCACTTTTTATTCCTTCATTATTGTCAAGTACAGGAACTACAGTGTAGATTTTTCCGTCAGTATACGTGTAATTTGAGCTTGTTGTTTGTTCTTTAAATTCTAAATGATCTCCTGTTAGTTTATATATATTAAATGAAGTAACATTGGTAGGTTTGTCCCAATTAATTTCTGTTGTGCCATCACAAACTAAGCTCGTACTAATATTTAAATCATAAGAAATCGTAAAGCTTTCAGAGATATAATCGGTATTATCAATAGTCATTTTTAGTTTTGCTTTTGAAAATTTTTGTTCTGTAGGCGTATAAGTAAATTGTTCATTATCCAGATTTATATTATCTGTGATAATTTCCCAGGTCTGTCCATTATTATAACTAATAGACAATTGTCCTGGAATACCAGAAAATGAAGAATCCCATTTGAAAGGCGAAATAGTTTTGCCGTCATAAGGGAAATTATCATTATGAGCAGGGTAATTCCATTCAAATCGATTTTCCAATTCATATTCGTAAGCGATACTGTATTCCTGGGATGTATTGGAGACGTATGAACCAATAATATTGATAGTATAAGATCCAGATACGGGGTTTTCACTAGTGACTTGCTCTATAGTGTTAATTTTATCTTTGCCTCTTACAGCTTGTTGCTGTGGAGCATCCGGATTAAGAATCCATGGTAAAAAAGTGTTATTGTCAGCTGAAATTACTTCCATATCTAAATCGTTTACCAAACTTATATTACTATTGATTGCAGCGGGCAAATCATTCCATACTAATGTGATTTTTAAGTTTTTTGCATTTGACGGAAGCGTAATGGTATGTGAATTTGTCTGACCAGATGTCAAATTACCAGATATAATTCTATTTTCGCTGATGGTTTTTAAACTTTTATTAGCATTGATATTACCATAGCCATAGGTAAAATCCGGGCCTATGTTACCTAAATCTTTTGCACTATTAATTAAAATTGCTTTTGTGAGCGCATTCGTCAAAGAGGTATTGTTTATTGTTTTATAATGTTGCTTCATCAATGTAATAATTCCTGTAGCTAGTGCTGTAGAATTTGAAGTTCCCTGTGTGCTAAAGGCCACTAAATCTGGTTTTACACGTCCGTCATAGGCTGGACCTTTTGATGAAAACGGCATAATTATTTCATTTTGGTCAATACAACCAAATACAATACTGTTTTTAGATTGCTTAAAATTACCCGTAATAGATTTATAACCCTGGAGTCCACTATTACCTGAGGAAAAGCAATGAGTCAAATTTACATTTGAGAATAATTGAAAATCATAGGCATTAGCGAGAGAGCCATAAAAATTCTCAATCAATGTGCCGTAGGAATGATTTTGAGTGGTTGCACCTTCTAAAGTTGCAACTTCATCGGGATAAATATTCAAAAAGTCAGACGATTGTATTTTAGCCTTTTGAACGACTCCTTTTCCTAATTCAGAACTATTTCCTAATCCGCAAACTATAGTAGCCATAGCCGTTGCATGGCTCGTTACATTAGCCGATTGTGTTTTAGAAGGAATGTGTTTATTTAAAAGGTCTATATCATTTAGATCAAAAAAATCATCTTTGATAGAAACAATCTGATTTTCGCCTGTTAAAAGAGGAAAATTAATATTGGCTTTATTTATAGAATTTATACTAAAATTTTGATCTATTATTTTAGATTCAGCTTTTGGCTGTAGGGATTCTTGCGAAATAGAAGATACACTGTTCAACTCTATGATCTCATCAATAATTTTTTTCGAATCACTTTTTATGATTACAAGATGATTATCGAGTATTTTAATATCAGAAATACGCATTGATTTCAATTCAGTAATTAAAGCGTCGATTGTATCAGTTGCAATTATATACTGCCTTTTTTCCTCATGATTTGAAAAATTTGAGGGTAATTTCCATAAACTATTAACAGGAAGGTTTTTTTTTACAGAGTGGTCAGATCGTAAACTTTCATTTTCAATAATACAAAAAGTACTGTCCAGTTTTTTTACAACCTTGTATTTGTTTTGATGTGCATTTTCTAAAAATGTAAAATAGTATTTCTCAAATTTTCTTTCGTTTTCTTTTTTGATGTATCGTTTCCATTTTTCGGCACTTTGCGAGAAACTGATTGTCGTTATCATAAAAAAGAGAAAGGTAATTCGTTTATTCATTTACTATATATGTTATAAATTTTATAAGCATTATTATCAATATTATCAATGGCACAAAGATTGTCTGTTGCACGTGCTTATCCCTTTTAATTAGACAAGGTAAAGATAAAATTTGTGCTTAATGATTTCTATTTGAAATATTTATCCGTTATAAGTAAATCAAAGTTATTAAATTATTTGTAAAAATTTTATGATTTTTTATTTCATTCTAAATCTTCAAAATCTGTAAAAGCAATATTGTATTTGTAATCGTTTTTATATTTAAATACTATTCTAAAAAATGTAAAATATTTTTTTTTACTGCTAAACAAAGTAAAATATTGAACTAGTATAATGATATTTAACTAACTGGTTTATGTTTGATTCCCGATTTAACTGGATCTTCCCTAATAATCAGATAATTATTATTAAAATAATAATACAAAATATTTAACAAAGAATGTTAAATTTGTTAAATATAAAATTTATAAGTATTTTAATGTTAAATATTATATAAATTTGAGGACAAATGTTACAATATCTTGTAAAGACCCCTTTTTTATCAACTAAATTTAACAATCAAAAAGATTACTATGAAAAAAATTAAATCAATTTTAGCCTTGGCGCTTATAGCACTAACAGTGTTATCTTGTAATAAAGAAGATAACTCAGTTCAAACAAATCAAGAATCTCTTAAAGTAACACCAGAAGTGTTAAGTAAAATTAGTTCATTATCACTAAATAACTCAGATGTTCAGGTTATTAAAAATACTAATTTAGACGGTACAACTGAGGATGCCTTCCTTATAGAAGGAGATATTGTCATCACACAGGATCAATTAGATAAAATGGATCTTCACGGAGGTATTACTACAGAACAATACCGTACCACTAATTTAGTTTCTGCTCCAAGAACTATCAGGGTTGTTGGATTATCAGGAACTGGTACATCAGCCTTGAGCACAAATATGCGTAATGGATTGCAAGCGGCAATAAACAGATACAATAATTTAGGTTTGTCTATTAATTTTACACTAACCTTTAGTTCAAGTACTTCAGGTGCAAATATTGTTGTGAGAAGACAGACAGGATCTGCCGGTGGAGTAGCAGGTTTCCCTTCAGGAGGGAATCCTTATAATTCAGTTACATTATATTCTGGATTAGATTCTTATTCAACAAATGTAAATGCGCACGTATCTGCACATGAAATAGGACACTGCATTGGTTTACGTCATACAGACTGGTTTAGCCGTCAAAGCTGTGGAGAGAATTCAAACGAAGGAACAGCTGGAGTTGGAGCAATTCTAATTCCGGGTACACCTTCAGGATATGATGCAACTTCTTATATGAGAGCATGTTTTAGTTCAAGCGAAACCGGAGCTTTCAATGCTAACGATATTACAGCTCTGAATTATTTATATTAAAAGTTGAATTAGAGTTGTCTTTACAAAATAGAAGAGACTGTTTCACCCAATTTGTGAAGCAGCCTCTTTTTTTTTCATTGGTATTGGGAATCTTTAATTTTATGCCATAAAAAAAGTCCTAATTTTCATTAGGACTTTTTTGTGGGGAGAGCAGGATTCGAACCTGCGAAGTTCACACAGCAGATTTACAGTCTGCCCTCGTTGGCCGCTTGAGTATCTCCCCGAAGCTTGTATTGATGCGCTTTGTTGTTCTAAGCGGTTGCAAATATATAAACGTTTTTGATGTTTACAAACTAAAATCGAACTTAATTTTAAGTTATTTTTTAATCCATTGGTAGTGAATAAAATAATAATCAGGATTAAATCAATTTCTCAATTTTTTATGACAGAATAATTAGTTTAAATCATTTTATGGTAAAATTCATCTTGTATTTAGGGTTTAATTTTTGTAAAACCCTAAATGATATTATAATTATTGGATTAACCGTATTTATACGTAAGAAAATAAGTTTTTTAATATCAAAAAAACATATATTTAATATTTTTTTTGATAAAATAATAAAAAAAAATCGCTTTGTAAATTGTTCTATTGTGTCATTTTAACGATTATTTAAGTCGTTTGTCGAGTAAATTTCTTAAAAAATTGGTTTAAACATATTTTAGTAATATTAAAATGATAAAATGTTTTAATACAACTATCATGAAAAAAACACTACTTACATTAATAATTTTCATTTCGTTAGAAGTTGCTGCCCAAGTACCGATTCACGAATTTAATTTTAACGGAACATTACAGAATACGAAAAACACCATATCTTTTATGGGGGCAGAAAATTATGTAACAGATAGAATGGGGAATGAAAAAGGTGCACAAAGATTGACAAACAAGGCTTTAGAAGCTGTAATTGATAATCTTCCGCAGAATAACAAACCAAGAACGATAACTATATGGATTAAAATGAATGATCTTTCGTCTGCAAATTATATTTGGGGATATGGATTGGCGTTTAATGGTCAATATTTTGGACTCCTGCAACAAGGTATAAAAAACTCTAATTCTGATTTAAGCCTGGCGGGTTGGGGTGTTTCAAATAACATCATGGTGAACACTTCTTTGATTAAGGATACGTGGTATCAATATAGTGTTACATTTGATGGCAGTATTTCAAAAATATACAGAAATGGTGAATTATTAAAAGATTCAAAAGAGATATCCCGAGATACTCAAGGGAATATTTTTAGATTAGGAGAGTTCAATACAAAAGTAGGCATCAATGCTGATTTTGATGAATTAAAAATTTATGACGTTGCCTTATCTGATCAAGAGATACAGGCATTATATAATTCTTCAAAACAAGTTATCCCTGTTGCCGTAGCAAATTCTAAGTTAAATACTATTGTAAAAGAAGAGAACCAAAAAACGAATAAGAATTCGACGGTTACTATAAAACCAAATACTTTGAATACAAAAAAAATAGAAGTTTTTTCCCAGGGGCAAAAGGTATTAAGTAATAATTCACAGGAAATAAATTTAAAAGAACTTCCGGAAGGGATATATTTATTGAAAGTAACTAATTCACCTTCGAAAAAAATAACATCTAAATAAACAAGAAAGGCCATTCATTACGAATAGCCTTTCTCTTTTTATTCTAGTTTTAAAAAATTGTAATTAAAAAAAAACAGAAATAAAATATTCTAATCTACTTAAAAAGTAAAACTTTTAAAAATTTTAAGAATTACTTTTCGAAAGGTGTGTCTTTTAAACAATCAATTCATTTTTTTCAAAAACAAGAAATCAATTTCACGGTTTAACCTTTGGTTTGATATAATATTTATAGAAAGTTTTTCAATTTTAATTTTCTATTATCATAATCATTTTTTAATAAATTGAATAAACAAATCTAGGATTTAACCTTCGGTGTTACTCTCTTTTTTTTGAAGTTGATGCATATGAATAAATCATTTGCCCATTATTTTTTGTTTTATAATTAAAAACCGTAAAAAAATGAGCGACAAATTTTTTAAATTTTCTCAAAAAAGTCATTTTTTAGGTTAATAAATCAGTGAAAGAAAATCAATCTTAAAACCAATAAAAAAATGTATCTTATTGATTTCTAGACTGTAAAAATACTTATTTTTTTTGAAAGCAAGTGTTAAATATTATTATTTTTTATTTTAAAAACTTTATTGGTTGTCAGGTATCAAATTTAGAAGAAAGACTTGCAAGGAATTGAGTAGGTAAAAATGTAAAAATGGTTTATTTTTACGCTATAATTATTTCAAACAAAAATAAACAGAAATGGATTGGATAACTGCCAGAGAATTCGAAGATATAACGTATAAAAAATGTAACGGAGTTGCAAGAATAGCTTTTAACAGGCCAAATGTTAGAAATGCTTTTCGCCCAAAAACAACCTCAGAATTATATCAGGCCTTTTATGATGCACAGGAAGATACTTCAATAGGAGTAGTTTTACTTTCTGCTGAAGGCCCTTCTACAAAAGACGGGGTTTATTCTTTTTGCAGTGGGGGAGATCAAAATGCACGTGGAAATCAGGGTTATGTTGGAGATGATGGTCAACATCGTTTAAATATTCTTGAAGTGCAACGCTTAATTCGTTTTATGCCAAAAGTAGTAATTGCTGTGGTTCCGGGTTGGGCAGTTGGCGGCGGACATAGTTTGCATGTAGTTTGCGATATGACTTTGGCCAGTAAAGAACATGCTATTTTTAAACAAACGGATGCTGATGTAACCAGTTTTGATGGTGGTTATGGTTCCGCATATCTGGCTAAAATGGTTGGACAGAAAAAAGCACGTGAAATTTTCTTTTTAGGAAGAAATTATTCTGCTCAGGAAGCAATGGATATGGGAATGGTAAATGCCGTAATTCCGCATGACGAATTAGAAGCCACTGCTTACGAATGGGCTCAAGAGATCCTTCAAAAATCGCCGACATCTATAAAAATGCTGAAATTTGCCATGAATTTAACCGATGACGGCATGGTTGGACAACAAGTTTTTGCCGGAGAAGCAACACGTTTGGCTTATATGACCGAAGAAGCAAAAGAAGGAAGAAATGCCTTTTTAGAAAAAAGAAAGCCTAATTTTGGTGAAAATAAATGGTTACCATAAAAAATTATAAAAATTGTTTCAAGCTACGAACCTGAAACTTGAAACCTAAAACTAAAAAAAACTAAATAAATAATAATGAAACATTGGATTGAAGCCGCCAGATTGCGCACATTACCTTTATCAGTTTCCGGAATTATAGTAGGAAGTATTTATGCTTTATCAAACCCAACAGAAACCATTAATACACCAACAGAAGTATTCAGCTGGAAGATTTTTGGTTTTGCACTTTTAACTACGCTTGGATTACAAATATTGTCCAATTTTGCAAATGATTATGGTGATGGGGTAAAAGGTACGGATAATGCTGACAGAATAGGCCCTCAAAGAGCTATACAAAGTGGTGCAATTACGCCTCAGGCAATGAAAAAAGCAATTATAATTACGTCTGCATTGACATTATTATCAGCCATAATTTTAATTTATTTTGCTTTTGGAAAAACAAATTTCATCTATTCCATCTTTTTCTTATTGCTCGGAATTACAGCAATTGCTTCGGCAATTCGTTATACAGTAGGGAATTCAGCATATGGATACAAAGGTTTCGGTGATATTTTTGTTTTTGTCTTTTTTGGATTAGTAAGCACTTTAGGAGTTAACTTTTTATATTCAAAAGAAGTTGATCCCCTTTTGATTTTACCGGCTATTTCAATTGGTTTGTTGAGCGTAGGAGTTTTAAACCTGAACAATATGCGTGATGAAGAATCTGATAAAAAATCAGGGAAAAACACCATTGTAGTTCAAATGGGCGGTGCAAAAGCTAAAATTTATCATTTTTCATTAATCATAACAGCAATGCTTTTAGTGGTAATTTTTGCCATTTTAAGCCATTATAATTTCGATCAGTATCTGTTTTTACTGGCTTACATACCTTTAACAAAACATTTAATTACTGTTTATAAAAACCAGAACCCTAAGCTATTAGATCCAGAATTAAAAAAACTGGCACTTAGTACATTCTTGCTTTCCATATTATTAACAGTATGTATGATTTCATTAATTTCTGATATTGTTGTAAATCTTTTTTTAGGAGGAAGATAATTGTTTCACTCAAAATTTAATTAAAATGAAAATCACATTTTACGGTCATGCCTCATTAGGAATTGAAGTAGGGGGTAAACATATTATTGTAGATCCTTTTATTACAGGGAATCCATTGGCTTCAGCTATTGACATAAACACATTAAAAGCCGATTATATTTTGCTTACACATGCACATGGCGATCATGTCCTGGATGTGGAGGCAATTGCAAATCGTACACAAGCTACCATAGTTTCAAATGCCGAAATTGCAAGCTATTATGCGAAATTTGGCCTAAAAGCACATCCGATGAATCATGGCGGAAGCTGGAATTTTGACTTTGGAAAAGTAAAATATGTAAACGCAATTCACTCAAGTTCTTTTCCTGACGGAAGTAACGGTGGAAATCCGGGAGGTTTTGTGATCGAAGGCGAGCATAAAAATATCTATATTGCAGGCGATACAGCACTTACGATGGATATGAAACTTATCCCTATGCGTACCAAATTAGACCTTGCTATTTTACCAATAGGGAGTAATTTTACAATGGATGTTGAGGATGCCATAATTGCTTCTGATTTTGTAGAATGCGATAAAATACTCGGATATCATTTTGACACTTTCGGATATATCGAAATCAATCATGAAGAATCTATTCGTAAATTTTTCGATAAAGGAAAAGATTTAATGCTCCTCGAAATCGGAGAATCTATAGAATTATAAAATATGTTATATCCTGAGTGTAGTAGAAGGAAGGAGCTGTTTCCTGCTGTACGCTATATCTTTTTCCGGCTAAAGAAGCCAGAAAAAGGATGCCGCTTCCATCAGGGCTAGAGCTTTAGTTTTTTACAAGAAATTATTTTAAACAATAGTTTCATTAATTAAACCTGTTGGGTGAATACGTCAGTTCGAGTGTTTTTTGAGTAGTAAAACGGAACAAAAAATGTATCGAGAACTATTTTAATTTTAATTTTCTTGTTCTCGATACAATCCCTCCTAAAACCGGGATCACTTGAACTGACGAAAAATTAAAATTAAAAAACCGGAACTCTAAAATCTAAAATAAAAACAATGTCTAAACAATTCTCATCATTAGGAATTTCAACACCAATTTTAAAAGCACTAAGCGAATTGAATATTGTTGAGCCAACAGAAATCCAACAAAAAACAATTCCATTACTTTTATCTGAAAATCATGATGTTGTGGGTTTAGCCAAAACCGGAACAGGAAAAACTGCCGCTTTCGGATTGCCTTTATTGCAATTAATCGATACAGCATCTCCAGTTGTTCAGGCTGTAATTCTGGTACCAACAAGAGAACTTGGGCAGCAAATTTTTAGAAATCTCGAAGGTTTTTCAAAACATATCCCAAATATTTCTATTGCGGCAACTTGCGGAGGAATTCCGATAAAACCTCAAATTGAGCGGCTTACAAACCCAACACATATTGTTGTGGCAACACCGGGGCGTTTAATTGATTTGATTCAGCGTAAAGCTGTTGACTTGAAACAAACCCAATATTTGGTTTTAGACGAAGCCGATGAAATGGTTTCAATTTTAAAAGAAAGCTTGGACGAAATTATTACAGAGCTTCCAAAAAAACACAGGACTTTATTATTTTCGGCCACTTTACCCGGGACAATAAAACAGCTGATTCAGAATTATTTAAACAAAAATGTAGTTCAGATAAGTGCCAGCATGGAAACAGTTGGTAATCAGGGAATCGATCACGAATATATTGTGGTTGATCCTATTGAAAAACTGGATGTTTTGATGCATTTTTTGAATTCAAAAGAGGGCGAACGTGGAATCATTTTCTGTAAAACTAAAGCTGCGGTCAACAAATTAGCTAAAAATCTGGCCATAAATAGATTTTCATCAGGAGCACTTCACGGAAGTTTATCACAAGGAATCCGTGACAGGATTATGGAGCAATTTCGTGAAGGACATATCAATATTTTGATTGCTACAGATTTGGCAGCCAGAGGAATTGACGTTAAAGAAATTTCTTATGTTGTAAATTATCATTTGCCGGACACTTATGAAACTTATGTCCACAGAAGCGGAAGAACAGCAAGAGCAGGAGCAAAGGGACTTTCCTTAACAGTTTTACAAGAAGAAGAAATAATTGAGATTCCTGATTTTGAAAGAGAATTGGGTTTGAAGTTTACAGAATTTAAAAAACCAACTGTTGCAAGTTTAGAAGAAAATAATACCCTTTTATGGGCAAAACAAATCTTTAAAACAAAACCAAATCATGATATTTCTGCTGAGTTAAAAACAAAAATAAAAACTGTTTTTCATCATTTGACTAAAGATGAATTAATTGAAAAATTATTAGCTAATTATGTTCTGCAGAACAAAAACGATATAGTTGAAAAACCTGTTAAAAAATTCAAAAAGTAAGTTATTCCGACTTTGTAACTGTTAAATTATATTGTACTTTTATGAGGTAATTAAAACAATATTTATGAAAATAGTCATTATTGGAGGTGGTTTTGCAGGTTTAAATTTAGCAAAAGAGCTTGTTAATCATCCTCAAATACAAGTTACACTTGTAGACAAAAATAATTATAATTTTTTTCCGCCACTTATATATCAGGTTGCTACGGCTTTTTTGGAGCCTTCCAGTATCAGTTATCCTTTTAGAAAATTTTTTGCAGGCAAAAAAAACCTTCAATTTCGTTTAGGCGAATTATTGTCTGTAGTTCCCGCTGAAAACAAAGTGATTTTGAGTAATGGTGAATTAACATATGACCATTTGGTTTTTGCTACAGGTGCAGAAACGAGTTACTTTGGTATGGAAAACGTAATGAAAAATGCTATTCCGATGAAAACCTTAAATGATGCCATCGTAATGCGAAATACACTGCTTAAAAATCTTGAAAAAGCATCTATTTGTAAAGAAATCCGTAAACGTCGTAAGTTATTAACAATTGTTGTAGCAGGAGGAGGGCCAACAGGAGTAGAGGTTTCGGGTATGTTTGCTGAAATGCGTAAGAATATTTTATTGAAAGAATATCCGGAATTAGATACCACAGCGAGTAATATTTATTTAGTTGATGGTGGTGATGCCTTACTGGCACCTATGAGTGAAGCTTCTCAAAAAGACACCTTAGAAGCACTTAAAAATTTGGGAGTTATAGTAAAATTAAATAGCAGAGTGACTGATTATGTTGATGATACAGTATATTTTGAAAACGGCGAAACCATTAAAACCAGAAATTTAATATGGGCAGCCGGTGTTACAGCCAAAATATTTGAAGGTATGCCGGCCGAAAGTTACGGCCGTGGCAGAAGGATGGCTACTGATGCTTTCAGTAAAGTGAATGCAACAGAAAATATATATGCTATTGGTGATACAGCTATTTTGACGAGTGATAAAAACTTTCCTGACGGACATCCTCAGGTTGCTCAGGTTGCGATTCAACAAGGAATAAACCTGGCAAAAAACTTTAAAGCTTTAATTCAGGAGAAACCACTTAAACCTTTTGTTTACAATGACAAAGGATCTATGGCTATTATTGGAAAAAACAAAGCGGTAGTGGATTTACCAAGTCCAAAATGGCATTTTAATGGATTTTTTGCGTGGATCATTTGGTTATTTATTCATTTAATTTCGCTGATTACATACAGAAACCGAATAAAAACTTTCTATAATTGGATGATAGCTTATTTTGCCAGCGATCAATCTCTTAGAATGATAATCAGACCCGATAAAAAACAACAATAAAATCAAAAACCGGAATTTAGATTCCGGTTTTTTTATATAATCTAATGTGCAACCGTAATGTCATCTCCAGAAGATACTTCTACTTTTTGTTTAATAAAACGTTTCCCAATATTTAGAATAATAAATGCCAAAATGGTTGTTGCTGTCATAATCACTACCATTGGAGTTACAGAATCCTTAACAAAAACCCCAATGGAAAAAGAAACCAGAGCTCCCAAACCGAGCTGAATTGCTCCCATTAATGCAGAAGCGCTTCCGGCATTTTTAGCAAAAGGAGCCATTGTAAGTCCTGCAGTGTTAGGATTTGAAATTCCTAAACAGGCTAAAAACAAAAATAACATTCCAATTGTTTCATACAACCCTAAAAGGTCATTTAAAGAAAGAATTAAAAAAATAATGCTTATTACAGATTGAGCTATTAAAGCACTAAAAATCATTTGTTCACTGGAAAATTTCTTCAGTAAAACCGAATTTAATTGGCTTGAACCAATAAAACTTACCGACATAAACGCAAAAATCCATCCATATGTTTTGGCATCAACATGGTAAATATTCATAAAAATAATAGGCGATGCCGCAACATATGAAAATAACCCTGAAAATGCTATTGCTCCGGTAAATGCATAAGTAAAAAATTGAGGTTCTTTTAGGACTTTTAAAAAGTTTGAAATGATTGGCTTTGGTTTTAGTGAAATAGAAGTATCCGGTTTATAGGTATTTGGCAAGCCTAGTTGTGATGCCGCCAGAATAGCAATTCCCATGCACATTAATATTAAAAAGACTACATGCCATCCATAATATTCAGTTATATAACCTCCAATTGTTGGTGCTAACATTGGTGAAAGCCCAAGAACAAGCATTAATAATGAAAAGACTTTAGGGATATCTTTTACAGGAAATAAATCCCGTACCATAGCTACTGAAGCTACGGTTGCGGCACAACTGCCAATAGCCTGGATAAAACGCAGGAATATAAAAGTGTCTATATCTGTAACGTAGACAGATCCTAAAGATGCCAAAATATAAACCAGCAAACCAATAAATAATGGTTTTTTGCGTCCAAAGCGATCTAATAATGGACCATATAACAATTGGCCAGTAGAAATTCCAACAAAATAACTGGATAAACTCATAGATACTTTAGCTACAGTTGTATGCAGGTCCTTTGCAATTCCTGAAAAACCAGGCAAATACATATCAATTGAAAAAGGACCAAGTGCAGTCAAAGAACCTAAAATAAGGATGAGTTTAATATATTTTTTTGTTGTCATTTTCTTAAAATATTGCTTTTAATTTCCTGCAAAGGTAAATATTTCTTATCTTGTTGCATAAACTAATCCATTTTATATAAAAACGGATTGGTTTTTAACATATTTGACTCAATAATGAGTCAGGTATTAATCTTATAAATTTATAAATATGAAAAATTACATTTTACTATTTGCTTTTATTTTTACAACAATATCATTTGCTCAGACAATTTCATCAAAATTGGAAGATGTAAATCCGGCACAATATGATCTCCTTAAAAAAGTAAATGAATATTATCCGGATATTACATTAAATAAATCTATCACGAATTTTTATGCTGATGGAAAAATTATTGATTCACAACAGCAATTTGATTTAAAAGGAACTAAATTTTCCAGTTATAAATTAGGAATCGAACCGGATAATAAAAAATTATTATTTGAATATGTTTCTGTTGAAAACGGAAAAATTTATGGTGACGTTTCAGTTTTTAAAGGAAACGTTTTAAGAACAACTTTCAATGAACAAAAAAACGAAATAGAGGTTTCGTTAAACGGTAAAGCTGTTTTTTCTAAAAAGATATAAATTTTCACTTAAAAGGCATTACGTTTGTAATGCCTTTTAAGTTTATTATCATTTGAACTATAATTTATATTATGTAAAATAGAATATTCGGTTTTTGCGTTCATGACATAACTCTGGTCGATTGCCTAATTTCTTAATCATTTGAAGCTAATAGATATTTTCTTTAAATAATTTTAAAAGATATTAAGAATTTTACAAATTAATCGTTTTACTCCATCATTGGTAGTATTATGATTTTTTATTTTATTATTTTTACATCAGACTATATTAAATTCACTATGAATACAATTGCTGAACATATTGCAGATTTTTTAAAAGAATACCCACCATTTAATAATTTAACTTTTCAGGAGCTGTATGATATTGCGACCAATATTCGTGTAATAAATTTAGAAAAACAGGCAATATTGTTTCAAAATGACGACGTACTTCATGATAGTTTTTATGTCGTATCATCAGGAATCATTAATCTGACAACAATTGCTGATGCAGAAGAAACTATAATCAATAAATGTCACGAAGGAGATATTTTTGGTTTGCGTCCATTTTTTGCAAAAAATAATTATATGATGACCGCCAAAGCGCGTGAAGATAGTATTGTTTATGCTATTCCAATTGCGATTTTCAGGCCGTTTGTAGCAAATAATTCAGATGTTTTAAACTTCCTGCTTGAAAGTTTCGCCATAAATTCACGACATACAAAAGAAAGTGTAAATTCTGGTGGTAAATTGACTTCAGAGAATGTGTATTATGCAGATCCACAATCAGATATGCAGTATATCCAGTCTTTGAACTATAATAATTCGCCATTGACAACTACAGGTGATAAAATTGTTAAGGATGTTGCCATATTAATGACAAACGCAATGGTTGATAATATCGTTGTCTGCGAAAATAATAACCCAATTGGTATTTTAACTGATGGTGATTTATCATCAAAAATAGCCACAGGACGTTATCCTATTACGGAGAGAATTGATAAAATTATGTCTTCTCCTGTTGTTACTGTAATTGAAAACGTATCATTGGCTGAAGCTCAGTTGTTAATGTTAAAACATAATGTGACGCACTTATGTGTTACCAAAGACGGAACAAACAAATCGGCTGTTAAGGGAATTATTTCAGAACATGATTTAATTGTTGCCCAGGCCAGTAATCCTGGCGTATTGATTAAAGAAATAAAACGTTCACAATTGCCAAAAGATTTAAAACAAATCAGGGAACGATTATCAGATTTAATTCAAAATTCAATTCAAAAGAATATTCCAATTTCACATATCAGTAATATAGCAAGCGAAATAAATTTAGCTCTTATAAAACGTGCCGTTGAATTGACAATTTTAGATTTAGGCTCCCCTCCTGCCCGTTTTGCATGGTTAAGTATAGGCAGCCAGGGAAGAAAAGAGCAGCTTTTACTTACTGATCAGGACAGTATTTTGATTTTTGAAGACGTCACTCCCGATAAGTACAGAGAAGTAAAAGATTACTTTTTAAGGCTCGCAAAAAGAACTACATCCTTGTTGGAAAAAGTGGGTTATGAATTTTGTCCAAATGGTCATATGGCAAGTAATATGTTATGGTGTAAGTCGTTGACAGACTGGGTAAAACAGTACAATAGCTGGATGAATACTCCAGGTGAAAACAGTAATGATTTAAGCAGTATTTTCTTTGATTATGAAATTGTTTTTGGGGAACCAAAAATAGAAGAAGCAATAGAAAATATTATTTATAAAAACGCCATTAACAATCCATTATTTTTTGATTTTTTAGGAAACGATGCTTTAAAAAAGAATTCACCATTAAGTTTTTTCAAAAAATTTATTTTAGAAGAAGAAGGCCCTCATAAAATGAAATTCGATATTAAAACAAGAGCATTAATGCCTTTGATAGACGGAGCAAGATTACTTATATTAAGTTCAAACATAAAAGGAATTAAAAACACTTATTTAAGATTTAAACAACTCGCAATTTCAGATTCTAAAAATGCTGAAATATATTTAAGTTGTGCTGAAGCTTTTATGACATTGGTTAAATTTAGAACAGTTGAAGGATTAAAGAATGATGATTCCGGACAATATATAAATTTGAAGGATTTTTCTAAAACAGATAAAGAGAAATTAAAAAATGCATTAGCTCCTATGCGTGACCTTGAGGAGTTAATTAAAAGTAAATTTCAACTTACACAATTTTCATAAATATGCTGGACTGGCTTAAAAATATCAACAAAGAATATCCCGATTTTTGGAAAAACTATCTGGATAAATTTGAAACGAAACCAAATAGGTTTGTAGTTATATCTACAGAAACATCAGGATTAAATCCTGACAAAGATGTAATTTTATCCTTAGGTTCTTTTGGAATTGTTAATGACAGTATAATTATTCTGGATAATTTCGAAGCGGTTTTATTACAATATAAGTATTTGCATGATAATGGTCTGTCAAATGAATTTATAATAGACAGCAAAATGACAAAGCTTGAGGAGAATGAAGCTCTTGAAACTTTTATAAATTACTTGGGAAATGCAGTTTTAGTAGGTCATCATATTAATTTTGATATTGAAATGATAAATGCGGCACTGGAACGATTAAGTTGTGGCAGATTAAAAAATGAAGCATTAGATATTGATGTTATGTACAGAAAATTACATGATATTAATGACAAACAATTTTCGTTGGATGATTTATGTGATATATATAAAATTCCAAAAAGCGATAGAAATTCTTCAGCCGAAGATGCTTATAAAATTGCATTATTGTTTTTAAAACTAAAATCGAGACTGGGAATTAAATAAATTTTGCACCGATTTTCACCGCTTAATCCGGTTTTAGAGAAGCAAGCCGAAATTATTTGGAAAATAATTTACGAGGAAAGTACTGACTATCATATATATAATTTTACGAATCATTTTTATTTGATTTTTCTGGTATTTTTATTTTGCATATGTCACATTTATACCTATATTTGCACCCGCATTAAGGCCTCGTGGCGCAACTGAATAGCGCACTTGATTACGGCTCAAGAGGTTACTGGTTTGAATCCAGTCGAGGTCACTCTTCGGGACAAAAGATTAAAATCATCTTTTGTCCCGTTTTTTTTATCCTTTAACTCCCTGTTTACCAAATAGATACTACTGGCAATTTCGTTTACCTGCGCGGTTTGGAATTGATTATTTCTAAATGTAAAATTTTCAGGGTAAATGTTACTATTTTAGGCCTGTAAACTCTAGATCTGCCATCTAACACTTCTTGAACCTGATTAAACAATTCTTCCGAAATAATAGCCTCATGTTGTCCAGTTACAAAATAGCTGTTCTCGTCTTTATATTTGAGAATAAATATTTTTCCGCAATACAAAGGATTTTTAATCATTACCCAAAAACCACTTTTTGTAACAGTAAGTCCTTTTTTCTTTGCTAAAACATAAATTGACTCTGTATTGAAAGCTTTTTTAGCAATTTCATGAAAAGCCCATCTAATTACAGCTGCCTGCTTTTCATTTATTGCTATATACTTCCTCCCATCTTCAGTAGTCTTGTGCATATAACCAAAAGGTGCTGTACCCATATACCGCCCTTCTTTCCGAGCTCTCCTCATACCATGCATAGTATTTAAGGCTCGTCTATCATTTTCTACTTTAGGTGCGGCTAAGTAAAAAGCAAGCATCATTTTATTCTCCGGAATACTTAAATCCAATGGTTGCTCGATAGCCTGCTCAACTCCCATTTTTCTCAGAAGGTTTATCATTTGGTATGCATCCACAGCATTTCTGCTGAATCTGTCCCATTTTGTAAATAAAACCAAATCAGTTTTATTTTTATATCTTTTAAGATTCAACAAAATTTTCTTCCATTCCGGCCTGTTAAAAGTTTTTGCTGAAAAGTCTTCGTAAATTACATCTTGTACTTCAATACTATTTAGAAGGCAATACTTATAAGTTCTTTGGCTGCAGCAATTATTTATTTGGCTGTGATTATACCACAACAGAGTGGACTAATTACAACAGGCAGTATTTGTAGGTATCACTGCATTATCTAGATTACTTCAGTTTAAACTTTTCAAGTGCCATATTATATACTTTTTCCTGAAGCTGATCCAGCCAGTTTCCCGAAAGAATATCATCCGTATTTAGGGGCTCAAGATTAAGCTTTCCACTTATGTATCCCAGCTGGCCTGAAAATTCACGTATCACTGCATGAGGAAATTCCCTAAACAGAATAATCACAGCTTCCTTTTTATCTTGCATGCTAAGATTTTCTTTGATAGTCAGCAGCGTTATTAAATCCGGCAGTGAAAGCAGACAATCCAAAATTTTAGAAGCAACAGCATACAGGTCGCCTCCATTTTCATAAACTGAGATTGCAGCACTGAAACTACTGGCAGCCACTAAATCGAGAACCTCTAAAAATTCCTTTTCAGGATAGAAATGCGGGCTTACCAGATGACTGGTGTATCGGTTCTGAGGAATATCATTTCTGAACTGCCTGTACTTGTCATAATGAATCAAAAAATCAAGAACTTCACTGAGCTGCACATTGCTTTGCGAAAGTGTTTCTACCGTTGATTTTTGGAGTATGTCGAGATTTTTTTTCAAATATTCGAGTACGTTTTTATTATCAAATGCCTCCTGTATTTTTATTAAATAATAAAGACATCTGTAATTCCCGTCGAGTTCTAATCTGAACGAAAAAAAATCTCGTGCTTTTGATTTCAATACTTCATTATCATCCCAGTGCAATGCCAGGAAATCTGTTTTAAAATCCAGCATGGTACTGTTCTCTGGATCAATATTTAAGCCTTTATCTATAAAATAAAGAACCTGCTCTGTATTTCCCATTTTTTTATATGCTTGGGCAATCCAAAAATAACCAAAAGGGAAATTAAGTATCATTGTTTTCTCTCCCACATCCAAAGCCTGCATCATCAGTTCGAGCCCTTCTTTATTTTTATTATAGACAAAAGAAAGTGTGGCTCCTTTACTGAACAGCGCTTCCTGCAGATCCGGCTTTAACTTTAAAGCTTTATCATAACAGCTGATTTCCTTTTCGTGATCACGAAACTCGTAATAGCACGAGCCTAAATTTTTCCATGCCTCTGCATGATTAGGATCTATAGCCAGTCCTTTTTTATAATGTGCGGCTGCCTGTTCATATTCATTCAAATATCGCAATGAATTGGCATAGTTAAACAAGTGACTGGCGACAGTATCCTGCTGCTCAATATATGAGGAAAATATTTTTTTTGCCTCTAAAGATCTTGCTTTGTTTTTATTGGTTATTCCGTCCTCTGCCAGTATGCAGGCCTTAGTAAGATATTGTCCAGAAGTGCCGGATAATAATATCGCCTTGTCAATTGTCTCAAGCGCCTCCTGATAGCGGTAAAGCATATACAAACTGTGCGCCAGTCCTTCGAGAAGGGAGATTTCTGAGTCAGGATTCTGTTCTTCGTAAAGCGTCTTCTTAAAATAAAAGGCCGCGTTTTCAAACTTTGAACAATAGTAATTGTTCCATGCCATAATCTGTGCATTAGACATCTCGTCATATTCTAAATCCTTGATTCCATCAACTAATGTTTTGATGCTGAATCTTTTTTGTACATGGGCCGTTAGTTCATCCCACTTTATCAGGCTAAGTTTGTTTGTTTTAGGAATATTGATTCTTAAAGTTTTTTGCTTGCTGGTAAGGTCTATTTTAAGTTCATCAAACCAGAGATAATAAGCTTCATCCTCTGCCTTGACATATGCAATAAGTAGCACGGGCTCCAATCGGGTATTATATAGACGTAATGTACGGTACTTGATAGATATTACTGCTGAACTTTCATTGTTTTCAATCTTTTTTGATTTTAATTGAATCGAAAAATTAAGACCGGTTACCTGTCCATTAATTACGATATTAGCTGTAAAATCAATCCCGTAATCGTGATCAGGCTTATCTAAAAACCATTCTTCAGGAAGCTGCGCATTTAAAAATTTGTTTGATCTATTTTCTAAAACATGGGTAAAATGTCTGCTGGGTTTGTCCATCAGTAAAAAAGCAGCCTTGCTGCAAAAATTAAATTAAAATAAATAAAGCATACAGTTATAAAACACTTCTAAAAACATCTATAGATACAAAGATCTTAATTTCCTTTTCACAATAATAATTACTGGCTTTAAAAATAATATTTTTGTAGTCATAAGAATCAATGAATTTAATCTTTATATAAAAGCATTTCAAAAGTAACTAATTTCAAGAGCAGGCATATATTTTATAATAACTTTCAGCTATATTTTAATTTTAAATACAACTGTATTTACTTGTTGTCTATCAAATCCTACTGTAGGATCACAGCCTTTTTTATATTCGTATCCGAGTTTAACATCAGCAAATTTTGATTTTTCTTTACTTACTATAACTAAATTCACCGACAGTTTTGTCAATCTATTAACCCTTTCTTCAACAGCACTTGTATTTGAAAAAGCATTGCGATAAGTAAATTCTGGAATGAATTCCAATCGTTTGACTAAAATCTCTGACAATGGATAAAACGTCCCTGTAATTCGGAAATACCAACGCCCTGTCTTGCCTTTATATATAGGGTCTGATACCTGGGCACGGTTTTCAAACTCTAATCCGCCGTAAATATTATAATAATAATCTAGCACGCAATTGTTACTTAGGACATCAGGTAATAGAGCAATTTTCTTATCATTACCAACAAAAGAAGGGGTAAAATATAAGCTTGCCTGAGTTCCCTCCGTTTTTTTCTCAGAATCATGTTTATAATTTAAGGCAGCAATAGTATAGAGTGTCCATTTTTTCCCTTTGTCGCTTCCATATTTAATAACTGGCCATAAAGGAATCTGGAAATTTAGGCCTGCCATAAATGCATTTTGTTCTTTATCACTAAGATTATTCTTCTGCCACTCAATAAATGGATTAAGTGATGCCTCTCCCCTTCCGCTAAGTACATTATATCCCAAAGCAAAACTAAAATTTTGTGAAGATGCTGAATCTTTAGGAAATATAAGTGTTGCATATGCAGGTTCAGCCTTGTCATTTTTATTCTGAAATGACTGTCTCAAAGATAATTTCGTATACCATGCCGGAGATTTCGTATCCAGTTTGGTATTTTTTAATGCGAATTCTACTTTTGTCTCTTTAGAAAGTAGAAAAGCCAAAATACTATCGTTTTTTGTCTTAATAGAGAAAGTAGTGTCCTTTGTTTGTAATAACTTAATCGTTACTGTAGTGTCTTTGACTTTAGGTGCTACATTTACCTGTCCAAACGAATTGGCATACAAAATGAAAAATAGTAAATTTATAAAAATTATTTTGTCTCTAATCATTGTCAAGGAATTTTGGATTCTACAAGTCTATTTAGATCTTCCACGGTGACAACAATCCCCATTTCTGTTTCAGAAATAAATAAACTGCTCCCTTGCTTTTGAATGTATCCATTTAGATAGGCACGAAGTTGTCCTTTCTTTGTAGGGGTAAGACCAAGATCACTAAGTTTGGATAATAAGGTAATTTTATCTTGAGGTTTTCCTGTAAGTAACGAAATCCCTTTCGAAATTACATTTAATGGCACTACATTAATAACATCCTGTGCAATCACATGGGAAAGATATTTAACTGCCAGTCTATCTTTTTTTTTCAAGATATTTGGTGAAGATGAATTCTCCATAGTGCGAATGAGTAATTCGATTTCATCTAGAGTAAGATTAATTCGTAGAGTTTTTGCCATAATCTATCGGTTTTTTAAAGAAAATATTATCGTAATTGCCTTGATGTTATAAATCAAAATTCAGAAATGCTATACAAATGATTTTTAAACCAACTATTATATTTTTACTATTTTATGAATATCAGCAGAATACCCAAAAATTAAAAAGTACCTCTTGGTATTAATATTTGAAATTATTTTAAAGTTCATTGTTACTATCTTGGATAGCACTTCGCAATAAAATTTTTATCGCTTTCGGAAAGAACTTCATTCATGCCGACTGAAAATCCATCAGTAGTAAATTGCTTCGGGATCGGATACAACATTATAGAATTTGGATCAAAAACACTATTTGATACTGTTGCTGAAGTGAACTTATTAAAAATATTATGATCAACTTTATTTTTATCCCATGGAGGAGTTTGAGTACTTTTGTAATAATTATAAACAACTTCCTTATTCCATGTTATATTAGCTTCAGGGCTTTGGTGTTCATGGATGCATCCTAAACAATGCCCAAATTCATGTATAACCACTCTGCTGAATTCAGAGTCAGGAGTATTATCATCAAGCCAGCCAAAATTCATAGTAGGCTTTGATTGATCTGTATTGTTCAATGCATCTGTTCCGACAGCAGACCATGATCCCATTCCCATCATAAAAGAAATCCTGATTTCAGCATCTCCCGATTCAATGAAATTAAATTTAATATTGGCAAATTCCTCCCATTGTCTAGCAAAGAAAATTACCCTGCTTCGGAGTGTATCGTTCCCTCCTAAAAATTTGATTTTCAATTCCCTTCCATTTGCCCATAGCTTTCCTCTTTCGACAGCAAGTTCTATTATCAAATCTGAAGTGTTTTGTTTTGTAAAAAGCAGGCTATCAAAGTCATTGTGCTCTTTTGCATCCAACAATAATTGCTCCGTCAAAGTGTCGGATTGAATAATTGCGCGGTAATTATCAGTAAATAAATTACTATCTCTTTCTTTATATGAATTAAACAAAGCAAATTTTAAGCTGTTCGGATTCGAATCATTGTTTAAGTCAACACATACCTTTAATTCTTCCATGATATTGCTAATTAATAAATTTATTTTTTCAACGAAAAAACGAAAACTGTTCAAAAGACACGTGGAAAATCTTAACTTATAAATAGAACCTCCGTTTTTTTGTAGTAAAAATAGATCTATTTTTATTATCTGCAAGGAGTATATTTACCTGTTTTCACGTGCCCGAGGAAGTGCACTATGAGCAACTAATAGATACTGTATTAAAAAGGTTTTCGGAATTAATAAAGACCGCAGATTTGGGTACCTACTAATTTTAGTATCACGAACTGCTGAGGGTTCATCTTTCCTCAATTTCAAGTATATACATTTATAAACATCCCGCCTTAATAAAACGACCATACTTGATTTATCTGAAAACATTTCTGTAGGCACTAAATGAGAAACCTGCAGCCATCGGCCTTGATTCAATAACAGATTTTAAAAAGATATGATCTCCTGCTGCTTTTTTACGTCCATATGCCTGGCCGTTTTTATTGGTATCTGCACAAATTTTGGTTAACTGCGCATCGGACAACATATCAATATTAGGTTTTAGGATATCATTGAAAACCCTGTCAGCTTCATCAAAGCCTCTCACTGCGGGATATCTCCAAGCAATAAAATCTGCAATCTCCGAAAGATATCCCTTTGTCTCTGCCATTTTAACTAAATTCTCATATGCCTGAGAATTGGCATCAAAGGGCCATTGAGACATTCCAAAATCTTTTGGGATTTCCACTTTCAATTTTGCAAGATGTTTCACAAAATCACCTTCTAAAAACCAGCAGACCATTACGGCATTCGGGCTGGCCAAAACAAACTTTTTTAAAACTAGCTTAAAATCAGCTGTAAAATCCTGATATAATTCCCCATGCCTTGCAAGAAAATCTACAATCAGACTCATAGCTTCAGGTAAATTAGCCACGGTACTGTAATATTTACTATCCTCTTTAATTTTTTGGTCGCACACAACAAAATTCTTTTTATAAAGCAAAGTCAACAGCCTGTAATTAAGCTCTCTGTTAACAGAACTCTCCTCATCCTCCAATCTAAAAACAAACTTCCACAGTTCTTTAAAAATAGCCACTTCTGTTATACTGTCCAAATTTTGAAGATACTTCGACTGAATGTATTTCTCCAGCTCATCACCAATCAAAATGGATGCATTTGCAGCAATATCAACCAGTATTACCTTTAAAATTTTCTTGGATAATATTACAGGTTTTTGCAGCACCGACTCCAACATATTTCTGATATGGGCAGCCACGGTTTCCCTGTTTGGAGTGTAGAGTTTATCGCCCCTGTCCAATACAGGATGGGCGCACAAATGACGGTCGCCTCTTAAAGATAAAATTCTTGCATGATCAATGTTATTGAGCAGATTGGTACGGGTCTTAACTTCTTCAATCAATACTTTTTCCCATTCCGAACCCACTGAATTTGCAGCCTGCAAACCACGAATCTGATCTAGTATCGCTTCAGCTGCAGGATCCGAATACATGTCGTATAATGTTTCCAATTTTCCTAGAATATCAACAATCACCACACTGTATAATGTTACTACTGCAGCGCGATAATTATCATTAAAATAAGAACTTGACACTTCCTTAAAAAACAATTTAGTTTCCGGGGAATTAATTTTTTGGGCGTTATGCTCAATACTGAAATCGTACATTTTTTCTATTTTATATTATTCTTCTCAAAATTTTTCACTGTCAAACCGCTCAAAGAGACAGTTTGAAAAATCACTTATAGTCAAAAGGCTAAAATATCAAAAGCTAGCATTCTTCAAGCAGGTAAAAATACCTGTTCATCTGCTGTAGGATAAATTATTTCAATCACTTTGCATTAAGGGGATTTACTATGGTCTCACAAAAAAAGGACAGCCTTAAGACTAAACCCGATCGCGCGGATTTGTAATCCGTGCCCGCAAAGTATATCTTAACAGATTTAAAAAAAAGAAAATACAGTTTTTAACTATATAACTTTATATTAGTTTTTATTAATATAGGAACGGGCACGGAAAGAATTTCCGCGCTATCGTTGCGCACATCATATTTATGGTTAAAATTAATACTATTCTCCCCTACTGTAACGGAGAAGATGAATATTGTTAATACATCCAATTCGGTTTTCAAGGATTTAAAAAAAGCTTTCCTCAACTGCATTGCTCTAATAATCCCCTTAACAAATCAACAACAACCGATATTCCCCTTCATTTTCTATTGGTGCTCTATGAATACAAGGGAGCACCTGTTGTTTTGGATGATCTACAGCCAGCCTCCAAAGATGTCCTAATCCTAAATTAACAGGTTCTACATCTGTATGTGCATGATAATGCAAATCAAAATAATTTTCCTTCAAAAAGTTTTCGAAATCTTCGGATGGTCCGTCATACAGCTCTTTTAGCTTTGCTCGGATTTCTGGGATTAGAATTTTTTGCTCTGCCTGCGAATTAGAAATAATATCACTAGCCGCTCCGTGATAGGTACATAAAAAAGTATCTGTTGCAATGGGCGAACGATCTACATGAAACGAATACACATCAGTCGATATGAAATCAAATTCATCATCACGTTCATAACACTTCAGTAAATTAAGAGACGGCGAAGCTCCAAAATCAGCTAATAATTGTAAATCATTTAAGATTATTTCCCTTGCTATATTCCCCTTTTCTGATAGTTGGAGTGCGATTAGATCTTCAGGATAAACTTCTGTTATATTTTCTTTTATGCATAACCGGGCTACAATATCATTAAAATCACCATCCAAATTTCTGTACCAGCACAGCGCATTCATTTCTCCCTTGAAATCCGTATGTACAAGCTCAGAGAAAGTAGATACCACTCCAATTTGGTTGCTGTCAGAAAATGTATTCCTCATAGTATAATATTTACGAAGCTGGCTACTTCATGCATTACAAAATTATGCAATCATATTTTATTGCAAAATCATTTTAAAACTAAATAAATTTCCCCATCAATCCACCTGGACAAATTTCTTAGCCTTTTATTAAAACTTGCCAAAATAATACTTAAATTGCTTATATAGAAACAAATAAATGAAAGTTATTATTTTATTCATCCTGCTTTTCTTAACCGCTTTACCTGTCAGTGCACAGAAAGATGAGTTGCGCCTCCTGCAGGCAAATATTGATTCTATGTCTTATGTGAAGCCGACCAACGTAAGTATTGAACATTCAGATTATGCTCTGGTTGCCGGTGGTAGCAAGGGAATTGGTTATGGCATTGCCAAGGCTCTGGCAAAAAGGAAGTTTAACCTAATCCTGATTGCCCGTCATCAGGATTCTCTGGATAAGACAAAAGAAAGATTAGAAAAGGGTTATAAAGTTCATGTTGAATTATTAAAACTAGATTTAGAGCACGAATCAACTGCCGATTCAATCGCCAGATGGTGTACAAGCAAAAATATCCGCTTAAAAATGCTTTGCAATGTGGCCGGGTTGGGAGGGCCAAAGGATTATTTATCCCTGCCTCTTGATTCATTGCGGTATATGGTGCGTCTAAATGTGGAGTCGTGCATGGCCTTGACTCTTACCTTGTTGCCACTTTTAGAGAAAAACAAACCGTCTTATATACTGAATGTTGCAAGTATGGCCGGACTTGCCCCTATTCCTTCCAAAAACATGTATTCTGCAACTAAATCAGCGGTCATCTTTTTCAGTTACGCTTTACGTCATCAATTAAGAAAAAAAGATATTAGTGTGAGTTGTCTGAGTCCTGGTCCGGTGTTTACCAAACCAGAGATTGTTCAATATACAAAGAAACAACTGGGTTGGTTTGGTATGAAGATGGCTGTGCCGCCGGAAAGAGTTGGTGAAATTGCAGTTCGCGGTACGCTGCGGGGAAAAATGATGATCATTCCCGGAACTCTTGCGAAGATCAGTTCATTTTTTATTCGGATACTTCCCCGGAGGTGGGTTGTATCCTTATATGGAACAGCTGCCGATTAAATACCGTCTCTGGGGAAACTTCCGAATCGAAGATGACTATCTGTACTTTTTAGCTAATGTTTCCATAAAACAAAAAGGTTAATACTCCAATTTTTAATATTTATTAATGTAAACAGTTTTCTTGTTTACAAATTCCTGAATGCCATCCTGTGACAGTTCACGTCCATATCCTGAATTTTTAGTCCCTCCAAAAGGCAGTCTCTGATCGCTCTTTACGAGTTCATTTACAAAGACTGCCCCTTCATCAAATTTCGGCACCAATCTGGATGCTTTTTTAAAGTCCTCTGTGAAAATTGTAACTCCTAGTCCAAATGGGCTGTTATTTGAAAGCTGAACAGCTTCTTCTTCATCCTTAAAAGTTGTGATTCCAATCACAGGACCAAAAACTTCTTCTTTAAAAATAGCCATATCTGTTGTAACACTGCCTATAACAGTAGGTTCGAAATAAGCTTTATTCCTTTTACCTCCATGCAAGACTTCTGCACCTTTATCCAATGCGTCCTGAAGCTGCTTTTCGAGTTCTTCAGCAAGATCAATACGTGCCATAGTACCTATTGTTGTTTCCTCACTCAATGGGTCTCCCGGTCGCAGCTTGCTGACACCTTCCAGAAATGCTTTTGTAAATTCTGCCGCAATAGATGATTCTACAAGCAGGCGCTTTCCGGCTATACAGCTCTGTCCCGCATTTTGAAAACGAGCTTGCACACAGGTTTTCACAGTTTGCTGAAGATTACAGTCAGCAAAAACAACCAGGGCATTACTGCCCCCTAACTCTAGTACCGTTTTTTTAATTTCACTTCCTGCAATGGCTGCTACAGCTCTTCCTGCTGCTTCACTTCCAGTCAGTGTAACAGCTTTCACTTTGGGGTTCCTGATGATTTCTTCTACCATTTTACTGCCAATAGGCAGATTAGTAAAACAACCTGGAGGAAAGCCTGCCCTTTCGAATATTTTTTCAATACTCATGGCGCTTTTCATCACATTACTGGCATGTTTTAATATTCCAACATTTCCTGCCATCAGTGCAGGCACTGCAAAACGCATGACCTGCCAAAACGGATAATTCCATGGCATAATCGCCAAAACAATCCCTATTGGTTCGTAGCTTACATAACTCTTATGCGCTTCTGTTTCAATTACTTTATCGGCAAGCATTTCGAAAGCGTACTCAGCGTAATAATCACATAAATTAGCGCACTTTTCCACTTCTGCTAATGACTGAATGATAGGCTTTCCCATCTCCTGAGTAATAATTTGGGCATATTCACTGGAGTTTTTCCTCAATTCCTCGCCTGCCGCCCTCATAAGCACTGAACGTTCAGAAAAGGGAACTTCTTTCCATAACTTATACTGCAACTCCGCCCTGTCAATTGCTTTGTCAATATCTTGTCTCCCGAATTCAGAAATCTCATAAACCATCTCTTGGTTATAAGGATTTATAGACTTTATCATAATATTAAATTTTAACCTGTCTAATTAAAAGTTCTGTAAAAGATACTTTAAAAAAAAGATCAAACATATTAAACATTTGATCTTTTTAATCTTATTTTTATAACACATCGGTTATCCCTGAGATCTAAGATCTGTTAATCAGCAATACTAGTGGTTGTCAAATTCCCTGCGGTTGTAAAAAGCGTCATCATTGCTGTCAGAACCAGGATCATTTTCAGGATAATAGGACTTCATTACTCTTCTTTCATAGTCCCTGTCAAAATTATCCAGTCTATTGTATCTGCTTGTGTTTCTAAAGGTATCATATCCTATATTGTTAGCCATAACAATTTTCGTATCTTTATTTATGTTTACTGATCCAATTGGTATGATGATATGGCTATCTCCTTCTTTATAGATAAACTCCTTTCCATTGTCGTTCGCTATCACATCACGTACCTCATTACGGTTGTCGTCGTCTATTAATCCTTTATCTAATTTCACATCCAGGTAGACTATGCGCTGCATATCTTTATTAACCCAGAGGTTATCAATTTTGCCTATTGTATGGTTGTCAGCATCTACTATCTTCCATCCTCTTACATCAGAATAATTTGAAGCAATTTTATAATCAGACAGTTCGTCCAGTCTGTATAAGTTTTTGTCTTTATTTTCCATAATTTTTTATAAATAATATTATCTACTGTATGCGAAAGAACAATATGGTCCCACTGTTTTCCAGTTATTGTGTCTATTGTGCACTTGTAGTATTTTCGGTTTGTATGGTGCTTTCACTGTTAGCTTCATGATCTGTACAATAGATGTAGTATATAAGTGCTCCGATTATCAGCAGTGCTACAATCCATGGCCATATCGGTTTCTTTTTCTCAATTTTAATTTCTGCCATAACTCATTTTTTTTTGATTATAAAATAGTTTTAAAATACTATTAAAGATACAAATGAGATGAGACTAAGAAGTATTTAATTTCAGCAGGATGTTACACAATTCCCAGTAGATTGATTTGGAAAATTATTTTATAATTATACGATTTCAATTCAATGAAAAATTACTGAAAATCTGTCATATAATATTAACGAGTCCAGTACAAAAAAAGCTAAATCTTTCGATTTAGCTTTTCATATTAAATTATTCCCTTTTAGTAATTCAGCTTAATTTGCATCAAACCACAACTTTGTAGTAAGCAGGTCTTTTCCCTGAACAGCTACTGCAGCCTGATAACTAGTTCCGTTCAACGACTGCTCTGTGCCCGGATAGAAGAAACGTGAAGGTATTTTTCCATCCAAAACCGTAGCCGGACCGGCTGTTAAAACCGGATAGTCCAGTCTTCTCCACTCAGCATAGGCGTCAAGACCTTGTCCAAAGAATGCGATCCATTTTTGTGTACCTATCGATTTGGCATAATTTGCTGCATCGTACTTCACGATTGCCTGATTAAGATAATTAGAAATAATTGTTGCATCGGTAATACCAAATTGATTAAATGATGCGGTAATTGCATTTTTATAAAGCTGTTCTGCATCTCCGGCAATATAGCCACGGGCTGCCGCTTCGGAAAGATTGAACAACGTTTCGGAATAAGAAGCAATCACAGCCGGTGATGACGAGGTCAGGAAGTAAGTACCCGGTTTTGATGTTTTGGCAAAACCCTGACTGTTGGCATCACTGTTTGACAATCCATTCGCACCTCCAACGTATTTACCTACACTTGCGTCTGATGGCAGCTGTGCATAAACGGGTAAACGCGGATCGGATAACTCATATAACTTATCAACCAATGTCTTCGAAATACGATAATCATCACGGGTTTCGAACCAGGCTGAGGCCGGATTTTGTTGTGGTGAACTGGTATAAATAAACTGAAAGGTTTCGCTATTGCTGCTAATTACCCCTGCAGCATCAGTTGTTGCATCAATCGCGGCTTGCTTTGCTAAAGCAGGTTCCTTGTCCGAGATTCTCAATGCAATACGCAAACGAAGTGAATTCACCAGTTTTTTCCATTTTGAAATGTCTCCTTTATAAGCCAAATCACCGGTTACAGTACCGTTTGTTGTACTTAGTAAGGACTGGGCTTGCTTCAAATCTTCGAGTAATCCTGTATATACTTCCTTTTGAGTATTATATGCCGGCGTCACTTTTAGACCTGCTTCTTTATAAGGAATACTTCCATAAGCATCTGTCAACAATAAAAACGTCCATGAACGCAGAGTCAGTGCAATCCCTTTATAATTTGAATTTGCCTGCTGATCCGGGAAATTCAGAATCATGTTCAAATCCGTGATCAGGGTTGCATATCCGGTATTCCACAAAGAAGTGAAAGAAGTGTTGGACACATCGTATCTGTCCGGTTCCGTATATTGTATTTTAGCCCAATGCTGAACAAATAACAAAGACGAATTAAAATTATTTTCCGAGCCCCAATATAAGTCAGCACCCTGCTTTAATGTTCCTGTTAACAGGTAAGGTGCCAATGGTGTTTCAGTTGCATTTGGATTTTTATTAATGTCATCCAGAGTATCACTGCAAGAACTCAGTAACAATGCAAATAGAGTTATATAGGCTATTTTTTTTAGCATGATTTTGTATTTTTAAAATTTGAGATTAACATTAAGACTGAAATTTCTGGTAGTTGGCAGGGATAAACTCTCCAACCCTTGTGCATTTCCGGTATTGAAAGCCGTTTCAGGATCGATATTTGGCACATCTTTGTAAATAAAGAACAGGTTACGACTTGCGGCAGTAATACTTGCTCCTTCAAATCCCAGCTTTTTAATTAGTTTCTTATTGAAATTGTAAGTAAGTTTTACTTCTCTTAGTTTTACAAAAGTTGAACTGTAAATATAGGCTTCGCTGATATTGTATGACGCTTTGTAATATTCCTGTGCACTAAGCACTGAAGCATTTGTTGTCCCATCAGTATATACTCCGTTAAAGATCATTCCGTCATCATATACCGTTGCGCCACCCGGAGCAGTTCCACCTGCTGGCAGCAAAGTTTTCGTAGTACCTGCCAAGTAGTAATTTAATCCTCCATTGGCTGCATCACGGCCTTGCAGCGTTTGAGCCAGTACACCGGTATAATTACCTGTTCTGTTAGTACCCGAAAAAAGCTCCCCTCCTACACTGGCATCAATGAGGAATGATAATTCAAGATTTTTGTAGGTTAATGTATTTGTAATACCACCTATCCAATCTGGGGTATAATGTCCCAATACTTTCTTTTGTGGATCTGCTTTCGGCAAACCATTCGCACCTACTACTATATTTCCACTTGCGTCGCGCTGATAAGCTGTGCCATAAAGTGCACCGTAAGCTTGTCCTACCGATGCTAATACATCAACACCTCCCGAAGAGCCAATTGTGTAGTTTTGAATCTTTTTATCATAGTCAAGCACTTCTACTTTGCTTATATTCTTTGAATAATTTACGCCTACATTCCATTTGAAATTTTCAGTCTGAACAGGGCTTCCATCCAATTGAATTTCAATACCATGGTTGTTTATTTTACCTGCATTGATTAATTGCGAATTATAACCGCTTGCAGCAGTTGTTTTTATCTCCAGAATCTGGTCAAAACTATTGGTATTATAATAAGCGACATCAAAATGCAGTCTGTTTTTCCAGAAAGAGGATTCTATACCAAATTCGGTAGAACGGGTTGTTTCCGGTTTCAGGTTCTCATTGAGTTTTTTCTGAGAAGAGGTTTGAATCGGATTTCCGTCGAATGCGGTCTGAAAATTGTAAACCGTGGATAATTGATACGGATCTGCATCGTTACCTACTTCAGACCAGCCACCACGTAACTTTAAGAAGTCGAGTGTATTGCTTTTAAGATTCAAAGCGTCGGAAACTACTAAACTACCATTAACAGAAGGATAAAAATAAGAGCGGTTACTGCTTGGCAATGTCGATGACCAGTCATTACGGGCAGTAAGGTTTAAAAATGCATAATTTTTATAACCCAATTGTGCCGAAGCATATGCACTGTATACTCTCAATTTTGAGAATGAGTTTGATGAAGTTAACGGATCTCGCGAATTGGTCAATGTATATAAATCAGGCACAGCCAGACGTGGTGCTTTTTGATAATTGTTTGCATCGCTGTGGTTGCGCACATTAAATCCGGTAAGGGCATCCAGACTAAAATCATCGTTCAGTTTTTTGGTATATTGCAAGATACCCTCAGTATTTCTTTCATTTACAGTATACCCATCTTCAGCATACGATCCAAAAGGAGTTCCATTTGTACCATACTTAATCGTGTATTTTCTGCGGTCGTTATAATAGTCAACTCCGGTACGGAATTTAAAATTAAGCCCATCGATAATTTTTGCATCCAAATGGATATCCCCTATTAAACGGTTGCGCTGTTGGCTGGTAGTATTATAATTGGCATTCCAATACGGATTGCTGTAATAGCTGTTATTCCAGTTTCTGTTCCAGTCATTATTAAGCTGATTGATATCTACCTGACGTCCGAACCAAAGAAACTGGAGCATCACGCCGGCAGCACGGTTACCCGATGGACCTCCCGGTAAAGCCGGAGCATCGGTAACAATATAGTTAGCCGTTACACCTACTTTTATATTTTTGGATAATTGATAATTTGAGTTAATAGTAAAGTTTGTTTTGTTTACTTCACTGTTAGGCACTGTTCCTAATTGTTTTTGATTATTTACCCCTAAGCGGAAATCTGATTTGTCATTCGATTGAGCCACAGAAATACTATTATCGTAAGTAACACCGGTATTAAAGAAGTCCTTCACATTATCAGGATGAGCAACAAAGGGCACTGCCACACCATTTGAATAAAATTGAGGAATAAGGCGTCCATCCAATTTAGGTCCCCAACTTTCATCAACTCCATCATTAACACCACCTCCCTTACCATCTACATAGCTGAACTTTCCGTTTGATCCTTGCCCAAACGAATTTTGAAATTTAGGTAGTGTTGTAACCTGAGAGATCGTTATACCCGAACTGACGCTTATGCCCAGCCCATTTTGGCTTTTTCCTGATTTTGTAGTTATAAGAACAACGCCATGTGCAGCACGCGATCCGTAAAGAGCAGCTGCATTAGGTCCTTTTAGCACAGTTAATGATTCAATATCCTGAGGACTTAAATCGGCAATCGCATTTTTGAAATCGCGCATGGCTCCGCCAAAGTTCAACTGCGAGTTATCTACCGGGACTCCATCCACTACAAATAGAGGTTGGTTATTTCCGGCTATAGATGTTTCACCACGAATAACAATACGTGAAGATCCCATATCACCCTGTGAATTTGTGATACGTACTCCTGCCAGTTTACCGGTAAGATTATTCAAAAGATTCGTTTCTTTTGTATTCTCCAAATCCTTGCTCTTAAGTGACTGGGTAGTATATCCTAAAGATTTTTTTTCTTTTGAAATACCCAGAGCGGTAACTACTACTTCTGATAATACATTCTGCTCTTCAGAAAGATTAATGATGACTGAATTTGCAGTAACTACAGTTTCTGTTTTTTTATACCCCAGAAAACTTACTACTAGCGTATAAGGAAATTTTTGTCCTGTCTGGAAAAAAAACTTTCCATCAAAATCTGTTAAAACTCCGTGTGTAGTACCTTTAATGTTTACTGAAGCACCAATGACAGGCTCCTTTGTAACGGCATCGATTACTGTTCCTTCGAGTTTGGACTGGATTAACGGTTTGGTCTCCTGAGCTTTAATCCCTATGGAAATCAACAAAATGCAAAACCATGCATATCTATTTAATTTTTTTTTCATTACTTTGTTTTAGTTTAATAAATAAGGTGAGCCGAAAATGGATTTACTCCACTCTCGCTTTCCTTATAGAGATCTACAATTTCTTTAAGCTTCACCATTTCTGCTGCAACAGAAATGGTTTTTTATTTACAATACATTCGTTTTTTCATTTTTATTTATTTTGGATTACTATTATTTGAACTGGCCTTTGACAAGATTTCAACCTTACAATTAAGGATCCATCTTATTAAAAATTTGCATGAATTAGAGATTGAAGAATTTTTAAAAGTGACAACTCATAGGACATAAATCACCAAATGGTTCTTGCTTGTTTAAAAATGAAATGTGTATTTAATAGTCTTTAATCTTTTTATTTTTAAATCATTTTTAAATTCTACTAATTCGATAGAACAAAAGTATATTAAAAATATTGACCTTCAAATTTTAATTGTTTTTTTTGCGAAAAAAATGTTAATTAAATTAATCTGAAATTTTAAATTGCTAAAAACAAAATAGTTAATGCCCATAGGCTTTTTTTTATTGTGTAAGAATTTTTCTAATTTGATAGGAATAAATTAGGAATATCCTCCGGGACGCAATAAACCGTTTTTAAACATTTCATGCTGGCTACCTATAAATCTGCTACACTTTTTTTGCATAATCAAAAGTTTGAAAATATGTTACAGAGAAGTTTTTGAAAGAAAAAAATCTAAAATTAACCCGCTGGTTAAAATTAATTTGAAAATAATTGAACAAATATTGTAGCGAAATAAAATAATACTATCTTAGTAATAACGACTTCCCTTGTCGTAAGAGCATATTAATTTATAAATCATTATTAATGAAGAAAATTATTTTATTAGCTTTTTTACAACTGACTTTTTTTTCTGCTGTAGCACAAAACTCAATTGTAAAAGACAGCACTGTAATGGATTCTGTAAAAAATACTAAGTTCAGCTACAAGCAGCTTATTATTCCTACTGTTCTTATTGGCTATGGATTTTGGGGAATCGAGAGTGGACAGATAAAAAGTTTCAATTCTCAAATACGTGATGAAATTACCGAAAACATTGATAATAAGGTTTCAATCGATGATTTCTCCAGATATGTTCCTGCTGTTTCAGTATATGCCCTTAATGCTTTTGGTGTAAAAGGAAAAAATAATATGAGGGATCGTTCTGTAATTCTTGCAACTTCAACAATTATTACTGTTGTGACCGTTTTTGGATTAAAATCAATTACCAATGTTGAAAGACCTGACGGAACTTCGAACGATTCTTTTCCTTCAGGTCATACTGCTATCGCTTTTGCCGGTGCAGAATTCATGTATCAGGAATATAAAGATAAATCGATCTGGTACGGTGTTGCCGGTTATGCTATTGCTGCGGGAACCGGAATTTTCCGTATGTACAATAACAGGCATTGGCTCACAGATGTAGCTCTGGGCGCAGGAATTGGTATACTCGCTACAAAAACAGCTTATTGGATGAATCCATATATAACCAGAAAATTATTTGGTGAGAAACAGACCAAATCAACATCTTTTATTGCACCTTCTTATAATGGCAGGCAGTTTCTGATTTGTTATTCAAAAACATTTTAATCAGTATTATAGTAGGACAAATGATTTTCTCTGATAAAAAATAAACAGCTTTAAATCTCTTAAATCAGTATTTTTATACTTCAAAATCCCTGGTTCGTATAAGATTTTTTCGCTAAATTGGGTACATGAAAACAAATTCGGATGTAATAATTATTGGCGGTGGCCTTGCAGGTTTGACAGGAGCAATACATCTGTCAAAAAAAGGACTGAATGTAATCTTAATCGAAAAATCCGAGTACCCGCGTCACAAAGTTTGTGGCGAATATATTTCCAATGAAATTCTGCCCTATCTCCTTTGGCTTGATATAGATGTTTTACAATTTAACCCGGAGAAGATTTCTACTTTTGAATTTACGACACAAAACGGCAAAATTGCCAGAACAAAACTTCCTTTGGGCGGATTTGGTATCAGCAGATATATGCTGGATCATATTTTATATCAAAAAGCATTATCAAATGGCTGTATCATTCTAAAAGAAACCGTCACTGATATTTCTTTTGATAATGATGAATTTTCAGTTACCATTCCCAATCAAATTCTATCGGCAAAATTAGTATTGGGAGCTTTCGGCAAACGTTCTAATATCGATCAGTTTCTGTCACGGGATTTTATCACAAAAAAATCACCATGGCTGGCGGTCAAAGCACATTATTCCGGTAAAATTCCGAATGATATTGTAGCGCTTCATAATTTTAATGGTGGGTATTGTGGTGTTTCAAAAGTTGAAAATAACATTATAAACATCTGTTATCTGGCAGATTATGCTACTTTCAAAAAATATAAAAACATAGAAGAATATCAAAAAAATGTGCTGTATAAAAATAAGCATCTTAAATCTGTCTTTGAAAATAGTACCCTTTTATTTGACAAACCCCTTACGATTAGCCAGATCTCTTTTGATAAAAAACAGCCTGTAGAAAACCATATATTAATGATCGGCGATTCGGCCGGACTCATTCATCCTATGTGCGGTAACGGTATGGCAATGGCAATACACAGCGCAAAAATTGCATCAGAAATGATACTGGATTATCATTCGGGTAAAATCGAATCACGTAACTTACTTGAAAAATCTTATGCAAAACAATGGAAAAAGAATTTTGGTAAGAGATTATTAATGGGAAGGCTTTTGGCGAAAATCTTAACCAACAAAACAATTACTAACGGATTTGTTGCAATCGTAGCAAGGTTACCTTTGGTATTGTCTCAAATAATAAAACAAACACACGGAAAACCCATAGGAGTCAATAAATGTCAATAAATACGAAATACAGGACACAGGAAACGGAAATAATGGATGATTTTTCTCTTCATGGAAGGGAATTACGCACCACACTAGATGAAATTGCCCGTATAAACCAATTACTTGGAGGCAATAAAGTGACTTTAAATGGAATTAAAAGAATAGTAAAGAAAGTCAATACTTCCAAACCTATAGTAATTGCTGATATAGGATGTGGCAATGGTGATATGCTGCGTATGCTGGCCAATTACGGGTTAAAAAACAATCTTAATTTTAAACTAATCGGGATAGATGCAAATGTCTTTACTATAAATTATGCCAAAACATTATCAAATGAATATTCAAATATGGAGTATTTGTGTTTAGATATTTTTAGTGAAGATTTTTCTGCTCTCCAATATGATATTGTTTTATGCACCCTTACCCTGCACCATTTTACTACTGAACAATTATTAAATATAATTACTATCTTTAATAACAATGCAAGCATGGGTATTGTTATCAATGATTTACAGCGCAGTAAATTGGCTTACAAGCTTTTTAAAATAATTAGTATGCTATTCAGCCTGAGCAAAATGTCCCGCGAGGATGGCCTGATATCTATTTTAAGAGGATTTAAGAAAAAGGAACTGGAGGAATTTTCCAAAAAACTGAATTTAAAAAACTATACCATAAATTGGAAATGGGCTTTCCGTTACCAATGGATAATTATAAAAATATGAGTGTCAAGATAATAACTGTAGCCAAACAACTACCACAATATTCGCGTACAACAGAAGAAATACTTCCGCTTTTGGATGGCTGGCTGAATGGTCAGGATGAACGTTTTATAAAAAAAGTAAAAAAAATATTTGAAGGTGCTGCTGTAAACAAACGGTATTCGATCATGAAACCGCTTGAGGTTTTTACAGCAACATCATTTGAAGAAAAAAATGATATTTACAGCCGTGAAATGATTGTTTTAGGCGAAAAAGTATTGGAAAAAGCCCTAAAAAAAGCAAACTGGGCCCCGGAAAGCATCGATTATATTATTACCGTAAGCTGCACGGGCATTATGATTCCTTCTTTAGATGCCTATCTTATCAATAAAATGAAACTGAGACAGGATATCGTGCGTTTACCTGTTACAGAAATGGGTTGTGCAGCAGGGATCTCAGGTATTATATATGCTAAAAACTTTCTTAAAGCCAATCCCGGAAAACGTGCTGCAGTCATCGCGGTAGAATCACCTACGGCAACATTTCAGCTTGATGATTTTTCAATGCCCAATATTGTCAGTGCTGCTATTTTTGGAGATGGTGCCGCCTGCTGTCTTTTATCATCCTGTGAAGAAGATAATGGACCTGAAATACTTGACGAACAAATGTATCATTTTTACGATGCTGAACATATGATGGGCTTTAAGCTTACCAACAGCGGTTTGCAAATGGTATTGGATGTAGAAGTTCCGGACACAATTGCCTCCAATTTTGGGGCTATCATTCATCCATTTTTACAAAAAAATAATTTAGAAATTAAGGATATTGATCATATGATATTTCATCCCGGGGGCAAAAAAATAATTACAACTGTTGAATCTCTTTTTGCTGGCCTGGGTAAAAATATTGATGATACAAAAGAAGTACTAAAACAATATGGCAATATGTCCAGTGCTACGGTATTATATGTTTTAGAAAGAATAATGAATAGCAATCCAAAAGCTGGAGAGAAAGGATTGATGCTTAGTTTTGGCCCCGGATTTTCGGCCCAACGAGTTTTATTACAATGGTAATTATTACATAAAAAAACAAACTATGAACCCAAATGATATTATAGCAAAATTACCTTACAGCAAGCCCTTTTTATTTGTGGATGAGTTGCTTCATGCTGATGAAAACAGTGTTACCGGAACCTATACTTTTAAGGAAGATCTTGACTTTTACAAAGGCCATTTTAAAGATAATCCTGTAACTCCGGGTGTAATTTTAACCGAAACCATGGCTCAGATAGGTATGGTTTGCCTGGGAATTTATTTATTGGGTGATGCCTTTAAGAAAGATACCGTTATTGCTTTTACATCTGCAGATATGCAGTTTTTAAAACCGGTATATCCGAATGAAAAAGTCACTGTAATTTCCAAAAAAACATTTTTCAGGTTTGGCAAACTAAAGTGTGATGTGGTCATGAAAAATGAAGCCGGACAGGAAGTTTGTAAAGGTATTTTAGCCGGAATGATAACTGCAAAATTATGAGTAAGCGGGTTGTAATAACAGGTCTTGGCGTAGCAGCTCCAAACGGAGTTGGAATTCCTGCGTTTACACATGCCATAAAAAACGGATTATCAGGTATAAAGCATGATGCTCAATTACAAGAGCTGCAGTTTTCCTGCCAGATAGCGGGTAAACCGGAGATTACGGAGGAACTTAAATTGCAATGTTTTACGGACCTTGAACTACGCGGGTTTAACAGTACTGGTATTTTATATGGTGTTATTGCAGGTATGGAAGCCTGGAAAAATGCCGGATTACCAATAGAAACCAACAATGAACCGAATTGGGACAGCGGTACTATTTTTGGATCAGGTACATCAGGCATCGATAAATTTCGTGAAAGCATTTATAAAATAGATGAATTTCAAACACGTAAACTTGGAAGTACCGTCGTGGCACAAACCATGAACAGTGGCATAAGTGCTTATCTTGGCGGAAAACTGGGACTTGGGAATCAGGTAACTACAAATTCATCGGCATGTTCAACAGGTACCGAAGCTATTATAATGGCTTATGACCGAATAATATCCGGACAGGCAAAACGTATATTAGCCGGAAGTACAGGTGATAGCGGTCCATATATTTGGGGTGGATTTGACGCCTTGCGTGTATGCAGTTCCAAATACAACGAAAATCCTGAACTTGGCTCCCGCCCTATGAGTGCCACAGCAGCAGGATTTGTACCCGGTAGTGGCGCCGGAGCTTTGGTTATTGAAGATCTTGATAGTGCTTTGGAACGCGGTGCAACAATTTATGCCGAAATTTTGGGTGGAAATGTAAACTCCGGCGGGCAGCGCGGAAACGGAAGCATGACTGCACCAAATAGTGCTGCGGTACAACGATGTATTATTGATGCGCTTAATAGTTCCGGTATTTTGCCAGCAGATGTTGATGCTATTAACGGTCATCTTACTGCTACTACAAAAGATAGCCTGGAAATCGAAAACTGGATAGAAGCATTAAACCGAAAAGGAAATAACTTTCCGTATATAAATTCCTTAAAAAGTATGACAGGGCATTGTCTTGGTGCGGCCGGAAGTATAGAAAGCGTAGCTGCAGTTTTGCAGCTTCATGAAGGTTTTTTGTTTGGGAATACAAATTGCGAAGATCTTCATCCGGAAATTACGGCTCTTATTGATTCTTCAAAAGTGCCTTTTAAAACGATTAACACTGATTTAAATATAATTGCTAAAGCCAGCTTTGGTTTTGGAGATGTAAATGCCTGTGTACTATTTAAAAAATATAAAAATTAATTATGAACAGAGAAGAACTAATTGCGAAACTAAAAGTCATCATAAAGCCTTATGCAACCAATACTGATGCTTATGACAATCTTACAGAGAATACTGATTTCATTAACGATCTTAGTATTAATTCGGCTAACCTTGTAGATATTGTACTCGATATTGAAGAAACTTTTGATGTTGTAATTGATAATACGGATATGGAGCGAATGCTCGATGTTAAAACTGCCGTTGAAATTATAGAAACTAAACTCGCTGCAAAATGATTGGTAATGACGTGATAGACCTAATACAATCACGTCATGAAAGTAATTGGCAGCGCAAAGGTTTTATAGAAAAGCTGTTTACTGCCGAAGAACAATTGCTTATAAAACATGATTCTGATCCTGAAATTATGGTTTGGCTGCTTTGGAGTATGAAAGAAGCTGCCTATAAAATTTATAACAGACAGACAAAATTACGGCAATACATTCCTAAAAAACTGATTTGCATCATATTATCAAACAACAATGATTACATTACAGGTCAGGTAACTTGCTGCGAAAATGTTTACCATACCAAAACAACCATTTTAACTGATAGCATACATACAATAGCGGTTAGCTTTCTACACGATTTAAATAATGTAATTGAAATTGAAAACAGAAACATTTTTAAAGACGAAAATGCTATTCCATTTTTAAATAGTTTACAGAATACATTTCAGGATGTTTCAATTAGTCATCATGGCCGATTTGAAAAAGTAGTCACTATTATTAAAAAGAATAGCAGGCAAAATCAACAAGATTCAGTTTTTAGATAACATTAAATTTGACTGCACAAATCAATAAATGGTGATTTTTATAACTTTTATTTCGTACTATGCATTCATAAATAAATTCTAATCAATTGATTGAATAGTAATTGTAGGCCCTACTTCTGTGTCTCCTAAAGTCGCGTTTGTAGTATTTCCTGTAGTGGTTCTAACACTTATTACCAATGGAGTTACGCCTACTGTTACTAAATGAGAAAAGCCAAGTGTTCCGGCAAAAGCACCACTGTTTACTGCCTCACAATGTGCTACAGCTGATATTTTTGTATTGGTAGTATCATTATATAAAGCTAATCTAAGAAATGCACCATTATTAAAATGTATCCATCCTACAGCAAAATCTATTCGATAGGTTTTTCCTGCCGGTAACGTAAAAGTCTGGTTAGAAGAATTGTAGGCCAGCGATACTCCTCCGGAAGCTGTAGTAGTTCCAAATGCAATTTTTCCCCCTGCTGAATTGGTTATTGTCTGACCAGATAAATTTGTAAACAAGCCATAAACCGGTGTGTTATAAATATCGCTTTTTACACGTAACCAATTTGCACTGTCCCAATAATAAAAACCGGGTGTAACTGTAGTGGCACCACTTCCATTTGTGGCTGTATTATAAACAATTGTTCCATTAACCAGAGAACCGCTTGCAGGATTTGTTACAGGAGACGCGCTGGCAGATGATGTCAATGCAACCCTGGGTGCCAAGAGACCCTGTGTACTTGAAGTTATATCTAATATTCCGTTAGGTGTTGTTGTACCTATTCCTACCTGGGCATTAAGAAAATTAAAAAACAAAAATGTAAAGAGTAAAATTTTGATTTTCATAACTAAATGAATTTAAAATTAATGTTTTTTACTAAATCAAATAATAAAACCTAACCGAAAGTATTTGAAATCTTACAATGACTATTCAGCTATTAAAATTATTTTTTTCAAACGCTATCAAAATATTCTCTATTTTTTAACTAGTCTGATTTTAAATGAATGTTAATTTGATTGGATTCTTAAATTGTAATTGCATGAGTATACTGAAGCAGCCTGAAACTGCAACAGCACTTTAGATTAAAAAGCAATAGTTGATTTGACTGTTTTTTTACAGTTTAATTTCAAAATCAGATAATGTCTTTATTTATTAAAAGGTAGTTTTATCTAAAAAGAGTAATTGTATCTGTTAGATTTTCTTTATTAATGAATGCTGTAATAAATTCCTGAACTTCATTAGTGCTTTCAAGCGGAATTTCAAACGAGTTGATATGAAATTCATCATCCTGATCCAAAATATGTATAATTTCTGTATATCCTTTCGAAATTAAACTACCTTTTAATTTAATTATATTCAACTGTTGTTGACCATCTAACTCCTTGCGAACTTTAAGTTTTATAGCTTTTTCCATTGTAAATATTTTAAATTAATAATCTGTAACTTTATTACCAAATATAAATATTTACAAGTAAGAATATACATAAAAAACAAAACATAATACATTATTTATCAACATATTCCTGAAGAAAAAATTGTGACAGTATTAATGATATTTTAGAAAATAAAAAAGCTGCCTTTGATAAGACAGCTTTTAAAATAGTTAACTAATCAGAATTTACAAAATATCGATCATTTTTGGAGGTTTCTGTTTTGCTTCTTCTTTTTTCGGAATCGATAAAAGCAACAGTCCGTTTTGATAACGTGCACTGATATTCTCTTCATCCACCACATTTTTTGGCAATTCAAAACTTCTTTGGAAGGATTGATAGCTGAACTCCCTGCGGGTGAAATTTTCCTCCTGCGTGTTTTGTTCATGCTCCTTTACCGAAGAAATAATCAATAAATTTCCATCAAGTGTTATTTTGAAATCATTCTTGTCCAGACCTGGAGCAGCGACTTCAACTTCATAATTTTCTTCTGTTTCTTTGATGTTTACAGATGGCAGCGTTGTACTAGTTTTTGAAAAATTGTTGTTTTCCCAATTGAAAAGATCGCGGCCAAAGATGTCATCAAAAAATAAACTTTGAAGACCTGGCATCAGGTTTCCATTTCTTTTAATTAGATTCATAACAGTTACTTTTAAAATTGTTAGACAATAAATTTTTGAACTTGCACATATGTACGTGCAAAAGGCAAAAAACAAAAAATATGCCAGCCTGTTTAAGTGACAATTTTTCAAAAAAGACATGAAAAATTGTCATAAGAATCAATAGCTTACAAAAAATAATTAAGACTTTTCATATCAAAAAACCTCTTTATATAAAAATATTAGATTTTGTTTCTTGCTGAATAATGTAGTAATTTTTTTATATATTTATTGTAGATATCGAAAATATGGCACCTTTCTTATTCAGAATACAAGCCTAAATTTGGTAATAATTTTTCAGAAATACTTTTTTATATGAAATATTCAATACTACTTTTTTTAATTGGATTTTATTCCGTTGCTTTTGCACAAAAAGAGAAAAAATATTTGGCTCAGGTAAATCTGGATGGCAAATATGGATTTATTGACGCCTCGGGACATGAAGTAATTCCACTTATTTATGACGATGCCGGAATATGGGGCAACAACCTCGTTCCTGTAAATATTGGAAAATATACCCCTAAAATTGACCCCCCTTCCATAGAGGTTGCCGAACCTGATGTAATACAGGCAGAAAATTCTGTTGAATCTGATAATGAAAAGATTGTTCCTATAAAAATAAAAGAAGAAAAAGGCAAATGGGGCTATTGTAACAGTTCAGGGACATTGGTAATTCCTGCACAATTTACAAATACAACTTTCTTTAATGAAGGAATGGCGGGTGTAGAAATCGATGGAAAATGGGGCTTTATAAATACTCAGGGAAAAATAGTTGTTCAGCCGGTTTATGATGAGATTGGATATTTTTCTCAGGGGCTTGCCGCAGTTGCAAAAAATGGATCTTATGGCTACATCAATTTAAAAGGCGAAGAAGTGATTAAACTTCAATATATTGGCGCTAAAGCTTTTGAAAACGGATATGCATTAGTGTACGAGAACCATCCTTCCAAAAACAATAACAGAACATCTATTGGCAGGCTCATTAATTTAAAGGGTGAAATGGTTACGGATGCCAAATATTGTATCGATATTGTTTTTTTGAATGGCCTGGCAAGTTTCTTATTAGCTGACAGTGAAAACTCTTTATATGGACTTATAAATATGAAGGGGCAAATTGTGGCACCCCCAATCTATTTCGAAATTTTAGACTTTAGCGATGGCCTGGCCAGAGTTATGGTTTACAAACGCGATAAAATTTATAATGAGTATACTCCAAATTTTGGCTATATCGATAGCAAAGGAAAAGAAATTGTAAAGCCTGTTTTTGCCACAGCGGAGAGTTTTAACTATGGTAAAGCAGTAATAGCAAGATTTGACGATAAGGATGACGGAGAGCTGGATCATGCCCTGATTAATACCAAAGGGGAATTTATACTTGGCTTTAATTGGAGGCAATTAATTCTTATAGACAACCAACATCTTTTGGCAAGCATTAAAAACAAATACGAAACATTACTAATAAATAGTCAGGGAAAAAAGATACAGTCTTTTGGGGATAATGGACTTGCTACCTTGGGTAATGGGTTATCTGTCATCACAAATACAAATGATGAGCCGATAGCTTTTATTGGTGTCGACAAAAAAATATCAATTGATTTGAGCAAAAGCAAAAACAGAAAATTCGTATCATACCAATTTGGTCTGATACGTTTTCAATATTTGAGCAGTAATTACGAAGAATCCCGTAATATAAAACTGGGTCTTTTGGATTTAAAAGACAATGTGATTATTGAACCAAAATATAACGAAATATCAGATTTTGTTCCAACAGTCAGGCCTTAAATTATATAATAAATAGAAGACCATCCAGACTAAATAGTATTGAAATTCAATAACTTTTTTAATCAGGTTTTAAAATGTTGTTGCTACAGATTTAAGGATTATCCACTTCCCGTTTCGTTTTTCAAGATGCATTGTTTGTTGCAAGCGCCAATTATTTCGTGTACCCCAGATTTGGGCATCCAAAAGATTCTGACCTACAAATATGGCTTTGTCTCCATCAATTTTTACTGAAGCTTTTATTTCTGTACAGGAATAATATTTCATTCGTTCACTTTCAATATCGGAAAACCATTCCTCTTTTGACTGTACATATCCTGTGATGTGAGTGAGCGTGAAAGATGGATCTAAAATCTTATTCATTTCTACAACATTCTTATAAATCATCAACAGCAGTGTCAGTTGTCGGGTTACTTCAAGAACCTGCAATTTATCGTTATCAGTTTCCATAACACTATTACTTTTTTATGGGTGCTTCTACACCTGAGAAAGCTAATACAGCTGCAGGTAATCTTTCTCCTGAAATTTGTATGGTATCCAATTCTTTATTGAATTGCTGTAATTCTTCAACCGCAAATACAACATTATTTGATCCAGTATTTTCCAGCATATGTGCCATTTGTGTCGTTCCCGGGATGGGTACAATCCATGGTTTTTGTGCCAGTAGCCACGCTAACGATATTTGCGCAGGGCTTACATTTTTCTTTATGCTCCAGCTTTTTATCAAATCTACGAGTTTAAGGTTCTGGGGCAAATTATCAGGAGAAAATCGGGATTCTATACCGCGAATGTCTCCGGGAGCGAATCTTGTATTTGCATCGATAGCTCCGGTTAGGAAACCAACGCCCAAAGGACTCCACGAAACAAAACCGATGCCCAGTTCCTCGCAAAGCGGAATAATTTCTTTTTCCGGACCGCGCCATAACAATGAATATTCATTCTGAATAGCGGTTATGGGATGAATTGCGTGCGCTCGTCTTACAGTTTGTACACCGGGTTCCGAAAGTCCGTAATGCAATACTTTGCCATCTTTAATCAAATCTTTTATAGTTCCAACAACATCTTCAATAGGAACATTGGGATCGACACGATGCTGATACAATAAATCTATGCGGTCAGTACGGAGGCGTTGCAGCATTCCTTCCACTACTTTTTTAATATGTTCAGGACGGCTGTTGAGACCTGGTAAACGTTTGCCTGTTTCCAGATCGATATTCCAGCCGAACTTTGATGAGACTACTACTTTGTCCCGAAAAGAGGCAATACCTTCACCAAGAATCCGCTCGACTTCATGAGGACCGTAAGCTTCGGCTGCGTCGAAAAAAGTGACGTCCTTGTCGAAAGCACTCCTGATGATATTATGCATTTCAGGTCGTGAAGGAATCGTTGTCTGATAGGTTCGGCTCATGTTCTGAACACCAAGACCTATACTGGAAACTTCAAGAGATTTACCAAGTTTTCTTCTTCCCGAAAAAGGTTGCTGGGAATTATCTTTTCCGAAAGGTTTTCGTTCTGAATTTGTTGTTTGGGCAAAAGAAGAGAAAGGCAATAATGCACTTCCTGCCATTGCAAGCCCGGCTGTTTTTAATAGGATTCTACGATTCATAACAATACTATTTTGTTAGATAAAAATTTTAATTATATATCCAGCTTTCTGTTAATAAGCCATTTAACCATTTCTGGATCACGGTGGTCAAAAAACAAGCTTTTATTTGTATCCAGTGTTGCAATTGTTTCCATATCCTGATCAGAAAGGCTGAAATCGAAAATATCAAAGTTCTCTGCCATTCTTTCTTTTTTAACCGATTTCGGGATAACGATTACACCGCGTTGAGTGAGCCAGCGAAGAATAACCTGAGCAATACTTTTATTATATTTTTTACCTATGGAACTTAACAATTCATTTTTGAAAATATCATTTTTTCCTTCTGCAAACGGACCCCAGGATTCAATCTGTACATTATTGTCCTGAAGGAATTTTTGTGTCTCAATTTGCTGATGAAAAGGATGTGTCTCAATTTGGTTAATTGCAGGGACAACTTTGTTATTCAGAATTAAATCGATTAATCTGTCAGGATGAAAATTGGCAACACCTATGGCCTTAATCTTTCCTTCAGAATACAATTCTTCCATTGCCCGCCATGAACCGTGAACATCACCATAAGGCTGATGAATCAGATATAAATCCAGATAATCTAATTGCAGTCTGTCCAGCGATTTTTGAAATGCCTTTTTAGTATTTTCATAACCAGCGTCCTGAACCCATAGTTTAGTCGTAATAAATAATTCTTCCCTGGCTATTCCACTTTTTTTAATAGCATTGCCCACCGAAACTTCATTCAAATAGGAAGCTGCGGTATCAAGGGAACGATACCCCGTGTTTATAGCATCAATTACGCTTTTTTCACATTCTAACGGATCTGTGATTTGAAAAACACCAAACCCTAATATTGGCATTTCAAGACCATTATTCAATAATACATTTTTCATTTAATATTTTTTAAATTTGATAATACAAAATTCCTTCAATTACACGATTTTATAGTATACAGATTACTGATATGATTACCATTTTTACTGATTTAGACCGTTAGGTTAACTTTATTAATCATCTGAACAGTATATTTGTATAGCAAATTAAAAGGACAATGACATGGAACAGATTATAAAACTTGAAAGAATCGCTCAATACAATAAACTTAAAGAAATTGAAACCCAGCATCCTTTAATTAGTGTTTTCGATAATTCTAAAACAAAAGCATTACCAAATCACTGTCGTATGCATTTTGGTTTTTATGCTGTTTTTTTAAAAGCCGGAGTTTGTGGCGAATTGAAATACGGACGCAACAATTATGATTATGATGACGGAACTATGGTTTTTGTTGCTCCCGGACAGGTAATTGAAGTTAAAAATGAAGATGGTTATAAACCTATGGGTTTGGGACTCCTTTTTCATCCTGACATTATAAAAGGAACTGCGTTAGCGAAAAAAATGAGTCAATATTCTTTCTTTTCATATGATTTCCATGAAGCATTGCATTTGTCGTTAAAAGAACAGCAGATTATAAAAGATTTATTTAGTAAAATTGAGTACGAATTAAATCAGTCGATAGATAAACACAGTAAAAGTATCATAACCAACAATATTGAATTGCTGTTAAATTATTGCGTCCGGTTTTATGACAGGCAATTTATAACCCGTGAGAGTATTAATACTGATATCTTATCAAAATTTGAAAACTTGTTAAATGATTATTTCCTGTCTGAAGCTCCACAGGATTCAGGCCTTCCTTCTGTTGGGTATTTTGCAGAGCGTTTGCATCTTTCTCCTAATTATTTTGGTGACTTAATCAAAAAAGAGACCGGTAAATCTGCTCAGGAACACATTCAGTTGAAATTAATAAATTTAGCCAAAGAGCGAATTTTTGATACCGGAAAATCTGTTAGTCAGATAGCATTTGACCTGGGTTTTAAATATCCTCAGCATTTTAATCGAATGTTTAAAAAAAATACCGGTTATACACCTATTGAATACAGAAGCTTAAACTAAGAATTTGTAATTAAAAAAAATCCTTATAAACTAAACGAATGCTAGAGAACTTTCCTTTTTACGTAGGTATATTAATCGTTATTTTATTGCTGATTATGCTGGCCAACAAAATAAAAGTGGCTTACCCTGTATTGCTTGTACTGGCAGGGTTAGCGATAAGTTTTATTCCCGGTGTACCAATTATAACCATCGAACCTGAACTGATATTCTTTATATTTCTGCCTCCCTTATTATATGAAGCTGCGTGGACAGTTTCATGGAAAGAAATGTGGCGTTGGAGACGCATTATTACAAGTTTTGCTTTTGTGGTAGTTTTTCTCTCAGCACTTTCGGTAGCATTAGTTGCCAATTATATTATTCCCGGTTTTTCATTAGCATTAGGATTTTTATTGGGCGGAATTGTTTCTCCGCCGGATGCAGTAAGTGCCGGTGCCATTTTAAAATTTGTTAAAGTACCCAAAACACTTTCATCTATATTGGAAGGAGAAAGTTTATTGAATGATGCATCTTCATTAATTATTTTCAGATTTGCAATGATTGCCGTTGCAACTGAGCAATTTATATTTTACAAAGCAGCAGTGAGTTTTAGCTGGATGATTTTTGGTGGTGTTGGAATTGGTTTATTAATAGGATGGATTTTTATGAAAGCTCATAAATATTTACCTACTGATGCTAATATAGACATTGTTTTGTCATTGCTTACCCCTTATATTATTTACCTGGCAGCAGAAGAAGTGCATAGTTCCGGTGTATTGGCAGTAGTAAGCGGCGGATTGCTTTTATCTAATAACAGACACCGTTTCCTTACCAGCACATCGCGTTTACAGGGAATAAATGTTTGGGAAAGTTTTTGTTTTATCTTAAACGGATTGGTTTTTATGCTGATCGGATTAGATTTACCTCAAATTACCAATGGACTGGAAGAAGTAAGTATGACCACAGCAATTGGTTATGGTATGGTGATAACTGCTGTTTTAATAGTGAGCAGAATACTGTCAGCATATGGTGCAGTAATTGTTACACTAATTGCCCGTAATTTTATAACGGTTGCTTACAGCGAAAACCCCGGCTACAAAACCCCTTTTATACTTGGCTGGACCGGAATGAGAGGTGTTGTTTCATTGGCTGCTGCATTATCCATACCCGTTTATCTGAATAATGGTAATGGTTTTCCACAGCGTAACCTCATTTTGTTTATTACTTTTATTGTTATTCTTTTGACTTTATTAATTCAGGGATTAACATTACCGTATTTCATCAGAAAGATTAAACTTGATGATTTTGATGATACTTTACCTAATGATGAAGTTAATAATATCTTACGACAAGAATTAGCAGAACATGCTTTAAATTATTTAAAAACAAATTATAACGATCATATAGAAACAAATGCTTCATTGCAGCATCTTATTCAAAAATGGGAACAGCATAGCAAAGGAATCGACAATGAATCTGTTGGAAAGGATCTTAAAGTAATTTATCTCGATTTATTAAACCAGCAAAGGCAATGGTTACGAAACAAAAACAAAGAAGATAAATCTTTGGACGAATCAATCATTAGAAGACAAATGCATTATTTAGATATTGAAGAAGAGAAATTGCGATATCTTTAGAATTATTAAGATAATCGGAAAAGACTATTAAACAAAAATATCAAGATAAGTAACTTCCTCAGAGATTGGGATAATTCCATGTTTTTGAAGAGCATTAAAGTAGAGACTGTCACCTGTTTTAAGGACATATTCGGTATCGCCTACCTGCATTTTCATACTGCCTGAAACTACAAAAACAAATTCTTCCCCCTCATGAGAAACTTCATGTGGTATCACTTCTCCTTTTCTTGCTACAAATAAAAAAGGCTGCATTTTTTTTTCGTGGTAAACTGATGCATAAGGAAAAATATGATATCCTTTCTCCGTCTTTACAAGTTTCTTTTCTGCTTCTTCTAATGTCGTTACCACTGCCCTATCCCAGCTGTCCTGCTCGAGCAACTGCGAAATATTAGTACCCAGGGTTTGGGCTATTTTAACTAATGTAGCTACAGAGGGGATTGTTTTATCGTTCTCAATTTTGGAAATCATGCTTTTTGAAAGACCGCATTTGTCCGCCACCTCCTGCAATGTACGGTTCTGTACACTACGAAGTATTCTAATACGTTCACCAACACCAAGGCTGTTTGCCATATTTGTTTTTAAATTATTTTCTTTATTTCCCACAATAGTGATTTCAATTGTTTAAATCTTAATTTGGTATACTTTTTAGCCAGCTTTTTGCAAAGATAATTTTCCATAAATAATATCCTTAACAAAATAACTCTATATAAAAATAAAAAAACACACATCAAATAGAATAATATATCATTTTTTTATTCAACTTTGTTGAACAAAAGTAAACATAATATACAAACCAACAAATAATTTCGATATGCGTCAGCGATTACAACATTATCTTCTTCCTTTTGTTTGCCTGAGCTTTTTTTGTGTTCAGGGGCAGGATACTCAAAAAAAAACAGCAATTACAGTAGACTTAAAAAAAGAAATTGCACCTATGAAGCCAGTCTGGGCATGGTTTGGATATGATGAACCAAATTATACCTACATGAAAGATGGCAAAAAATTACTAACGGAAATTGCTGCGCTCAGTCCGGTACCGGTTTATGTGCGTACACATAGTCTGCTGGTTTCAGGCGACGGTACGGCGGCACTCAAATGGGGATCCACCAATGCTTATACAGAAGATGCTAATGGCAATCCGGTTTATAACTGGAGAATTGTCGACAGTATTTTCGATACCTATGTATCACGTGGCATGAAACCACTGGCGCAAATAGGTTTTATGCCCGAGGCATTATCTTCCCATCCTGTTCCTTATAGACATCACTGGAAACCCGGAGATCGTTATTCAGATATCATTACTGGATGGGCTTATCCTCCAAAAGATTATAACAAGTGGCGAAATTTGGTTTATGAATGGGTAAAGCATTCAGTAGAACGTTATGGAAAAAAAGAAGTAGAAAGCTGGTATTGGGAAGTATGGAACGAACCTAACGGAGATTATTGGAAAGGAAGCCGTGAAGAGTTTTTTAAATTATATGATTATGCTGCCGATGGACTTAAAAGCGCCCTTCCCACAGCAAAAATTGGCGGACCTAACATCGCAGGTACCAGAAGCAAAAACGCCCAGGATTGGGTCAATGATTTTATTAAACACTGCATATCAGGTACCAATTATGCAAATGGCAGGCAAGGTTCTCCTCTTGAAGCAATACTCTTTCATGCGAAAGGATCACCAAAAACAGTAGATGGAATGGTTCGAATGAACATGGAACCGCAACTAAATGATATAAAAACCGGATTTCAAATAACGACCTCCTATCCGGAAACTAAAAACCTTCCAGTAATTATCGGAGAGTCTGATCCTGAAGGATGTGCCGCATGTGGTATGGCAACCAATCCTGAAAATGCGTATCGTAACGGCACCTTATATTCCAGCTATACTGCCGCTTCTTTTGCCCGCAAATATTTATTGGCAGACCAGACAAAGGCCAACTTTCTTGGTGCAGTTTCATGGTCGTTTGAATTTGAAAATCAGCCTTGGTTCTATGGCTATAGAGATTTATCCACTAATGGCGTTGATAAACCGGTACTGAATGTTTTCAGGATGTTCGGAATGATGACAGGCAAAAGGGTTTCGGCAGAAAGTAACCGAATGTACCCACTGGAAGAAGTCCTAAAATCAAGTGTGCGTGGCGAACTTTCTGATATTGGGACATTAGCAACAAAAGATAAAAAATCTGCTGCAGTAATGGTTTGGAACTACCATGATGATAATATACAAGGATTAGCTGAGAACGTCATAGTTACAATTGATAATGTTCCTGCAAAAAAAGCAATCCTCAGCATATATCTTATCGATGATACGAACAGTAATTCTTATGAGGTATGGAAAAAAATGGGTTCACCACAAAATCCTACGGAACTACAAATCAAAACTCTTGAAAGTGCCGGACAATTAAAATGTGTATCAACCGAAAAAACCAAAATAAAATCAGGTCAGATTACTCTAAATTTAAAATTAACAAGACAGGCAGTTGCGTTGGCAAAAATTACCTGGTAATCAACAATAAAAATCTAATGATAGTAAATAAATACATTTCTAAATCCCTGAAATTCTCCCTTGCCCTATTGAGTACCGCAGGCAGTTTGCAGGCGCAAAACAAAGAAAACGTAACATTACCAGAGCCATATGCTACAAAATCAGTTCAAAATTTCTGTAAAGTAGTTGGCTGGAAAGAGGGTGAATTGCCAATTGCCCCTAAAGGATTTACAGTAAGCAAATTTGCAGGTGAACTCGAAAATCCCCGTTGGCTTTATGTTGCTCCAAATGGTGATGTATTTGTAGCTGAGGCAGGTACGAGAATCCCAAAGAAAAAAAGAGAAGACGAGAAGGATGAGTTTTTTAAATCCAAATCCCAGAATTTTGGCAGTGCTAACCGAATTACGCTTTTTAGGGATAAAAATAAAGATGGTGTTTATGAAAGTAAATATTCCTATCTGAACAATTTAAATCAACCTTTCGGGATGCTGGTATTGGACGGTTTTTTCTATGTTGCCAATACAGATGAGCTTCTAAGATTCCCCTATCAGGAAAAAGACACTATTAATTCCGGCACCGGGCAAAAAATACTCGATCTTCCTGCCGGAGGTTACAATAACCACTGGACAAGAAATATAATTACGAATCCCGAAAGAACCAAAATTTACATCACGGTTGGCTCGGCAAGTAATGTGGCTGAACAGGGAATTGAAACAGAATTTAAACGTGCCAATATACTTGAAATTAACCCTGACGGCAGCGGTGAGCGTATTTATGCAAGCGGACTTCGTAATCCCAATGGAATAGACTGGGTTCCGGGAACCAAAACATTATGGACAGCCGTGAACGAACGTGATGATTTAGGAGACGAACTTGTACCTGATTATGTTACCAGTGTTAAAGATGGTGGATTTTATGGATGGCCGTATTCCTACTTTGGTCAGCATGAAGATCCGAGACACAAAGGGGAACGCCCGGATCTTGTTGCAAAAGCCATAGTACCTGATATCGCACTAGGGCCACATACCGCATCATTAGGTCTGACATTTTACAATAAGAAGACGTTTCCTAAAAAATATCGCAATGGCATGTTTGTTGGCCAGCATGGATCATGGAATCGAGCTGAATTATCTGGCTATAAAGTGGTATTTATTCCTTTTAGAAAAGGTAAACCTTCGGGACCTCCTGAAGATTTTTTAACCGGTTTTATTGTCGATGCTTCAAAAAGCCTGGTTCATGGCCGTCCGGTAGATGTAGCGGTATTACCAGACGGTTCGATACTTGTTTCTGATGATTCTGCTAAAACAATCTTTCAGATAAAAGCACAATAAAAGATTAATTTATAGTTTCTTAATATTGCTATTACGAACAGGGGCTCAGGGGAATCAGAAAATGTATTTTTTAACCTGAGTTCTTGTTTAATCCGCTGTAATCTAAGAACTTTGTAAAAAAACATGAAACCATTAATTGTACTTCTGAGCATTTTTGCTTTTTGTCTTCTGACCACAAAAACACTATATGGCAATTATGAATTTGCTTTGTCAGGGAGAATTGCAATGTCAGTTATGCTGCTTTTTACCGCCACAGCGCATTTTGTTTTTAATAAAGGTATGGCCATGATGTTGCCTTCTTTTATTCCATACAAAATACAGATTGTTTACCTGACTGGTATTATTGAGATCATTGGGGCTCTGGGACTCTTTTTTCCAGATATCAGAATTTTGACAGGCTGGCTGCTAATTGTATTTTTCATCCTTATTGTTCCTGCTAATATTTATGCTGCCGTTCATCATATCGATTATCAAAAAGAGAATTCTGATGGAAACGGCCTGCCCTATTTGTGGTTTAGAATACCGTTGCAGATTTTATTTATATTATGGGTATATTTTTCAGCTGTTAAGTACTGAATGGATAAAATAAAACCTGTCAGGCTGAGCGAAGCCGAACGGACTCGGATGATAATGATTACTCATTAAAATAGGAACATTTTTTTGAACTAAATTAATCGTAATATTTTATAATTTGTCTTTTTCCGGAATTCTTCGGAAAATTTAAAATCCTTACATTTACGCCCTGGTTGACAAAATTACGTTGTGCGAATAGTCATTCCTATAGCGTTATGCCAATTAATTTTTAAGTAGTCAAGATGGAAAAACATACTGTATCAGCAGCATCGTTAGCTCAGGGTGATAATCCGGTACCAAATAGCAAAATAAAGAAAGCCGATTTATTACCTAATTCCGAATCCCGCTTAGATTCTATGGAAATGAAGGAAAAACCTATCGGGGACCCTACTATTCCGTTTAGGGATTTGACGGATACTGCCAGTAAAAAAGAAAGTATTGGCCGACTCATTAATAAACTGGATGTTGCTGCCAATGTCAGGTATCAAAAAACTGTAGAAGATACTTACTGTAATGTGTATTCTTATGATTATTGTTATTTCTGTAAAGTGTATCTCCCAACGGTTTGGTGGACGGATGAAGCTCTGGAAAAAATAGTACAAGGACAGGAAGTAGAAGCTGTTTTTGAGCAAACTGTTGATCGTATTTACTCCAGTGCCATACACGATTGGTTTTTAGAATGGGGAGCTAGTTTTGGCTGGGAAAGAATGCATACTGTTGATGAAATTCAAAATAAGGTAAATGCCAATGGCGGTATTGGAATAATTTGTGCCAAAAGAAAAATCAAAGGGCTCTCAGGACATATTGTTCCTGTTGTTCCCGAAACAGATTTGCATAAAGCGTATCGGGAGAATGGCGTAGTTGTATATCCACTGCAATCACAAGCGGGAAAATTGAATTATAATTACTTTTCGGAAGTTAGAAAAGATTGGTGGAATGATGACTTATATTCCTCTTATGTCTTTTATTACCATGAATAAAAAAGCAATTAATCTTTATTGTCCAGACATTTAAAAACATTTGTTGATTATCAGTGTGTTAACTACTTGGAAATGACACAATAAAGTACTATTTTTGCAACTTAGAAAAAACAAGAATAGCAGAAATTGTAATTTGACTGTTCATCTGCTTAAATTATTGATATAAAAGTGATTAGTGACAATAGTTTTATAACCCATATAAAATTTACTTTTCACCATATTTCAGTCGATACAAAGTATAAAATTTCTGAGAATAAATATAATTTCCTATAATTTTAAAAGTAAAATAAAACTTTTTAATGGATGATGTAACAATTATGCTTAATCCGTTAAAAGTTTTTTGGCTCTGATCTTTAACAGATTAGATTCGTGTTTCCGAATAAAAAATAAAGACTTTAAATAATTAATTAACCATAAAAAAGAAAATTAGTATAAATGAAAGACAATCAGATAAAAAAATATTATTGGGGAATTGGATTAGAAAACGAAACCTACATGCAATTTGAAGAATCCCTAATAGTTTCTGGTGAATTTATACAAGAAAAAATTGGTTTTGAAAAATACAGTATTGACTATAGAAAATGCTATAAGCCAGAAAGCCTTGCTCCTATTTTGAAAAAAGCTTTTGGTTTGAATGAAAACTATAAAGTGAGCCGAATGATGAACAGTCATTCGCTTGAAAAACTGGATGTTAACTATCAGCACAAAACATTATCACCAATAAAACCATTAGTTGATACCGAAAATGGTGAAGTGATCGCAGAACCACTTGAAAATCCAGAATACCTTGGAAAATCAATCATGGAAATTTTCCTTGAGGATCAGCCTTACAATATTCAAAGTATGATTACCCAAAGAAACAAAACAATGGGTTCTGTACATTTTGATGGTGATTCTATTGAATTTGTAACCAAATATTTTGAAAACCGAACGATAGCCGATTCCTGCAAAGAGCTAAAAGCTACTAAAAAGTTATTCCTCGATAAAATCAATGAATCTTCCGTGCTAAATGGAAAATTAAACTTTCCGGATTACAACAATGGGCTAAATATGTTCATGACCAATCAGGAAAACCTCGTTTTGTTTAATAACGGAACGTACCATTTTCATATTACTTTGCCATCATTAACGGAAGACAGCAGGATTGTAGATTACAATGATTTTGAAAAAACACACGCCAACGCCATTTATTTACTGCAATGGTTTGAACCTTTTTTTATAGCAACTCTTGGAAGTCCTGACATTATGGGCGTGATAAGTGATAAATACAGTCTGGACAAAAAATTTACTTTGGGTTCTATGAGAAATGCTATGTCACGTTACATAGGTGTAGGAACTTATAACAAAGCAATGCCAAAAGGTAAAATTCTAACCTATAACGTAGATGATTTTAGAAAACTGCTAAAATTTGAAAAAGACGAAAATATTTGGTGGCGAGACCAGATTGAAGCAGACATGGAATATGAAATGCTTTCGGAAGTGGGTCTGGATTTTAATCAGGAAAAAATGTACCAAAGCGGTTTTGAATTCAGAAGCTTTGACGAGTTTCCGGCAGAGTACTTAAATGATGTTCTTTTTTCTATTATTCTAATTTGTGAGCATTCTTTAAACCTTCCCGATGTTCAATGGGGACATGACAGTGCGGCCTGGAATAATTTAGTTTTTAAAACTTTAAAAATGGGTTATTTAGCTGAAATCAATGAAGCTGAAAAGAATGAAGTTTTGGATTTACTGCAATTATTAAATCCGTCAGAAGATAATTATATTACACTAAAATCCGAATTTGAAGCCATCGTAATGCTGGACGAATTTTTCTTTAAAATTCTCGCTGTCTTGCATGATAAATACAAAGACAACAATATTTGTTTAGATTCGATGTATGGGCAAAAAACAAGTTTTCCTCCAAAATGGGATAACTTTAATAAGTACCAAACAGAGAGACATTTGCAGCAAATAGGTGCTTTCTGTGAGAATTAAAAGTTCCTGAAACAGATTTACTTAAATAAAATAATTCTTTTCAAATGCAATAAACATCTATAACTAAATGTTATATAAAGAAATGTTATGTGTTTTAATTATTGATTAAGAGTTATGAAAAGTATATTGTTTTTAATGATTATAGTTGGTGTTTATATACAAGGCTATGCTCAGCAGGAATTAAACAAAAAAGAATATAGATCGATTCCAACTAAAGATCAGAAAATTGACGAGATGATTCCTCCAAAAGAAATTACTCCTAAAACTGATCCTCCAGCTGATGTTAAAAAGCAGGATTCTTTGATTATAAATCCTGAAGGGCTTTTTAAGGATACTAATCTGTATAAAAGAGAGTCCAATACTGAGGGAATTTATTATAGAAGGAATCAATATTTAGGAGGCTTTAGAACGAAAACATTTGTTTCTACAATTCGCTATCGTGATGCAGCTTTTATAGATGGCGATAAAATAAAAGTATATTTAAATGATAAGGTAATTAAACCGGAAGTTAGTTTGGATGGAGAATTTCAGGGATTCAAAATAAATTTAATAAAAGGTATTAATAAAATTGATTTTGAAGCTCTGAACGAGGGTTTTGCATCGCCTAATACTGCCGAATTCCAGGTTTATGACGCTAATGGAACTGTTATAGAAGCAAGCCAATGGAATGTTGGCACTGGCTATAAGGCGACAATTATATTATACAAGGAATAATAAAATAAGGCAATCCTTTAAAAATACAAGTATAAAAAAGCAAAAAGAGGTTTTAACGCCTCTTTTTGCTTTAGTTATGAATTGATGCAATCAAACCTAAACTTTTCTTAGTCTTTTGTTAAGTTACAATTTTATAAACTTACACCTTGTTTTCCCATGATTAAAATTCATTATATTTATGTTCTTTAATGAAAAAATATGACAGAACTTCTTAAAAAAAATATTGCAGCACATATTTCTCTTTCTGAAAATGAAACAGAAGCATTTTGTAATTTATTCGAGCACGAAACAATTAAGAAAAAAAGTTTTTTGCTGCGGGAAGGAGAAGTTTGCAAATTTGAAGGCTTTGTTGTCAAAGGACTCTTTCGGGTATATCATATTGATCAAAATGGTTTCGAGCAAATACTTTATTTTGCTGTTGAAAATTGGTGGATTACTGATATTGATAGTTTTACCAGTGAGACGCCATCACAACTTTTTATAGAAGCCCTGGAAGACAGTGAAGTGCTTATCATTTCTAAAAGTGATAAAGAATTTGCTTATTCAAACCTGCCTAAAATAGAAAAACTATTTCGGGTAATGACCCAAAAAACCCACGTCGCACTTCAACGCAGAATGATAGACAATTTAAGCAAAACTGCGGAATCACGTTATGTTGAGTTTACAGAAAAATATCCACAGCTTATTCAGCGTCTTTCAAACATTCAAATAGCGGCTTATCTGGGAATCACCAATGTTTTTTTGAGTAACATCCGAAAGAAAATTGCCCTGAAAAAATAAGGCTTCCTTTTTATTTTTTAAACTACTTTAATGTTTTTGTATCTCTTTTGATATCATCTTTGTATAGTATTACACTAGTAATCAATCACTAAATAAATCGAAGATCATTTCATCCGTTCACCTTAAGGGCGGTCATGAATACAAAAACAGTAAATAATGAGTAAACTAATTTATGTAATGGATCCGCTTTGTGGCTGGTGTTATGGAAACAGCACCAATACACAAAAACTATACGAAAAATACAAAAATCTGATTGATTTTGAAATTTTGCCTGCCGGAATGTGGATTGGTACAAATGCCCGTAAACAGTCGAAACAAATGGCACAATTCATCAAAAAACACGACCCACAGGTACAGCAAACCACAGGAACTGAATTTGGTAAAGCCTATTTTGAGTTTATCGAAAATGAAAATATTATTTTGGACAGCGAAGTACCATCAAGAGCCATTGTCAGTGTAAAGAAATTATGGGTATCACAATCCATTCCTTTCGCTATTGAAGTGCAAAAAGCGAGATATTGGTATGGAAAAGACTTGAATAGTGATGAAACTTATCTTAGTATTTGTGATACTTTGGGATTGGATAAAGTCGATTTTCTAAAAACATTTCATTCTGAAACCATCAAAAAAGAAACACAGGAAACCTTTGTTTTGGCACAACAATACGCCAGTTCATATCCTACACTTTTGGCAGAAAAAGAGCGTAAAATTTACATTTTAGAACAAGGTTATGCCTCTTTTGAAACTATCACTAAACAAATTGATTTACTGTATTTATTAAACTAGTTTAATGGTCTTAGGTATTAGGTACCTATATATTTGTATTATAATTTAAAAATAAAGTAAAATGAAAAAAATTATTGTGACACTTTGTGTTGTTATCAGCCTTTCCATTTTTTCAGTGAGCTGTTCAAAAGATACCAATTCTTCAACCAGAAACTTACAACAAGAAGAAAGCAATAAGGAATTAGTTCTTAAATTCTACCAAAAATTATTTGGGGACAAAGATATTTCTGCTATTGATGAGTACATTGTTCCAAATTATATACAGCACAACCCACAGATTGCTGATGGCAGAGAAGCATTAAAGAAAATAGCAACACAGTGGATTGCTGGCGGTCCAAAAACAAAGGTAGATGTACACCAATCAGTTGCTGAAGGAAACCTGGTTATCCTTCACGTAAAAATCCCTACTCCAGATGGAAAGTATCAAGCCATTGCAGAAATTTTTAGAGTAGAAAATAACAAAATTGCAGAGCATTGGGATGTTATTCAGGCTGCTCCTGAGACATCTGCAAATCCACATCCGATGTTTTAGATAATGGTAATCTAAGAAATCGAAAACCTTTATAAATTATTTCTAAAAATAAAGTAATGGACAGAAAAAAATTTCTAAAAAATAGTTTCTTAGGCTTAGGGGCAATTGTAGCTTTACCTACTGCAATCAGCTCATGCTCAAAAGACAATGACGCTGTTACGACTCCTGCAAATAGTGGCAGCAATAACTCAAATGATTGTGCGATTTCCCCAACAGAAACCGTGGGACCTTTTCCTATCCTTACTCCTGCACAATATGTCAGGCCAGTATTATTGGCGACAGAATAGGCATCCCGCTTTTAATGACCCTGACCATACAAGACCAAAGCAATGGCTGCACGCCTCTTGAAGGAGTATTAGTAGATGTTTGGCAATGTGATAAAGATGGTAATTATTCTCAGTACGGCGGCAATCAATTACAAACTACCAATTATAGTAATCAGAACTTTCTTCGCGGGAGACAAACTACAAATGCTAATGGGCAGGTATCTTTCATTAGTATTTTTCCGGGATGGTATCCGGGCAGGGCGCCCCATATTCATGTTGAGGTTCTCACAACGAGCGGCACTTCACTTTTAGTAACACAAATTGCTTTTCCTGTTTCGGTCTATTCTGAGGTTTATGCAACTAATGGCTACAATGGTGCGCCGGACAGGTCTAATACACAAGACAGTATCTTTTCAGATAGCTTAAGCAGAAACATGTCAGATAGTGTTACAGGAAATACTGTTGACGGGTATACACTTTTGAAAAAAATTACCGTAGGATAAATCGAAGACTCATTAATATAAAACAAAATAAAAAGTCATGAATAAATACAACATCTCAATAATACTTTTAACAATCTTAACATTATTTAATATGGAAACACAAGCACAAAGTTTCAAAACCATCGAAACTAAAAATTTGAAACTTCAGGTTTATAACGCATCAGAAAACAGTTTTGGTGTAGCATCAGTAATTGTATCGGGAAAAACAGATGCAGTTTTGATTGACGCACAATTTACTTTGGCAGATGCCGAAAAAGTAGCACAGGAAATTAAAGCAAGCGGCAAAAAACTTACTGCTATTTTTGTTTCTCACGGTGATCCTGATTTTTACTTCGGACTGGAAGTATTCAAAAAATATTTCCCGGAAGTTACAGCTTATGCTTCTCCTGCAACAGTAGAGCATATTAAAGCTACAGCTCAAAAGAAATTAGAAGTTTGGGGAGAAAGATTGGGCAAGAGCATTACGTCAAACGTAATTTTACCTCAGGTTTTAAGAGGAAATAGTATTGAATTGGAAGGCCAGAAATTAGAAATCATTGGTTTGGAAGAATTCCCGAATAAAACTTTTGTCTGGATTCCTTCTATCAAAGCAGTTGTTGGCGGAATCAATATTTTTGGAACAACTTTTCATCTTTGGATGGCAGATGCACAAACTGCAGATGCCCGTAAAAGCTGGATTTCAGTTTTAGACAAAATTACTGCCTTGAAACCTGAAATTGTAATTCCTGCACACGCCAATTCAAATTCTCCATTCGATATAGCTGCCGTAAATCATACCAAAAGCTACATTCAATTTTACGAAGAAGCTTTGAAATCAAATAAAACATCAGAAGCTTTAATTACAGCTTTGAAAACAAAATACCCGGCACTTACTTTTGAAACAGCATTGCAGATTGGTGCAAAAGTAAACACCGGAGAAATGAAATGGTAAAATCAATCCTCTACAGCCTGACGATACTTTTGGTATTGTCAGGCTGTTCTTTAAATAAAAAGACAATGACAAATCTTGAAATTATAAAAAGCACTTACGAAGGAAAAACTTCGAAAGAAAACGGTGAAAATCTGGCTAAATATGTAGCCGATGACATTTCCTTGACAGAAGCCAAAGGTTTTCCGTATGGAGGAACTTATATCGGTTTAGATAATATAACCAAAAATGTTTTCAGCAGATTGGGAAGTGAATGGATTGATTATAAATTTACTCCGGAAGATTATATAGCCAGTGATGATAAAGTGGTCGCATACGGAACATATACTGGCACTTATAAAATTACAGGCAAACCATTTACAGCCAGAGTGGCTCACGTTTGGAAATTAAAAGACAGCAAAATTGTAAGTTTTGAACAATTTGTGGATAGTCAAACTGTCAATGATGCAATTAAATAATAAAAGTTATTTTTTTCTATCTTGCACTGTTTTAATATAACCATCAAGCAATGCACGAAAATCTTTTAGCCTATATCAACCATTATAGTAAAAACCCTCTTTCCAGCGAAGAGGAAGCCTTAGTTATAGCTACTTTTCAACCTAAAAAACTTAGAAAGAAACAATACTTTTTACAGGAAGGTGATGTATGCAAGTATGCTAGTTTTGTTGTAAAAGGAGCTATGCGGCAATACAGTGTAGATGATAAAGGCATTGAACATATTGTACATTTGTTTATTGAAAACTATTGGGCAAGCGACCGTGAAAGCACTATTATGCTTACACCTTCAAAATATAATATTGATGCATGGGAAGACACTGAACTACTCATTATTACAAGAGCTGAAATGCTGGATTTGATGGAAAAAATACCTGCATTGGTAGAAATGATCCGATTAATGGATGAAAGAAATGCCATTGCCAACCAAAGAAGACTAAGCTCTACCATAAGCAATTCTGCCGAAAAACGCTATGAGGAATTTGTAGAGAACCATCCTCAATTTATCCAACGATTTCCTCAGCACATCATTGCTTCCTATTTAGGTATAACCAAAGAAACATTGAGCCGAATTAGAAAACAAGCCCTTAAATAACCTCTGTTTTTAAGTTTTCATTATAAAAACCGTTGACAAATGTCAACGGTTTTTTTTATCATATCTCATTGTTGCAAAGCTTGCCTTTGATGCAACTTTGCCTTATCAAAATCAATAAAAATATTAAAAAATAAAACAATGAGTGATTTATCAAAAATATCTAAAACAGTTGTTTTCCATGAGGCTGGAAAACCGGAAGTATTAAAAATTGAACAGTTAGAAGTGCCTGCTCCAGGGCCACAGGAAGTAAGAATTCAGGTTAAATCAATTGGAGTTAACAGAGCAGATGCGATGTATCGTCAGGGAATGTATATTGAAAACCCTGTTTTTCCTGCTAAACTAGGCTATGAAGCAGCAGGAATAATTGAAGCTGTAGGTTCTGAAGTCACTAATTTATCAGTAGGTGATGTTGTAAATGTCATTCCCGGGTTTTCATTGCATAATTATTCTTCTTATGGTGAATATATAATAATGCTATCCTATGCAGTACATAAATACCCAGCCAATTTATCTTATCATGAAGCAGCATCTTTATGGACAAGTTACTCCACAATGTACGGAATGATAGTACATTCAGGAAAATTAAAGCCAGGAGAATTTGTAGTTGTTAATGCAGCTTCAAGCAGTGCAGGTCTCGCGGCAATTCAAATAACAAATTATGTTGGAGGAATTTCTATTGCTTTAACCACTTCACCTAAGAAAAAAGAGGCATTATTAAAAGCAGGTGCTTCCCACGTTATTGTCACATCTGAAGAAGATATAGCAACTGAAGTTTTAAAAATCACAAACAATATTGGTGCCCATATAATTTTAGATCCTGTTGTAGGGGCTAAATTCAGTAACCTTTTAAGCTCGGTTGCCGAAAACGGAAAAGTATTTGTTTATGGTGCATTGAGTCATGAACCAGCAGTTTTTCCTGCATTTGATGTTATGATGAAAACTCCAACAATTAGAGGATATTCTGCAATTGAAGTTTTAGGCAATATGGAAGTTTTAATGCAAGCGATAGCTTTTATTGATAAAGGTGTAGCCGAAGGAAAATTAAAACCAATTATTGATAAAGTATTTAATCTGGATGAAATTGTTGTCGCTCACAACTATTTAGAATCAAACCAACAATTTGGTAAGATTGTAGTGAATATATAATTTGTTTTAAAACTTAAAGAAACAAAATCTTAAGAGAGACAAAATATTTGTTGACATTTATCAACAGTTTATTTTATCAAATCGCATCGTTTTAAGGATTACTTATGATGCAACTTTGCCTCAACAAATTGATAAAAAATAACATTAAAATTTAAACAAAAATGGAAAATTCAAAAAATACACCAGCTACTCAACTTCTTCGTAACACTTTAGACAGATTTCTCGCAAAAGATATGAAAGGCTGGTCAGAACTTTGTGCCGAAGATGTAGTTGCCGAATTTCCTTTTGCCCCGGAAGGTTCACAAGCAAGGTTTGAAGGAAAAGAGGCTCTTTATGCTTATTTAAAAGATTACCCAAGTTATATCGATATAAAATCATTACCAACCTTAAAAATCTACGGTACTGATGACGAAAATGTTGCTATCGCAGAATGGAGTGCTTCCGGAGTTGTAATTGGAAATGGTAATCCGTATGAAATGAGCTATGCAACTTTCATAACTTTCCGTGACGGTCTTGTTGTAAACTACCGTGAATACTGGAACCCACAAGCTTTTCAAAAAGCGATGAGCGGTGGAAGCTTTGCTGCCGAATAAAGTTGCCCAAAACTAATCCTACTTATAAAAACCGTTGATAAATGTCAACGGTTTTTTTTATCATATCTCATCGTTTTAGGGCTTGTTTCTATTGCAATTTTACATCATAGAAATAAACAAAAATTAATCATTAAAAATTAGAAAAAATGAACAAGAACAAAATTATTTATTGGACAACAACAGGTATTATTACAGCTATGATGTTATTTAGTGCATTCGGATATTTTACAAATGCCGATATGAAGGCTGCCTTTGTACATTTAGGTTTTCCGGATTATTTCAGAATTGAGCTGGGCGTCTTAAAATTATTTGGAGCTTTTGTATTAATACTTCCACTGATTTCAGATAAAATAAAATCATTCGCTTATTTCGGTTTCGCACTAACATTTGTTTCGGCATTTATAGCACACCTTTCTAGTGGAGATCCAATTTCTGTAGCGGTTGCGCCTATTGTCTTTTTAGTGATTTTGGGAGTGTCCTATTATTTTAAAAATAAAATGGAAAATAAATAAGTAAAACAATGAAAAAAGAAGCAAGTTTTTCAACAAAAGGGAATAGAGCTGATTTAGGCCCTTTGACAATAAATAGATTGCTGCCCAATCAGTATGCAAATAAAGTGGGACCATTCGTGTTTCTTGACTATGTAGCTCCTGCAATTAAAGATACTATCACTGAGAATGGTATGGGAGCCCATCCACATAGAGGAATTGCTACATTGACTTATATTCTTCAAGGCGAAGAAGAACACTTTGACAGTGCTGGGAATTATGCCAAAATACATTCGGGTGGCGTTCAATGGATGAAAGCAGGTACAGGAATAGTTCATGATGGAAATTTGAATTATGATTCAGAAACAGATAGCAAGATGGTTCACGGTTTTCAGTTTTGGATTAATCTACCTGCAAAAAACAAAACAGAAAGCCCGGCGCATATAGCAATTCAAGCCAATGAAGTACCTAAAAAAGCATTAGCCTACGAAAGTGGATGGATAAAGGTAATTGTAGGTAACTATGAGAAATTGAGTTCTATAATTCCAAATTATTCCCAGCAGTTTCTATATCATATCCATTTGGAAGCAGGCAAACAATTTACTATTCAGATGGCAGATAAAATAGAGGTTGCCGCTTTTTTGCCTACGAATAGTGTAATACTGAATGATACTGAATTTGAAGCAGGAGAATTTGTAGAATTTAGCAGAAATGCAGGAGAAATAGAAATAAAAAATACTTCTGAAAAAGCTATTGATATTTTGTTTTTTGGTGGTGAAGAATATGCTGAACCTATTGTTGCAGAAGGGCCATTTGTAATGAATTCATCAGGAGAAATTGCAGATGCATATCGAGATTTTTATGCTGGAAAGTATGGTGAAATTAAATCAACAAAAAAGAACTAATAAAATGAAATTATGACAGCATCAACAAATAAAGTAGCACTGGTAACCGGGGCTGCAACTGGTATTGGTCGTGCTATTGCCATTCGCTTGGGAAAAGACGGAATTGCAGTAGCTATTAATTATGTAGGCAGTCCAACACAAGCCGATGAAGTAGTTAATGAAATTAGGGAAGCTGGCGGTATTGCAACAGGGTTTTCAGCTGATGTGAGTGTGGTTTCGGACATTACTAAACTTTTTAATGATGTCAATACAACATTTGGCGGAATCGATATTGTAGTTGCCAATGCCGGAATTGCTGTTATGGGTATTCCTATTGTTGATGTTAACGAAGCAGATTTTGATCGTATCAATGCTATAAATTATAAAGGAACTTTTTTTGTGCTGCAACAAGCAGCAAAACATGTTAGAAACGGCGGGCGTATTATTCAGATATCTTCAACGAGCTCATTATATCCGGCAGCGGGTCTTGGAATCTATGCTCCCAGTAAGGCTGCCGGTAAAGTAATTACAGAGATACTGGCACAAGAACTTGGGTCGCGTCAAATATCAGTAAATAGTGTTTTCCCCGGGCCAACAGCAACACCTCTAATGCAAAAAGAAGTTTCAAAAGAGGAATTCGAAAGGATCGGTCAAAATATAAATTTAGGAAGAATGGGGAAACCAGAAGATATTGCCAGCGTAGTAGCATTCTTATCAGGTCCTGAAGGAGCCTGGGTAAATGGTCAGCAAATAATTGTAAATGGCGGTGGCAGAATATAATTTTTTAAACTGTTTTTCATTGATGTTATTCTTTGTGAATCAATTATTTATAAATTTAATTAAGGTTGTTAATGCAAATTGTATAAAATGTCTATCCAATTCTATAAAAGATTTTGGTAAGCAATTAACGTACTTTACAATATTTAAGAATCATGAATACACAGGCCTAAACTTTACTAAAGATTACTCTTAAAAAAGCCATTATGACTGACATTGCCCGCCGTTTTCCCGAAAATCCATTATTAATGCCTAAAGATTTAACGGCAAGCGCACCAGAGCTTCAGATTATTAGTTTACTGAATCCCGGCGTGTTTGTATTTGAAAATAAAACATGGTTACTGGTTAGGGTTGCTGAATCCATTGCACAAAAAGAGGGTGTGATTTTCTTTCCGGTGGTGAATGCAATGGGTAAAATAGAAATTATCGAAATTCCTCTTAATGATCCGGATCTAATAGCCAATGATGCAAGGGTAATTAAATATAAAGGTCTGGATTACCTTACTACTCTTTCTCATCTTAGACTGTTAAGCAGTGATGATGGGATACATTTTTATGAACCGGAAAACACCGAAGCTATAATGGGTGAAGGTATACTGGAACAATTTGGAATAGAAGATTGTCGGGTAAGTAAAATTGGAGATACATATTATCTTACCTATACAGCAGTTTCTGAAAACGGTGTAGGTGTTGGACTGCGTACCACCAAAGATTGGAAAAATTTTGTAACAAAAGGTATGATTCTTCCTCCACACAACAAAGACTGTGCTATTTTCGAAGAGTTGATCAATGGTAAATATTATGCGTTACATCGCCCGTCAAGTCCACAGATTGGAGGCAATTATATTTGGCTTGCCGAGTCATACGATAGTATTCACTGGGGAAATCACCAATGCATAGTAAAGACCCGACATGGTTTGTGGGATAGTGCAAGAGTCGGTGCAGGTACTGCGCCAATCAGAACAGAAAAGGGATGGCTTGAAATTTATCATGGTGCAAATAGTGAGCATAAATATTGTCTGGGGGCATTTCTAATGGATCTTGAAAACCCTTCACATATAATTGCCCGTTCAGTGGAACCTATCATGATGCCACAGGAAAATTATGAACTCAGCGGTTTTTTTGGCTATGTAGTTTTTACTAATGGACATGTAGTTAATGGTGATCAGCTTACTATCTATTACGGTGCTGCCGATGAATTTGTTTGTGGTGCGCATTTTTCGATTGCGGAAATCCTGGCAACACTTCGATTTTAAATTATTTTGAATTAGCAGGTTGTCTAAAAAATTATAACGAATCCCTATCAATAAAATTAAAAGGATTTTTAATTTTTCCTTTATTATTATTCATTATCATTGTTGCTGCAGTATTTCCCATTTTTTTAAAATCTGTTGACATCACAGCAATTCCAAGAAGTCTTTTTAAAGGAGTTTCATCATAAGATATTATTCCGATATCCTCACCAAGCTTGAAATTTTTTGCATTCGCCGAATCGATAAGCTTCACCAGATCATCATCTTCCACAACAATAAACAGATCTCCTTTATTAATTGCAGCTCCTTCACTTATTTTATTTAATATTTCATAATCTATTTCCTTTTCGGTACAGAACTTTGTAAACCCTTTTTTTATCTTATTGAGATAAGTATAATGATAATCATCTGTTACTGCTAATTTAATAGATTTAAATTTTTTTATCTTTTCTAAACCTGCAGTGAGGGCATTGTAGACATCCTCCTCGAAATCCTGAAAGATCTCTATTATATTTCCGTCAATTTTCAACTCATTGTTATCCATAATGATGAGTTTCTCAGCAGGAATCCTTTTTATAACTTCTAAAGACTCTCCGCTAAAATTGTTCTGACTCTGTTTATCTATTTTAAAATGAGGCATTATGATGTAGTAATCATACCTGTTGGCATGCTTTTCCATTAAACTCTTAAAAAGAGATTCATCACAGTTATAAATCTCAAAATCACTGTGAAAATTATCATCAACAGTCGCACAGAAAGAATTATACATTTCAAGTTTGTAAGTACTCAGCTTATTGATCAAAAAAAGAACATTTATTTCAGCTATTAATTTAGTGCTGTCAATATAGGTTCCCTTTCCGGGGATAATTTTAATGGCTCTCTTTTCCTTTAGCACTTTATACCCTTTTTCAACCGTATCCCTGGAACATTTATATGCCTTACTGAATTCATTGATTGAAGGAATACGGTCACCATTCTTAAGATTTCCCCTGGAAATATTATCAATAAAACAATCTGCTATCTGCAGGTATTTCGGTTTAGTAGAATCCTCCAAATTCAAATCAGTAAGTATATCCATAGTCAGTTATTTAGTTGGAAATTACAAATATTAATGCTAAAATAAATTTTATTTTCATTTTGATTTAATTTTAAGGACAGTAACACATTCTTATGCATTATTTTTCCCAATTTATTAAATAATATAAAATATTCTGCAATATATACAAAAATAAGTGTAAAAAACACGTTAATCAAAAAAGCAACATAAATCGTTTAAAAGATTTCTCTTTTTAAAGGATTTATATTGCCATTTATTAAATGATTTTACATTATGGATAAAATCAGTCACACAAATCTGCTTGCAGAAAAAATTGTTTTTCTTTTAAAATAAATTCAAAAAAACAGAGCTGAAATTTACTCATTTGTATGCAGTTCTTTATCTTTAATTTTCTTATAGTAAGCTTGTAATACATAAAAAGCTTTTTTCTTCTCTCCATTTTTACTGATGAGACCTTTTGTATTCCACCCTTGTTGATAAGTTGGATTGTTTCGTCTTGGAGAACGGAAGTCTGCCAAAATCCATGGTGACAGCCCACTGAAGCTATCCGGAAAGCGTTCCTCGAACATTTTTATTTGTTCCTGATAATACCATTCCTGATATTCTTCACTAAACCGGACTGTTTTATCAGCGTGGAAACCAAACATCCCCTCTGCACCTGTCTCACTAATAAAAAACGGTTTATCAAAAGCCACTGTCCACTTTGCAGTGCGGCATGATTCGGGTGTTCCTCCATACCATCCTAAATATTCGTTTAAGGAAACTATATCGGTATATTTTCCCAAAGGATCTTCTACATGATTTGCTCCTGCATTATAGCCAGCTTCCAATGCAGCAGATATAATTCTGGAAGAGTCTAATTTTTTTGCCAGCGTAACCAGTGAACTCATAAATTTTGTGCGAACATCTGATATCGGGGTTTCATTTCCTACTGACCAAATAATTATACTTGCCCTATTTTGATCTCTGGCAATCATTTCACTGAGCTGTTTTTTTGCTTTCTCAAGTACAGCATCACTTTTAAAGTCAATAGTCCAGTATACCGGTATTTCACTCCATACCATAAGACCCAGGGAATCTGCAGTTTTAATAGTCTGCTCATCATGAGGGTAATGCGCCAGACGTACCATATTACAATTTAGTTCTTTGGCCCATCCTAACAATTGCAAGGCATCTTTTTTTCCATGTGAACGGCGGATTTCCTGAGGTATTTCTTCATGAATACTGATTCCTCTTAAAAAGACCTGTTTGCCGTTTAATACTATTTTTTTACCTGAAACCTCAATTTTTCTAAAACCTATATTTTCTGCTATTGTTTCTTTATTGAAACTGAATTTTACATCATACAGCTTTGGATTTTCGGGTGACCAAAGCTTTAGTTTACTGACTTCAAAACTAAAAGACACACTATCTTCCTGAATGTCAAACTCTTTTTTAAGTTTCAGTTCGGCAATTTCTACTGTAATTTTTCCCTGGGCTTTTTTATTTGTTTTCGCCCATCCGGTAAGTGTATATTTTCCCTTTTGCCCGGCTGTACTTATCTTTGTCAACGGATCCAGCTGTAAATTATACTGCTCAATAAAATCCTGAGGTACAATAACCAGCTTAACATCTCTGGTAATCCCGCCATAATTCCACCAGTCTGTATTAACAGTTGGAATCTCATCCGAATGGCGCCTGTTATCTGCTCTTACAACTAAAAAATTATCTTTATCTTTAAGTAAACCGTCTGGAATTTTAAAATTAAAAGAAGTAAAACCTCCCTTGTGCGTGCCTAACTTTTTTCCGTTTAAGTATACATGCGCTTCATAGTTGACCGCTCCAAAATACAGATAAACATCTTCCCCACTCGAAACTGACGGTTTATCAAATTCACGCTGGTACCATACACTTCCTTCATAATACTGAAATATGCGGTCCTGGCTGTTCCAGTCTCCCGGCACTTGTATGCTGTAAGGATCTTTGTATCCATGTTCCGTCCATTTGGTTGGATCCTTAGATTCGCTGTTATTCCAATATGCTCCTTGGTCATTCTCTGGTCTTTCTTTAAAACGATAATCATAAAAACCAGTATCATAAGGGTCAATTATATAATGCCATGTTCCGTTTAAAGACACATTCTTTCTTCCTGACGTATTTACAATTAAGTCTTCTTGTGCCTCTGCATAAAAGATGGATGCTATAAAAAGCAGTACTATTAAAACTATTTTTTTCATGGTTATTTCTTGTGTAAATTAAGATGTGGCTTCTGCAATATTGATTTCGAATATTTAATCTAGACTATATCTTTTTGTATCTCAAAAGAGCTTCAATTAAATAATAGTCACCATAACTCAGTGATGCATCTATTTCAGTTTTATTAGGCATATTTCCAACTCCGTGTTTAAGTAAAAATCCCCCATTAGTTTTAAAATCAGCAAAATATTCACTGCTGAGCAGCGTATTGATTATTGTGGCAGAGGCTTTAATATAGTTTTCCGAAAGCGGTTTATCAGCATAATCACTAAGTTCAATTAGTGCGGAAGCTGTTATGGCAGCTGTTGAAGAGTCACGCAGGGCATTGGGTATACCGGGAGCACTATAATCCCAGTAAGGAACCAAATCTTTGGGCATATTTGAATTGCTTAAAATATAATTTGCAATATGATTTGCCTGTTCAAGATACTTTAAATCTTTTGTTTCACGATACATAACAACATATCCGTAAAGCCCCCATGCCTGCCCTCTTGCCCATGAAGATTCATCAGCAGCTCCCTGATTGGTAATCTTTTTGGTAACTTTTCCATCTCGAGTGTCGTAAACTATTTCATGATAGGAACTGTAGTCCGGTCTGAAATGATTTTGAAGTGTTGTATTGGCATGATTAATTGCAATATCACGGTAGACAGGATCTCCGCTGTATCTGCTGGCCCAAAAAAGCAGTTCAAGATTCATCATATTATCAATAATTACCGGCATTTCATCTGCTGATGCATGATTCCAGGGAGCACTGTCCCAGGATTTAATGCACTTTGCAATAGGGTTATAGCGTGTAATAAGACTTTTAGCACTTTGCATCAAAATAGCTTCATATTCTTTGCCGGGATGTAAACGTTCTGCATTTCCAAAACTGTAGTACATCATAAACCCCAAGTCATGAGTGGTAGTATTATTTTGTTCTTTTTTAAGGTCTTCCAAAAAAATTAATGCCTGCTTTTCCAAATCAGGAGCTGTCACCGCTTCATTAAGATATAATAAGGTTCCGGGGTAAAACCCACTGCACCACCATTCGGAATTACTGGTCTCCAGCTTTTGACTTTTATCATCCCAGGATTTTGGGTATTCTCCCGGCTGTACTTTTGTCGAAAGATACCGATACTGCTTAACGGAATTATCTAAAGCAGAATCAATTTTCTTTATAAGATCGTTATTTTTCTTTGTTGCGCATGCTTGGGCAATGAATAATATTATTATAAAGATTAAATATTTTTTCATTAGGCTGTTTTTATGTAGGTGGTTAGATAGTTAATGCAATTTATAAAATAAGTCTGCAACTTTTCTTCACAGTTTGATTATTATCAAAAGCTTCAGGTTATTTTATTGTTTTTTCAAGCGTTTAATTGATATATTTCGTGCCAGATATTCTGTGTTTTCAAGTTTTTCAGCTGTTCCGGAGGACCCTTCCATTTGTAAGTTAATGATAAGCCACATTGGATGATTTGTAAAATTTGTCCAATGGTCCCCTATTTTTTCTCCATCCAAAAAATAAGAAACAACAGTATTTATATCATCTATGCGTTTAAGTTCTACACTGTATTGATGCCAGTTGGCTGATGCATCCGGTATGTTTTTCTTTAGCGTTGTACAGTTTTCAGGTGTAATAAACGTATTCATCCAATTGGTACTGTCTCCTTTAAATTCCAGAATATCGATCTCCGGCGGCCATCCATTTACAGCAGTGAGCCAGAACGCAGGCCATGTTCCCTTTTTTATCGGGGCTTTAAATTCGCCCGAAATACGGTAAACAGGATATTCTTCCGTTACGGTTATTTTATGCTTGGCGTGTACGGCACCGCTGTAATATCTAATATCATAATGCGGATCAGACTTGCTTTTTCCTTCGTTATTTGTTGAAGGGACAGCAGTTAATTTTAAAATATTATTATTTAAATCGACCTGATTCTTCCGCATACGTGCTGTACCGTTATGATCTGTTCCCCAGGGATAAAACATATTCCATTGCTTATCGAACATATTTTTGGATTTAAAAGAACCGGAATCTAAGACTACTTCCCATTTCCGTTCATCAATAATCTTCCGGTCATAATAAGCATGATCTATAACTGCTTTTTTTCCGCTCCAAATTTTCTCTTGTGTGTAAGGCGCATCTGGTGCCTGCCAAAATGGGGTCTGAATGGGAAGTCCAAGAGGTAAAAAAGCTTCTGTACATAAATATAAACTTCCGGTACTGATATAAGGTTCTCCAATTTCAGGCTGATGTCCGTAAAATCCAATTGTTAACCAGCCATCATCTGTAAAAGTGTCGGGAGCTTCCATCTGTTTTTTAATAATGCTCAGTAAAGCACACCGCACCTGTGCCGGATTTAATTCTACAGGAAGTTCCTGTAGAAGAGCCATTTGTGCTAAATTTTGAAATGCTCCTACCCTATACGCTAACGAACGGCCAATTGCCGGATATGTTCCCTCCGGAGAAATAAGCCGCTCCTGAATTGCTGTATAACGCTTAGAACGTTCTATAAATTGATTAGCATTAACTATAAATTCATTTTTATAGCGCCAGTTCACAAGCGTATCTTTTTTTTCTTTTAAAACTTTAAGGATGTCAAGCATCATTGGCTGAATTACATAACTGTTATAATAATCCCAATGATAATCTTTACCGTCACCATATGTTCCGTCACCAAGGTACCATTCACTATGTTTTAATAAGGCATACTCTATGCGGACCATATCGGCTTTGCCTTCGTATTTTAGCAGTGCCGCTTCAATCATGGCCGTAAATAATAACCAGTTTGTATATGCGGGAGATATTACTCTGGTACTTTTTAGGGCATTTATAACATTCTGTTGTGTATCATTATCAAGTTTTTCCCATAATAAAGGAGCTCTGAGCAAGCCTTGGGCAAAAAAAGCTGCATCTACCAGAGGCTGTCCGCCTTCGTTGAAATTCATATAGTCTTTTGAGGCAGGATCTACAACATTTTTTATTCCGGCAGCAGTAAGATTAATATATTCTGCACGAAGTTTCCCTTCAGGTGTGTCATCCGGTCCTAATTGCAACCAGGGTGCTATACCGGAAAGTGTTCTCCCAAATGCTTCTAAATATGTTACTTTGTCCCGGTCTCCGTACGCATGTGGTGCTGTTTCAACCGGCATTGCAGATTTTAAACGCCCCTCTGCTGTGGCCTGAAGAACAGGATGAGCAATTTTGGTCAGCATTTTTACAAAGTAAGCACGCTGTTCCAAATTATTATCCTTGTTTACCTGAGCGGCTAAAGAGCTAAAAAAAAGAAACAAAAGAATTTGAGTTCTAAAATATTTCATACTTAATTGATAAAAAATTAAAAAGACCTGCCTGTCGCAATAACCAATTGCTCAGGCAGGTTGTAAAAAAAACACACACTTACAAAACTAAACAAACTTTATCTTACTCAAGGATAAACTCTTCTGTGTGATATAGGGCCATCTTTGAATCCCATACCCGAAAACTATTTTTTTATATTAATTAGTCATAAATAATTAAATAATTGATTTTTCTGTTCTGATCTAATCTGCTCCTCTAACATTTATTCCATAACAAATGCCACTGATTTATTTTTCAAATTAACAAGCCTTTAAGAAAATCTGAAGGGGGTAAAATCACTATTTAAAAGGGGCAAACCATTTGAAATTATAACGATATAAAAAAATGTATGAATAATTATATTATGAGCATGTTTTAAATTGAAATTAGGTTTATAATTTTTGTATGATGTTCAATTCTGAATTAAATGAATTTCTGTATTTTTTTATAAATTCAGACGGTGTCATACCATAAAGTTTAACAAATTGTTCCCTGAAATGTTTAACATCCTCCATTCCAACCTGAGAAGCAGCATGCGAAATACGGATGTCCTCGGTCAGCAGAAGCACGGCTGCACGACGCAGACGCACCGATCTTATAAATCCATTTAAAGTCTGACCTGAAATTTCTTTTATTTTAGTGTATAATCGGGTATGGCTCATTCCCATTTCTATGGAAAACTGCTTAATATTAAATTGTTGGTTGGCAAGATTTTTTTCAATGACTTCTATACATTTTTTTAAAAAATCAGCGGTTTCCGTGGGTACCTTTTGACTATGTGGATTCAATGTTATGCTATCAAGAAAATAATTTTTCAACTGACTTCTGTTGCGAAGCAGTGTTTCCACTTTTGCTTTTAAAATATCATCATCAAAAGGTTTGGTTATATAATCATCTGCTCCATCGGATATCCCCTGAAGCTGAGTTTCAGGGTTTGAGGAAGCTGTCAGCAAAATCACTAAAATATGATTAATCCCTTCACTGCTTTTGATCTTTTTACAAAGTTCCAAACCATTTAATCCTTCCATAGAAATATCACTAAGAACAAGATCCGGCAAAATCTTATTAACCATTTCATAGCCATCAAAACCATTCTCAGCACTATAGGTTAAATAATCGTCTGAAAAAAGCTCCATTAAATAATTCCTGATTTCTTCATTATCATCAATTATCAGTATTGATTTTTTTTCTGATACTACATCATCCTTTAATTTACTTAAAATATTTATATCAGTATCTTTTGAAAAACCTGTATTTTTTTGATTATAAACAGTTTCTGCGGCTAATTCTTTTACAATACGACTCATTTTAACCGAATGATCTGTAAGTGGTAAATCTGAAAAATGATCCCTGCCTTTTTTTAAGAATATTTTAAATTCTGTTCCTTCCCCTATCCGGCTCGAACAGTTTATGTAACCAAAATGTTTTTCAATAAAATGCTTTACAACAAACAATCCTATACCGAATCCTTTACCCGGACTGTTGTTAAAATTTATTTGTCTGAACTTATCATAAATATTATCGATTTCGTCTTCACTTATCCCAACGCCTGTATCTTTTATTTTAATAATTGCTTCTTCATTATTACTTTCTAAACTGAGCAAAATTTCACCTTCGGCTAATGTATATTTAAAGGCATTAGAAACAATATTGAATAAAGAAATTTCAATTTTTTCATTATCTCCAATTATATAAACGGTTTCCTGAGGAAGCAAAATATCATACTTAATTTTTCGCGATTTAGCCTGCTGCGTAAAATATTGATACACTTCATCACATAATTTATTTAAGTTAATCTCTGATAATACAAGTTGGTCTGCATCATTTTCTGCTCTTCGGAAAAGTAACAACTGATCCATTAAACTTAAAAGCCTTCTCGCATTTCGATTCGCTACCAAAAGTTCAGGTGAAACTTCACCTGTCTTATTCTGCTGTTTTATTATTTTTTTTATGGGGTTAATTATTAAAGAAAGCGGCGTCCTGAACTCATGGGAAATATAGGTAAACATAGAGATTTGTTTTTCAGAGAACTCTTTCTCTTTCCTGTTTTCCATTTGTGCCAACTTTACTTCGTAGCGCATTCTTTCTTTAGATTTATTATGTCGGATATACATAAATACAACTCCGGCACCCGCTAAAATATAAAGCATATACGCCCACCAGGAGCGGTGCCATGGCGGCAGGACCTGAATTTCAATTAACGTAATTTCTTTACCCCAATTTCCGTAATTATCTGTAGTTTTTACTTTAAACTGGTATGTTCCTTCATACAATCTGGAATATCTTGCATTCCTGTTAGATACATAATTCCAATGCTCGTCCCAGCCTTCAAGATAATAGGCATATTTAATTTTATCTGTATTCTCATAATCCAATGCTACAAAATCTAATGATAATGTTGTCTGGTCAAAAGGCAATTTTAGTATTTTCTGATCCCTTGATTTTATTTTAAAATAATTCATATTTCCCAAAACCGAACTATTATTTACCTGAACATCATCAAGCAGTACCTTATAATGGCGGTTTATTTCCTTTATACTGCCGGGAAAAAAAATATTGAATCCGTTAATCCCTCCAAAAATAAATTCTCCTGAGGACAAAATCAGGCCGGCATTATAGCTGAACTGATTGCTCTGCAGCCCGTCTGAAGCTGTAAAATTGTGGAATTTCTTTTTCTCCGGATTAAATTTGCTTATTCCTTTATAGGTACTCAGCCATAAATATCCTTTTTTATCTTCAAGAATCCGTAAAACTATATTTGATGGCAACCCTTCAATTGTAGTAAATCTGGTAAAAGATTTGTTTTTACGGTTGAATTTCAGTAATCCTCCTTCTGATGTTCCTATCCAGAAATTAGATTTTTTGTCTTCAAGGATGCATCGTATGGGATAGCCAATCTTTGTTCTGTTAATCTTTTTTGTAACCGTATTGATTTCAATTAAATCTGTGTAGTTACCGACCCATAAATGACCATCGCTGCTTTCGCTTATGCATAATACTCCTGATATGCCAGAATCAAAAACTTCAAATTTTTTAGATAACGGATTACGATAATAAAGTGTCCCTTCTTTGGTTGCCGACCAAATTATATTTTTTGAATCTTTAAATACAAACCAAATGCTGCGTTCTTTATGTTTTGTAACAGGATTGTATAAATTATAATGTTCGACTTTGCGATTTAAAGTGTTAATTTTATTTAATCCTCCATCCCAGGTTGCGACCCATAAATAGATATCATCTAAAACAATTCCCGGGATAAAATTACTTGAGAGTCCATCATTTTCAGTAAATTTTGTAAACGTATTTTTAGCTCTGTTCCAGAAGCGTAAACCACCACCATCAGTCCCAATCCATAGATTATGGTTAGCATCTTCACAAAAAGAAAGGGTGTAATTAAGCGCTGGATTACCCTCAATATTTTTTATATGGCGAAAACAGCGTTTAGAATTTCCAATCATGCTTACCCCGCCGCGCAAAGTTCCAAACCATTTATTTTTATCCTTATCCTCATATAACCCCCAGACTGCATCACTCTTTAAAATCTGCTGATCTCCCGCATCTTTGAACTGGACTGCTTTGTTTTGTTTGTCTATTTTAAATACTCCTGACCCATCCGTAGCGATATAAATCTCTTTATTTTTATCAAATAAGATATTGGTAACTATTGCCTTATAATCAAGGATATTGTCTCCATAGTTCTTATGTTTTTCATCAAACTTAAATAATCCCTCATCTGTTCCTATCCAAAGGCTGCCATTATCTTCACTTTTTAAATAATTTGCCTGCAACTTTTCACTGCAGATTGCTTCCATTAGTTGTGATTTTATCCAGTACTTATATAAACCATGATTTTTAATAAAAATCCAGCAGAAGCCTTTTTCAGGAACTGGTTCTATACTTGTAACGTGGTACTGAAGTAACTTTTTACCTCTAATCTTTAAATCTGCCTGCTTCCCGGTGTATTGCCCTTTCTTGAAAATTACCAACCCGGATTTTTCACATGCAGCCATCATACAGGAAGTTGAAAATGCTTTTATCTGCACTATGCTTTCTTCCTTAATTAACTTTGTACTGCTGCCTATGGCAAGCTGAGAAACTTGTCCTGAAATTGAATTAAGCACACTTCCTCCATTTGCACTCCCTACCCAGATATTACCTAGTGAATCACCATCGATACAAAATATATAATTGGCCGCTATTGAATTTTCCTTGTTGACATCATTTCTGTAAACTTTAAAATTATAACCATCATAACGGTTTAAGCCGTCATTAGTTCCAAACCAGATATACCCCTGACGTTCCTGATAAATACAGGTAACGGAATTATTGGATAACCCCTGAGAGATATCTAAAAAACGAACTAAATATTCCTGACTGTAAATAGAAAATGTTAACAGGTAAGTCAAAAAACTAATTTTAAACTTGTTTTTCATAAGTGAGTACTTAACTAAATATTAAATTATACTTCCGGAAATCATTGTCATCCTGATTCGATTCGGCTATGCTTATACTAAGCGAAGCCGAAGAGCTTTTTTACATGCAAGGACTCCGACTAAGTTTATCCTGAGCGAAGCCGAATCGAATAGACTCAGCCTGACACCTATTTTAATACACCCAACGAGTTAAATAATATTCGAGGTGTAAGCAGAAAATAAACGGAGAGTTTTTCGTCTCAATTATATTCTGCTTAAATAATAAATCGTTGACTCGCTATTTAGTTACGGGTATTTTTTGCAATTCCAGAATCTGAACTGGCTGAGCTTCTACAGCAGACAGTCCTTCCCCATCAGCCTGGTTTACATTTTGAGAAAAAATATGCAGCTGTGTTTTTTCCTTCCAAAGTTCTTTATCAAAATTTGGCTCCCACTGTCCTACTGAAGAATCTGTAATATCAGTGATTTTCCAATGTTTTTTGTTCAGATTGATTGATGCCAGGCTAATTTTACTGCCTCTTTCTTCAGATCTGAAAAGCAGATAGAGCATCGATTTATTCATAAGAATCTCAGGACGTGAAATTGGAATCCTTTTGGTTCCTCCTCCTCCTAAAATAAATGATTTTTCTTGAAAATCAGTATCAATCAGGTTCCATTTTCCTTTATCCAAAAAGACAATTTTATATTGAGGTACTTCATTAACAGCCCAATAACTTGCTATATACGGGTTACCAAATTCATCTGTAGTCATCGAAGTCTGATTAATTAAACTGCTGTTCTGCGGTATACTCCAGGCCAGTTCGGCTGTTGCCTTTGTGATTGGGAGCGAATAGTTCTCTCCATTGGATTTTTTCCAGGTCTGTCCCCAATCTGCTGAAAAAGCATAACAAATGTCATGATTAGTTGAAACATCCCAGCTTTCGCGCCATACCCATGAAAGATAAATTCCTTTTTTGTTTACGCAGATCTGCCAGTAAGCACTTCGCTCGTTTTCTCCATCAATTAAATTATTTTGCAGCTGCTGCCACTGTTTGGTTTTTATATCATATAATTTCATAATCATATTCCCCCGGCCAGAAGCACCAGAACGGTAACAGAATAACAATTTACCATTTGGCAGATTGTGAAATTCCGGATAAGTCACCTTAAGTTCTTCATTTCCTGTCATGGACTGCTCTTCACCCAGTTCCAGGCTAAATGGTACTTTACTTTTTGCATAACGAAGACGGGTATCATGCTGATCCCAGCTTACATGAAGATACCCGTCAATATCTACCGCAATACTGATACTGTTATGGGCATCTTTTACATTCCCGCTGTAAGGTGTAATTACTTTTTCCCACTTAGCTGAATTCAGCCTGCGCTTTGCCAAAACCATCTTGCCTTCAGGATTGTAATAAGCAGTATATTGAATATTTTTAAATGTAGTTATGGCACTATTCCTAAAAATAACCGTATTGACCGAGTTGTTACTCCATCCCGGACCAATTTCACTGACTGTAGTTTTTAGCTGTGCATTAGTTTTGAAAGAAGATAAAATTAAAAGAAAAAAAAGCCATTCAATGATTACAAATTTTGTTTGGAGCCGACTGCGTAAATAATTAAGCATATGAGGTTAAGTTTTGGTGGTTACAAACAAATGTAATTAGAAGAATTAAAAAAACAAACCTGTACCTTCCAGTTTGTGTAGCCAAAATTCTAAAATATAAAGCAGGGTATGCTTCTCATTTTTTTTTAATCTGTACATTTATTTGACTAAATCTTTTTGTATACAAAATTTAATATTTTCAAATATTTTATTAGGAATAAATCTATATATTTGGCGCTTATTAACCTCTAATCATTTTGAGCCAAATGTTGAAATATTTAATCTGTTTTATACTATCGATACTTTTAATATCCTGTAATAACGAAGAACTAGGAAAGAATAATACAAGCGTAGATTTAGAACAGGTAAAAAAAGATTTAGAATTAAATAAATTTTCTAATGTAAATATTGCTGAAAATGTAGCTGTAAATTGGGAAAACATAAAGGAAACAGAGAAAAGTAATTTTAAAATCACTGAGATTTCGGCTTACGAAAAATCAATAAGTACACTGGAATCTGATTTTTTACAGAACCATTTAAAATATCAGATTGTTACAATTGAGTCTGAAGGACAATTATATTCTTATTTTGTAGAAGTGTATACGAATAAAGGCAGCAATGTTTATCCTGAAACCATTACCAAACTAAATGATTTTACGGGAACATTAAATGTGTTTCTTTTAAATGGAGAAAATTTGGGGTCAGTAGCGATATATAAAGGAAAAGCCAGAAATATTTCAGAGAATAATAATCTGAATGTTTTGGAAGAGAGTATTAATGCTTTCGCAACTAAATCTGATGCCACGAATAAAATGCCCCAGTGCGGAGGAAATTATACGGTAATTATCGATCAAACTATTTCTCGTTATGATGTCTGGACTGTTGGGGATAGAATTGTGGCGATTAATTATGTTGGGACAACAACAACAAGGACATCAAGTATTATGCCTTTTCCCTGTGATGGTAGTAATAATAAAGAAGATATATTAAATCAGAGATTGGAATTCTATAATTATAAAAATGGTTCTGGGGGCTCAACTTCCGCACCAACATCTGCACAAATTGCTGCTGCATTAGAAGAGCAAATCGATGGCTCGCAGCTTGACCCATGTACAAAGGCAGTTTTAGAGAAACTAAAAAACTTGACACAAAATGATATTGCGAACATTTTTGAGAAGTTTGGAGTCCCGATTAATGGAACTTATACTTTAAAAATAGTAATAGGAACAACAAGTATGACGGTGGCATTAGCAGATACAAGACGGGTGAGCAAAAATAATTATCTCATAACAATAAGTGAACCATATCTAAAAGGAACAGAAAACAATCAAAGACCACCTACAGATTTAGCAATAGCTGCAATAGTTATTCACGAGATAATTCATGCCCATTTCTTTGCATTGTATGATGATTTTCATAATAATGGCAATATTTGTGCATACGACAATTATGATTGTTTATTTATGGAATATGCTTCTAAAAATTTTGAAGGAACTACAGACCCTCAACATTCACAAATGTTTGAGAATTATATAGATGTAATGGCAAATGCTTTACAAGAGTTTCAGACTGGAATCCCAGTTTCAAATACAGGAAAAGCAGACCTTTTTTATCATGATCTGGCTCTTTCAACTATGACAGGTACGCAAATTTTTAAAGATCGCTATCCTTTAGATTACAGTGCCCCAAATTATGAAGAAAGAAGAAGAATAGTAAATAATCGTACAGCAGAAGACAAAAATATAACTATTGATGATGCAGAAAATGGAAAATATATACCCAAAGGCAAATCCTGTACTAATTAAATTATTAAGATGAAAAATTATATATACTGTTTATTAAGTTTGTTATTTATTTCCTGTGCTTCCAGAAGTATAGAAAATGAAGTTATCAACGATTTTATAAAAGAGCAAGCGGACTTGAGAAATTACTATAATATAGTTGTAGAAGAGGCACCATCACGCATACTTCCTTTAGATTATTATGAAAAAGCGTATGAAGACAGAAATATTCGTTTAGGCGATGAAATAAGAATAATGCCTAATGGGTATCCTCCTTACATCTGGCCTATAGATATTTTAGAAATCAAAGCTTTAAAAGAAAAATACAAAAATGACACAATTGCTTATTATTGGAAAAAAAAGGATTTTATCAGGAAAAATTTTGCGGATAAGGATTTTAAACTTTTAAAAATTAATGAACGTCTTGTTCCAAATACTCCAGATTTCAAAAAATATGCTGCAGGTTATGGTTTACTAATTTCAAAACCAATAGTTAGCAATAATAAATATGCCTTGTTTTATTATTCTCCCTATGTTATTGGTGGTCATACTGGTGAGGGGCCTAAAGTCATTTTGATGGAGAAATTAGACGGAAGATGGAAAACAATTAAGACTTATTCAGATCCTAATGTTATTAATTAACTATTTCATGTTAAATGTAAAAAGTAACATCATTTTTTATAAGCTGCCTGGCCTATAAATCATTTAATGTCCATTGCTCCTTCCAATATAAGACCGGATGCCCGTTTTCCATTTTTAATGGGAGCCATACATAGCGTCCGTCTCTCGGGTTCTTTGGTCTCCAGCGGTCTGCCATAAAAATAAAAGCATTTTTCTTTCCTGCTACTGGCAGTATGTATGTACTTTGCGACTCAAAAGTAGTTTCGACACCTTCTCCTCTGCAGGGATTACCGAGTTTCTCCCAAGGTCCCCAAATTGAGGAGGCCTTAAAAGAACGGGCAGCATTGGGATCCCATCCTGTACAACCTGAAGTAATCATATAATAAATCCCGTCTTGTTTATATATTGCCGGAGCTTCATTATGGCCTGCAGGAGCGATTGTAATATATTTACCTTTAAAATCCAGATAGTCATCTGTCAGTTCACTTAAATGCAGTGTAAGGTTTTCTTCCGATGAATGAATATGGTACGCTTTTCCGTCGTCATCGACAAAAATCTGCATATCCCTTGACATTTGACCTGCTGTAAAATCCCTGCGGACAAAGAGGCCTTCTTCAACTGATTTTCTCCACTCAGGTGTCCACCATTTCAGGGTTCCTTCACCTGCCATCGATTTTTTCCATTCTTCTTTAAATCCTATAGGCCATTTACCAGCATTCGGACGGTATGACTTAATAAAAGTATATGGTCCTGCCGGATTTTTGCTTACTGCTACAGCTGTTCTGGAAGCTTTGTAACTTTGTCCTTTTAGTTCCAAATGAAACCACATTACATATTTCTTAGTTTTTGAATTATAGATTACTTTTGGACGTTCAATAATGCATCCTGAAGTAATTTCCGAATTTGGATCATTTGAAACAGGCAATGCTATCCCTTCATTTTTCCAATTATAAAGATCTTTAGAAGAGTAACAGGTAACCCCGACACGTGCATCATTTGTTTCGCCCTTATGTTCTCCAAACCAATAATATATCCCTTTAGTGTAAAGAACACCACCGCCATGAGCATTGATATGAACACCATCGGTATCCTTCCAAATCTCACCGGGATGGATACTGGACGCTTTTTCATTTTGGGATTGGGACTTTAAACAAAAAAATAGAAATCCGCTAAACAATAGTAATTTGATATATTTCATTTTTTAAACCGCATTTTTAATTTAATTGAACCGCCTTAATTAAAGTAAACTTAAAATGTAGGTATAGGTATATTTTTGTCCGGTAAGCAGATATTGTGCATGCGGTAAAGCCCCCCAGCTAGTATCTCCTCCTACTCCACGTTGACTTAAGTCAATATGAAGATACACTTTATCTTCAGGTTTTACATCATTGATATGTCTTCCATTTTTACTAAGACCAGGATCAAGACTTTCAGTAGATACATTTAAAGCACTGAAGCATAATGGCTGATCTCCTTTTATTAAGAGCCCTTTTTTATTACTATCAGCCAACTTTATCCAACGTGCATCAGTCTTATATCCACAATCCTGAGGTCTGATATACTCCCACGTAAATTGGCCTGCAACTTGATCTTTATAAATTCCCATAAAGGAAGCAGTATTACGATCAATATAGTTTTCCCATGGTCCGCGTCCATAATATTCAAGTCCGCTGTATTGGCCCGGAAGAATTACACGCATTCCAAAACGTGGCATTTCCGGAAGTTTCTTTCCTGTTTTATCAATGGATGCAGTTACTTTAATATCACCATCCGGCTGAATCAAATAGTTAATCGTGTAAGGCACATTAACATCTTTAAGCAGATATTTAACTTCTACAGGAAGACCTGTCTCCGTTTTTTTACCGACTATTACGCTTTCCACCACAGGATTAGTATGTGCATCTTTCCAAATTCCCAGTTTTTTAGGCATCTCATTACCGAAGTCATTATCAGTCGGTGCACGCCAAAAATAAGGTGTTGGAAAACCCGAGAGTATTTCTTCTTTTTCACCCTGTTTTCTGTAACTGGTAAGTACACCTTTGGTAAGATCAAAACTTCCTGTTACATTAGCTGTTGCAAAAGTTAAAACGTTTCCGTCTTTCTTAAAGCTCAATTTTCCTTTATTCGACGCTTCTGTTGTTAAGAAGCTATCACCACCTAATTTAAACTGTTCTCTCGCCATTTCATGTCCGCCGGGAACAAGGTCTTTTTCGGCTTTGGTGTAAGCATAAATATTTAAATAATATTCCCCATTTGCAGCAGTATTCAGAGCCAATGGAATTTCCGATTGCATTCCTGGCTGTGCACTGGTATTAAAACTTCCTTCCTGGACTTTTTCACCGTTTTTAAGCATCTCCCATTTAAAGTTAAAATCGCCAAGATCAGTATATAAATAGTTGTTTTTAATCTTAAGAATGCCATTGCTGAAATAAAAAGCAATATCCTGATATACTTTTTTCACCTCCGGTAATCCGGGATCAGGAACACGGTCAGCAGTAACAAGTCCGTCGGCACAGCCGTTCTCATCATGTTGTAATTTTTCTCCGCCCAAGTCTCCACCATATGCCCAATAGTCCTTGCCATTCGCATCTTTTGCCTTAATTCCCTGGTCTACCCAGTCCCATATAAATCCACCCTGCATGTGTGGACTTGAAGATATAATATCCCAATATTCCTTAAAATTACCCGTGCTATTTCCCATAGCATGCGCATATTCACACATAATGTAAGGTCTGCTCGCATTTGACGCGGCATATTTCTTCATATTTTCTATGCTTGGATACATTGGACATACAATATCTGTATCAGGGTTTTCTCCAGCCTGTTCAAACTGTACCGGACGACTGGCATCACGCTGTTTAATCCACTTGTAGGCCTCATAAAATACCGGTCCGTTACCGCATTCATTACCCATACTCCAAATAATAATTGAAGGATGATTTTTATCGGTTTCTAACATTCTTTTAATACGATCCAGATGTGCTGGAGCCCACACAGGCAAATATGCCGGATGCTGGCTTTTGTCAAAAGGGTTCTGCAGTTCTGCTCCCATATGATGCGCTTCAATGTTGGCCTCGTCGACAACATACAATCCAAATTCATCGCACAGCTCATAAATGTACGGATCGTGCGGGTAATGACTCATACGTATTGCATTGATATTGTTTTGCTTCATTAATGCAACATCCTTACGCATCATTTCTTTGTCAGGAGCATGTCCTTTTACCGGATGATGTTCGTGAAGGTTTACGCCATGCACCATTACTGCTTTGCCGTTAACTAACAGCTGTGCATTTTTAATTTCTACTCTTCTGAAGCCTGTACGTCCACTGATATAAGCCTTTTTACCACCATCAACATTCCATTCTATAAAATAACGATACAGATTGGGAGTTTCACTGCTCCACTTAGATACATTGGGAACTGTGGTTTTAAACAAAATTTCTACGGCATTGGCAGGTACATCTTTTACTTCACTGTATACTTGCTTATTATCAGCATCGAAAAGCATAAAACGCACATTAGTTTTTAAGCCTTTTTTACTATTTCTTAATTTAACTAAGGCTGACATTGTACCGCCTGAATATGTATCATCAAGACCTGCTGTTACTTCATAATCTTGTACAGAAACGGCTGGAAGTGCTTGCAGGTATACATCACGTTCGATACCACTAAGACGCCAAAAATCCTGATCTTCCAAATAGCTGCCGTCATGCCAGCGGAATACCTGTACAGCCAAAACGTTTTGACCCTTCTTCAAATAAGGTGTAATATTAAACTCGGCAGGGGTCTTGCTTGCCTTTGTCATTCCAGCTTCTTTCCCGTTAATAAAAATGCGTGCATATCCTGAAATAGATCCAAAATGCAGTATTACATCCTTACCAACCCAGCTCTCAGGCAGTCCAAATGTTTTACGGTAGCTTCCAACAGGATTATAATCCGGGGCTATATATGGCGGGTTTTTAGGAAATGGATATACGATATTGGTATAGATAGGAATATCATATCCCTGCATTTCCCAGTTTGAAGGTACAGTTATATTACTCCAGTTATGGTCATCAAAATCAGTTTTATAGAAGTCCTGCGGTCTGTCAGCGGGCTTTTTTACAATATTGAATTTCCAGGATCCGTTAAGACTTTGATAATAACCGGAAGCTTCCGGCTTATCGGCAGCGGCACTTTGCTGTCCGTCATATATGACATAGGTAGTATGTGGCTTTTCTTTATTATGATCTACAACTCCTGGATTTTCCCATTCATTCTGTTGTGCACTAATAAGCTGTGCAGCAAAGAGAAGGGAGCAAGCTAAAACTTTCTTCATATTTATTCTATTTAAAAAAGATGTTTGTAATATAATCGAATGCATTTATTCCTAATATATTAATAGATTGAGAAGCAGTTTTTACGTGTCCTTACTTTCCTTCCGGATAATTTTTGACACTATATTACTCCAAGAAGATTTGTAGTTGTCCTTAAAAAAACCTTGAATTCTCAAACATTATACAAAAAGCAAATTAAAATACTATCAATAAACTTAACAGGGGGCAAAATCATAAATTAGAGGGGTTAAATTAACATTCTAAATTAAGATATAAAATAAAAAAACGACCTTATTTTAACATTTTCAATAATTATAATTAAAAATTATAAACAACTCTTTAATTTTTAATGTTTTAATATTAAAAATTAAATTTCTCTTTAGTATATATTAAAGAAAAAAAATATTAGAACAGAAAGAATATGCTCTTAATTTTAAGAGTACAAAAAAGTAAAAAATATGGTATAGAATTTTAGATTTATGCTTTTATTCTAGTGAACAACACGGTAAATTATCTTTGTTTTAAATTAACAGTAGCTTCAAAAGGAGAAGCAGGTAAATTTTCTTTGTTATATAAATTAGCATCCGAGGGATTGTCTGCCCATGCATATCTAACTTTTGAAGGATTTGTTATTGAATCATTCCAAATTACAACTTTGTCACCTTCAATAACAGCATTTGCCCAGACAAATTTACCATCGTCGCCTGCAATTGCAAAACCTTTTAATGGAAGGTTATCTTTACTGATTAAGCCGGTTCCAATATCCGTAAAACTCAGAATCAGTCTGTTTCCTTTTTGTTCAGCTGCTTTAAAAACCGGACCGGAAGCAACTAGATTTTTCTCGCCATAAACCAATTTTCTTGCCTGCAATGCTAATCTTCTGCCCACATCATATTTATTTAAGGGATGAATATCATTCCATTCTCCTAAGTCTATTGTTACGGTCATTCCTGTATTTGGAACTTTTAAAGTATTAAGCTGTTGTTGTCTTAATGCAGCCCAATTACTTTCTCCCGGTTCTGGTTTCGGGTCCATAAAATTAGGAAGCTGAACAAACAAAAACGGTAGTTTTTCCTGATGCCATTGTTCTCTCCAATTAGCAATTAACGTTTCCATTAATGCTAAATATTCAGACGGGTTTTTTGTACTCGATTCACCCTGATACCAAAGCACACCTTTTATCGGATAATTTTTTAATGGCGCAATCATAGCATTATAAAGCCCGACAGGCTTCCATCTTACAAAAGTCTGTCCTGGCAGCGGAAGCATTTTTGTCCCTAATTTATATTTCCATGACCCTTTTAAATCAATCGAATCATTTCCAAATGTCAGTTCGTATGGCTTTTCTGTTACAAAACCTCCTTTTCCTGTGTTGTTTATAACCCGAATAGCAATTTCGTTTTTACCTTCTTTTAAAATGTCAGCGTTAAAAGAATAAATTCTCGGCGGATACATATAAGATGTTGTTCCAACGAAATTTCCATTAACGTATACTGAATCCGCATCTACGATTCGGCCTAAAACCAATTTTGCAGTAGCTGTATTTACTTTTGCAACGGTAAACTCCTTTCTGAACCAAACTGCCCCATTAACATTTCCAAGTTCATTGTCTGCCCAATAACCCGGAATATTCATTGTTTTCCAATCAGAATCCTCTAATTCAGGTTCTGACCATTTATTTTTTAATCCGATATCTGTATTGTTTAATAATTGATACCAATTGCTGCTCACCTTTCGGTCATTTTCATCAATCTGTTTTTCTAATGTTCCGTCTTTAAATTTTAGATATTCCTGATAATATTCAGGGAATTTCTTTATTCCGTCTTCATTTATCCAGGATTCAGCAGGTGAACCGCCCAAAGCACTGTTAATTAATCCGATTGGAATTTTATATTTTTCATAGATTTCACTGGCAAAAAAATATCCAACACCCGAAAACTGCAAAACACTAACCGGGTTTGTCGAAATCCATTCGCCTGACGAAAAATCAGATTTTTGACTTTCAAAAAAATATTGATCCGGAACTAAAAATTGCCTGATATTAGAATTGTCTGCTTTTGCTATAATATCTTTGTATTTGTACTTAAGGCGTTCCATCGGAAGTTCCATATTAGACTGCCCGGAACAAACCCAAACATCCCCAAAAAGAATATTTTTAAGCACAATCGTATTACTGGCTTTTAAAGTCATTTCATAAGGTCCACCGGCTTTTTGTGTTGGCAATACAATCATCCATTTTCCATCTTCACCAGCTAAGGCTTTATAGGTCTTATGATTAAAATCAAGCTCCACTTTTTCCTTTGGCGATGCCCAGCCCCAAATATTGACCTTAACATCACGCTGTAAAATCATTCCATCGCTTATTAAACGTGGCAATTTTATTTGAGAAAAGAGACTTACACTTAAAAATAGTGCAACAAACAATGCTATTTTTTTCATTGAATATTCTTTTTTAGAAGTTTTTTGCCACGAATTACACAAATCTGCACAAATTATTTTTTTGAATCTTGCTAATAATTTAAATTTGTGAGAATTCGTGTAATTCGTGGCAAAAAAATCTTATTACTCATAGGTATATAATTTTAGCTTTTGAATCTCATAATCACCGACAGAAATCCTGAGATGTCTTCCCTGATGGGTTTGATCCCCGTTAAAATGACGAATTGTTCTCCAAACATTATTATCAAATCTGCCTTGATCGACTTTTAAAATTCCGGCATTCAAAGCATTATTTTTTAAAGACCTAAAAGTTACTACAATTCCGGAACCCGCAATGTAAAATTCATCGGGACCTGTTTCTATAATAATTGCGCTCGACATTGGCCAAATAGCTTCTTTAGCCCCATCTGACCAATTTAACGTATAATCATGTTTAAAAGTAAATTCATAATTGCCTAATTTGATAATTTGTATGGCGTTTTCTTTGTCTAAAAGTACACCATCAATCTTACCAAGCCCTTTATATTGCTCAATTACCGGAGTTAATTGTTTGACTAAATCATATATTCTTCCCAACGGTTCTTTTTTGGCATCTGTTATTGATTCAATAGAAAAAGGAGAAAAACCAATAGCTTCATAATGCCCAATTGCATACAATCCCTTGAATGGTGCTGTAGCATCAAAACGATGTTCCGGTATAAATAATGGATCTCCCTGTCGGGTAAACAAATCATTCCATTTTTTAAACGAAGGATTATAAAAATCCGGGGCAAGAAAATCTATGTCATTTCCTGCTGCTTTCCAGACATCCATTAAATGTGGTAATGGCCCGGCGCTTGGATATTCGCCCGGTTTTTTCTCAGGAGCATTCAGGGCCGCATTCACAAACATTGGTATTCCGTAACTGTCTTTTCCTGCTTTGGCAATTTTATTGGTGAATTTTGAAAAGAACCATGCCATAAAAATTTCATCTGTCTGCAGACCTTTGCCAAAAACTGTTTCCCAGTTTCCAGAAATTTTAAAACCATTTTTTTTCCATAGTTCTAAAAATTCGGGCACTAGTTTTTCTTTGTTTTCCTGCATGTACTGTAATAATTCTTTTGGTACTTCTTTTTTGAAAGCTTCATTTGCCAATGGATGATAATCTCTTGCTGTTGGCAACATTCCGATTTCATTTTCAACCTGAATCATTATTACGGTTTGATCTTTTTTATCAAAATCTTTAATGTGCGCCATTAATTTTTTTAAAGCATTTAAATCTGCTTCCAAATTGTTTTCACTAAATGGCGTTAAAATTTCATGACTTTTATTTTTATCATCCTTTACTCTCGGATATTTTTTCTGATTTAATTTTACCCATGCCGGAGCGTGGCTTGACATACTGTTTTTCCAGGATCCAAACCAAAGAAATACCAATTTTAAATTTTCTTTTCTGGCTTTAAGAATCAAATCATCTACTAAAGAAAAATCAAAACTGCCTTCCTCCTTTTCAATCAGTTCCCAATAAATTGGAGTCAGGACCGTATTAAGATTCATGTCGGTTAACTTTTGCCAAATTGGTTCCATACTTTCCATACTTGTGGCAGAGGAATTTCCTAACTCACCACCACGTATAATAAATGGTTTACCATTGACTATTAATTGTGTCTTATTTCCTTTTTTTTGAAGGTTTGGTATAGCACTTTGGCTATATACTCCCTGAAAAAAAAGCACAAACAAGCAAAAAGATATTTTTTTTAAAAAATTAATCATCCTGAAATTTTATATTAATAACTCATTAAATTAACTCGTTGGGGTAATTCATAAAAACATGATTTAACACACTTCGACTCCGCTCAGTACAAGCTAGGGACATAGATATTATTTAAAAACAAAAAAAAGAAATACATTTCTTTCGCATGGCTATGTGAATTTTAAATAAGTGAAACGCCTGCTTTTGAACATACAAAATCTATGTTTCTATGTGTTGAAAAATAATTACACTCAACGGGTTAAATTATAATACTTTATAAAAAATAAAGAAAGTAAAAAATCCATATTGAATCCCAATAGTAATGGTTTTCAATATGGATTTTATTATGCTAAAGATTTAAGGTTTCTTTACTAATTCACCCGAAAAATCTAAACTTACATCTTTTCCTGCAAGACCATCCGCTGTTCCTTTGTAGGCATGTTTACGAACAAAATTTGCATCCCAAAGATTAGGCGATTCGTCAGGAAGCCAGTATACATGTTCCTTAACCCTATCTGAAACTCCCCATATAGTCACACCATATTGTTGTGCTGCAGGAATGTATTTTTTATACATATCTATAACGTATTGATACATTTCGGCCTGAGAAGCTTGTTGGACAACTGTTGGGCTATTAGTTCCTAATCTAACATCCAATTCAGAAATTTTAATCAATTTTCCGCTGGCTGCCAGTTTTTGGAACATTTGCGCAATTTTGGCTTTATCAGTTGTAAGTGAAATATGCATTTGTGTTCCGATACCATCAACCGTAGCGCCCTGACTTTCAATATATTTTACATATTCAATTAATCCATCACATTTATCAAGTCTTGATTCTAAATTATAGTCATTTATAAACAGTTTATCAGTTGAATTACCATACTGGCGGGCTAATTTAAATGCTGTTACCGCATAATCTTTGCCTAAATATTTTATCCATGAAAAATAATCTGTTGCTGTAGTACTTTCAGTTCCGTTTCTTAATGTTCCGTCTTCCTTCATAGGTTCGTTAACCACATCCCATGCAAAAACGCCGGTTTTATAATGAGTCACCATTTTAGAAATCCAATCTGTCATTGCATTACCAATGATTAATTTTTTTTCAGCATCGGTTTTATCAATAATAACAGTCGAAGAACCTCCACCACTTGCTGCTCCGGTTGTAACAACTACATTGTCAATATAGTAAGTACCGGCGGCGGCTCCTAAATCAAAGTTTAAACCAGTTTCGTCACCAGATGCTGTAATTTTCCACTCTACAAGTTTCCAAGTAGCAGATGTAGCCTGGTCTCCCTGATAATGAGCTGATCCGCCTGTAGTCGAACAACGAACTGAACCGGCAGCTTCAGAACGAATCATATAAGAAACGGTATATTCTTTGGCTGCTGTTAATTTTGCAGTAAAATCAGAATGGATCTGAGTTTTCCATTGATTGGATGCATCACTGGTTGCATTGATTACTTTCATAGCACCGTTACCTTCATAAGCATTTGAAGCATCAGCAAGACTCAAAGCATTCGTAGCTCCATTGTATTTTGACCAGCCGCTGATATCTGTATTGAATTTACCGTTGCTAATCATATTCACAATCGAAGATGCTGCATCAAGATCAACAACCGATAAGGTGTTTACATCAATTAGATAGGTCACATTTGGCAGATAACCTAAATCTAAATTAAATTTGAAACTGGTGCTTCCTACTTTAAAATCACTTGCACTTAGCTTAATTTTAACTTGTTGCCATTGTGATGAAGTTACAAAAGCCTCTGTGAAACTTCCTCCTGTGTTATACCAATCTTTCCAGGGATATTGATTAGTTAATGATGCATTAAAAGAAATACGTCCTTTACCGGCCACATCTGATTTGATATAAAAAGAAAGTTCATAATTATGACCGGTCACAATGGCAACATCCGGTGATGTCAACTGTAAATTATATGCCGCAGATGATGTGGCACTTGCAGCTAACTGAATCGCTTGTGAAGTACTTGTAAGTCCCGAATTTGCAACTATTGTTATTCCTTTCCCGGGATTATTTCTTGCCCAATTGGTAAATGTACCATTTGTTAATCCTGTTAAATCAAGAGAATTACTGCCACTGGAGCCTGGAATTACTGTTGGTGCAATTATACCGTTTAAGTAACTGGCGTTTTGATTGGAGTGCCAAACTAAGGTATGTCCAAACACAGACAGACCTGCTTCTTTAGTTTTAGCTACAAAAGCATCCATCGTTGCAAAGTTTATTTCTCCTTTTGCATTTACCATGGGACCATGTTTCATTTCATATCCTGGCGTCACTTCATCAAAGTTTGCATTTACAATATTTCGGTAAGCGTCATCACTCATATACAAATCCACTCCAATTCCGTTTCCTAAAACAAAATTAGTATAGTTTTTTAATGGTTCATATCTGCTGATTTTTTCAACTAAGGCTAATGGAAGCTCTGCTCCTGTTACTTCTCCGTGATCAGGATCTTTTTCCCAATCCATTAAATTATCATCACATGATGCAAAAATCAATAATGACGAGGCTATTATAGGTAATATCTTTTTATATTTCATTTTGATGTTTTTTTAGTTTTCGAAATCATTATAAACCGGTGTAGCCAGCGATACAATTCTCCAGTTATCAGTATATACACTAACATTAGTTGCTTTAGAAGCAAATTCTACTTCACTTGCGTTTCCTGTAACGTTTTGCAATTTAATGTCTGAGTTTTCAAAATAAAAACCGAAATTTTTATAGGTAGCAGCTTCACGGTATGCCAAAACAGCTTCAAAAGTAAATTCTTCTTTAGACCATGTATATAATTTATTTAACGGAATTGTAACTGTAGTCCAGCCTGTTGTCTGAAACGCTGTTGATTTTCCGTCTACAATCCATGGAACGTAATTATAACATGCTCCGGTCCATTCCCCACCGTTAAAATTATTTATTAAGCAAATCTTCAGAAAACCGGAATCTTTCCATTCATTAGGAACATAAATATCAAACTGCAGTGCAACTTTACTTAAAGATGTACTTGCCGGAATATAAGGAGTCAACTGAGCTCTCCAGTCATCCACACCGTTTCCTGCAGTCCAAACTTCAGAGCAACGGTTTTTAGCTGCGTCAAAAGAAGCGATACGAGCCGGACGATGAGGAACATATTTTCCCTGTGAAGTATTTCCTGTTCCCAAAGCAGCTGATGCTAAATCTCCCGGTTGAATCATACTTGTTGCAGTACCCCAGTAGCCATGAGATCCTTTTCCATCAAAATTAAGTAATACGCCTTTTTTAAAGTTAAAATAAGCCGGAGAATACACACCGCCATTAGAGCTCTGAACAAACAATGAACCACCATCTTCTGAAACTCCGGCAGGAACAACAACAGTAAAAAATTCACCATCTTCATCTGAAGTGATTCCGGTTGTCGTTTCTACATTCCCGGGAAAAACTACCTTACTTACTTCTGTTAAACCCGAACCATAAACAGTTATCGTTTCACCCGGATTTGGCAATGTATTTGAAATATTTGTAATAGCAGGTTTTGCTGAACGAATTTCAAATGAATAAATAGTTTCATTGCTGTCATTGGCAAAACGAATTGTATTTCGTACAGAAGGATCTGCATCTAAAGTAGGTGTGTCAGCAGAAACACTAACTAACATCGAAGTATTAGAAACAAAAACAACATTAAAATAAGTAGAGTATCCATTGATATAAACCTTCTTTAATCCTTTAAAACCAGAACCTTCAATACGCAATAATTGTCCTAATCTTGCAAAAGTAACTTCCCTGTCCGGTACGGATGAGTTAACATCTTCCAGGAATACTTTGCTGATTGTTATTTCTCCGCCGCCTTCACTGGAATCGCTGTTGTCACAAGCAGTGAAAATCATGCTAAAAACCATTATCCCAAGAAATAATATGGGTGTCCAATAATTTTTATTTAAAATATATTTCTTCATATTAATTGCTCTTTTATATTTATTATTTTTCATAATAGTTAGAATAAGTCTGTTATTCTATCTTCTGTAAAAGTATACGGAACAGGATTCTCTCTCAATAATGGATTTTGAATAAGTTCAGATTCCGGATAAGGCAAAAGAAAAATAGTTTCATCAATAACTCCGATAGAACGGGAACTATTACTTTTTGATGGATCAACAGATACGGTGTTAGTTGCTGTATTATACAGAATTGGAACAATAGTTCCTCTGTTTTGTCCGGTGATATAATTAATAACTTCTTGTTGTTTGTAATATGATCTGCGAACCAAGTCGTACCAATATTGTCCTTCCATACATAATTCAACCCTTCTTTCGTGTATGATGTCATTGTACGTAAGAGTTGCTTTAGTACCCAGGCCTGCGCGTGAACGAAGTTTATTTACTCCCATTAGAGCTGTTGCATCAGCAGTACTGGCATTATTTCCTAAAGCGGCTTCTGCATAATTTAAATATACCTCTCCTAAACGCAGCATATAGGTATTCAGAGCTGAGTTCATGCGTGAAATTTTTGAATTGTCTTTATTAGAACCTACAACTCCTTTTTTAACAGTAAGAAAATCAGCTCCATGATCAACGGTATAACCTCCGTTTGCCTTATTAATTTCTGCATAATAATCATTGTCGCCCATCCAGGTAGCTTTACGACGGTTGTCAGTAGATTCATATTCCTGCAAAACATTATAAGAAGCTCTTGTCCAATATCCCCAGGCGGCATCATCACCTGTAATATCAGAACCCAGTGCAAAATAAGCCTGTTGTGTATTGGTCACTCCATAATCACCATTAGGCACCCATTGCAATGCAAACATAGACTCTGTATTGTTGTTGTTGTCTATCTTGAATAAATCGGCATAATTATCCATTAAAGTGTAAGGTCCATCGTTGATAACTTTTAAAGCTGCTTTTTTAGCCAAATCAAGATACTCCTGATTTCTTGATCCGCTGTTTGGATTATCACTTATTCCTGAATAGGATAAGTAAACACGAGACAACATACCAAAAGCACTATATTTAGTTAAACGCCCCGCCTGACCTGCTTGTGCAGGAAGGTTTTTGGCAGCATATTCTAAATCACGAATGGCAAATTCATAAACATCTTTTAAAGGATTTTTATTGACAATAGGATTTTTTACTAATTCTTTAGGGTCTGTAGAGATAATTACATCACCCCATAGCGAAGCAAGATACCAGTATGCTGTTCCTCTCATAAATCTGGCTTCAGCAATATATTTGCTTTTTATACTTTCACTAACTTCACTATCCGTAATACCAATTATAACGTTATTGGACTGTTGTACAACATTATACAATGATGCCCAAGCCGAAACTAATGGCCCCGTTAACCCTGTTTCTGATAGATCTGTAAATGGATAAACATAGTCAGAAAAAGGGGCATACAAGTTATCCGAACGCCCGTCGCCTAAACCATAGTAAAATTTATCATTAAAATCAAACCAGACTTTATTGTACAGCGGACCTGTAGCTGCCTGAAAATCAGATTCAGTTTTATAAAAGTTTTCTTTTGTAATTTGATCTTCCGGTTCAACATCTAAAAGATCACTACAACTAGTCCAAACAAATGGCAATGCGATCATAAGAACCGTGTAAAATATTTTTTTTGTTTTCATTGTTTGTAGTATTTTAGAAATTAACATTTAATCCTAGAGTAGTAATTATAGGCGATGGGTAACGTCCGTTATCAACACCTGTCAAAAGAACATTCTGATTGATAGATCCTACTTCAGGATCATATCCTTTGTATTTTGTAAATGTTAATAGATTTTGCGCATTAGTATAGATTTTGATATTAGAAATACCATATTTAGTGTATAATTCTTTTGGCAGGTTATAACCAATTGAAATGTTTTTCACTCTTAACCATCTTCAACAAATCGATTGCTTAAACGATAATTAGATGCTGAAGAGGCAGATGAAGCTCCAATTCTTGGCATATAAGGATCTCCCCCAACAATCTGTACATTACGATAATCATTTGGACCAGTCGGATCAATTAACTCCAACTGTGCATATCCCAATGCTGATTTCAATAAATTGGTGTTTTCACGAGGATTTTCCAACCAGCGTCTTTGATAATTTAGTACCTCATTTCCATAAGAACCTGTCAGCAATATATTGATATCAAAACCTTTAAATGAAAATGTATTTCCGACACCAAAAGTGAAATCGGGAGCTGGATTTCCAATATAACCGGTATCTTTTTCATTAATAACACCGTCTTTATTTGCATCTTCAAACATATAATCTCCAATCCAGACGCCATTTTCTCCAATTTGCATTCCTTCAGGCAATGCGGTTGGTTTAACATTTCCGTCTTTATCTTTATAATAGAAATCTGTAGCTTTCTCAAAACGCCCAATTACTTTATAACCGTAAAACTGACCTATTGGCTGCCCTACTGCAGTACGCGTAACAACTGTAACATCAGATCCTTGTTGAATAGTACTATTGTAAACACCTGTTTCTGAATTAAGTGCAAGAACCTTGCTCCTATTCATGGAAAAAATAAAATTAGATTTCCAGCTAAAATCATTTCTTTGCATGTTTATAGTGCTTAAGTTAAATTCAAGTCCTTTATTTTCAAGTGAACCTATATTTACCGTTGGCGGTGCAGTAGATCCCTGCCCTGTTGTACCCACATAAGCAGGAAGTGCTAATTGCAGGAGTAAACCATCTGTTTTTTTATAATAAACATCAGCAACAAGTTCTATTCTATTATTAAAAAGACCAAGATCTAATCCTATATTACTGGAATAGGTTTTTTCCCATCCTAAATCCGAATTAGCTGTATTTGTTGCAATCTGTCCGCTTCCCCAATTAGTTGCTGAAGTACCATAAACAGAGGTATAAGCATAATTAGGTACACTTTGATTACCAACAATACCCCAGCCCAAACGTAATTTCATATTATTGATAGTAGTATTATTTTTTAAGAAAGACTCGTTAGAAACTTTCCAGGCTAAAGCTGCAGATGGAAACCAGTCCCAACGATTTTCTTCAGCAAACTGAGATGAACCATCTCTTCTTATCGTAGCTGTTAGTAAATATTTATCATTAAAGGAATAAAACATTCTTCCAAAATAAGAACTAAGGGCTCTTGTTGAACTTGCATTTGAATTTCTGGCAGTAGTAGGATCTCCGGCATTCAAATCAGTTGCTCCGTTAGTAATATACCCGGAACGGTATCCATATAGATTCTCCCAATGTTGTTCCTGCATTTCTTCACCCAACATGATATTTACAGTATGTTTTCCAAAAGTTTTATTGTAGGTTAATAAATTATTCCAAATCCAATTTTCACTGAGAGATTTTGTTCTGGTTCCTTCTCTCACATCATTTACCAATGCTCCAAAAGTATAAGCAGGATTAAAAGTGTAGTTATTTCCAAAGCCATAATCTAAGGAATATTGTGTTTTAAGCTTTAAATCTTTTGTAAAACCAATTTCAGCATATGCATTTGCTCTTATTCCGTAATTCTCATTGTGATTATCTCTCATTAAGGCAAGACCTAACGGATTATTTTGAACAAATTCGGTTGTATCCGGTCCGTCAAATGTACCATCAGCATTACGAACGGCAACATTTGGAGTCTGCTTAAGCGCTGTTAAGATTAAAGAACTATCATTAAATGTTGTTACCTGATTTGTTTTGTTAAAAGCCATATTTACTCCAATCTTTAAAAAGCTTTTAACCTGAGAATCAATAACTCCCCTAAGATTAAAACGATCAAACGAGGAACCTGCTGCAATTCCCTCCTGATCCAGATAACCAACCCCCATAGCATAAGTCGTTTTATCCGACCCTCCGGAAGCTGATAAATTATAATTTTGCATCATGGCAGTTGTAAATAATTCATCCTGCCAATTTGTTCCTTCCCCTAGTAAATCAGGACGGATAAAATAAGGGTCTCTTTGTACGATTCCCAAATCAGCACGTGTATTTTTAAGGGTTCCATACTCTCTAAGATTAAGAACCTGTAATTGTTTTGGTATTTTCTGCCAGCCAACATAACTGTCAAAGTTTAAGGCAAGATCCCCTTTTTTTCCGGTTTTGGTTGTAATCATTATTACACCTCCTGCTGCTCTGGAGCCATAAATAGCAGTTGCCGAAGCATCTTTTAAAACATCAACCGAAGCAATATCTGCCGGATTAATACCTGCAAGTGGATTAGTGTTATTTGAACCTGTTGTTCCATCAATCACAACACCATCAATCACATAAATAGGTTCATTTGATCCGGTTATTGAACTTATACCACGAATACGAATAGAAGAACTGGAACCTGGCGCACCATTATTGGCCTGTACATTTATACCGGCTGCACGTCCCTGCAAAACCTGATCAATAGTAGTCGCTACAGATTGAGTTATTGCAGCACTTGTTACTGAAGAGACAGCTCCGGTTAAATCTCCTCTTTTCATAGTACCGTAACCTACTACCACAACTTCTTTTAAGCTGTTTAAGTTTTCTTCCAGTATTATATTTATTTTTTTCTGATTATTAATTAAAACTTCTTTAGTCTTATAACCAATAAAACTAAAGCTTAAAACTGCATTTGCCGGTATAGAATTAATTGTAAACGTACCATCAAAATTAGTAACTGTACTATTCTTTGTCCCTTTTATAATAACATTTACTCCGGGTATTGGACCGTTATTATCAGATACTGTTCCCGATACAGTGGTTTGAGCATTTACCGCAGCAGAAAATACCAGCATTAGAATTAAAAATCCTAAATTTTTGAAGTATTTTGATTTGCTTTTAGTAATTAAAAAGTTAGTCATAAATAATTGATTTAAATTAGTTAATAGTTATGGTTAGTTAGTTTTTACTTAATTGTATTTCAAGGATCTTTTTTGTTTCGAAGAGAAATAAACAGAGACCTAATGGAGACAAATATATATAAAATATAATAATACACAATCGGTTGCGTTAATTATTTTTATGAATATGAAAAAAAATAATTATTTAAAAAACATAATATATATTTATAATAAGAAAAACATGAATATTATTTAATATAGCGGTAATTAAATAATAAAAGATTACAGATATTGAATGCATTAATATGAATTCTTAAAAAAAACATAAAAGCAGAGAATAACAGAAAATTCAATATTTATATAGATTTTATATTGGATTTAAAATCTTAAATACTGTTAAATTAATATCTATATGATAAACCAAAAAACTAATCCTACAAAAATATTTGCTGTCAAAATTATAAAGCAATATTATTGTAAATTCAAGAGCGATAAAAATGATAATTTAACTTGTTTTTAAAACAAAAAAACTCCTTTCGAATAAATATGAAAGGAGTTCTGCCAACTAAGAAAAATATAGTTAAGTCAATTTTGACTTTATTTTAATTTATAAATTCATTTTTTTAGCATCTTCAACAAATTGTTTTAATCCAATATCCGTTAAAGGGTGTTTTAATAAGCCTTTGATGGCTGATAAAGGGCCTGTCATAACATCAGATCCTATTTTTGCACAATTAACAACGTGCATTGTATGTCTGATAGAAGCAGATAATATTTGAGTTTCATAATTATAATTATCATAAATCTCTCTTATTTCAGCAATCAAATGCATACCGTCTGTTGAAATATCATCTAATCTTCCCAGAAAAGGAGAAACATAAGTTGCCCCTGCCTTTGCCGCCAATAAAGCCTGACCTGCAGAGAATACCAAAGTAACATTGGTTCTGATTCCTTTATTCGAAAAATATTTACATGCTTTTACACCATCCTCAATCATTGGTAATTTTACCACAATTTGTTTGTGTAAAGCTGCTAATTCTTCCCCTTCCCTAACCATTCCTTCATAGTCTGTTGAAATAACTTCGGCAGAAACATCCCCATCGACAATGTTACAAATGTTAAGATAATGCTGTAAAATATTTTCTTTTCCTGCAATACCTTCTTTTGCCATTAATGACGGATTGGTTGTAACACCATCTAAAACACCCATTGCCTGGGCTTCTTTAATGTCTTCTAAATTTGCTGTATCTATAAAAAATTTCATTTGTTTTTATTTAAGTTTAAGTAAATTATAAATATTTAATTTAAAAAATAGATTGTTTCAATGCTAATTTGAATTTTTAAGTATCCATAAAAAAAAATTAAGGTCAGAGGAACTAACAACAAACCTCCGACCCTAATTTCTTCAGATAAGCATTTTTAAAATTTGGGGCAAAATTTTATTTTAATACTGAAGCGATTTAGGCTCAAAAAATAATACTATTATTCTTTTATCAATATTATTCTTAAAATACAATCTAACATTTCATTAAATATTCTTTCTAAAAAATATTATATATATTGATTGATAATATTTTCAAACAATTCCTGTTTACCACTTTGCAAAGAAAGTTCTCCGTTTTCCTGAGCAATTTTATACAAAGCCTGTAAATCCAGTTTTCCTTCTTCGAAAGCTTTTCCGTTTCCTGAATCAAAAGAACTGTATCTTTCTGTTCTTAATTTTTCATAAGGAGAAGAAGTGATAATTTTATCAGCAGTCAATAAGGCTCTGGCAAAAGTATCTGCTCCGCCAATGTGTGCTAAGAAAACATCCTCCATATCTGTAGAGTTTCTTCTGATTTTTGCATCAAAATTAATTCCACCGCCTTGTAAACCACCTGCTTTTAAGAAAACCAACATAGCTTCAGTAGTTTCCTGAATGTTGTTCGGGAATTGATCTGTATCCCATCCGTTTTGGTAATCTCCTCTGTTAGCATCTAAACTTCCTAACATTCCAGCTTTGGCAGCCACTTCAATTTCGTGTTGAAAAGTGTGTTGTGCCAAGGTCGCATGATTTACTTCGATATTCATTTTGAAATCTTTCTCTAAACCATATTGACGTAAAAATCCAATAGCCGTAGCACAATCAAAATCATATTGGTGTTTTGATGGCTCCATAGGTTTTGGCTCAATGAAGAAATTTCCTTTGAATCCTTGTGCTCTTGCATAATCTCTAGCCTGGATTAAAAATTGTCCCATGTGATCCAATTCTCTTCCCATATCAGTGTTTAGCAAAGTCATATAACCTTCACGTCCTCCCCAAAATACATAGTTTTCACCTCCCAATGCAATGGTAGCATCCAAAGCCAATTTTACTTGTCCTCCGGCTCTTGCCAATACGTTAAAATCCGGATTAGTTGCTGCACCATTCATATAACGCGGGTTAGAAAAACAGTTTGCTGTTCCCCAAAGTAATTTTACTCCGGAAGCTGCTTGTTTTTCTTTCAAATAATCAGTTATGGTAGCTAATCTGCTTTCTGATTCTGCAAAAGTTGCACCTTCTCTAACCAGGTCATAATCATGGAAACAGTAATGGCCAAAACCCATTTTAGTAATGAATTCGAAGGCTGCATCTGCTTTTTCTTTTGCTGCTTCAATTGCATCTGCAGGCTGGTCCCATGCAAAATTTTGTGTTCCCGGTCCGAATGGATCACTTCCCTGTCCGCAGAAGGTATGCCAGTAAGCAATTGCAAATTTAAAATGCTCACGCATTGTTTTTCCGGCTACAACCTGATCTGGATTGTAATATTTAAAAGCCAAAGGATTATCAGATTCTTTCCCTTCAAATTTAATTTGTCCGATACCTTTATAGTACTCTTTATTTCCTAAAACTATCATTTCTCTACTATTTATTTGTTAATATTAATTCTAATTCTTGTTTCCATTTTTGATACGCTTTCTCGTATGGCGCTGCATTTTTTAACGGTAAAAAGGTCATTACGTGATCATTGGTTGTAATGCCTGAACCAAATTTTTCAAAGTCACCATCAGTTAAGCCTACTGCCCTTGCTGCACCTACTGCTCCGGTTGTGTTGTATATTTCTATTTCATGCCCAATCAATGTTGCAACTGTATTTGAAAAAATTTCTGAACGAAATAAATTATCATTCCCGGCCCTGATAACATTAATTTTGGCATTATCATCTTTTAAACATTCCATTCCATACACAAACGAAAAAGCGATTCCTTCTAGTGAAGCTCTGAATAAATGCGCATTATTGTGAATATTTAAATTCAGGTTTAAAAAATGAGTTCCGATGTTTTTATTATTAAACATACGTTCCGCTCCGTTTCCAAAAGGAATAACCACTACTCCATCAGAACCAACTTCAATCTCTGAAGCTTTTTGATTCATTGATTCATAAGTTTCATTTCCCATATTATTTTTCAACCAGCGATATTGAATTCCTGCTCCGTTGATATTTAATAGTTTACCAATTCTTGGCGTTTTCTCTTCGTAATTAACGTGTACAAAATTGTTTACCCTGGTGCTTTTTCCTGAGGATATTTCGCTCACGGCATAAAAAACACCTGAAGTTCCGCCTGTTGCAGCCACTTCCCCTGCATTTAATACATTTAATGCCAGCGCATTATTTGGCTGATCTCCAGCTCTGTAAACAACCGGAACACCAACCGGAAGCCCGGATTCTTTGGAAGCTTTTTCGCTTAAAACTCCTTGATTTGTAAAATTCTCTACAATATTCGGAGTCAATGACTGATCGATTCCGTAATAATCCAATAACCAGTTAGCTACTTTGTTCTCTTTGTAATCCCAAAGCATCCCTTCAGATAAACCATTTTTTGTCGTGGTGATATCTCCGGTAAGTTTATAGGCAATGTAATCGCCTGGCAGCATATATTTATAAACCTGATTGTATATTTCAGGCTCATTTTCTTTTACCCATTTTAATTTTGAAGCCGTAAAATTACCCGGTGAATTCAATAAATGTTCCGAGCATTTTTCCTGTCCGATTTCAGCATAAGCTTTATTCCCAATTTCTACTGCCCTGCTGTCGCACCAGATAATTGCGTTACGCAATGAATTACCGTTTTTATCCACAATAACCAATCCGTGCATTTGATAGGAAATACCAATTCCCTGAATTTTTGAAGCCTCAATATTAGCTTCCTTAATTGCTCTTTTTGTTGCTGTACAAATGTATTGCCACCACATTTCAGGATCCTGCTCTGCCCAATCCGGCTGTAATGACAAGATTTCCATTTCGTTTTGCGGCTCATTCAAAACAATTACTTTTTTTCCTGTTGCTGCTTCAACCAAGGCAACCTTGACAGAAGAGCTTCCAATATCATATCCTATATAATACATAATTTATAATGATTCTCTTAATATTAAATTTGTTGGCACATAACACTGCATAACTTCATCGTGTGTTATAAATGCTGCTGCTTTTGTTCCTAATTCGTTAAAATCAGTTGATACAACTGAAATTCCTTTGTATATAAATTTTTTCATTGGTGTTTCGTTATAAGACAAAAAACCAACATCTTCTCCGGGCTCTAAATTTTTCTCCTTACATTGTTCCAAAAAACTACCCAAAACCCTGTCACTCACACTTATATAAGCAATCCCTTTTTCTATATTAAACTTATTTGGGTCTGTAATAATTTCAGATTTAAAATTAAAATCTAAACAAAATTTCTTAAAAAACTCCAATGTTTCTTTAGGATGATGTGTGTAATCCGGATAAATAAATTGTATCTTTTTATACTTTTTAAACAAATCAGCCACAACTTTTAAAGACTCATAAAATGCTTTTCCGAAATCCTGAAAAACATAATTATTCTTTTTTTCTGTATGGATATTCCAGTCAATCAACAGCAGTTTATCATTAGGAATTACCGATAAAGCTGGTGTTATATCTTTGTGGTCAAAATTCATTACCACATACTTATAATATTTCCCGACACTATTATTAATTATTGTTTTAAAAACATCCATATTATAGTGATGAAATTGTACATCAGTAATAACATTATCCGGTAAATTATTCACAAAAGAATGGTATAAAACCTCTTTATATGCCTTAAAAGTATCCAGTACCAAAAGCACCTTTCTGGTTTCACCCGAAACATAGTAGCCTTTATTTGGAACAGAATCAATCGCCTTCTGATCTTTTAAAATTGAATAGGCCTTAAAAACGGTATCTCTTGACAGCTGATTTGTTTTGCAAATACTATTCACAGACGGAAGTAATTCTCCCTTCTGTAAAATGTTCTCGGCAATAGCATTTGTTATCCCATTTACCAATTGCTGGTATTTTGGAATATCACTTTCATGATTAATAACAAAGACAAATTTCTCCTGATTTTCATTAATCATACTGTTCTGTTCTGGTCTGCTAAAGTAATAGCTTCCATTTAATAAAAAAAATTATTTTCAATAAAAATTGTATTTTTTTATAACATTCTCAACTAAAAACTAAAAATGATTACTCGACGCATACATTGCCAAATAACTACCTACAAATCCTCCTGCCACCTTTGTACTCAATATAATTCCATCAACATCTTTAGCCAATAATATCCATTCTTCTTTTTGACTTGTTTTATAATAAAAGTCATAATACCTTGCTTTTCCTTCTATTTTCAGAAAAAGTTCTTCTGTATTATCTGCAAGTTCTTTTTTAGCAACAATTTCAGATTTTCCTTTATTGATTGTATTCGCTGTTCTTTCTAAAAAAACTTCTTGTTTATGATTCGCATTCAGGCGTTTTCCTATTAATAAATAATGTTTTTCATTTTGAAATGCAACCAAACCGGCAGTCTGCAAAGTATCTGTTGGTGTATATTCTAATTTTGTTGAAACTTCAAATTTTAAATGCTGCTGTCTTCTTCCGATAAAAGAAAAATTAGTTTCTGTATGAATAGATTCTTTTCTTGGTTTGATAAAAAGGGTACCATTAATCAGCTCATACCATTTTTCAGAAGGTGTTCTTATAAAATTCCATTTTAAATCAAGTTTATTGGTATTAAAATCATCATGAGAAATAAAATTCCCACTCATTGGTTTAATTTTCTCTTTTGAAATTGGTAAATCAGGTCGTTTATTTATCATTGGAATTGCTTGATTTCCTCCTACGATTTCCGGCCAGTCGTTTTTCCATTCTACCGGCATCAGGAAAGTTTCTCTTCCCGTATTGTACAAATCCATTCCGTAAGGTCTGCATCCCAGAAATACTGCCCACCAATCTCCATTTGGTAATTCTACAAAGTCAGCATGCCCTGTTGTCGAAACTTCATTTTTACGATTTGAATCTAAATGTAACTGAGTCATTATTGGATTATGATCATAACTTTCATAAGGACCATATATGTTTTTGCTTCTAAAAACAACTTCAGAATGATTAAAACCTGTTCCGCCCTGTGCACAAATCATATAATAATAATCCTTTTTTTTAATGACGTGCGGACCTTCAATCCAAACCGGCTTTTTAGACATATCTGTTCCTCCATTGATAACCAATTTTGGTTCAGTTATAATTTTTTGAGTTTCGGGATTATATTCCAGCATATAAATTGCCCTGTGACCGTCATGAAGAGAAATGTTATTTGGCGGAGGCCCGTTATGCGTGACATAAACTTTCCCGTCTTCATCAAAAAAAATGTCAGGATCAATACCGTTTACACCTGGAAGTACAATTGGGTTTGACCATGGTCCGGCAGGTTTTTTTGCTGTAACAATAAAATTTCCGACACCGCTAACATTAGTACAAATCACATAAAAAGTTCCTTTATGATATCGAATCGTCGGGGCATACATACCTCCTGACAAACGGGATGTTCCGAAATCAGCTTGTTCACGACGGTCTATAATATTTCCAATCTGTTTCCAATTTACAAGATCAGTACTTTCAAAAATCGGCAATCCGGGAAAATAACAAAACGAAGAATTAACCATGTAAAATTTATTTTCGACCCTGCATATTGTCGGATCAGGGTAAAATCCGGCTAATATTGGATTTAAATATTCACCGTCTGATTTAGATATATTCGCATAAGCATCGTCCTTTCCCTTATAATCAAACCAATCAAAAGCTGCATAATTGGAATGCACAACCGATTGTGATTTTTGAGAAATTTTTTTACAGGAGTAAACAGAAACCAATAAAAAGGCTCCAATTATAATTTTTAGATTTATTGTTTCTAATTTAAACATCCTTTATCATTGTTATTCTATGAAATAATCAGGTTAAAACTTAAAATTAAATCCTCGTTGTGCCAGTTTTTCATAATTTTCAATATTGAATTTATAAAATTTAGCTGCCCGATGTGAAACATCTTCTTCCTTCTCATCAACATCCAAAACCAATCCCATTTGAAAAATTTTTCTGCGGAAATTTGATTTATTCATTTCAACACCTAAAATTTCTTCATAAAGATGCATAGCTTGTAAAAGGGTAAATTTTTCCGGTAACAGATTAAATCCTATCCCACTTTGACAAATACGTTTTTTTAATTCTTTAAGACTATATTCTAATATGCTATGATGTTTATAATTTAATCTTAAAGTCTCATCAATTTTAAACCATCTAGCTCCCAATGCCTTTAAATCATTCGACAAAACGGAATTTTCTTTTTTTACTAAAGCATAATATCCTATACTGATATCTTCTTTTAATGAATATTGTGAAGGATAGCTAAAAGCTTTTAATTGTTCCATAAAAAAATTATCTGTTCCGATATATTTTTTTAGAATTTTATTAGAAGTACTCTCTATAGTTTCTCCTTCTGAAATCCAATCGCTTGCCAATCCCCAGTTTTCATTTTCTTTTTGATCCTTTTCATTAACCAACAAAACTTTTAGTCCTTCGTCATCAAAATTAAATATTACACAATCAATACTAATTCCGATTGTGTTATATTGTCTGGTAATGCCTGCTTTTCTATTATCGTTTTTTTTCATAGAAAATAAATTTAAACGTACATCTACTTTTTCCCAATAAATAGAAATAGTATTTAGCTATTCATTCTTTCCATAAGGATCTACCGTATTTATCGAACCATCTGCATTATATGTAATCTCAGTTACTTTTATTGATCTTAAATGGGTAATCCCTTTTGAAAGACTTGAATCATGATAAAATAAATACCACTTTCCTCCTACTTCACAAATCGAATGATGTGAAGTCCAGCCAATTACAGGATTCAAAATTCTTCCCTGATAAGTAAATGGTCCATAAGGATTATCACCAATTGCATAACAAATAAAATGCGTATCACCTGTAGAATAGGAGAAATAGTATTTACCGTTATATTTATGCATCCACGGACCCTCAAAAAAACGCTGTTCATTATTACCCGCCAATAAAACTTCGCCATTTTTGTCCAGGATTTTAATTTCTCTTGGGGATTCCTCAAATTGCTTCATATCATCGGTCAATAAGGCAACTATTGGTCCTAATGCAGGTTCATTTTTATGTGGTTCTTCGTTTTCTTCAGAAAATTTATTGTTTCTGTATTTCTGAAGCTGACCTCCCCAAATACCCCCAAAATAAAGGTAAAATTTCCCGTCTTCGTCTTCAAAAACTGCAGGGTCAATTGTATAGCTTCCTTTAATTGCTTGTGGTTCAGGAATAAATGGTCCCGTTGGTGAATCGCTTACAGCAACTCCAATCTGAAAAATTCCGTCAGCACGTTTTGCCGGAAAATACAAATAGTATTTACCATTTTTACAAGCAGCATCAGGTGCCCACATTTGTTTTTCTGCCCACGGAACATCTTTCACATGCAAAGCAACACCATTATCTATTACTTCCGATTCTATGTTTTCCATTGAAAAAACATGGTAATCTTCCATACCAAAATGATCTCCGTTATCGTTAAACGGAATCCCGGCATCAACGTCATGAGATGGATAAATATAGATTTTTCCGTTGAATACATGTGCCGAAGGATCAGCAGTATACATATGTTTAACTAAAGGTTGCGATATGGCTATTTTATTAATTGTTTCAAAATTAATCTGTTCTGTACTATCTTCAGGCATAGTTGTATTTTTGTTTTAATGATAATAATTTATGTTCTTCTTTCTTTTAAATCCGCCTCAATCCGGACTTCCATTTTCTTGTCAATTTCATAGAAAAACAATAATCCTACTCCAATTAAAAAAGGTATTGCAGGAAAAATGCTTACCAGTAATTTGATACCGTTAATGGCAATATCAGTTTGTTCAGCAGCATTTGGAACGTAGTCAAAATGCCCTAAAAATGATGTTGTTAATGCACCGCCAATACTCAATCCTGCTTTTAGTCCCACCATCATTGCCGAAAAGATAATAGCCGTTGCACGACGGTTATTTTTCCACTCCGAATAATCAGCTACATCTGCAATCATCGCCCAAAGAAGGGGAATTGTGATGCCGTAGAAAAAACCGTGAAAAATTTGAGAAAAAAACATCAAACCAACTGAGGTTGGAGAAAAGAAATAAAAGGCTATAATGAATAAGGTAGAAATAAATAAAAACAGTCCAAATACATTCCTTTTACCATATTTATCTGCGAATTTTTTTGATAATGTAATTCCAATTATCATAAAAATAATACCACCGGCATTAAACAATCCAAATCCGGCAGAAATTGGGTCATTCCCAAAAGTATTCAATCCTATTGTTGACAGAAAATCTAAAATTGGCTGAATAAAAGCGGCCAATTCTTGTTTGTTTACATAATTCTCAAAATAATATACATAAGAACCGCCTTTCATAGCCAGAGTTATAAATACTAACAATGTAAGAGACAGTATAATTAACCATGGTTTATTTTTTACTAAATCACTTAAATCTTCCTTCACACTGGATTTCTGTTCCGGTTTTGGTACAATTCGCTCTTTCGTTGTTAAAAAGGTAATAAGAAGCATAATTGTTCCAATAACCGCTAAGACAGTCATGACCTTCTCTATGCCTATTGCCTTATCACCGTTTCCGGCACTTTTAATGATACCGAGCATAAAAACCTGTACAAAAAACTGGGCAAACATTACAGCAACAAATCTATAAGAGGACATGCTGTTTCTCTCAGACATATCTCCTGTTATGACTCCGCTTAATGCCGAATAGGGCAAATTATTTGATGCATAAAATAATAGCAGAAATGAATAGGTTATCACGGCATAAATTACTTTTCCCTGATAGGAGAAATTTGGTGTAGTAAAGGCTAAAAGAGCAATAACTCCCAATGGAACTGCTGTCCATAATATCCAGGGACGGAATTTGCCCCATTTTGTATATGTCCTGTCTGCAAGTGCCCCAATAATAGGATTAAAAATAAAAGCAGCAATCAGGCCTACAACCAGCATTATTATTGAAGAATGTTGGGGAGATAATCCATATATATCAGTATAAAAATACGCCAGATACGTCATTAATGTCTGGAAGACTAAATTTGCAGCTAAATCGCCTAAGCTATATCCAATTTTTTCTTTTATGGATAATTTTTGAGAAGTTAAATTCATTAGTTTTTTGTGGTTAGTTAGGTGATTAGTAAAGGGGCAAAAATATTTTCTAATTTATATTGTGTTTATCTATTGTATGTTAATTATCACTAAGTACTAATTTTGATGTTAAAATCTTAAGAATATCAATTAAACAATCGGTTGTGTAAAATTAAAAAAAAATCTATACTAACCAAACTTAGTTAAGCTTATTACTGTTTTATTTTAAAAATTTAATATTCAGGATAATTAATGGTATAATTAAAGTTATTATTTTTTTAAATCGATCAAAGCATTATATGCTTTTTTAGGTTTAAGCTGTGTATCAAATAATAACGGATAATTAGTTCTTCCTTTTATTGGCCAGTCATTCAACCAGGATTGACCATCATAAACACCCCAAAAAGTTACACGACTGATTTTATCTTTATGTTTCAAAAACAATTTAAAAATATCCGAATAACGTTGTGCTAATTTTTCCTGAACAGAATCAGGCAGACTTTCAGGATAAGGATTCATCTTGGCACTTCCCTCAAAATTTTGATTTACGTCTGCCCCTTTTAAATCCCAGGGATTTGGTAATACCGTAATATCCAATTCTGTAAAAGCGACTTTAACACCAATTGCAGAATAAGCCAAAATACTTTTTTCGATTTCTTCCAATGAAGGGCTTTCCAGTCTCCAATGTGCCTGAATACCAACACCATCAACTTTTCCTCCGGCAGCTTTAATTTTTTTGATTAAATTGATCGTACCTTCTCTTTTTGCAGGCTCTTCATTATTGTAATCATTATAATATAAATCTGTTTTAGGATCGGCTGCTGCAGCTAATTTAAAAGCATCAATAAGATATTGCTCTCCCAATGTATTCAAAAAAACTGATTTTCTTAACGTTCCATCCTCGTTTAAAGCTTCATTGACAACATCCCAGGAATCAATTCTCCCTTTATATTTAGAAACGATTGTCGTGATATGATCCTTCATAAAGGCTTTCATCTCTGTACTGTCTTTAATTTGAGTCATCCACGGTGCTAATTGGCTATGCCAGATTAAAGTATGACCGTGAATATACATTTTGTTTTTTTTGCCATAAGCAACAAATTTATCTGTCAATGCAAAGTCATATTTATCCTTTTGAGGATGTATAAACATCGATTTCATTATATTTTCTGCAGTAATCGCATTAAATTCTTTACAAATTAACGAATTAACTTTTGCATCTTTTTGTTCAATTTGATTAGCACTTAAAGCAGTACCTATATAAAAATCTTTTTTATATACGTCTTTCAAAGAGCTGATTTTTTTTTGTGCAGTACAATTTACAAACAACAATGCGGTGATTGCCAGCAAACAGGGTTTGATTAATTTCATTATTTTATTTTTGGTTAATAGTTAAGTTATTTACACTATTCTTTATCTAATTAATTTCCGGGTGCAAAAGGGAATTTTAATGATTTAAAATAGTCTAAAGATTGTGTTGGTTTCTCTACTCCTGCCGGTAATTCTTTACCCGAATATTGTTGAAAATATAATAAACATGCATCTCGCCACCATTTTGCTTCTTTATATTGAATTTCTAATAACATCTGAACTTCTTTGAAACGTTCTACATCAACATACTTTTCGGTTTTATTCCAGACATTCTGCATGTCTTTTACCTGATTTACACCTTCCTGATATTTTAAAGCCAAACCATTCCACAAAGTTTGGCCATTTTTTAATTTATAATCCCAGGAAACATGATGAAACCATAACAATTCATTTTCCGGACACGTTTCTAAATTATCAAAAAAATTCTCTACTTCCGGAGCATATTGCGCTGTGGCATTTGTACCTGTTTTAGAACGGTCAAAACCAATTCCGTTTTTATCTGCTTTATGATAGTATACGGGATTCCATTCCGGTCTTGACAAATTAGAAATCCATGGTCCTGGGCCATAATGATGACCTGTATCCATAATATGATGCAAACCAAGAGGTGTCATATAATTGACAACTGCTTCACGAGATTCAATCATCATTTCTTTAACCGGTTTAATGAAATTTTCATCATTCGAAAAAGTACATCTAAGCCATTCATCAGCAATAATTTCCGAGTCTAAATACGGATTCCAGGCCAGTCTTCCAAAGCCATACCAATTTGCCTGCGCAAAAGGATGTCCGGTCCAGTTTAAATCATTTCCTATATTTGAAACGCCTGCAATTCCGGTTAATTTATGGTAATCCAGTGTACCATCAATAACTTTAGCAACCGTAGAGCCTTTTCCTTTTCGATAGGTATCAGATTCTAAAACTTCCTGAAATAATTTTGGCAGGTAAACCAAATGTGTACTAAAACCCAAATATTCCTGCGTTATTTGATACTCCATCATCAAAGGCGTTTTTGGCATCGCGCCAAACATCGGATGAAAAGGTTCACGAGGTTGAAAATCAATCGCACCATTCTTTACCTGAACAATTACATTTTCTTTAAATTTTCCATCATAAGGAACAAATTCGGCATAAGCTTGTTTTGCTCTGTCATTGGCATCATGTTCAGAATAGACAAAAGCTCTCCACATAATTACACCGCCAAATGGTGCAACGGCATCGGCCAGCATATTGGCTCCGTCAACATGATCTCTTCCATAATTCTGAGGTCCGGGTTGTCCTTCTGAATTTGCTTTTACCAGAAATCCTCCAAAGTCAGGAATTCTTTTATAAATTTCTTTGGCCTTATTTTTCCACCAATTGACTACTTCAGCATCTTTTGGATCAGCCGTTTTTAAACCTCCAATTTCGATTGGTGCCGAAAAACGAGCCGTTAAATAAACTTTTATTCCGTAAGGTCTGAAAACATTGGCTAAGGCTTCTACTTTTTCTAAATATTGAGGTGTTAAGATTAAGGCATTCGCATTTACATTCGTCAAAACTGTTCCGTTAATTCCAATTGACGCATTTGCTCTGGCATAATCAATATAACGCTGATCGATAAAATCAGGCAGTTTTTGCCAATTCCATAAAGAGAAACCGGCGTAACCACGTTCAACGGTACGATCTAAATTATCCCAGTGATTTAAAATTCGGATATTTGTTTTTGGAGCGTCAACTATATTTAGATTCTGTATAGATTTATTGGTCTGAAGCAATCTCAAAAAACTATAAACACCATATAAAACCCCAAAATCTTTTTTTCCTGTAATAACAATATGTTTTTTATTTTTTATGGAAATGGATTTGATTATAAAACCTTCATCATTTATTTTTTCAAAATCAGAACCAATTGATTTTTGAATTTCAGAACTTAGTGCCGATTTTGAACCTATAATAATTTTATTTTCTCCTTCTAATTTTGTTGCCGTTTGAATTTTATTCCCGAACATATCATTCAAAGCAACCTGCAATTCATTTGAAGCAATTTTTGAAGTTGCTGTATCTTCTAATAATACTATTCCTTTAATATTTGACAGATAACCTGAAATTTCTGAATCGGTTTTCTTTTCATATTGAAGCCATAATTTATAATCTTTTTGTGCTGAGACATTCTTGGTCATCACACAAAACAATGCTATCAATATTAAAAGTGTCCTTTTTCTTAAATTCATTTTAGTTCAGTTTTTATATCTTACAAAAGCATTTGATAAATTTAACAACAAAAAAATACATTATTGAAAATATTTACATAATTGCAATCGGTTGCGTAAAAATATAATATTGTTTATTATGAAAAAAATTTTGGGTGGCTTTTTTTGAAATAATAATGAAAAATCTTTTTTCAAATATAAATATTAAAAAAATAATGCTTTTGGATTGTTTTAAAACAATTCAAAAGCAAATTAATAATACCGGAAGTTAAATCCATTAACTCTAAAAATGTATCGTAATAAACTACTGCTAAGATTAGGATATTTTGTTTTTACAAACTATATATTACCCTCAGCCCAATTCAATGCTTTATTAAAATCCAGTTTTTTAAATCCACGAAACTCACCCGGAACAACGTAACTAAATCCGTTAGTAAATGAAATTATTTCATCTGAATCCGAAACAATCGCAGCTCTGTTCCATTTTCCTAAATGTTTAAGTCCTACCAAAATATCCTGCAGCCACGCACCTGATGTAAAATTTCCTATGTCGGTATCTAATACCAGTAAAAAATTAATTTCATTAATCCTTTTCACTAATTTATCTATTGATGGAACTACAACAGCCTGAAAATCATCTTTGGTTACTTCTGCCAGTGCTCTAAAAGCAACTACATTATCTGCGGTATCAATCAAGTGTATCATGGTTATATGTTTTTATAATTACTCTCAAATTTAGAATACCAATAATTAATTACTTTATATGATCTCAGTAAAGTTTTATAAAATATCTATCCAGGCGGTTTGTAATTTTCAACATAAGTTTTAGAAATTTTAAATTAAGTTGTTGATTGTTTTATTAATATGACCCTTTATACATCACTGATCCTTTATAAATGCGTACGCTGTCTACTTCAACAGGTTGATTATTTAAAAACAATTCCAATTTTCTGTTGTCTTTGCTTATTTTCACCTCAAACTCCTGCTTATCCTCTGGTTTGAAGTTTTTGAATTTTTCGAATATCACTTTCTCATTCAAAAAGATATTGCCCCGAAAGCGCTCATAAAAACCAGTTTCCCAGTCCATCTCTAATATTTGTGGCAAAGCCCGATTGTCATAGCTGGTAGCTGGTAGTGAAGGCATAAAAATAATATCTTTTTCTCCATTATAATTGGTAAAACAGTACCTAAACAAACGCAAATTAGGGTTTTCATTTTGCATTACTACCCTAAAGGTATAACGCTTGCGGTACATATCCCACAAGGCGCAGGAAGCATTGGGCATAAAATCACGTGCTTTTACTTCTTCACGGTTCATAGACCAGTCCCTAAAGAGTTTTTCCTCCAGCTCCTTATCCTCCTTAATTATTTCTGCCTGATAACGTCCCAATTCAATCCTGAAAACTCCATATTCTTTCCAGACCACCACCATGCCTTGTGGCGCAAAACCAAATATTAAACCCGAAAACTTTTCATGGGTATCATCATTATATTGATATGTTGTATCTACTGCTTTTTTCATCTCTTCTACAGAAAAATCTGTTTTAAGATGGTAAAATTTATCTTCGTAACCCGCATAATAAATCACATCAGCACCTATAGGCGTACCGTGCTGTGATGTCCAGCTTTTTCCAGAATCTCCCCAACGACCCGAAGACCCTCCAAAAGGCAAAGTAGCAGGAATGCCTTCAAGCGTAATAATATCTCCGCGAACAAATTCTACACAATATACATTTTCATTTCCTTTAACGGATAGTTGTGGTTGACAGGCAGTACTCTGCCATTCGTATTTAGTTTTTATTAGGTGATGTACATTAAAACCTATTTTTATTAATAAGGCTGCCAGTATTAATAAAATTACAATTTTAGAAAATTTATTCATGATGGATTTCTTAGTACTCTTAATAATTCTAGGTTTAAATGAGTTGTTGATTGTTTTATTAATAAGATCCTTTATACATAACCGATCCTTTATAAATTCGTACGCTGTCTACTTCAATAGGTTCATTGTTTAAAAATAATTCCAGTTTTTTGTTGTCTTTGCTGATTTTTACCTCAAACTCCTGTTTGTCCTCCGGTTTGAAGTTTTTAAATTTTTCGAAAATTATTTTTTCATTCAAAAAAATATTGCCACGAAAACGTTCATGTCCGCTTGTTTCCCAGTCCATTTCAAATATTTGTGGTAAAGCCCGATTGTCATAACTGGTTGCAGGCAAAGGCGGCATAAAAATAATATTTTGTTCTCCATTATAATTGGTAAAACAATATTGGAACAAACGCAAATTGGGGTTTTCATTTTGCATCACAACCCTGAAGGTATAGCGTTTGCGGTACATGTCCCATTGGGCACAGGAAGCATTGGGCATAAAATCCCGAGCCTTTACCTCTTCGCGGTTCATAGACCAGTCCCTAAAGAGTTTTTTCTCCAGCTCCTTATCATCAGTAATCACTTCTGCCTGATAACGCCCCAGTTCAATCCTGATAACACCATACTCTTTCCAGACGACCACCATACCTTGTGGCGCAAAACCAAAAATTAAGCCTGAAAATTTTTCATAGTTATCATCATAGTACTGATAAGTAGTATCAACGGCTTTTTTCATCTCTTCTACAGGAAAATCTGTTTTAAGATGGTAAAATTTATCTTCGTAACCCGCATAATAAATCACATCGGCACCTATAGGAGTACCATGCTGTGATGTCCAGCTTTTTCCAGAATCTCCCCAACGACCGAAGACCAAAAGGCAAAGTAGCAGGAATGTCTTCGAGCGTAATAATATCACCGCGAACAAATTCTACCCTATATATATTTTCATTGCCATTTATTTTTTCTATTGATGGCTGGCAGGTATAACTATCCCATTCATATTTGTTTTTCATTTGGCAACTGGCATTTAAACTTACTATTACTAAAACTACTATTTTATAAAACTTATCCATGATGTATTTCTCTTTTACGTTTTTCTATAGGCAATACTCCTTTGAATCTTGGACCTAAACCAAACTGGTCTGCCTTCACCGACCAGTGCAGATACTCATGGCGCAGTCTTTTTAAATCTTCAGGATTTATATAATCAAGATAACTTATTTTTGCTGACTCTGCAATATATTGCTGTAGGTCTTTTTTTTCTGTGATGGAATCATTTCGATGTGCCATAACTGCCCTGCTGTAAAGGGTTAACTGCTCAAAAATACTGGCAATAAACGGATCGGAAATATTGGTTTTTTGTTTTTCAAGAGTTTCATCATATTTTACATCAAACTGTTTCGAGACCATAATCATTTTATTCAGAGGTACTTTATCATACGTATTTTGTAAAGTGCGGGTACCCACAAGATAGGTTTTACTTTCTTCATATTTAAATTCAAAAGTCAGTTCATCTGGTGCATACCATCCTTCTTCTACTACTATTTTTTTAAAAGCGTCCGCCTTTTTAGTATACGGATTGGTCTCGCGATCCTCATTGTAGGTTTCGGTATATATTTCCCCATAAACAGCAGAGCGTTCCTTTTCATTTTGCAGATACGAACCGCCAATATCGGAGTGTACGCCAGGAAGGGTCAATTCGAGTCCGTGTAGACCAGCACTTCGAATATCCGTTAAATCGAAATTTTCACGGTATTCATCGGCTGCCGAAAGCTGAAAGACAATTGCCGCTTTATTTATTGCATCAAGACCTAACTCTTTCACATCATTACCATGATATAGTCCATGCGATGAAACCGTATCGTATAGACCCACAAAATTGAACGCTATTTTTTTTACCTCATACATGCCATTGGCAATCAGGCATTGTCCAAAATAGCCATGATTTATCATTATTTGTTTTGGATATGGGGGTTTTGAACTGTCCTCGTTTTTGGGATGGGTCAGAGGTTTGTTTATCCCCGGAAGATAAAAAGACCCATTGGATAAAATAACCGCTGTATACAATTCATTTGTAATATGCAAAAAATGCCTTGCCGTTGCCGCGCCACGGCTAAACCCATATACATTGATCGTCAGCAAATCAACAGGTTTTCCTTTTGATGCTTTCTTAACTTCTAATGCTGCTTTTTCACAACCTCTATTTACTTTGTCTTTTAAGCCCGAATGCCAAAATCCGGCACTTTGTGCAATACCAATCGGTATAGTATCATCTGAATCCAAATCGTTAGTGCCTACTCCTTCGACATACACTGATTTTTGTTTAGGATCATCTACAGAAACCGCATCGTAAGCCCTTGCAACATTGGTAAAATCATTCTCATAACTATCGTCTTTTTTATTTGATTTTTTTTGATAGGCTGTATCATTTTTTTCTCTGGCTTCCGTATTGGTTTTGTTATTTGTTGTACCATCAAAAAATATATTCAGGGTAAGTTCCAGCCTGTTTGACATTGTATCATCAGGATGTAAAGGTTCATAATCTTTATGAATAATTCCATCTTCTTCCCCATGCCAATTATTTTGTGTGGCGGCATAAATAGAATAATCACCATCAGTAGCATGCAAATCCATCATTCCTGTGGTGGTATTCTTCATTTCACCGCCAATAATTCTTGTAATACTCATAAGTTAAGCGTTTTTGGATTTTTCGCCGCTATGCGAGTTTACGTTTTTGGCACTTTTTATATTTATTGCAGCTTCTGTACTATCCAAAGTTACCAATTTTGCTGTTTCTTTTCTCTCCTTACTTTCTGACTCTCTGTTTCCTTTTATAATTTCAAAGAAACTTCCATCTACATTTTTCAAAAAATCACCGGTTACAGCTGTCATTTTCATGGCACCAATACTTTCGGTATTGTTCATGCCAATAGTATCAGATTTATTCATTCCTATATTGGTAGTCATATTTTCCCCAACGTTTATGTTTAAGTTTTTACCGGCTGTAAAAGTCATATCATTTGGCGCATTTACATTAATATTCCCTTTTCCGTCCATAAGATAGGTATTTCCGCTCGGGTCTTCGATTAAAATACTTCCTTCGGCATCGTTAAAGAGTATTTTTGTACCAGAACGCGTGTGAATAACTTTTTTATCGTTTTCTCCCGAATTATACCCTGAACTTTCACTTCCATTATATTGTGTTCCCAACACATAGGGATTCTGTGCATTTCCTCCTTCAAAACCTACCAAAACTTCTTCATCAATTTCGGGAATGAAATAAAATCCTTTGCCTGCACCCGAATGTGGCTGTATCATACGCATCCAGTCGCTTGTAGTGTTCCCGCTTGCCCAGTTGTACTGCACTTTTACACGTCCGAGTCCTTCAGGATCATTATTGTCCTTTATTTTCGCAGGCTGTGTTTCTGCTTTGGCAAATACATGTACATCAGTATAATGTGGCGCTGCAACATCAGCCGGAATTGCCTTAAAATTACAGGAATAATTTCCGTGTACCTGCGAAATATGTGAAACTTCTATCACAATCAGTTCATGCTCTACGGTTTGGTTTTGTATCGTAAAAACCTGTCCAAGTCCTAACGGAAAATAGGATATCCCGCTATAATACACACTGTTGGCATCACTGCCTGCAGTTTGCAGTTTGACCATTTCTTCTATTTCTTCGCTGTTCTGGGCATTGGTTGTATAGGCACCAATACTCAGTTCTGATTGCGTTACGGTTCCCTGATTATGACCGACAATTGATGAGAAACTGTCTTTACTGCCTGTAGAAGTTCTAGCAGAAGCGTTACGAATATTGGCAGCACCATTATAATCATAACCGCCTAGGGAAATTTTATGCGCAGACATATTGGCCTGTATTTTAAAACCATGTAACGAAGCTCCGTTGACCAGTTTTATAGTACTGGTTTTGGTCTGTCCGAACTGCATTCTCATCCCGTCAAAATAAAACCATTGTCCATAACGTTTCCCTAATCTTTTTAAAAATTCAAAACTGGTTTCATTATACTGGGCCATGCATTTGAATTCCTGAAGATATGTCGATTTTATAGAATCCCTTTGGTAAAACTCTCCCGGTCCTTCGGCTAAAATGCTTAGTACGATATCATCCATTCCACGCTCCTGAAAAGTCCTTGATTTTTTCATATCATCCAGAACAATACTATGACTTATCCCTTTTACATGCAAACCTACTGCACTGCCATGCAAGTCTACAGAGGAAAGTTCCGTTATAATACCCTTACTCATCAGTTTAATTCCGGTAAGACTCTTGAAGGTAAAGACAACCTCGTCACCCAGATAGGTTCTCAATGCTTTTGCCTGGTCTGCCGGATTAATTATTGCCTTGCCTGTATATTGCCAAACAAAGGAAAAATGATGATGATCTGCCATCTTTTGTGATAGTTCCAAATCATAATAAACAACGTTTTGGGTAAAACTTCCTATTGTTATATGAACTTGTTCAGAGAAATGTGCCATAAATTAATTTGTGTAAATCATTAGTAAGAATTTATTGTAAAAATAGAATTTAAAATCACTTTTACCAATCTTCTGCCAATAATTTTGTCTATATTTTACTACAGGTAGAAAGCCTTGTTTTCTTTCATGAAAAACTAAAAGTTTATAAATGCACCAATAAAAAAATGCCTCAATAATTGAGGCATTTTTTGTGAATTAATCGCTTAAAATTAAGCTTTAGCTTTTCTTTTTACCGTACAGCCAATTTCTTTAGTTTGTGTAATGGCTGGTTTTTGATTGCTTTTTAAAGCTGCAATAACATCTTCGGCATATTTTATTTTTTCAGTTTTCGTGCCTTCGGGATCATTATCGATGGCACCAACATATTCTACAACATTTCCTTTTGACGTTTTGGAAACGATAAAAATATGAGGTGTACGTTTTGCACCATATTGATCTGTAACTTTTTGTCCGGCATCAAATAAATAAGGGAAAGGGTATTTTTTCTCTTTGGCTAAATCCTGCATTTTATTAAAAGCATCAGCTGAAGAAGCTTCAGGATCATTTGGATTAATGGCAATTACAGGATATCCCTGGGGTTTGAATTTTTTATCCAAATCAATAATTCTTTGTTCGTAAGCTACTGCGTAAGGACACGTATTGCAGGTAAAAACAACAATATAACCTTTCGCATTGGGGAAACTTGCAAAAGAAAGTTCTTTGTTATCTACATTTTTAAGTTTGAAATCAGGAGCTGCATCCCCGGCTTTAAGAGTTGCAGTTTGTGCCTGTGAAAGAAAGGCAGAAAGTGCCAGCATTACTAATAAGATTATTTTTTTCATCGTTTACAGTTTTTTATATTCGGTTAATAATTGTTCGTAGGTAAATTCGCTTTCGACAAACTTTCGCTTATCATTTTTAATAAAAATTGTAGCCGGAATGCTTCCTGACCACGAAGGATCAATTCTGTCAATATATTCCTGAGGACTGCTTTCGTTAAGCAGAAAAACTTCACTCTTCAAATTTTTTCTTTTCACAAATGGAGTCACGCCTGAATTCAATTTTGATTTAAAATCAACACTTACTAATAAAACAGCCAATTTCTCTGATCTGTGTTCTGTCCTGAGTTTTTCGAAGTGAGGTAACTCTTTAATACACGGAGCACACCAGGTTGCCCAAAAGTTGACCACATAAGTGCTGTCTTTTCCATTCTTTATTCTTTCATTAAGCTGATCAATATTAAGCAATTTAACCTGCTGACTATAAGCGGAAACCGAAAAAGCGAAGAATAGAAAAATACAAATTGTAAAAGCTCTTAGTTGTATCATAAATCAATAACATGATATAATTGTTCTATATACAAATATAAACTAATGTAATTATAGGTAAATAGTATTAATTGTTAATTATTGTTAAGAACACCTTATTTTACATTAAACAACAGTCCTTTAACTATTTGATAATATTCATATTACATTGAATTTATATTTATTTCTTTAATTTGAATAAAAATAAATAGTTATGAAATTCTTTAGTCTAAAATTTATAGTTTCATTTAAAGAGTGGCTTTTTCTAAGAGCGATGCATTCTACTTTTCTTCATTAATTTACTTTACAAAATAGGAAAGCACATTTGAATGAATAAATTAGAGAGGTCATTTTTAAACAAAGACCAATTTGGAAAGGATTTTCTTTGGGGAGTTTCTACGGCCGCTTTTCAAATTGAAGGCGCACACGAAGCCGACGGAAAAGGTCTTTCAATATGGGATGTTTTTACCAAACAAAAAGGAAAGATAAAAAATGGTCATCATGCCGATAATGCTTGTGATTTTTATAATTTCTATAAAAATGATATTCAATTAGCACGCGAGCTAAACATTCCTAATTTTCGGTTTTCTATTAGTTGGTCACGTATTATGCCTTCGGGAATTCACCCGATAAATCAGGCAGGGATTGACTATTACAATAAGGTTATTGATTTTTTGCTTGAATGCGAAATCGAACCCTGGGTTACACTTTACCATTGGGATTTGCCACATTCATTAGAATTAAAAGGAGGCTGGACAAACAGAGAATGTATTTTCTGGTTTTCGGAATATACGGAAGTATGCGCACATCATTTTGGTGATCGGGTAAAAAACTGGATGGTTATAAATGAACCATCTGTTTTTACAGGTGCAGGGTATTTTCTTGGTATTCATGCTCCAGGAAAAAAAGGAATTACAAATTACCTTAAAGCCATGCATCATGTAACATTAGCTACAACTGCCGGTGCAAAAATATTACGCCATAATGTACAAAATGCTAATATTGGTACAACATTTTCATGTACACACATAGAGCCTGAAACTCAAAAACAAAAAGATATTGAAGCTACGAAACGTGTTGACACCTTGCTGAACAGAACTTTTATAGAACCTTTATTGGGTCTTGGCTATCCGCAGGATGATCTTCCTGTATTAAAAAAACTAAATAATTATATTCTGGCCGATGATAAAAATAATATGGCTTTTGATTTCGATTTTATAGGCCTTCAGTCCTATACAAGAGAAATTGTAAAATCTTCGTTATTTACTCCTTATATCGGAGCCGAATTGGTAAGTGCCGAAAAAAGAAATGTAATTTCAACCACAATGGGATGGGAAATCTATCCTCCTGCCCTTTATTATATTCTGCAAAAATTTAATGCCTATAAAGGAATAAAGAAAATTATAATAACTGAAAACGGTGCCGCTTTTCCTGATACGGTTTCCAATGGAAAAGTATATGATATTAAGAGAACTCATTATATACAAGATAATTTGGAGCAATTATTTAAAGCAAAACAGGAAGGCTGTAAAGTCGATGGTTATTTTGTCTGGAGCCTCACTGATAATTTCGAATGGGCTGAAGGTTACAATGCCAGATTTGGATTAATTCATGTTGATTTTGATACTCAAAAGAGAACTATTAAACAATCCGGTTTATGGTTCAGGGATTTTTTAGAAAAAAAATAAAAACAAATTATATAATTTATTGCGAGAATTATATAAAATCAAAAAAAGAAATCCGCTGTAATTTTAGAGCCTTATTAAATTAACCCGTTGGGTGTAATTATTTTCAACACACTTCGACTCCGCTCAGTGCAGGCTAGAAACATAGATTTTGTAACTTAAAAAA